>JABDJK010000066.1 GCA_013002535.1 Hyphococcus sp.
GATGATATGCTTGGCGGTGATAAAGAAGACGTCGATTCATCGTCTGCCAAAGACGCGATTGAAGGAATTTTTGGTCGAAAAAAAGATGACAATTAGTCTGAACCGTTGTGTGGGATTTATCGAGATAGGTACGATACCTAAATCGTCACATTACTGATCGAGGCAATGGGCTCGCAATGCGGCAGCCTGCCTATTATCTTCCGACGTCAATATTCGTGTAATGGCATAAGGTGCAGTGCAGTATTTTAATGTCTGCTCTAGGGTTTTAGCCAAATGAAAATGGTTGTTACGCAGAAGTTTTTTAGCGCTAGTTTTTGCCACTGGATCTACACAACTATACTTCCGAGCACAGTGAGAATAATCGCTTTCGCGCCTTAAAGATGCTCCTGTTTGCGGAATGTCTTTATCTCATATTGAGAAATCGCAATCGTCCTCATGGCGGAACTGGCGCGGCCTTTACGATGTTTGCGCAATAGTGTTTTGACGATAGGGGCTCAATATTTTCAGCGCTGGTCAAATTGAGCGATAGTTGATCTGTTATTTTTCGGCTTCCAGCAGATGGGAGCCAATTATGTCAGGAACTAATTCAATTTCGAAAAGAAATTCCTTGGAATAAGGGATAGCTTGTTTGGCCAGAAAGCGCCGCTTAAGCCGCCGAAGGTATTGAGTTTTGAGGCGGTAAAGCACGCACAAGCGGAAAATTGTGAACGTGCAGTTTTCTTATGGCTACTTTTATCGCGATTCTCATTTTAACGGTCGTGACTGGAATTGGTTTTCGGTTTTCCCGAGCGACCGGATTGGGACGGCCAAATCGATTGCTCGACGACCTCCGAAGTCAGGCAAAAAGCTCTGGATAAAATCGGCTATCGGCAATAAGGTCACATAGTCAAGTGGATTGTTGAAATGCCATTATCGCCAACACCGTCGATCAACCATCGCGACCTCGAAAAGCTGCAAAACGCGCTCGTTTTTTGCTCCAAAACTGTCGGGGAAGCTTTTTTTTCGGCAATGACGGAGGCGCTTGCGAGCGCGGTATCGGTACGATGGGTTTTGCTTTGCACGCTTCATCCGTTGCATGAAAATAAAGTCCGCACGATAGCGGTGTGGGATAATGGCCCCGGCGAAAACTTTGAATATGACTTAGAGTTTACTCCGTGCGCAAATGTTATAAATGACAGCACATGTGGATACCGTGAAGGTATCACTGAGTTGTTTCCGCGCGATAATTTACTCGTGGATATGGGCGCGGAGAGTTATGTTGGCGCACCGCTACGCTCAACATCTGGTGAAGTTCTTGGTTTGCTAGCGGTACTTGATGATAGCCCGATGAAACGGGTTGAGGCAATTATTGAGATAGTCGAGATTTTCGCAGCACGCGCAGGCGCCGAACTTGAGCGCTCGGCAGCTGCTTCTGTTAACGAACGACTTGGCAAGATCGTTGAAGATTCCGTAAGTGAAGTTTATGTTTTTGATCCCGACACATTTAACTTTCTTCTTGTTAATCGCGGCGCGAGGACAAATCTCGGCTATACCATGGAAGAGCTGCGTCAGCTCACACCATGGGATCTCAAACCCGAATTTAGCCGAGAGCAATTTATTGAGATGGTTGAACCGCTCAGAAACGCGAATCCTCCCCATTATTCGTTCGAAACTGTCCACATGCGGAAAGACGGCACGCTCTACAATGTAGCGGTGCAATTACAGTACATTGGCGGGTCGGAGAGCGTATTCTATGCATCGATCACAGATGTGACCGAGCGGCAGAAGAAGGATGACCAGCTCAAGCTTTTGGTAAATGAACTGAATCACCGCGTGAAAAACACGCTCGCTATTGTTCAGAGCCTGTCACACCAAACGTTCAGCGGAGATGGACCGCGCGAAAGCCAGCTACAGACTTTTCGGGACCGGCTTTCTGCATTGGCTGCAGCCCATAATCTTCTTACGCAGGGCGCGTGGGAACAAACTTCGCTAGCCGCAGTGGCGGAAAAGACAATCGGCGCCACATGCTCACTTGCCGACAGAGTGCGCATGAGCGGTCCCCCAATACAGTTAAGTCCGAAAACAGCGGTGACGCTCGCAATGGCGCTTCACGAGCTCAGCACCAACGCCGTCAAATACGGCGCCCTGTCAACTGATGGGGGACAGGTTGATATGCAATGGTCATTAATGCGGGACAGCACAAATGCGATTGAGATCGTTTGGCGCGAAAGTGGTGGACCGCGCATTAGCGGCCCGCCTTCGCGAAAGGGCTTCGGTATGCGCATGATTGAGCTTTCGCTTGGTCAAGAGTTTGGTTGCGACGTGGTAATGAGCTTCAGACCCGAAGGCCTGGAGTGCACAATCAATGGAACTTTGCCAGCGCATGGGCGGCCACAATGACTGATCTAGCCGGAAAACGTGTTCTTTTAATGGAAGACGAAGTCGTGATTGCATTTGAAGCCGAGGCGGCATTGTCCGCTTTGGGGATCGAGGTTTTTCCTGCTTACCGTCTGCAAGCCGCGCTGGAGTTGATCAAGGCTGAATCGCTCGACGCTGCGATTCTTGATTCGAATATTCATGGCGAGCGGAGCGACGTAGTTGAAGAAGCGTTACGGCTTCTGAATATCCCTTTCGTGCGCGCCACTGGCTATGGAAATGCAGAAAGTAAGAGCGACGGCGTACCGGTGATTGACAAACCCTATGACGGTCAAAAGTTGGAAGCGGCGCTGCGAGAGGTATTGCGGGAAGTAGGACAGTAGCAACGCCCGGAAAACAGAAAAGCCTCACAATTTGCCGTTCGATTGTGAAAAGCGCATGAGCGTTCGATCTGCACTTTTTGATTTTCGTATCCTGGTCAGCTATCCGCGCAATTCCAGTCGTTGAAAATCGAAGCCAATAAGAGCGTTTCTGGCCCAATCATGCTGTTCGCGGCGCTGTGTACGAACTGCGGACATATCTCGTGAACAGCGCCGCGTCTTTGGACCAATGCACGCACCATCAACTCGGATGCAGTTTTGCAAAAAATACTGGCTCTGTCGTCGCGATTCAGAGACGTCGCTGTTGGACATTGTTTACCGGAAGTGATGCAAAACGGATCCCAAACTAGTGCGGTTATCGCGGCAACATAGCCGGACGCAACTAGACCAAATATGCCGACGCTTGCAAAGCGCATCATGTCGTTTCTCCTTTCCTTCATTTCCACAATGTTCACAATCGCTGACGACTACGAACTTTTTCTTTGTTGACTTGTCTTACGGCTCAGCCGGTCGACTGGATCAGTATTTGCGAATTCATAGCGAAACAAAAATTGGCACGCGCTCTATTGATGTCGCTTTACTGCGACCGTAGTCTGTCGCTATTCAGATAAGCGGTGCTCAAATGGCAAATCCGGCGAGACAGTTTTTACTTCCCATGGCGGCCCTGTTTCAAATTGCAGGGTCTTCGCTGCCGCAGGTTTATGGCTGGGGCGAACCCATCGGCGCACGGTCGCTCGCCCTCGATACCGATATCGTGCCGGCGGGTTGGGCCTTTTCAATCTGGGGGATTATTTTTATTTGGTCGCTCATATTCGCACTTTACGCAGCGGGCCGCAGCGTAGACCGTGCGGCGCTCGCCGACAAGATAACATGGCCGGCGATTGGCGCATTTTCAATGAACGGCGTCTGGGGGCTTTATACACCGTTTTTTGGGCTGACGATACTCAGTGAAATCATCATATTGTTGGGTTTGTTTTGTGCGCTTTTCGCAGCGCTTGCATCGAGCCGCTTTCCGGCGAAAACCGCATCGGAAAGATTTCTAATTGCAGCGCCTTTGGGGCTCGTAGCTGGCTGGCTGACCGCCGCGAGTTTTGTCGGTGGATCATCGGTTCTCTTAGGGCAGGGCGTTGAGATGACCAATGTCGTGATGGTGTCGATCCTCGGCGCTGCGACGGTTTTTGCCGGTCTCATAATATTGAATCGGCCATCGCCTACATACGCCTTCGCAATCTTCTGGGCGCTGGCGGCGGTGATATCCAAGAACCTCGATGGCGGAAATCAGACCATAATTTACGCTGCGGCGACGGCTATTGGAGCGCTCGTCCTAGTCACTCTTTACTCGTTGAAACGGCGTAGCGTTTAAAGAGATCCAATCCGCCCTGACAGCCGTACAAGAATTGTCATTATTAGTGGAATGAAATTTCTATGCGGGTTTTTTTTGTTGCGGCGCTTTTTAGCCTTTTATTCGGTGCTGGACCCGCCATGGCGCAACCTTCTGGTCCCAGCGGGAATGCCGAACCAAAGGGCTGGCGGCTGGGCGTTGGCGCCGGTTCGCGATTTGCGCCCAGCTATGTTGGCGACGATGCTTACCGACTGTCGCTTTTGCCGAGCATCCAGGTGAAATATGGCGACCGGTTTTTTGCATCCATTGAAAACGGCGTTGGATATAATATCGTTAACAGCGACGGTTTTCGAACCGGCCCCATTGCCCGCATCAGGTTCGGCCGCGACGAAAACGGAAGTCAGCCCTTCGCCATTGCCGGCGACGCCACAACAGATCTGATCGGCCTCGGTGATGTTGGTGCGACCGCCGAGCTTGGCGGCTTTTTTGAATATAAGATCAACAGTTTTACGGCGGGCCTGGAAGCGCGCAAAGGCGCTAATGGGCATAAAGGCGCCGTCATCGATGCGTCTTTACGATATGGCGGACGCAGTTTTGTTTTCGGACCGCCGCTGATTTATTCCTTCGGCCCGCGCGTAACGGTTGTTGATAACAATTATCACTCAACCTATTTCGACGTTGACGCCAGCCAGTCCATAGCATCGGGCTTGCCTATCTTTGACGCAAACGGCGGGATTCATTCCTACGGGTTCGGCGCAACGTTCATTTTGCCAATTACCCGTGACGACAAACTAAGCGCTGTAATTGCAGCCGGCTATGACCGGCTGGCAGGCGACGCCGCCATTTCGCCGCTGGTCCAGCAGCGCGGTAGCCGCGACCAGATCAGCACCGGATTATTTTTCAGCTACTGGTTCTAGCAAGTGCGAAACTAATCTCATGGTTACAAAAAGGTGGCTGCGCCATCGGGGTTTCGTCAAGCGGCTTCTTCAAAATTGCTGAAATCTCAAGTGGGAACCTGCTGTAGAACAGCGGAAGGCTGATAGGACCAAATATCAACATAAGAGTATGACCGGGCAAGATTAAGCGTAGGGCGCATCACATTTCCAACCGCCGTGGACTTTAGCGAAAGTGGTTCAAGTATGAGTTGGCCGCGAACCTCAGAAAAATTCTTGCCATGCACCCTTTCGAGAACTGCAGCTATTATATTATATGCCGAGCTTGAATACGCGTATGCTGTTCCCGGTTCGTGCAGCAACGGTACATTTTAAAACGATATGCCTGCAGTATGCGCCGCCAAATTCCGAAGCGTGATCATGCCTTTGGCGGGCTTGGGATAATCTGGAAGGTAGGTTTGAATGGGCAGGTCAAGATCAACAAAGCCGGCTGAAACTGACTTGATTAATGCGGCGCCAACAAAAGCCTGTTATGCTCATCACCTGAAACCGGGTTTGAGCCGTGACTTTTTTGTTGTTATCGATAACGGCGTAGCCAAGGTAATTTTCAGACCGAAAAATGCCATCTTCCATAAGAACAGCGGCGCAAGGACTTAAGCTTTGCACCCGCGGTTTTGGTCGCAACGCTCATTGCGCGGTAAAATTCCTTGAAGCGTGGGACGGAAAAGAAGAAAAGCCCTGTATGCCGCCTCTAGTATTTCAGTTATCGGGGTAACTCCGGCAAAACGACCAAATAACCTAAAACGTGGTAGTTCCTGCCACAGCTTCGAAAATGCTTTAGCCCCGCTAACAAGCTGTCCGGTCTTGTCTTTCACATGGAAACGGCGAAGTGCCATTTCTTTTGTCAGATTTGTGGCGACTTTCGAGCCTTTAAAGGTGCTGATGTCTGTCCAGATGATGCGGTCAGCTCCTCGCTGTCGGCGATAAAATTCAATCTCTCTCACACAAAGCGGGCAAGCGCCGTCGAAATAGACTTCCAAGCTATCGGTCATCGTCGCCTCTTATAAAGAACGTTTGAAATAATTTTCGATTTGGCGTTGTTTTGTTCGTGCTATCGTCTCAGGACAACGCCTTCGCGGACGTACGATTCACCGCCGATTTCTTTGGTGATGAAATGCGCGACGTCAGCGCGGGAGATAATGCCGTTTCTGAACTGCTTTGGATCGGTGAATTCTTTATATCCACCGGATCCAAATGCATCTACGAGAACGACGGGGCGGACGATCGTCCAATCGAGTTGGCTCGCTTTGATGATGTCCTCCTGTTTGTCTTTATCGCCGTATGCGCGCCCGAACACCATATTAAATCCCGGCCTTTCCCAAAGCGGCATATAATGTTTGCTTTCACCTGCTCCATATCCCGTGACGGCGATGAGCCGATTGACACTCGCCTCCGCCATCGCCGGGACCAGAACTTTTGTAGCTTCAGAGAAGAGTGTGACTGGCCCGGTCAGCATCTTAAGATTCAAAGCTACGCCTAGCGTCTGGATAACAGCGTCACAGCCCTTTAGCGCAGTTGCCACATTGCCTGCATCCAACGCATTGCCGTTGACCTTGTCCAGCCGATCGTGACGAATTCTCATTTTTTCGGCATGCCGGGAAAAGGCGCGAACGGCGTATCCTTGCTTCAACGCCTTTTGAACCGTCCACAAACCGATACCGCTGCTTGCACCAATTATCAGTAATTTTTTCACAGTTTTTTCCATAATTTACCTACGAGCCGGACCTCTTACTGGATCATAGCGCCGGGTAGTGCCGCAGCGGCGAACTGTCAAATTCCTTCGCTTCCCTATCCAGAAGCGCCAGCATTCTATGAACGACTTTGTGCGGAGCAGACCAACTCCGCCTCAGCCCTTCGTTTCCTTATTCTTACCAGTGCCAGAACGAATGAAGTTCGATTTGCAACTTATGATGAGATTGAGGATGGGATTTGGACGCTGTCTGCGGAGCGAACAAAGAGCGGGCTTGAACGTCGTATCCCGCTGGCGGCCGAGGCGCTACGGGTAATCGACGAAGCTTATAAAACAGGGGATCGCGACACAAACAAGCGGCTCCTATTCCCATCGCCGAAAGAGCGCGCAATGTCCGACGCAATAATGTCGCGTTGGATGGCGTGAAACGGGTTCGAAGCTAGGCCGCACGGGTTTCGAGCGACATTTCGGACATGGGTCGAAGAACAAACTGACACTGAATACGCGGTCAAAGAGGCTTCGCTCGGCCATGCAGTCGATAAAATGAAACCGTGCGCGCTTACAAGCGGTCGGATCGACTGGAAACGCGGAGGATGGTAGTGCGTAAGTGGGAGCAGTTTATTTTGACGGGTTGAATAACAGCCTGACGGGCGCGTATTCGCCCTTTATGGCCTTTCTGGCGGGTATCGTCGAACGGCAGGAGTTTGTTCTTAAAAAACCATTCGAACTCCCCTATAGAAATGAAAACACAAAGAGGGGGGATT
>JABDJK010000110.1 GCA_013002535.1 Hyphococcus sp.
GCGCACAACCTCTAGGCCTAGGTCGATCATGCGTTTCGCATCCTCACGCCATATATTGCGATCCCAATGTTCGGGGTAATAACAAACGCCAAGCCGCATAAAACCCTCTTTGGTCCGTTGGAATGCCAATGTCGCAATCGCCATTAACTGGGAATCACGCCGTGGTCTTCGAATACAGGAGCGGCGGGGTTAATGCCATCATCGCTTGCAGCAAAATAGCGAACAGTTTTTTCATTCAATCTTGGCGCTTGCGCCAATTGGCTTGTTCGCGCCTCTTGTCACCAAGGGAGTTTTCGGGAACTGATACCTCTACGCCCGGTATGCCGGAACGCCAAGATAACGAGGTCTAGAGTAACGATGCCGCGCGCCGAGCCCGACGACACGAATCCAATCATTAGATTGAAATCCGCTAACATGGAATTGATCATTGACGCTGTTGTAGGGGATCGTCCGCAAATCCTTTATTGGGGATCGCGTTTGCGCATTGCGAAACCACAAGAACTAAAATTACTGTCAGTCCGGCAATGGGCCTATGGCGGTCCCTCGGTCGATATCGCACCATCGCTTTCAAATGAACTTGGCTCCGGCGTGCCTGGGCCGCCCGGGTTTATAGCCCACCGCAATGGCGCGGACTGGGCAGCTATTTTTCGCGTAAGTGAAATTAAGTCGGTCACAGATACATCGGTAGCGATTATTTGCGACGATACAAATACGCAATTGAGGGCGCAGTATGACATTGCGCTAAGCCCGCACAGTCAAGTTGTAACATCGACGACATCAATTACAAATCTCGGCGATGCGCCGGTCATAATTGATTGGTGTTCGGCGGTATGTTTGCCGTTGGAAAAAGATCTTACAAAGTTGATGGGGTTTACTGGCCGCTGGGCGATGGAGTTTCAGACCGAAGAAATTTCGTTATTCCGTGGAAGTTATTTGCGCGAGAATAAAAGTGGCCGCACAAGCCACGACAATTTCCCTGGCCTTATCGCAATGACCGAATTTACCAGCGAAACCTCAGGAACTGCGGTTGGAGTTCATTTGGGATGGAGCGGCAATAATCGCGTGCGAGCCGACCGCCATTCCGACGGACGTTCGTTCGTGCAAATGGGCGAGCTTTTCTTTCCGGGCGAAATGGAGCTTGCGGGCGGTCAAACTTATACAACGCCTGTTTTGTATGCGGCCCGTTCCGACGAAGGCTTAAATCATTTGTCTCAACAATTTCACGCGCATCATGGTAAAATCGTTTCGGACGGGCGCATCAATCGAAAGCCGCGACCCGTGCATTATAACACCTGGGAAGCAGTTTATTTTGATCATTCCGAAGAACGGCTCTTGGCCCTTGCGGAGAAAGCAGCATGGATCGGCGCGGAGCGCTTCGTCCTTGACGACGGCTGGTTTGGTTCACGCCGGAATGACATGTCGGGGCTCGGGGACTGGTGGGTTTCAAAAGATGTCTATCCAAACGGGCTTAAGCCTCTCGTCAATAAGGTGCGAGAACTCGGCATGGAATTCGGCATTTGGTTTGAGCCTGAAATGGTCAACCCAGACAGTGATTTGTTTCGTGCGCATCCAGACTGGATCCTGGAGGTGCGCAGCGTCCAGCAAGTTCCGTTTCGCGATCAATACACCCTTGATCTGACGCGCGCCGAAGTTTCACAATATCTCTATGAAAAGATCACGACAATCGTAGCGGAAAATAACGTGTCTTATATCAAGTGGGATATGAATCGCGAGATTCATCATCCCGCGAGTGCAGGGCGCGCCGTAATTCATCAGCAGACCAATGCAGTCTACGCCTTAATGAAACGCTTGCGTGATGCGCACCCACAATTAGAAATAGAAACATGTGCTTCCGGTGGCGGGCGCGCCGATTATGGCGTTTTGCGCTATGCTGATCGAATTTGGCTTTCAGATTCTAATGACGCGCTCGACAGGCAACAAATTCAGCGCGGCGCCAGCTATTTTTTTCCTTTAAACATTCTCGGCAGCCACGTTGGTCCCAGAGTTTGTCATATCACGCGCCGTGAACTCAGCATGGAGTTTCGTGCGGCGACCGCTATATTTGGCCATATGGGTCTGGAGCTAAATCTGTTTGAAGAATCTGATGAAGATTTGGAAATTTTGCGGCATGCCGTCGAGCTACATAAAAAACATAGAGATTTGATTCACGCTGGAGATTTTGTTCGCCTCGATGCTTCAGACTACCTAAATACGGTAGGCGTTGTCGCCGGCGATCGACAAGAAGCGCTAATTTCTTGCGCCAAAACTGGTGGGCACAATATGATTTTGCCTGGGCGTATTCGTCTCACCGGTCTTGACGAAAATAAGCGATATCGCGTTAGAATAATTTGGCCGACGACGAGTTTTTCTGTGACCTCTCCATCAATTGTCGAGGCAGTTGATCTGTTGGGCGATGGTCGTGAATTTTCAGGCGAAGCGTTGCTTGTTCACGGCTTTCAATTGCCCTTAATGTACCCGGAAAGTTGCATCGTTCTGCATTTGGCCGCAGTTTGACTAGCTAAATGGGCGGCCAAATAAAATGAACCATCAGACGATTAAGATCGCACAAAAAATTGGCCTCAAACCGGTTTACCGGCGTTTCTTTGAGAAGGCGGATGGCCGGGACTTGCTTCTTTATGGCTATGCGCCGCACGCAGAAGATCCGCTTCCCGAACAGGGCGCAGATATCGCAAAAGGCGGGGAATTACGATGGCATCCTTTGCGACGCGAATGGAACGTTTTTGCAGCCCACCGTCAAAACCGTACTTATAAACCGTCCTCCTCCACTAACCCGCTAGCGCCGTCTGAGCCTGGAAAACCTGCAACGGAAATTCCATTTACAGATTTCGAACTCGCCGTGTTTGAAAACAAATTTACGAGCTTCCATCCCGATGCGCCGATTGCGCCGGTGATAGATGGCGTCAAAACAGACGCAGCCAAGGGGCGTTGCGAAGTTGTTGTCTATACGCCAGAATCCAGCGGCAGCCTTGCAACCATTGGGCAGGAACGTCGCCGCCTTTTGATCGCTGCTTGGATCGACCGATATCAGGCGCTTTTTGAAATGGGCTGCAAATATGTATTGCCGTTTGAAAGCCGCGGGGACGAGGTCGGCGTAACTCTGCACCATCCCCATGGTCAGATCTATGGTTTTCCGTTTGTACCAAAACCGCAAGCGGACGCGCTGCGCGCGTTTGAGGAAGGCTTCGATCTTGCTGCTGATATCGAGCGCTTCAGCACCCGGTTCGCAGTCGTTGATGCCGGACCGATGCAAGCGATATGTATGCCCTATGCGCGTTTCCCGTTCGAAACATGGATTTGCCCGAAAGAACGCTGCGCGGGGCCGTGGGATATGTCGGAGGAAGCGCTTGACGGATTTGCAAATCTTTTAGGTGAAATTACGCGACGCTATGATGAATATTTTCAGCGTGCAACAGCCTACATGTTGGGCTTGCATGCCATGCCGACCGACGGGCCGAAGAATTTTCACTTCACCGCACAGTTTTATCCAATTTTGCGCGCGCCGGACCGCGTTAAATTTCTGGCGTCCGTAGAGCAGCACACCGGCGTGATGACCGTTGATGTCATGCCGGAGCAAGCAGCCGACATCCTGCGAGCGCAATAAATGATCAATCTTGAATTCGAAAAGATCTTCGGCGCGTCGCCCGCTCAAATTTCCAATGCGCCTGGCCGAGTGAACCTCATTGGTGAGCATATTGATTACAATGGCGGCACGGTTTTACCGATGGCGTTGCCAATTGGACTTGAGGTTGCGTTGGCCCCTCGGCGTGACGAACTTATTCGTATTGCATCAGACAAATTTGACGGCATTGAAGAACGTCGCCTTGGCGAAGTGAAAACTGGCGGATGGGCTGACTATGCCGTGGGCGCTATTGAGTTCGCCGTTAGGGCGGAATACTTGCAGCGCGGCGTCGATCTCTACATCTCCTCAATGATTCCCGACGGCGCAGGTCTTTCGTCGTCTGCCGCCTTGATTGTCGCTATTTTGAAAGCTGCGCGTCAACAATCTGAACGCGACGTCACAGATGCGGATATTGCGGTACTCGCGCGGCAGGTTGAGAATGAATATATTGGTATGCCGTGTGGCATCATGGACCAGATGGCGGTTGCCGTCTCGCAACCAGGCGAAGCGATCGCCCTCGATACGACGACACTTGATTATGACCTTGTTTCATTGCCCGACCGCTATCACTTTGTGGTCTTGCATTCCGGGCAACATCGAAAACTCTCCGATGGGCGCTATCGCAAACGCACGCTTGAATGCGAAGAGGCCAAGAAAGCGGCGAAACGTGACGATCTGTGTTTATTGTCCGAATGCGAAATTGCCAAATTAGACGTTGCGCAAAATATTCGCAAACGCGCATTCCATTGCATCACGGAACATGCGCGAGTGCTCGCTGCAATAGAGGCGCTTAGAAAAGACGACATGAATGCCTTTGGTGCGTTAATGAATGAAAGTCACTTTTCCATGCGCGATTATTTTGAAATTTCGACCCCCGAAATTAACGTGCTCGTGGCTGACGCTGTGAAGTATGGCGCTATAGGCGCCCGTCTCACCGGCGGCGGGTTTGGCGGCTGCGTCGTATGTGCTGTCGACGCCGAATTGGCCGACGCTTGGAAAGCAACATTGCTGGCGCATCATCCAAACGCAAAATTTATTTGTTAAGACTTGCTTGCTCGCCAACAAAAACAACCAATGTCCGTTTTGGACCAGGTCACAATATTTAGCCGCACGATTGGCGTTTCCCAATTCGGAAAGATCGGAGCCATCTACACAAGACAAAAGAACATAAACTATGCTTTTTGCATCAAATCCCGCCTCGAGAATAGAAAAATCAACGCGCGTAAAATCGTACTGCGTTGGCGAGGCCATGTCGTTTGCCGCCGCCCAGCTATTTGGCTTCAGCCTAGATCTTCGAAATAGGATGCCACCGGCGCCCCAACCGCCCGCGCGATTGCGAACAGTTGAATGGCGCTTACACGATTGATTCCCTTTTCGTATTTGAGAATTTGTTTCCGCTTGAATCCGGTTTTTTGGGCTACGTCCGCACATGAAAGGCCCGCCTCTTTGCGCAGCTCGCGCATGCGTGCGCCGAGCATTGCGTCATCAATTGTGTCCATCTATTGAAACCCTCGCCCTTAGATTCGAGCGGCCCGTACTCTTGCTTGATCAAAAGTTCGTTAGAGCCGTTACCTACAATTCTGCAGTGTCCATTTGCAGACTGCTTGTTGCGATTTTGGTGCGAATGTACCGTGACCAGGATTTTCTAGAAAAACAATTATTAGCGAGCAAACTTCACAATGGCGAAATCGCGACGAGGTCCCCGTTCTGACCGGTTCGCCATAGCAACCGTCGCGATCCGTGTTGGTTTTCGTTCAAGTAAAGAGGCGAGCAATGGATCAACGCGATCAGAACGTGTTGGCGCCGCGCGCACGCACGATGCCATGTCGGCGACAAGCAATTGTCTTAAATATCGATCGCCATTCTTGGATCTTCGACCAAGGCGCTCCTTACCGCCGCTTGACCGGTTGAGCGGGGTCAATCCTAACCATGCGGCGATCTCTCGGCGGCCGGGCCGAAACTGTTCGGGCGAACCAATGGTTGCTGCGATCGCTGAAGCTGTGACCGGACCGACGCCTGGGATCGTTTGGAGCAACTTAATTCGGCGGCCTTCTTTAGACGCCGCGAAGATTTCAAGCTCCAATGCCTTTATCCGCTTCACGATCGCCAATAGCTGATCGCAAAGTGAGGCAATGACGTTTCGGGCGCTTCCGGGAGGCCGCCGTCGTCGCCGCTGTGTCTACGGCGCCGATCACAGTTTAGCGCCTCGAAGCCGGAGCGCGTTGCCGATCACGGATACAGATGAAAAGCTCATTGCCGCAGCGGCAATCATCGGACTTAGGAGCAACCCGAAAACAGGATAGAGGACGCCGGCAGCGACTGGCACGCCGAGGGCGTTGTAGATGAAGGCGAAAAAGAGATTCTGCCGAATGTTGCGCATTGTCGCCTGGCTTAACCGCCGAGCGCGAGCAACGCCGCGCAAGTCGCCTTTGACGAGCGTGACGCCGGCGCTTTCCATGGCAACGTCCGTTCCTGTGCCCATGGCGATGCCGACATCAGCCTGGGCGAGGGCGGGAGCATCGTTGATGCCATCGCCGGCCATGGCGACCCGCGCGCCCGCTTCCTGCAATTCGCGCACGATACGGTTTTTGTCTTCGGGCGAGACATCGGCATGAATCTCGTCGATGCCAATCTTGGCGCCGACGGCTTCTGCGGTGGCGCGGCTGTCGCCGGTGAGCATAACGACTTTGATGCCGGCGTCATGCAGCGCCTTTATGGCTTCGGGCGTCGTCTCCTTGATCGGATCGGCGACGCCGATGAGGCCGGCCGGTTTGCCATCGACCGCGATGAACATGACTGTCTGGCCTTCGCGCCGATGATCCTCAGCGTT
>JABDJK010000009.1 GCA_013002535.1 Hyphococcus sp.
CACTTTTTAAAGGCGACGTCAATTGGCTGACCAATTTACTCAATACAAAGCGGGGCTCGCCAGCGCTCAGGTGAAGATAACCGATGGTCAGTTCGGCGCGGCTCTTGCGATATTGTCAGATATATTGCACGCCGATCCGACGCTCGCAGACGCACTTTACATGAAGGCCGTTTGCGAGCGCTACCTGACAAACTGGGATGAGGCGGCTCTAACGCTCGACAAATTGAAGGCGGCGGCCCCTGAATTCGGGCGCGCCTATCAGGAAGAAGGCCATCTCTATCGCGCTATGGGCAATGAATCAAAAGCGCTCCATGCCTATCAGCACGCATGTCAGCTCAACCCGGCTCTAGAAGCGAGTTGGCGCGCTCAAGGCGATATTTTGAACTCACTCGGTCGCGATGCAGATGCGCGAAAAGCGCGAGGCCAGGCAGACCACCTCGCCCATCAGCCAAAAGAAGTCCTCGCCGTTTCGAACTTCATCTATGAAGGCAAGTTGCTTAAAGCGGAGAAACTGTGCCGCGCGTTCTTGAAGAAATATCCACGCCATGTGGAGGCGATGCGGCTGCTCGCTGATCTTGGCGTGCGTTTCAGCGTTTTCGACGACGCTGAATTCCTGCTCGAAAGCGCGATCGAATTTGAGCCCGACAACATTCAACTTCGTCTTGATTACCTGAAAGTGCTCCGCAAACGCCAGAAATACGGCGAGGCCTATGACCGTTCGCGCGCATTGTACGAAAAGCACCCGCGCGATCCCGTGTTTCAGTCGCAATACGCCGTCGATTGCATGCACACCGGCAATTTCGAAGACGCCTTAGCCCTGTTTGAGGATATCCTGCGACAGATGCCCGATGATGCCCCCACATTGGTGTCACGCGGCCATGCGCTCAAAACATATGGTCGTTCGGATGACGCGGTAATGTCATATCAGGCAGCTTACCGTGTGCGCCGCGATCTTGGCGACGCCTATTACGGTCTCGCCAATCTCAAAACCTACCGGTTCTCTGACGAAGAAGTTCGGCTCATGCGCGAACAGGAAGCCGGCGGTCGATTAACGTATGCCAGCCGCATTCAGCTTTGCTTTTCGCTTGGCAAAGCGCTTGAGGACCGCGAGGAATTTGAAGCTGCGTTTGGTTACTATGAGCGCGGCAACGATTTGAAACGCGCACAGTGCCGTTACGACGCCGACCAGATGACAGCAGAGCTGAAGACGCAGGCGCAAGCCTGCACTAAAGAGCATTTAGAGCGTCAAGGAAATAAAGGGCATCCGGCGTCTGATCCCATCTTCATCGTCGGCCTGCCGCGCGCCGGTTCCACGTTGCTCGAACAGATACTCGCATCCCACAGTCAGGTTGATGGAACTTTCGAACTGCCGAACATTTTGGCGATGGCGCACCGCCTTAGACGGGGCAAGCGCGCCGATGGGTCTTCGTCATACCCTCTCGCTTTAAGTGAGATAGCGCCCGAACAGCTTTCTGAGTTGGGACGGAAGTATATCGACGATACGCGGATTCACCGCGGCGGCGCCCCTTTCTTCATCGACAAGATGCCGAACAATTTCCGTCATATCGGCTTGATCCGTCTAATTCTCCCGAATGCAAAAATCATCGATGCGCGCCGCGAACCGATGGCGTGCTGTTTTTCCGGATTTAAACAACTCTTCGCGGAAGGCCAGGAATTTACCTACGGCCTGGAGCAAATCGGCAGATATTATCGCGATTACGTTGAGCTTATGCGGCATTGGGACGACGTATTGCCTGAAAAGATCCTACGCGTTCAGCATGAAGACGTTCTTGATGATCTCGACGGGGAGGTGCGCCGAATGCTCGATTTCTGCGAATTGCCGTTTGAAACCGCGTGCTTGGAATTTCATAAAACAGACCGCTCAGTTCGGACCGCAAGTTCAGAACAGGTGCGAAAACCCATAAATAAATCCGGCGTCGACCAATGGCGTCCATTCAAACCTCACCTTGGCCCATTGAAACAGGCGCTCGGCCCGGCGCTGACGGAGTATCGTGCGTGAGCGAACATAACGAAAAACTGCCGTCAGAGCTGGCGCCGGAAGAGTCTGTATATGATACCGATTACGAAACTGGTCAGGACAACGTCGATTTCCTCGGTCTCGATCTTCACAATCCGGTATTCTTCATTAGCGCCGCGGCGATTATCACATTCATCATCGGAACGCTTCTGTTTCCGGAAACAGCCGGCGTCTGGTTGAACGGCGCCAGAGACTGGACGCTAAACAATTTTGATTGGTTTTTCGTCATTGCCACGAACATTGCTTTGGTTTTTTGCGTGGCCGTCGGCGTATCACCGCTCGGACGTATTCGCCTTGGCGGGCCCGACGCCAAGCCCGAATTCTCAACCAAGTCTTGGCTTTCCATGCTGTTTTCTGCGGGCGTTGGCATAGGTCTCTTATTTTATGGCGCCGCCGAGCCCATGGCCTATTACACTGACTGGTTCGGCACGCCGCTCGACGTTGAACCATTAACGCCCGAAGCGCGGCGCTTGGCCTTCAGCGCGACCATATTTCATTGGGGGCTCACGCCGTGGGCAGTATACGCCGTTGTTGGGCTGGCGCTGGCTTTCTTTACTTTCAACAAGGGTCTGCCTTTGACAATCCGATCCGCATTTTATCCGCTCTTAGGCGAGCGCATCTGGGGATGGCCCGGTCACATTATCGATATATTAGCCGTACTGGCGACAATCTTCGGATTAGCGACGTCCCTTGGGCTTGGCGCCAAACAAGCTGCCAGCGGCCTGGAATTCCTCTTCGGTCTCGACAGCGGGCTGAAAACGCAAGTCGTCATCATCGCCGGAATTACATCCATGGCGATTTTCTCTGTCGTGCGCGGCCTCGACGGCGGCGTTAAAGTTCTTTCGAACATAAACATCGTTATCGCGATTTGCCTGTTGATCTTCGTAATCATCGCCGGCCCAACGCTTTCAATCCTGAAAGGGTATGGAACCAACGCGCTCGGCTATGTGAGCGACACACTTCGCCTGAGCAATTGGGTCGGCAGGGACGACAAGGAATGGTATCACGGCTGGACAATTTTCTATTGGGCTTGGTGGGTTTCCTGGTCGCCTTTTGTCGGCATGTTCATTGCGCGCGTATCGCGCGGCCGCACCATCCGCGAATTTTTGGGCGCGGTCTTGATTGTCCCAGTTATTGTCGCGATTCTCTGGTTCACGTCCTTTGGCGAGGCGGCTCTCACTCAAGTCGATCAGGGTGTCGGGGCCTTGCCGGATGGGATTTCAGAAGTGTCGCTGGTGTTATTTCAAACACTCGAAAATTTGCCGTTCGCTGAAGTATCTTCGTTCGTCGCCATCATCCTTCTACTTGTATTTTTCGTAACTTCTTCGGACTCTGGTTCTCTGGTGATCGACAGCATCACTGCCGGCGGCAAGCTCCACGCGCCAATCTCGCAGCGAATTTTCTGGGCAACTATGGAAGGGCTCGTTGCAATCGTCCTCTTGGTCGGCGGCGGGTCTGCAGCGCTGTCGTCACTGCAGGCCGGCGCAATTACGGCGGGCCTGCCCTTTACGCTTGTGCTTCTTGTGTGTTGCTTCAGCCTCTATCAGGGCTTAATGACGGAAGTCCCGAAACCCGTGCGCAAAGCGTCGTGAGGGTGTTTGCTTCGATAATCTTGAGACGGCCATGACCGATCGTCTGGAACCTGCATTGATTGCCTTGCGGCAAATCCTCCGCGCTACGGAAATCAGCTCACGCGCGCTGGCAAAAGACTGCGGCCTCACGCCGTCGCAGCTAATCTTGATGCAGATTACGGAAGACACGGAAAACCCGACTCCTAGTTTTCTGGCCAAGAAAGCATCTCTCAGTCAGGCGACAGTGACAGCGCTCATCGATAAGCTTGAAAAGCGCGAATTTGTTCGTCGACGGCGCGACGATCTGGATAAGCGTCGCGTCTATGTGGAACTTACCGAATACGGATCAAAAACGCTCCGCCAGGCGCCGGACAGCCTGCAGACGCGTTTTGAAAAGGGTTTTGCCAAATTGGAACCTTGGGAACAGTCATTTCTTGTTGCTGCGCTTGAACGCACGACGGGTCTGCTTGACGCTGAAGACCTCGACGCGGCGCCGGTCCTCGACGTCGGCGCCATCGGAACCCCGGTTGAGTGAAGGAAATTTGCATTGTGGGTAGGATGAGCGGAGCGGGTGCGGTTTTTATTAGTGCGTTATGTCCGGTTCGAAGATCTAGTTGTGATAGAGGCAGGGTTGTAGACAGAATCGGCGGGCGGAATGCGCTCTGGCTACCAGCCGCCTCCGCCGCCGCCTCCACCGCCGCCGCCCGAGAAGCCGCCACCGCCAGCTCCGGACGAAGACGAACTCTGCGGTAGGGACGCCGAAACGCCTGACGTCATCGACGAAATCATCGCGCTGTTCAATCCGTGCAGGGAGTTATAACGACCGCCACGATAGGACGACCAGTGGGGATTATAGTCCTCCGCCTCTTTGGGCAGCAGTTTTTCAAAGTGCTGCGTCCACGGCTTTTCAACACCGATCGCAATTGCATAGGGCAGGAATTTTTCATAGCGCTCCGTTGTCATTGGCGGCGGCGCTTCGTCGCCCACTTTCACTGAATTCAATTGCAGCGCTTCCGCAGTTTTCAGATATAGACGGAAACCCTCAATATGGGTGCGGATTTGTTGTCCTGACGGGGTCGGCGCCGGCATGAAATAGGCGAAGACAAGGTTTACAGCGACAAGACCCAGGACGCCAAGCGAATGCCATTGCGTCCAGCCATGTGACATTTTGATAGCGGCAAATATTGAAACGAAGGAAATGAACACGGCGAGAACTACAAAAATTGCGTTCCAGCGGAAATACGGCGTGCCAAATTTCTTGTCGGAAAATTTCCGAAAATCCGTATACGCTTTGGTAAAGCTAGCGTCATATTCGCCGCCAATTGTTTTCGAGCCGCCGCCCGGCAACAGGTCGGATAACAATTGTTCTTCAATCGGAAACAACGGACGGCTGCCATTTTCCTCCGGCATTCGAGTAAACGTGGTTTCTTTCTTCTTTTCAGAATCAATTTTTATGTAGCCAGAAGTCGCCAGTCCGATCAGCGTCGCTATCAATCCCTTCGATCCCTTGAGGCGCCGGTAGTAAACGTGATGCACGCCGAGCGGTGAAAAACCAGCTGGCGGTTCATATTGCGGAAAGATTGCGCCCTTTACTGGATCGCGCCCGTATTTGTTGAATGCGCGAAAATAGAAACCGAACAGTCCCAAAAGCGCACCCCCAAGGGCGACTAGCGATCCGTTTAGCGCCCACCATTCCGCGCGGGCATCCGCCGCTGACGGCGGATCGATGGCGCCCTTTTCGAGCGAGAGCGAGACCGTTAATCCTTCGCGAATACTCAATGGCTTCGTGGTCTCAAAAATATGGGCGCCGTCACGAATAAGATATTCGTACGCCTTACCGGTTGAGCCGCGCGCGCCGGTATATCCATCGGTCGTCGTTACCCTTGCGCCATCCGGCAAAATCACGCTGGCGCGCGCTTTCGCAATCGGAAAGCGCCAATAGGTCCCGGTTGCATTCCAGTAAAACTCATCAAAACCGGTGAAATAACGGATCTGATTTCTTACGTGATATTCGATTTCGTATTCATGGACGCCGTGGGAAAGCAATTTGTCCGCGTCGCCAATACGAATGCGCAACGAATTGCCGTCTTCTTGAGTGGTGTATTTTTCTTTTTTGCCATCGCGCCTGACGCGTTTGACGTCGTAGTCATAGGGCAGCCGCTTATGGTTTTTCAGATAATAGCGCGGCAAATCACGATAGATGCCGCGTCTTATTTCATTACGCTCGACGGTAACATTGATGATTTCCGTCACGCGAATATCGCCGTCTTTTTCCACTTCGATGTTGACGTCGAAGAGATTGATTTGTTCAGCAGCGATAGCTGGCGCCAAAACGACGATGAATGCTGCAAACAGGCTAGCAATAAACCTCATACAGCGCCTCCATCCAGGTCGATTGACGGCGTCGCACGATCGCTTGCATCAATTTCAAAATAGCGCCGTTCGGCAAAACCGAGGCCGCTGGCCATAAGATTTACCGGAAAGCTTTGCACCAGCGTATTCATCTGCCTGACGGCGCCATTATAAAAGCGCCGCGCCATTTCAATTTTGTCTTCGGTTTCCCCAAGTTGGCGTTGTAAATCGAGAAAATTTTCGCTCGCCTTTAGTTCCGGATAATCTTCCGCGACGGCGAATAACTTTGACACAGGTTTTGCCAGCGCGCTTTCCGCTGCGCTTCGAGCTTCAGGGTCGTCGCCTGCTGTCATCGCCGCCGTTCGTTTTTCTATAATTTCGCTGAAGAGGTCGCGTTCGTGCTTCGCGTACTCCTTAACAGTCGTCACAAGCGACGGGATTAGATCAGCGCGGCGTTTCAGTTGAACATCAATATCGGACCAGCCATTATTGACCAGCTGCCGGCGCTGAACCAGCATATTAAATAGTATCGCCACAGCTAAGCCGATAAGCGCCAGCGCAAACAGAAAAACAGTCATTGCGTTCATGAAATTCCCCGTATGAAAAATTCGCCCGCGGCTCCCTCGCGAACGCTTCCGTTGTCCTTTATATGGGGAGTGCCGGACAATTTTTCAATTCCCCGTACGGATGATTAATCATCCGTTAAAAGGCATGCCCTCACGACGCCCGCCCGGCGGTGCTGGTGAAAAATCACCAATATCTGAAAATGCTTTTTGAAATCCTTCGCGCTTCGACAGAGTCAACGCATACATGTCAAACGCCCGGTGTTTGCAAAGACCATAGGCGCGCGCCCACATGACGTTATGACCGACGATGCAATCTGCTGCCGTGAATTCTTCGCCGCAGATAAACGGGCCTTTTTCGACGCGCGCCGCAATTTGCGGCTCAACTTCATCCGTAAACTTACTTTTATAACGCGCGATGGTTCGCTCATCAAATTGCGATTCAGGCAATAGATGTTCGTGAATTCGAATTTGCCAGAGCATCATATCCATCCACGAGGCGCCAAAATGCAGCATCTGAAGGTAGTCGGCGCGCGCAGGCGACAATTCATTCGCCGGCGGCGCGAGCTTTTTTTTGGGATACGCGTCGGCAAGGAAAGCGACCATTGCCGCGCTTTCAAGCATCCTTTGCGTCTCGCCATTCGCCCATGTGATCTCCAGCACCGGCACGTTGTGATTGGGATTTATGGCGATATGCTCCGGCGAATATTGCTTTCCGCTATAAAGATCGACCTTTTCGATCTCAAAATCATCGCCCAAAACCTCGTGCAGCACCCATTTTACGCGGGCGCTTCTGGTGGCGGGAAAATGGAGGAGTTTGAATTTTGCTGACGCCATGATTTGCAGACCTTTCGGGTGGGGTAATTCGATAATTCAAACCAACCTACGCGCGAAGAATCGGGCCCGAAAGCACTGCCCCAAAAAACCCTGCCGCGTCGTCTCGCCGCGCCAGTTATTCTCACGTATTTTCAACATGTTAGACCGCAAAACCCTTGCTTGACGCTGCGCTGCGGCGCCTATATGGTCCGCCGCGATTTCAAGGGGTGTTTGCGGCTTCATCGCAGACACTACTTTCGGGCATGACCATGGCGAATGACGCCGGCAAGGATGGGCCGCCCTCGTTGGATGAGTTTTCGAAACGGCTGGACCGCGCGCGCGGCGAGGCTAATCCCGAAATCCCGCGAGGCGCCGGTAAGGCTTGGGGAAGCGCGTTTCGCGTTTCGTCGGACCTTCTTGCGGGGCTCTTTGTAGGCACCGTGCTCGGCGTGATCTTGGATCGGGTATTGGGTACGCAACCCTGGTTGTTGTTGCTTGGAATGATTTTGGGGTTCGGCGCGGGCGTTCGAAATGTCTACCGGACCATGGCGGATAACGAAGCGGCGTCGAAAAAAGACGACTGAAAATTGACGAGGAACATTCGGTAAATGTTTAACCCCCGCGCCGCAGGCCCGATGGAGCAGTTTGAAATCCTGCCAATCGTTCCGCTGAAATTTGGCAACTACGACATTTCCCTCACCAATTCGTCGCTGTGGATGCTGATCGGCACCGGTGCAATCATTCTCTTCTTTGCGTTCGCCACACGTAAAAGCAATCTGGTACCCGGGCGCACACAGGCAATGGCGGAAACATTCTATGAGTTTGTTTCTGACCTTGTACGCGACACCATCGGTCCGGAAGGCCGCAAGTTTTTCCCTTATGTCTTTACACTGTTCATCTGGATTTTAATCGCCAATCTCTTTGGCTTGCTGCCGTCTTTCCCTGGCATTCCGCATGAACTTCACACGTTTACGCCAACGAGCCACTTGATCGTGACGCTGGCCCTCGCCATGGTGACGATTACCATTGTTATTCTATACGGCTTTTATAAAAACGGCCTCGGTTTCTTTAAGCTCTTTGCGCCATCGGGCGTGCCGCTTTGGCTGATGCCGATTCTGGTCCCAGTCGAGGTAATCTCGTTTCTATCGCGCCCGCTTTCGCTCGCTATTCGACTGTTCGCGAATATGTTTGCAGGCCACGTCATCTTGAAACTGTTTGCTGGCTTCGTTGTTTCGCTG
This sequence comes from Hyphococcus sp., assembly GCA_013002535.1. Taxonomy (GTDB): domain Bacteria; phylum Pseudomonadota; class Alphaproteobacteria; order Caulobacterales; family Parvularculaceae; genus Hyphococcus. The sequence continues at coordinate 8,579 of JABDJK010000009.1, forward strand.
ATCGGCACAGGCAGCGCAGTGATGTTGTTCGGTATAGCGCCGTTCCTTGGCGCTATAGCGGTGACGGCTCTCGAGTTTTTGGTCGCCGCGCTCCAGGCATATGTCTTTGCGGTTTTGACGTGTATCTATCTCAACGATGCGGTGCACGCCTCTGACCACTAACGAGGATTGCGACTAACCACTTTCCCGCGCGGGCTATAAAGAGCCGTCCGCGACATCGGGATCAACGGCTCAAACGAATAACTTTTTAGGAGTAAGAACAATGGAAGCAGAAGCAGCAAAACTTATTGGCGCCGGCCTTGCGTCTATCCCGCTCGCGGGTGCAGGTGTTGGCCTCGGTCTCATCTTCGGCAACTTCCTGTCAGGCGCGTTCCGCAACCCGTCTGCAGCCGCCGCGAACCAGCCGACAATGCTTCTCGCTTTTGCGCTAACCGAGTTCACCGGACTTCTCGGCTTCGCGATCGCGATGATCATTCTCTACACATTCTAAGTCCTGTCCTTTGCGACTAACCTAGGGAGAGGACTTTGTCCGTCTTCGCGATCATAATAAGCGCTGCCGCGGCGGCAGGAGAAGCTGGCGCGGATTCCGCCGGCCTGCCGCAACTCGACCCGACCTGGTGGCCGAGCCAGCTATTCTGGCTCGCGCTGACCTTTGGCGGTCTTTACGCGTTGATGGCGGGACGCTTCCTGCCGGCGATTGGCGGCGCAATAGAGGAGCGCCGTGATCGAATTGCGGACGATCTCGACAGCGCCAGCGAATTGAAAACGCAGGCGAGCGAGGCCGAAGAGGCATATAATACATCGCTCGCCGACGCTAAAGCGAAGGCGCAATCAATCGCCGCTGACACCCGCGCGGAGGTCGATGCTGAAATCGCGAAGATGCAGGCCGAGACGGACGAAGCCCTCGAAAAACAGGTCGTCGCCGCAGAAGCGCGCATCGGCGAAATGAAGTCGGAAGCGCAAACCAAAGTCCGCGCCGCCGCCGTTGAGACCGCGCGCGCTGTGGTGGAAACGCTGATTGACGAAACGCCGACGGACGAAACGCTGTCGGGGGCCGTCGCCAGCGTTGAAAGCGCATAAAGGAAACGAGCCTCATGTTTTCACTTGTCTCGATCGCTGCCGCCGTCGCTGACGAAACCCACGAAGCAGCCTCAAAAGGGCTTCTCGCGGATACATCGTTCTGGGTGCTCGTTGCCTTCGTCATCGTCATTGGCGTATTCATCAGAGCAGGTGTGCACAAGTCCATTGCATCCGGTCTCGATAAACGCGGCCAGCGCATCGCCGACGAATTAGATGCGGCGCGCAAAATGCGCGAAGAGGCGCAGGAACTCTTGGCGCAATATCAGCGCCGCCAGCGAGAAGCTGAAAACGAAGCCGCTGCAATCATCGAACAGGCGAAAGCCGACGCGAAACGCATGGCCGTTGAAGCGCGCGACAAGATCAATGAACAAATGACGCGCCGCGAAAAAGCCGTCGAAGAAAAGATTAAACGCGCCGAAGCGCAAGCGATTGCCGAGGTGCGCAACCAGACGGCGGACCTTGCCGTCGCCGCCGCTGAGCGCGTGATCGCTGAGCGCATGGATAAAACGGCGCAGGGCGCTGTGATCGACAAGGCAATCTCCGGCCTGCGCAACGATATTAACTAGCGCGGTCCCGCCATTACACAATAAAGCTTCGTCTTTCGTGACGAATTTTTTCCTCGTCCTTCGCAACGCGACCTGCGGTCGCCGTCAGGATAAAGAAAAATTTCTCCTCTGGATGAAGCAATTTTGTGAGCCGAGAGTTTAATATGACCATTTCAAACTCTATCCGCGACAGCGACGCCGGCATTATCCTGATATTCTGGTTTGAAGAGACGAAACCGCATCAATGGTTTCGCCGCGACGCCGCGTTCGACGAATCCGTGCGCGCGCGTTTCGGCGCGCATCACGCTGCAGCAGCAACTGGCGACCTCGACAATTGGATGGAAAGCGCAGACACGGCCCTCGCCCGTATCATCATACTTGATCAATTTTCGCGGAATATTTATCGCGATGAGCCGCTCGCTTTCGCCCAAGATGATCTCGCCCTCGCCGCCGCGCGGGACGCCGTTGCAAAGGAATTTGATCAAACCGTTGAACCTAGAAAACGCGCATTTTTCCTGATGCCGTTCATGCATGCCGAAGACGCAAACGTTCAGGATGAAAGCGTGCAGTTGTTCATTTCGCGCGGTTGCGGCGAAGACAACGCTAAACACGCGCGCCAGCATCGCGATATCGTCAAACGCTTTGGACGCTTTCCCCACCGCAACAAAGTAATGGTCCGCACGTCAACGCCGGAAGAAACTCAGTTTCTGAAAGACGGCGGGTTTAATCCGTGAGGAGCAGTCGTCATCCTGATTGCTGCGCGGCAAGAATTGACGCGGCGCAGACACGGGATGGCGACTGAACGGAACTTTCTCAATAAACACCTATCTTCAATCCGGCGCCCAACGCCGCGCCGAGCTCACGGCATTTTTTCAGATCTTCCTCACCGATTGTCTTCTCCGCCAAAATTTCTTCTGGCGTCTGCGCATGGGTGCAAATGATAAACGGCTCCTGCGCCAGTTTCAGCCTCCAGCCGGTGGCAATGCGCGCTGTTTGTTTAACGGCATTCTCGCCGTCGGAACCCGCGCAAACCATCTGCGCGTAAGCCCTCCCTTCAATTTTACCGAGCACGGGATAATAGCAGCGGTCATAAAAATCTTTCATGACGCCAGCGATGGCCGCGAGGTTTTCCGGCGCCGCAAAAATGTATCCTTCAGCGTCAAGCAAATCGCCCGGACCAGCATCGGCGGCGGTTCTCAATACAGTCTCGCATTCCTCCTGCGCCGCCTCTAACGCGGCTTCGGCCATCTGGCGCGTCCCGCCGGTTTTTGAATGATAGACGATGAGGAGTTGCGGCATCTCCTTAACGATACTCTTCCGGCGCCATAGGACGGAGGCGTTCGCAGAGTTCAACCAGCGGCACGGACGAACCGTCTTCCTGAACGATGCGGACGTGGTTGCCATTGAGCGCACGGGCGTGGGGCGCGCCACAAGAATGAGCGATCATGGCGACGTCTTTGCGCATCTTTTCAACGTAACTTGCAACGCGCTTTGATTTGACCTGCGGATCGAGGCCGCCCTGCAGCGACTTTTTGTGAGTCGTTACGCCGGTCGGGCAATTATTGGTGTGGCAACGAAGCGCCTGGATGCAACCGATGGAGAACATAAAACCGCGCGCAGTATTGACGACATCGGCGCCAGCGCAATAGGCCCAGGCGACTTCGGCCGGGGTCACCAGCTTGCCAGCCGCGATGAGCTTGATGCGATCGCGAAGCCCGCGCCGCCGCAAGATATTATCGAGCATGGGCAGGGCCTGCTTAATGGAGAGTCCGACATTGTCCATCAGCGACATTGGCGCCGCGCCGGTGCCGCCCTCACCGCCGTCGAGAGTAATAAAGTCCGGCGCATTCTCAACGCCTCGCCGCTCAATCGCGTCGCAGAGCTCATCAACCCAGCCATAGGCGCCGAGGACCGTCTTGAAGCCCGTCGGCAATTTCGAGACATTCCTTACGCGTTCAACAAAATCGAGCAAATCATCGACGCTGTCGATTTCCGGGTGGCGGTTTGGAGAGATTGAGGCATTGCCTGCCGGGATGCCGCGAATCTTGGCGATTTCCTTCGTAACTTTCGCAGCCGGCAGCAAGCCGCCCTTGCCGGGCTTTGCCCCTTGCGCAAGTTTGATCTCAATCATTTTCACTTCAGGCTTCGCCGCTATGTCAGCGAGTTTATCTTTATCAAGCGCGCCATCTTTGGTGCGCACGCCATATTTGGCTGTGCCAATCTCGAAGACAATGTCACAGCCGCCCTCAAGATGATAAGGTGATAATCCGCCCTCGCCCGTATCCATAAAGCATTTTGCGATCCCGGCGCCGCGCGACAATGCCTGCACCGCCGGTTTCGACAATGACCCGTAGCTCATGGCGGAAATATTGATAATCGACGCTGCATGGTAAGGATTTAGCGTATACGGACCGAATTCAACTGGCGGCGGGTCGGTCGCTTCCTCGCTCAATTTCGGAAAAGCACAATTGACGAAAATCGGCGTGCCGACAAGATTGATGTTTCGCGTTGAACCAAACGGCGCGGTATTGTTGTGTCCTTTCGCTGACTTGTAAATCCATTCGCGTTCCGCCCGGTTAAACGGCATTTCCTCGCGATCGAGGGCGAAAAAATATTGCCTAAAAAATTCGCCGAGGCGCGTGAAGAGTTCACGGAAGCGGCCGACGACTGGGTAATTGTGGCGTACCGCGTCCTTAGACTGCGAGACATCCATGACATACATGGCGATGACAGCCAGAACGAAAACGCCGACGGCGAAAATAAACAGCGTCGACAGAAATTCGAGCCCCGTCATCGTAAACCGGCTTAAGAAGTCCATGAATGTCCCCTCTCAAGAAACGAAAGGCGATCATAGATCAAACCGGCGCCAAGCGAAAACAATACAAGCCCCAAATATTATCGTGCGTGAACGCCTAGCTCGCAGGCGTCCAGCGCAGGACAGGCTTTCTCGCCGCGGCTGTCTCATCAAGCCGGCGGCGCGGCGCATAAACCGGCGCCGCTTTGAAGGCGTCAACTTCGTCGCCGGATTTTGCCCGCTTGGCGAGCGACAGGAGAGCATCGCAAAAGAGATCAAGCTCGCGCTTTGATTCTGACTCCGTCGGCTCGATCAACATCGCGCCATGAACAACCAGCGGGAAGTACATAGTCATCGGATGATAGCCTTCGTCGATCATGGCTTTGGCGAAATCTATCGTTTCCACGCCGGTGTCTTTCAGGAAGCTGTCATCGAATAGCGCTTCATGCATGCAGTAGCCGTCGAAAGCCGGCGACATTTCCGCTTTCAATCTCGTCAAAACATAATTGGCGTTGAGGACGGCGTCTTCCGCCGCCTGTTTTACCCCATCAACGCCGTGGCTCATCATGTAAGATAGCGCGCGGGTAAACATGCCCATTTGGCCATGGAATGCGGTGAGGCGGCCAAAACTTTGCGCTGCTTCACCGTCTTCGGCCTTTGCGGCGCGACGTGTTTCGATCAGCTTGTATTTGTCGCCCTCGCGCACGACGAACGGCACCGGCGCGAAGGGCGCGAGCGCTTCCGACAACACCGTCGGGCCTGCGCCAGGCCCACCGCCGCCATGAGGCGTTGAGAAAGTCTTGTGCAAATTGATGTGCATGGCGTCGACGCCAAGATCACCCGGCTTCACTTTACCGGCGATGGCGTTGAAGTTGGCGCCGTCGCAATAGAAGTATCCGCCAGCCTCGTGCACCGCGTCGGCGATCTCGCGAATATCACGCTCAAATAATCCGCACGTGTTGGGGTTCGTCACCATGATGCCGGCGACGTCATCCCCAAGTTTTTCTTTCATGGCGGCAAGATCGACGCGGCCCGTGTCATCAGCGGGAATGGAATCGACTTTAAAGCCGCACTGCACCGCCGTCGCGGGGTTGGTGCCGTGAGCAGATTCCGGCGCCAGAACGCGGGTGCGTTTATCGACGTCACCGCGGGCTTCAAGCGCAGACTTGATCGCGACCATGCCGCAAAGCTCGCCATGGGCGCCGGCCTTGGGCGACATGGCGACGGCGGGCATGCCGGTCAATTCCGTCAACCAATAGGCGAGCCGATCGATGACTTCGAGAGCGCCCTGCGCCGCGCTTTCCGGCGCCAGCGGATGGAGATCGCCAAAGCCCGGCATGCGCGCGACTTTTTCATTTAGGCGCGGATTGTGTTTCATGGTGCAGGACCCGAGCGGGAACGGCCCCATATCGATGGCGTAGTTTTTTTGGGAAAGCCGCACGAAGTGGCGCATGGTTTCCGGCTCGGTGAGCCCCGGCAAACCGATTCCGTTGCGGTTCAAACCGCCAAGCCGGTCGGGGGCGCCATTCGGTTCCGGCAGATCAACGCCGGTGCGTTCAACATCTCCGATTTCAAACGACAGCGCCTCTTCGATTTGTAGCGCCTTGTTGCCGGTGAACGTCGACGAAGCAGTTGCAGCTGTTTCTTCCGGCGTTGTCGGCCGGCCCTGGTTGTTCATGCTCATGATAGCGCCTCCTTCAATCTGGACGCCAAGGCTTCAATATTTTTTTCAGTTGTACACTCGGTCGCAGCGACAATCAGCAGGTTGTCCGCTTCCGGAACATCGGTCCAAAGCCGCCCGCCGGGGACGCCGGCAAGAATACCCTTGCCAGCGAGGGCATTGACGACGCCATCCGCGTTCTTCGGCAGGCGCACGGTGAATTCATTGAAGAATGACTTATTCAAAACCTCAACGCCATCGATGGCGGCGAGCCCATCGGCGGTTCGGCATGCGGCCTCGTGATTAAGCGTCGCCAGTTTTCTGAGCCCCGCCTCGCCCAGCAAAGTCATGTGCACCGTAAACGCCAAAGTACACAAACCGGAATTCGTGCATATATTCGAGGTCGCCTTGTCGCGGCGGATGTGTTGCTCGCGCGTTGAAAGCGTCAGCACGAAACCGCGTTTTCCCTCCGCATCGGTGGTCTCGCCGCAAAGCCGTCCAGGCATTTGCCGCATATATTTCTGGCGCGTCGCAAAGAGGCCTACATACGGCCCGCCATAGCCGAGCGGCACGCCGATGGACTGACCTTCGGCAACAACAATATCTGCGCCCATTTCGCCGGGGCTTTTGAGGGCGCCAAACGAAATCGCTTCGGTGACAACCGCAACCAGCAGCGCGCCTTTTTCCTGCGCCGCTTTGGCGATGGGTTCGAGATCGCGCACATTGCCGAAAACATCCGGCGTCTGGACGATGACGCATGCGGTCTCATCATCAATCATCGACGCAATGTCTTCCGTCGCCTCAATGTCGACAGGCGCAGCGACGTAACTATCGTCGAGTAGTTCCACATTGGTGCGAACCACCGCGCCATAATGGGGATGCAGGCCGCCGGAGGTAATGACTTTTTTGCGCTTGGTGACCCGCCGCGCCATCAGCGCCGCTTCGGCCGCACCGGTGGAGCCATCATACATCGAGGCGTTGGCGACTTCCATGCCGGTGAGCGCCGCGACCTGCGTTTGAAATTCAAAAAGATATTGCAGCGTGCCTTGCGCGATCTCTGGTTGATATGGCGTATAAGCGGTCAGAAATTCCGAGCGCTGAATAATATGATCAACCGTCGCCGGGATATGGTGTTTGTAAGCGCCGCAACCGATAAAAAACGGCCCGTCGCCCGCGGCGCGGTTCTTCGCAGAAAGGGCGCCAAGCTCACGCTCGACATTCATTTCGCCCAAATGGTTTGGCAATTTGAAGTCTGCGTTCAGTGCATTCGCCGGAACATCAGAAAATAATTCATCAACTGACCCTGCGCCGATGGTTTTCAACATCGCCGCGCGGTCGTTGCTGTTTAAGGGAAGATAACGCATAGCCGCCTACTCGCTGTCGTCTGGATTTGCAGAATTTTTCTTGTTCATGGAGACGCCGATAGCGGCGCCAATCGCAATGCCGACGCCAATTCCCAGCGCCAAATTGTCAATGGCAACACCAATAGCCGCACCGACGCCAACACCAATAGCAATGGCTGCACCGGCAGAATTCGACGAATCGCTTTTGGCCATTACGCGTTCTCCGCGAATTCCTTGTATTTCGCTTCATCCATCATTGCGTCGAGCTCAGACGCATCGGATGCTTTGATTTTCACGAACCATGCTGCGCCTTGCGGATCGCCATTGACACTCGCCGGATCGTCAACGATGGCCTGGTTGGCTTCAACAATTTCACCCGAGATTGGCGCATATACGTCTGACGCCGCCTTGACCGATTCAACGACGGCCATGTCATCGCCTTTTGAAAAAGTCTTGCCGACTTCAGGCAGCTCTACGAATACGACGTCGCCGAGTTGTTCTGCAGCGTGCGCAGAAATGCCAACGACATAGACGTCGCCGTCCACCCGCACATATTCATGGTCTTCGGTAAATTTGATGGTCATGAACTTTCCTCCTTAACCCCTGTAATAGCGATGCGGCGCGAACGGCATGTCAGCGACTTTCGCCGCCAGCGACTTGCCCCGCACAATCAATTGAATATCGGTTCCCGTTGCCGAATGCGCCGTCTCGACATAGCCTATGGCGACGGGCCCGCCGACGCTTGGGCCGAATCCGCCCGAGGTGACGACGCCGATTTTTATTCCGTCAGCTGACTGAATTTCGGCACCCTCACGCGCCGGCGCCCGGCCTTCCGGAAGAATTCCGACACGAAGACGCGATGGGCCTTCGTCCAACTCGCGGAGAATTCGTGGTGCGCCAGGGAAACCACCTTCTTCGCGCCGGCGCTTACCAATCGAGAAATTGATGTTCCCCTCGACCGGCGATGTCGTTTCATCGATATCGTGCCCGTAAAGGCAGAGCCCCGCTTCAAGGCGCAACGAATCCCGCGCGCCTAGACCGATCGGTTCAACGACATCATCTTCAAGCAGAAGTTTCGCGAGCTTTTCTGTGTCCCCGCTCCAAGTAGAAATCTCATAACCGTCTTCGCCGGTGTATCCGGCGCGCGCCACCGTCGCCTGAATGCCGGCGATCTCGAATTCGCCAAAGCTCATAAATTTCATTTCAGCAGCGGCGGGAACATGTTTGGCGAGTACGCTCGCTGCCCTTGGACCCTGTAACGCCAAAAGCCCGCGCTCATCGAATCGTTCAAGCTTTACGCCCGCGGGCAACCGTTCGGTCAAATGCGCATAATCTTTCTCTTTGCATGCAGCATTGACGACGAGATTGAGCCGCCCGTCTGTTGGCGGGCGCGACACCATGAGATCGTCAATGATGCCGCCGTCATCGTTCAAAAGCACCGTATAGCGCTGGCGCCATTGACCGAGCTTTTTCATCTCGCCGGGAACCAAGGTTTCAAGCGCCGCCGCCGTTGTCTCGTGATCCGGACTGACAATGACTGCCTGGCCCATGTGAGACACATCAAACAGGCCGGCCTTTTCGCGCGTATGCAAATGTTCTTTGAGAACGCCGAGGGGATATTGCACCGGCATGTCGTAGCCAGCGAAGGGAACCATTTTCCCGCCGAGAGATTGGTGCAATGCGTGAAGCGGCGTTTTAAAAAGATCGTCGGCCATGTGCTTTCCCGTGACTCATCAAGGCGCCGCATTTTGCGGCAACCCCGGCTGTCACGGGCGCCTGAGAGATTTCACGGGAACCTAAAAAACGCAGGCCCGCTTACTCCTTCGGCGGGGCGAAATGTCGCCCACTTTCCAGCCTTCTTCCGTCGCCTTTTGCGGTCCTTTTGCCTGAGAGTTTCCGGGGCGGTTGCTCCTTCGGCGCTGACGTCAAATCCAAAAAAAAACTGCGTCAGTCTCTCCCGCGGCAAGGCGTTGACGCCGCATATACGTTTTGCGGCGACGCGAGACCATGCGGCGCGAAGCGCTCCAAGTCAATGATTCTGATTGCCTATAAAGTTTTGCTTACGCTGCTTCAGCACAATTTTCGCAAGCGCCTTTTATCTCAAGGCGCGCGGTATCCATGTGGAAATTCGCAGCCCTTACAGCTGGCGTAATATCAGCCTCTACGGCGACAACTTCCAGTTCCTCGACATTGTTGCACTTTTCGCAAACCAGGAAAGTCTGGACGACATGGGGGCCTTCGTGATTGCACAATACAAAGGCGTTCAGACCATCCAGCTTGTGGATATGGCCTTTGTTTTCGAGGCCGTCGAGGGCCCGATAAACTGTCATTGGGGCGCGAACGCCTTTATCTTTCAGGCCATCTAAAATTTCGTAAGCCTTTAGGGGATCTGTCGCACTGGCGAGCGTGTCCCATACAAGTTTCTCATTCTTGCCGAGACCCTTTGGCCTTGGCCGGTCCTGGTTTTCGATTTCCATGACGTCCCTTTTTGTACTGGCTCGAGATTTAACAACATGTTTTGTTATATCTATGTTATATCAAAATGCAACGTCTAAAACCGGTATATTCGCTCCCGAAACCACCGTGACGCCATCCACTTTGCACCATTTTTCACCGGCAACCCGGCATGTTGGGTCTCACGATCAATCGCGCCGTCGGACGTCACGTTTTCAAAAACGATGAGATCACCGGTGCTGCCGCGCACGTTCAAATCCGGCGTCACAAAATGAGTTTCGCCGCCCTCATAATCGTCATTTAGGCAAAGGAGCGCCGTTGCCGCGCGCTGGCCATTACGGGCGACATCGTCGCCGTCCGGCAACCAGTCATAATGGCGCTTATATTCCTGGCCCGGCTGGTAGTGTAGTATACTGAGGAATTCACCGTGGTCCGCTGGTCGCCCGACAATTTCAGCAACGCATCGGTTTATCCGTGCAATGATCGTATCGACATCAACTAGGCCGATCGTCGCTGTATAGGAATGCCGAATGCTGTCAGGACGCGACTGACCCGTTACAGGATCAACGATTTTTGCCGGCGCCAGCAACCGCGCCGTGTGCGCGATCACATACTCGCAAAGCTCCGGCGGAACGACTTTTCGATAAATTTTAATGTGAGGACGCTCGCTTAGAGCCTCCGCCTTTGTGTTTATTGTGCTTTCATCCAACAGACGCGTTGAAATCGCGTCCCACTCGAGGGTTGCGTCAGATACAGTCTGGTGATGCGCTTCCCTTAAGCCATCCTCCAAAAACGCCGCATGGGGATATCTCGCTGCGGACAATTTTGAAAGGAAAGTTTTTGCAGTATGCGTATCCGTATTTGGGCGTCCGAGCGCCGCGCGGCTGACAAAAACAGCTGCGGCGGTTCCATCTCGTGACGCCGCTTCGCGCAATAGCGGCGAAACATCCGGATCGTCCGGGTTTTGCAATGTCAGCGCGGCGGCAATCTCTGTCATCGCGGCGTGGTCATCTGAACGTGCGGCGCCCAATAGAAATTGGTTTGCCCTTTCGGCGTCTGACTCTACGCCGGCGCCGGCAATCAAAATCGCAGCGAGCTGGCGCCTCGCCAATGGATTGCCTCTCGCCGCCGCGCGCTCTAACAGCTCTATCGCGCCAGGCATTGCGTCGAAGGATCCGAATTGCAAGGTCGCCAGGGTATAAAGCGCGTCGCCGTGATCTTGCGCCGCACTCTTTTCAAGCCACTTGCGGGATTCATCACGCGAACCGGATTGGCTCAACGATGCAGCCAATGCATATTGCGCATTGGCGTCGCCGCTTTCTGCAAGCTTTCTGATTTCTGCAAGTTTTTCAGGCGTGAACATAGCCATTCACGCTAGCATTCGCCGGACGATTATGGCCAGCCGACGGCGTCGAAAATTTCAACCGCTTTGTTCTGGTTGGCGCCCAATTCAGCCACCGGTAAATCGTCGGCTTTGAAATCACCGAGCAATGCAATAGGGCCTTGCGGCTTTACAGTTTCAACAACCGGGTATTCATTGTTGCCGCTGGCGAACGCCGCCTGGGAGTCGTCGCGCAGCAAAAACGCCAGAAGTTTCTCCGCGTTCTCAGCGTTCGGCGCATAGGCGGTAACGCCAGCGCCGGAAATATTGATATGAGCGCCCGTTCCGGATTGATCGGGGTGAAGCACCGCGATCTTTTCGCCAATAGCGGCATTCTTTGGGTCATCCGAACCGACAAACCGCGCAACATAATAGCTGTTCACAATGCCCAATCGGCAAATGCCGGCGGCGACTGCCTCAATCTGTGACGTATCATTGCCTTGCGGTTCGCGGGCGAAGTTTGCAACGACGCCGCGCGCCAATTCCGTCGCTGCTTCTTCACCGTAATGCGCAATGCGCGAGGCCAGCAATGACTGATTATAAATGTTAGACGAAGACCGAACGCAAATCATGCCTTCATGGGCTGGGTCGGCGAGATCATCGTAGGAATCAAATCCTTTTGGCAGACCCGCGTCCTTGTTGTAGATGATGATGCGCGCACGCTTGGCGAGGCCAAACCACTTTCCTTGCGGGTGACGGAATTGAGCGGGAATACGCTCGACCAATTTATCGCTGTCCAATTCGCGAAAAACACCGCGGGTTTCCGCGCGCCACAAAATTCCCGCATCAGCCGTGATGAAAATATCTGCGGGCGAAGCGGCGCCTTCGCGTACAATCCGCTCGATCAGAGCGTCGCCGCCTGCTTCGATGTAATTGACCTTAATGCCGGTTTCTTCTGTAAATTTATCATAGAGGGCGATATCGGCATCATAGTGCCGACCGGAATAGACATTGACGACGCCATTACCGCTAGCAGCGGCGTTTTGATTCGCCCCAGCTTCTGTGTCTTCGCTGGCGCTACATGCGGCAAGTATGGTCGCTGCGGTGAGCACGGCGAATTTCTGCGCAACGGCGCGGCGCGAAAGTGTCATGGGAATTGCTCCTGATTAGATCAGCGAGATTGTATGCAAATGCGAGCCATTCGCAACTTTTTTCCGCAGAATTACTGGGAAAAGACGAATATGCCGCACTCATCGATGTTGAGATTGACCCGCGCGCCCGGCGATTGATGGTCCTGTATCCGTGCCGAGCAGGTTTCATCATTTGCCGATTCGCCTTGCACTGTCGCGCGCCATCCCGGCCCAACAAAGCGAGTATCGACAATCGCGAATTTACCCGCCGGGTCAACGACAGCTTCAATGGCGCCATCGTGAATGACCGCAGCGCCAGGCCCGTCCGCAAGTCCGCAGGCGGAAAATTCTCCGAACGCCGTTGCAATCTTTCCGCCGCTTATCTCGCCAGGAAATTCCTGCGCGCCCGGAAAAATTCGCGCGCCTTCCGGCGTACTCGGCTTATCAAACAAAACCGCAGGCGCTGCTATTTCAATCAGACGTCCATCGCGCATCAAGCCAATGCGATCGCCGAGCGCCAGGGCTTCTTCAGCGTCATGGGTGACAAGAATACTGATTACGCCCTGCGCTTTTAAAAGCGTCCGCAATTGTTCGCGCAGTCGCTTACGCAAAGCCGCGTCGATTGATGCGAAAGGTTCATCGAGTAATATCGCTTTCGGGTTTCTGATCAACGTTCGCGCCAATGCGACGCGTTGCTGCTGTCCGCCGGATAATTCGTTTGGATAGCGGTCGCCAAAATCGGTTAAGTTTAGCGCCTGTAACTGTGCATCCACAGCCGCAGATTTCTTTGTCGTATTTTGCGGAAGACCGAACGCAATATTCTGACGCACGGTGAGGTGCGGAAACAATACAAAGTCCTGAAACACGAACCCGACTGGCCGGCGCTGCGGTGATAGATTTCGACCGCCCCCGGCGACCAGGCCGTCATCGACAAAAATTTCGCCCGACTGCAAATCTTCAAGGCCAGCGATAAGCCGCAATATTGTCGTCTTGCCGCAGCCGGACGGGCCGAAAAGGCAAAAAATTTCGCCCGGATCAACCTGCAGGGACACGTCGCGAACAACCGGCGTCGCGCCATAGGCGTGGGAAACACTATCGAGGCGAAGACTCATAAGGCGCGGCATTCCTGACGGCGGCAAAATTTAAACGGCTTTGGAAATGCCGGAATTTCGACTAGTTGTCACCATTCGGCATGAGAGGCGAGGCGAACCAAAATTGACGAAAGCGCAAAAACCCGGCGGCGACAGGCTAAATATCGTCATATTCGCCATCGCCGCGGTCGTTGCCGCGCCGATCCTTGCGATTGCCTGGTCGGCGGTTTCGATGGAGGGCGCGGGCCCGGCTTTGTTCGGCGCAGCCAGGCCGAACTATATCTCGGAAACGGTGTTGTTGTGCCTCGGCGTCGGGTTTTTCGCGAGCATCATTGGCGCCGTTTCAGCAATTATCGTAGCGACAACCGAATTTCCGGGCCGCGGGTTCTTCAAAGTCGCGCTGTTTCTGCCATTTGCGATCCCCGCCTATATTATGGCGTATTCTTACGCAGATTTTTTCTCACCCTTCGGTCCGTTCGCGAATTTATTTGGCGTTGGCGCGTTGCCGCCAATTCGATCCCTGTCGGGCGCGATCTTGGTGTTGACGCTCGCCACTTATCCTTATGTTTATATCACTGTGTACGCGTCGCTTGCTGCGCGTTCCGGCGCTTACCTTGAGGCCGGCGCAACGCTCGGCGCCAGCCCTTTTGCATCAGCGCGAAAACTGCTCCTAGCATTGAGCCGCCCAGCTATCGCCGGGGGGCTCGCCCTCGTCTTGATGGAAACCATCGCGGACTTCGGGGTGTCGGAATTCTTTGGCGTGCAAACGTTAAGCGTTGGCATCTTCAGACGCTGGCACGGCCTCGGTGATCTCGGCGGCGCAACGCGCCTTGCAATAATCCTTTTTACATTCGCCATCGCGCTGATGTTGACGGAAGATTCTTTAAGGCGCGGCGCATTCTCCGAGAGCGCGCGAGCGCACCGCCGCAATAACAGATTGAGACTTTCAGCGCCCGCCGCCAGCGGTGCGGTTTTGTTTTTGGTGCTTCCGATAATTTTTGGATTTTCGATCCCGACGATGATCCTTATTTCCAAACTGGAGGCGTCGCAAACAGCAAGCGCCTTGCGGGGCTTGAGCGCCTCATTCACAAATACCGCTTTCATCGCTATCGCTGGCGCTCTCCTCGCAGCGCTGGCCGCTGCGCCGCTGGCTTATGGCGCGCGCAATTCAAATTCCGCCATCGTCCGTGTGCTCTTGCGCATATCGACCATGGGATACGCGATCCCCGGTGCTGTTATCGCTATCGGCGTCCTGGCATTGACCGCCGGGCTTTCTGGCGCGGCGCGCATCGGCGGCGTCGCCGTATTACTCTACGCCTATTTCGCGCGGTTTTTGACGGCGAGTTACAACGCGACGTCCGGCGGTATGGCGCAAATTCATACGCGCATTGACGAAGCAGCGATGACCCTAGGCGCGGATCGCAGACAGATTTTATCCCGGCTGCATTGGCCAATGACGCGGCCATCCATCATCGCTGGCATAGCCATCGTCGCCATGGACATCGCCAAGGAATTGCCGGCGACATTGATCTTGCGCCCGTTTAACTTTGAAACGCTTGCGACCAGAGTTTATCGCCTCGCCTCTGACGAACGCCTCGCCGACGCGGCCCCGGCGGCGCTGTTGTTGATCGCGTTTGGTTTGATCCCGGCGCTGTTGTTGAGCGCGGCAAGCGCCGACGAAAAACGCCGCGACAAAAATGCAGCGACGTTCAACTCTTGATGCTTGCTTCGATCCTTATTTCGTCGCCCCGCGATAAGCGTGAGGAAGATCGCCGCGAGACAAGTCGCGATAACGATCCCGCAACATGGTCTGCCGATTCTCAAGGCTTTGAGCGACGCCATTGATGAAAACCGCCTCCGGTTGTGTTGTCACTTCCAGAGGATCTCCGTCCCATACGACAACATCGGCAATTTTGCCGGCCTCGATGGAGCCGAGCTGCGCATCGACGCCCAACATTGTAGCCGGGCCTAGCGTCAACGCCGCCATCGCGCCTTCATAGGAGAGCCCATTGGCGACGGCATTGCCGGCCTGTTGCGTGAGCGTCCGAAGATTATGCGCGGCGAACCCTTGCGGGTTGTAGAGCCCAATCGTGACGCCGGCGTCATGAAGCCGACCGGCATTTGCAAAGGTTGCATCGAGATCCTCGAACTGCGCCGGCAGATTGAACAGTGGATCGAGGATTACTGGAATATCGGCGTTCCTCAAATCCTCGGCGACACGCCACGCTTCGGAACCGCCGACAATTACGACCTTCAGGCGATAGCGGTTTTTAAGACGAATAACATTGCGAATGTCATTGGCGCTGTTGGCGCTGATGATTACAGTTTGCGCGCCGGAAACGACCGGCCCCAGCGCTTTCAAATCACTCAATGAAAACCGCGGATCCCGCGACCGCCGGACATAATCATTCGGGTTCGATGCATAAGATCGCGCTTCATCGAAATATTCACGAATAAACGCCCAGGCGCCCATTCGGGTGTCGCCGGCGCGCGCGGCGCCGGAAAACCCAAGCATTGCGACCTGCGCGACGCGCGGCTGCATAACAGAATCAACGTCGCCGGAAAGATCGATCAACGCGGCCTGCCCGCCGAAAATTGAATCGCCCGCTTCCGGCGTCGATAACGCGCGCGTAACGCCGCCGGCCCGATTGATCGGGATCAGGATCGACGAAGGATTGTAGGCGTCAATCGCATCAAGAGCGGCGCCGAGGGGAAATCCAATTTCCCGCGCTGGGCTGGCGTCATTGGCCTCCGCGTCGAGACCAATTTCTTCCAGCCCAATCGTAGAATAAGGCGCGATAATGCCTGGCGTCACGACTTTGCCGGTTGCATCAATGACCGTCGCACCTGATGGCGCCGACAAATCGGCGCCGACCTGGGTAATGCGGCCGTTCGAAATTATAACGTCGCCGCCCTCAATGACGTCGCCGGAAACGGTGATGACGCGCCCATCCATAATCGCCGTTGTTTGGGCCGAAGCGACAGCGCCGGATGCGAGGGCAACGGCGCCCGTGATCAGCAGTGATATTTTACGCATGCTCATTGACCTGCTCCTCCGGTAAATTTGTTGTCGCGTTGTCCAAGTTCAAAATCCATGCGCGGCGAGCGCGCAGGATCATTACGGTCATACAAAAGAGCGCCGTCGATATAGACTTGCTCGGCCTGAGTGTAGATAGAGAATGGATTGCTGCTCCAGACGACAATGTCTGCAGCTTTGCCGGCTTCAAGCGTACCAGTTTGATCGAGAATGCCCATGGACTTCGCGGGGTTGGCGGTGATCCATGCAATGGCGTCCTTCGGCGTAATATCGATGCCGATGCGCCGCCCGGCGGACATGGCTTTAGCCGCTTCCTGATTTAGTATCTGAATGCCAACGTCGCTATCGGAATGGATGATTGCGCAACTGTTTTCCTGTTCGTGAACCAGCGCTGCGTTTTCGTTGATCGCGTCAAAGGCCTCAAGTTTGAAGCCCCACCAGTCGGCCCACATCGCTGCGCAGACGCCGTTCTCCGCGAGATAATCCGCAACCTTGTAAGCTTCAATTGCGTGGTGAAAGGCGGAAACTTTGTAGCCAAATTCTTTGGCCATATCCAAAACCTGCACCATTTCATCGCCGCGATAGCAATGCATGTTGACGCGAATATCACCGCGTAATGCGCCGGCCAGGGTTTCAAGTTTTAGATCGCGCGCGGGCGCTTCCGGTTTTTCGTCGTCGTCTTTTTTGTCGACGGCCCATTCTTCATAGTCGGTCCAGTATTTGTCCCACTTGTCGCGGTACGCGGCCGCTTCGATCCATGCAGCGCGATAGCCGGCAAAATTACCCATGCGCGTCGCCGGGCCGCCTTGCTGACCGTAAACGCGTTTTGGATTCTCGCCGCAGGCCATCTTCATGCCGTAGGGCGCGTCCGGAAATTTCATGCCCTGAACTGTCCGTGAAGGAACGTTTTTAAGGATGACGGATCGCCCGCCAAAAAGGTTCGCTGAGCCTGGCAAGATTTGCATTGCGGTAACGCCGCCCGCGAGGGCGCGAGTGAAGCCGGCATCCTGCGGCCAAACTGAATGTTCCGTCCAGACCTGCGCCGTATTCGGCGATGTTGCTTCATTGCCGTCGGATGTCGATTGCGTGCTCGGTGAGGGATAGTTGCCGAGATGCGAGTGAATATCGATAACGCCCGGCGTCACCCATTTCCCCGACGCATCAATAAATGTTGCGCCCTCTGGTTCGGTCACATCACCCGCGGCGCCGACTGCGCTGATCTTGCCGCCCTCAATGACGACTGACCCGTTCTCAATTTCCTCGCCGGTCGCCGTTAAAACCGTTGCGCCGGTAATGACCACCGTATCAGACGGGTAAGGCTCATAAGTTGACGGAAACGGATCGGTCGACGGACGGACGGGGCCTTTTTCGTCGCTTGCTTCATCTGCGTTATTTGATTGCGTCGCTTCCATTGTCTGTGCGTCGCCGGTATTTTCGGTCGCCGACGCCGTATTAGCGCCTTCAGCCGAATCATCACCGGCGTCGTTCGCGCCTTCTTGCGGCTGCGAACAACCGGCGATTATTAGAGCGACGAGCGCCGCTCCGCATAGATTTCTCATGGGTTCCCTCAAATTTTTAACTGGCCCTTTGGACCCGCTGATAGGCTTATGTCATAAAACCATGGAATAAAAAACGCAGGCGCTCGATTGCGCCGCAGCAATTCCTGTGAATTGTGCAAATTGGGGAAAACGGGAGGCAAATTATGTCGATGAAATTTACAAGGCGCACGGCGCTGACAAGCGGCCTAGTCGCGGGCGCAGCGTCTTGCGCGTCGACGCCGAAAATGATTCCCTATGTGGCGGTCAGCGAGGCAGCCGTTGGAATTTTCGCGCATGGCGTCGCATCTGGCGATCCGCAAGCGAAGAGCGTCATTATCTGGACGCGGATAAACCTGCCGGATGTAGAACCGGGGTCACGCGCGCTTGTCGTTTGGGAAACGGCCGCGGACGCAGACTTCATCGATATGCGCGGCAAAGGCGAAGCTGTCACCGGAACATTTCGCGACTGGACCGTCAAAGTGGAGCTTACGGATCTCGCGCCGGGCGAGACTTTTTACTATCGCTTCCGCATTGACGATCATTATTCACCGGTTGGGCGCACCAAAACATTGCCCGCAGGTTCGATCGACCGCGCGCGCTTTGCTGTGATGTCCTGCTCGAACTACCCATTCGGGTATTTCAATGTATATGACCTTGTCGCCCGTCGCGATGATCTCGACGCCGTCATACATCTCGGCGACTACATCTACGAATACTCGACAGAAGGGTATGGCGGCGAGGCCGGAAAGGCGCTCGACCGAAACCACGAGCCAGTGCATGAAATCCTGTCGCTTGCCGATTATCGCGCCCGTCACGCGCAATATAAATCCGATCCCGGGTCACAGGCGATGCACGCCGCCCATCCCATCATTCCAATTTGGGATGATCACGAAACGTCGAACAATTCCTGGAAAGACGGCGCCGAAAATCATGATGAGCTAAGCGAAGGCGATTGGGAATCACGACGGCGCGCTGCGTTGCAAGCCTATTATGAGTGGATGCCGGTGCGCGAACCGACGAATTCGCCGGAAGCGTTTTTCCGGTATTATTCCTACGGCGATCTTTTGACGCTCACAGCGATTGAAACCCGGCTGATGGCGCGGGCGAAACAGTTTGAATATTCAGAAGTGCTTGCGGGGCTTTCTTCTCCCGAGGACGCCGAACTATTCAAAAACAACATCCTGTGGGACGAGACCCGCGATATGTTGGGCGCCGCACAAATCGATTATCTCGATCGTGCATTACGCACGTCGGTCAATTCGGGCCAGCCTTGGCGCCTGATCGCCAACCAAATCATCATGGCGAAAGTGACGACGCCGGATCTTAATCCTCATATGGAGGAAGACGATATCGAGGCGCTGCAAGCCGAATGGGATCAGGGCCGCGCATTCATTGAAGCGTCCGCCCTCGGATTGCCAACTAATTTCGATGCCTGGGACGGGTACCCTGCGGCGCGGGAACGTTTCTACGACATGGTGTCGAACGCCGGCAAAGACGGCTTGATCGTCGTCACCGGCGACACTCATACATGGTGGGCGAATGATCTTGTTTCCAGAAATGGCGACCACATAGGCGTGGAACTCGGAACCCATTCAGTGACCTCGCCCTCGCCTTATGCAACAGAGTTTCTCGGCGGCAAAGGCGGCGACTATGCGCTTCTCACTAATCGCGATAACAAGGACGTCAGGTATTTGTCCGGCGAAGACCACGGGTTTATCGATTTGACGATTACACGAGACGCAGCAAACGCGGAATTCGTAGCGGTCGATACGGTAACCAGCCGCAACTATAATGCGTTCACAAAAGCCGCATTTGAAATCGAACGCAAAAAAGGCTCTGCTAAATTTACCGACGCTGACGGCCTTGGCTTCAAGGAAGGCTTTTTGTTTTGAGCGGCGGCGCTGACGCCTTCTCCCTGGAACGCGAAGGAAAAGGCGCCTTGGCTACCGGTTTTCGCGCTCCAACTTCTTTAATTCAGCGCGCAGGCCGGCAATCATACGCTTGCGGCGTTGTTCCTGCCTTTTGGCGTTGGTTTCCATTTCGTCGATGGCTTTTTTTGCTGCGGCGATCTGTGATTTCGAATCACCGGCATCTTCACCGCTAATGCAAATGACGCCTTTCTCGACATATTCGCCGTCGTCGCTTTCGTCTTTCCATTCGAGTTTCAAGGGCTCAGGCTCGCCCTCGCCGGCCGTGCAGTGACCTTTGTGAACGATGCGGCCGCCCTTGCCCTCCTTGTGTAGACGGACAACGCGGCGTTCCCCGTCACTGGATTCAAAGACAAAATTTTCGTCGCCCGTAATGACGGCTTCGCTGTCATCGGAAAAAACGAAATCCAAATCCTCAAGATTTTCGTCGTCGCTCGTTATAACGATGCGTTTCTTGACGACCCCATCGACATGTTTTTTGACAATGCGTTTTTCAACGCGCTTTTCTTCTTCGGCGTAGCCATAGGTCGCTGTTGCGGTCAGCCCTCCGATAACAATGGCGATCGCCATAACGCTGCCTCCGAGCATGCGGCCTGCGCCGGTTTTGGAATTTTTGATAAGCATTATTCGCTCCTTTACTGGATGAGATAGAGAAAGTTCTAGGCCGGTCGCACGCGCGCCGGTTTTTGCAGATTTCAAAATTGCTGACGCGTAGTTTGCGCGAGCACGCACAGTTTCGCGCGATAGAACAAACGCATCACACGCTGCCTCCTGATCGAGGCGAAAGGCGTGCGCCGCAAAATGCGCAAGCGGGTTCGGCCATTGCACAGCTTGAATGAGCGTTGAGACAAACATCGCAGCCATATCGCCGCGAGCAAGGTGAGATATCTCGTGGGCGAGCGCGAGGCGTTGTTCCTCATCGTTATAGGCGCTTTTAAAGTCGGCCGGCAAAACAATTATCGGGCGCACGAGACCAATCAACGCCGGGCCATAGAGCTCATGGACAATACGGATCTCCGGCAATCGACGAACGCCGAATTCGCGCGCGATGGCGCGCGCCCTCTCTGGAATTCCATCGCCAGCCGGCGACGACGCAGCCATCATTGCGCGACGGAACGCAGCTTGCTTTTCAAAGCGCAATCCTAACCACGCGACGGCGCCGGCAATCCAGATAAAAATCAAAGCGGCAACACCAATCTCAAGCGCGCTCAACGGCTCAACTGCAACCGGCGCGGCGGCGCTGTACTGAACGACAAACCCCGTGTCTGCTATGGTTATCGGGTTCGGGGCACGCGGCAAAATTTTCAATTCCGGTAGAAATATTCTGACGAGCGGCGCCAGCCATAGGCAGTATGCAGCCCGCGCACCAAAGACTCGCGCAAAGGGTTTTCGAATACCAAGAATAACAGCAGTTAAAACGCTGACCGCAATCGTAGTTTCTATGAACCAGTCAAAAACGTCAGCGCCGATCATTTTTTGGCCTCGATGCGTTTTAGATCGGCGATCAGAATTTCGAGCTCAGCGATATCTTCCTCGGAAAGACCGCGGCCAGTCGCGAGATGCGCAACCAGCGGCGCTGCGCGACCGTCAGATAATTGATCCGCAAGCTGACTGGTGACTGTCTGCGCATATTCGTCACGCGAAAGAATTGGACTATAGAGATAGCGCCGACCATCAACATCATGGGCGACGGCCCCTTTGTCCACGAGGCGGCTGAGTAATGTTTTGACAGTCTTGACGCTGCGGCTGCCGCTATCCGGCATGGCGTCGGCGACGTCTGCCGCCGCGAGCGGGCTTTCCCGCCACAGCGCTTCCATCACGTCAAATTCCGCCCGGGATATTGGCTTAGGCATCGCGCGCACCTATTGACTACATCTGTAGTCTATCTTGACTACATTTGTAGTCAATAGCGGTTGTTGCAGGTAGCGGCTTACATTTTGGCAATATGCGAGAGTGCGCGGATGGGCTGCCCAGGCGCGCTATCGCCTGCGCCAGGTGGCGCCGTCGGGTCCGTCTTCAATGATGACGCCTTTCGAGGCGAGATCGTCGCGAATGCGATCTGATGCAGCAAAATCTTTTGCAGCGCGGGCGTCAGCGCGTCGTTGCATTAACGCCTCTATTTCGTCCGCCGTCGGACCATCACCAACGTCGCCTTTGAACCACTCCGCCGGATCGGCGTTAAAGAAACCCATGAGACGTCCGGCGGCGCGCAATTCGGCAATCGCGGCGGCGCGTCCCGCACCACCTCCCTGGCTCGCCTTATCGCGTAATTCATGCAGCGCCGCAAAGGCTTCCGGCGTATTCAAATCATCAGCAAGGGACGCAAAAATTTTCGCCGGCGGCTCGGCTGACGTGTCATCATTCTCACCGAGCAAGCGATAAAATTTATCCAGTTGCGTTTTTGACTGACGTAATAAGTCTTCGGTCCATTCGAGCGGTTGACGGTAATGCGCAGACAACAGCGCCCAGCGGATGACTTCGCCCTGCCATTGTTCCAACAGCTCATGGGTCAATACGACATTGCCGAGCGATTTTGACATTTTATCATCACCCATGCGCAGGAAACCGTTGTGCATCCAGTATCGCGCAAGGGGCGCGCCATCATGAACGCAGGCGCTCTGGGCAATTTCATTTTCATGGTGCGGGAAACGCAAATCCTGTCCGCCGCAGTGAATATCGATGGTCTCGCCAAGGCCCGCCTCTATCATCACCGAGCACTCAAGATGCCAGCCCGGGCGGCCGCGGCCCCATGGGCTTTCCCAACCTGGGTCTTCGTCAGACGACGGTTTCCACAAAACGAAGTCTGCGGCGTTTTTTTTGTAGGGCGCCACTTCGACCCGGGCGCCGGCGATCATCTCGTCCTGATCTACGCCAGAGAGCGCGCCATACTTATCGAACTGATCGACAGCAAAGAGAACATGGCCTTGCGCCTCGTAGGCCGCGCCATAGGCAACCAGCCGTTCGATGAAGCCGATCATCTGTTGCACATGCGCCGTCGCCAGCGGCTCTGATGTTGGCGGCAAAGCGCCAAGCGCGCGCAACTCCTTGCGATAAATTTCCGCAAACTTCGTTGTTATCTCTGCAATAGGCGCACCGCTCTCTTGCGAAGCCTTAATGATCTTGTCGTCAATATCAGTAAAATTTCGCGCATAGATAACCGCGCCGTCGCCATAGTGATGGCGCAAAACGCGGAACAACAGGTCAAAAGAAATTGCCGAACGCGCGTTCCCTATATGCGTGTAATTGTAAACCGTCGGGCCGCAGACATACATGGTCACCCGCGACGGGTCCGCCGGTTCAAAGACGCGCTTTTTCCGCGCCAACGTATCGTAAAATTGCAAGGCCATTAGCGAAGTCCAAACTCAGGGCGTCGGCGAGAATGGCGGTCCCGAGAGGATTCGAACCTCTGGCCTCTGCCTTCGGAGGGCAGCGCTCTATCCAGCTGAGCTACGGGACCAATTAAACCGCCGATGCGGCGCTGCTTCTACAACGGCTGCGGCACAGATTACCAGTTATTTATGGGCGTATTCCGCCTTATTTTCGCGACAGTTTTCGGCTAAGAATTGATTGTTCGATTCTGGGAGTTCTTGATGGTTACGAATATGCGCAAATTGTTCGGGTCAACGGCTGTAAAATTGTTCGCAGCGTCATTGTTCGCGGCGCCTGGCGCTGTAGCCCAAGAAGCGGCGCCCGTTGATGTATCAGCCATCGCGAATGCAACGCCCGCCATGTGGCGCGTAACGGATGAAGATTCTGAATTTATTCTCCTCGGCACCTTTCACATTCTCCCACCTGGGCTGGAATGGCGCACCGATGCCTTGAACAAGGCGATGGAAAAAGCTGACACCGTTTATTTCGAAGTCGAGGCTGATACGCCCGACGCGCAAACCAAAACCATTGGCATAATGATGATGGAAGGTTTCAACGAACCGGGCGTCACGCTTACCGAAATGCTTGATGAAAACGACGCCGCAAAATTGAAAACGATTTCCACGAGCCTCAACTTGCCGATTGCCGCCATTGACCCAATGCGGCCATGGAATGCGTTTCTAACGCTCAGTGTTTCCTTCATTGTGAAGCAGGGATTTGATCCGGCGTCCGGCGTCGATTCCGTTTTGTCAGCGCAAGCGCGGACTCTTGGTAAAAAACTTCAATACTTTGAAACTATCGAAGAACAAATCGGATTCTTCACCGGCCTCGCACCTGAAACAGAAAAGTCGCTTCTGGAAATTACACTGCGTGAATGGGAAAATCAGGTCGAAGAATTTGACGATTTGTTCGCTGCCTGGGCTTACGGCGATGTCAATTTCATCGACGAGGAAATGAACACCAGTATGCGTGAAGAGGCGCCGGAAGTTTACGCAACGCTAATTACCGAGCGGAATGAAAAATGGGTTGAGCGCATCGCCGCTGACATGGACGCCGGAGACGGCACAGCGCTCGTTGCCGTCGGCGCGGCGCATCTTGTCGGCGAGGACTCCTTACCAACGCTGCTCAAAGCCAAGGGTTTCGACGTATCGCGCTACGGCATTGAAGAAGATGCAACAAGCGATGACAACGATAGTGAACCAGAGACGGCGTCGATCGATTTGGTCAATGAAGACGCCGACGATATCGTCGCGCCGATGCTGGCGCCGGCATCGCCTGCGACAGAATTCGAAACTGATGATGCTGCAAATGATAACAAAGCCCCAGACGTTTCAATCGAAGATTTGTTGAAAACAATCGAGGAATAGCGCCGAAACGCCGGAACAAGCGGCTCATTGGTTAACAAATTCGGCCGCGATATCAGGCATTTTAACAGCAATTCACGCTTTGCAGGCTTCTGCGACGCGCTATACTGTCCGCCAGTATTTTGAGTTGAGGGCGGGCAATCTATGAGCAGCGGTTTTTACGGCGATGTAAAAAAGCCGAGCAAGGCCCTATTAGCGATTGAGACAGGCCGTGCGCTCGCAGAGTTTGCCGCGCTTCCCGCAGCGCGCCCATTCCTGAATGCGGCGCGCTTGGGCGACGGCCATCCTGTTTTGGTTTGCCCCGGTTTTCTCGGGGGCGACGGATCAACAACCGTCTTACGCAATTTCATTCATGAAAAAGGATATGACGTCTACGGATGGAAACTTGGTCAAAATCTGGGCCTGAAAACCACCGGCGATGAAGGCGAGCTTTTAATCGACCGCGTCACCGATATTTTTGCGCGCCGCAAGCGGCGTCTGACACTCGTTGGCTGGAGCCTTGGCGGCGTCATGTGCCGCGAAATCGCCAAGGCGATGCCAGACAAAATCCGGCAAGTTGTGACCTTGGGCAGCCCCATTGTTGGCCGCCCGGATACGTCAAACGTCCATTGGCTCTATGAGCGACTAACTGGCCATGTTCTGAACAACAAGGAGCTGACCGCTCTGCAGCGCGAATTATCGGCGCCGCCTGAGGAAGTGCCCTCAACCTCGATATTCACGAAAACCGACGGCATTGTTGCCTGGCGCACCTGCATCGAGCCGCCTTCTGACTTCACAGACAACATAGAAGTCTACGCCAGCCATTGTGGCCTGGGCGTCAACGCTGCAGTGTTCTATGCCCTTGCTGATCGGCTGTGCCTCGAACCAGATGAATGGGAACCGTTTGACCGGATGAAATCGGTCTGGCGTCAGATGACCTATCCGAGCGCCGGACATGTCTATCATTCTGAAAAACCGAAAAAGCGCCGTCGCAAAAAACCGGCTGCAAGCGCGATATTTTCCGCTGCGACGTAGTCGGTCTTATCTACATCACATCACGCGAAAACGTGCACCACATTAAGTTGTCCTTGCGGGCTTGATCCGCGCAATCCATGGCGCAACGACGTAACCCTTGCGGCGGTTGTAAGTGACAACCATGGATCCTGGCATACGCCGGGATGACGAATGGTGTTGTTGGCGGCGAATTCCCAATAAAAAACGCTGTTACGCGGCGTCTGATTTCGCCGAAGCCTGATCAACAGCTTCAAAGTGCTTGGTCAGAAATCCGATAATTTTCGGAATGAATTTCATTGGCAAATCGTGGCCCATGCCTTGAATGACTTCGAGCTGGGCGCCCGGAATATTCTTTGAAATATCGATACCGCCCGGCAACGGCGCCAATGGGTCCTCAGCGCCATGAATGACGAGCGATGGCGCTTTGATCTTGCGCGTAAATCGTTTTCTGAGATCGCCCGTTTCAATTATTGCAGCAAGCTGCCGGCGCATGCCCGCTGGATAATTGCTGCGCTCGTATGATGTTGCGAGCCGAGCGCGAAGTTCATCTTCAGTTGAACCGGAATCACGCGTACCGATTAGTCCCCAAATATACATGGAGCGCTCAAGCGCTTCTTCTTTAGACGCGCCAGGTTTCGGCGGCGACATCAGCGCCTTTGCAATCTCCGGCGAAATCTTTGGCAATCGCGGATTGTTCGTCGATGACATAATGATCGAGAGACCGGCGACACGATCTGGAAAATTTGCGCCCATTATCTGTGAGATCATTCCGCCCATGGAAACGCCGACAATATGCGCCTTTGGAACGCCGAGCGCATCAAGCAACGACACTGTATCCTGCGCCATATCAACGAGCGTGTAAGGGGCAAGACCGCTAAGCTTGAACCGCCGCGCCATCAGCTGCACAGCCGGGTTTGGCGCACGCCTGCTTTTAAATTTGTGCGAATGACCGATGTCGCGATTGTCAAAACGGATAACGCGGTAACCGGCTTTTACGAGGCGATCGACAAAGTCCGCCGGCCACCAGGTCAACTGCCCGGCAAGGCCCATGATAAGCAAAACGGGCGGGCCGTCATCGGGGCCGGCAACTTCATATTCGATTTCGATGCCATTGGCGGTTGCGGAAGGCATGATCGTCTCCGAGAAAAATTGATTTAGTGAACAGTGCCGGTTGCATCAGACGCCGTAGCGCCATTCGCTTTCGCAGCAACTAGTTGTTGCGCCTGTGCGATCCATTTGTCGCGCTGAATACGGCCTTTGAATTTTAATTGCGCTTCTAGTTTTTCAATATCGCTGTCCTTCAGGTCAGCAATTTGCCGGAATGTTGAAACGCCATTGGCTTTCAGTTTCTTTTGCAAGGTCGGCCCGACACCATTGATCATTGTGAGGTCATCCCCGCCGGCATCGGGCTTTTTCTTTTTCTCTGCTTTTTTCGCTGGCGCAGCAACATCAGTTTTCTTTTTGTTTTTCTTTGCCGCCTTGGCGCCGGCGGCGATCATCTCGTCGTAGGATTCCCGCAAGCACGCTGCGTAGTGATCGGGATCGGAAATCATCTTCCGGTCAGCGGTGAAAGTCACCGCGATCCCGCCGCAATAACTCGTCACCGCGTGAAAAATACCGAGACCGTCAAGCACAGGACCGAGGCCGTAAGACGCAACCATTTTTGCGCCGTTCATATAGATTGGCACCGGCGGGCCGGGCACATTGCTGACGACAGTATTGAAGATTGGCGTGATCCGGTTGGCGAGGCCAAGGCGCGTGTAAAGCCGCGCCGCAACGCCGCTTACCATCGCCGGCGCCAGCTTTGACGCGTCAGATAATTGCCGAGCGCCAATTGCATTGGACATCGCCTTTGATTTTTGCGTTGTCTCGTTGACGAACATGAGGCGCGAAATCGGATTTTTAATCTCGGTGCCAAGCGCCACTGAAAGTGCAGAGACTTCATTACCCATAGCGCCTTTTTCATTGGCGCTGCGCACAGAGACCGGCGCCATGGCGATCATTGACTCTGCCGGCAACTCATCTTTGCTTTTCAGGTAACGCCGCAATGCTCCGCCGACAATCGCGAGAACAACGTCATTGACCGTCGCTTCGGGAACCGCATTGCGCATATCCTTGATCGCCTGCAGGTCGAACATTTCGCCGCCGACAACACGGTGACCGGAGACAATTCCATTGAATCGCGTACGCGGCACTTTGTTGCCGAATAGCGAGAACTCACCGCGTCGGACGCCCGCTAAATATTTCAACGCGCCAGGCGCCATTCTGCGGGCAACGCCGATCCCATGAAACGGTTTTGTGACGGCGTTCACTTGCGCGCGGGCAAGCAACTCAACGCCCGATACGTTTTTGCGTTTCCGTTTAAAGTCTCGCGGCGCGTCAATATCTTCGACTTCCGGCGTCAGCGTATGAACGGCCTGCGCAATTTCAACGCCTGAAACGCCGTCAATTGCCGCGTGGTGAATTTTCGAGACAATCGCATAGGAGCCTTTTGGAATGTTCGGGATATTATCGAGACCTTCGATCACCCAGAATTCCCAAAGCGGCTTTGACATATCGAGTTGGCGCGAGTGAAGTCGCGCCGCCTGAATACAAAGCTGACGCCAGTCGCCCGGTTGCGGCAACGCAATGTGACGAACATGGAATTCAATGTCGAAATCCGGGTCGTCAACCCAATATGGGTGATCAACGCCTAGGGGAACCTTCTGCAATTTCTGGCGAAACGTGTCGGTCTTGTGCAGCCGGCTCTCAACGAAATTCAAAATTTCCTTGAAACGGACCTTGCCGCCCGGCGCTGTTGACGGATCATAAATCGCCATCGAGCCAATATGCATGGGCGCGCGCGGCGTCTCCGCATAGACAAAGCCGGCGTCGGTGCCGGTCAGCTGTTCAAGCCCAGATAAAGTTCCAAGAATGCTTTTTGATTTCTTCGCCATTTTTCGATCCCGGCAGATTTCTGTAATTTTTATATCATTTAATTCTTACACTAGACGGTGTACACAAAAATAGACTGGAGTTCAAGTTTTTTATTGCAACTGCGAAAATTTGACGCTCTGGGCAATCGGATTTACTGTTTTATCCTTTTATTTCCGTTACTTAGCTCTCGACGCGCGACGGCGCCATTTATTCCGCCCAGTTAGCTGCTACGCAGCATTAATCGCACTCTGGGAAACCGACCTGAAACCAGCTTGACGCGGGGCTTTCCCAGAGATAGAGACGCGCTTCTTTTAAACAACCGGACGCATGAAGCCGGGGCGAAAAAGGACGATTGGCGAGGTAGAGACCCGCCAAAAGGAGTCGATAATGTACGCAGTCGTAAAGACTGGCGGTAAACAATACCGCGTTTCCAAAGACGATATTCTGCGGGTTGAAAAACTCGCTGGCGAAGCTGGCGATCAAATCACGCTCGACGAAGTTTTGATGGTCGGCGACGGCGGTTCCGTCACCGTTGGCGAGCCACGTGTCGATGGCGCATCCGTCGCTGCCGAGATCGTCGATCAAATGCGCGACAAGAAAATCATTGTTTTCAAAAAACGCCGCCGGAAAAACTACCGCCGCAAGGCCGGACACCGCCAGCATCTGACAGTGTTGCGCGTAACCGACATCTTGACGGGCGGCGCCAAGCCAAAACCGGCAGCAAAGAAAGCCGCGCCGAAGAAAGAAGAACCCAAAGAAAAAGTAGCGCCGAATAAGGAAACGGCTGCATCGGGCGATGACGATCTGAAAAAATTGTCAGGCATAGGCCCGGTTCTTGAGAAGAAACTGCATGAGGCTGGCGTTACATCATTTGCGCAGATTGCAGCATGGGGCCCGGCGGAAATCGAAGATTTCGACGAGAAGCTTTCGTTTAAAGGCCGCATTGAGCGCGAAGGCTGGGTTGATCAGGCGAAAAAACTCGCTGCAGGCGAAGAGGAGTAAGAGATGGCGCATAAAAAAGCAGGTGGTTCATCCCGTAACGGGCGCGACAGCGCCGGTCGTCGTCTGGGCGTCAAGAAATTCGGCAACGAACTTGTTGTTCCAGGCAACATTCTTGTCCGTCAGCGCGGCACGAAATTTCATGCCGGCGCCAATGTCGGTATGGGCAAAGACCATACGTTGTTCGCATTGACAGGCGGGCGTGTAGCGTTTGCCGAAAAACGCGGCGGACGCAAATACGTTTCCGTCGTCGACGGCGAATAGCCGGGCGCGCCAAAAAAATCTTGGCCCGGCGATCATATCGCGGGCCGCCAGCAACAAATCGAAAGGACGGTCCGTGCGGACCGTCCTTTTTTGTTGAGCAATGAAAATGATAAAAATCCAAACAGACGATCTCTTGTTGCGCTCCATATTACGGGACGATGCAGAGCGATTTTTCGTTTTGTGTAATGACGAACAGATCGCGCGCAACACGGCTCGCATCCCGTCACCCTACACAATGGAACAGGCCCGCAAATTCGCAACAAACGCATCGGTGCGATCAATTGATAGCGAATACGTGTTCGCCATCTGCCGCAATGGTGAAATTGTCGGCTGTGTTGCTGTAACGCCGGACGACAATCCTAAAAACAAATCGAGTTGGGAGATCGGCTATTGGGTCGGCGCTGCCTATCGCCGAACGGGGGTCGCCACGCGCGCCGTTTGCGCAATTTCGACATTTGCATTTGAGCAGCTTGGAGCCGAAACCGTAACCGCCGGATTTTTTGTTGATAATCCGGCATCAGGCCGCGTGTTGAAGCGCTGTGGATTTGTACCGACGGGAGAATGCAGATCGCTTTATTCGGTCGGGCGCGGCGAGGAAGTCGCAACCATTCGAATGGTGCTGTCAAAGGCTGATTCGAGCGTCATAGACGCCGTCAAAATTGTCGGTGACCAATAAATTGCTCTAATGCGCTATCATTGCGTCTAACCGCAGTTATGCTGGCATTCGCGCCGAATCTATCGCCCGGCTAGCTCGTAAGCGATTGCGAAATCGCGCCAGAATAACGGTTTGCCGCAGCGCTCCTTGTCGCATTTGCCCGATCACGGCAAAGTGACCACTACAGAAGTAAGGGGCGCATCGGGACCGACAAAAAAGAAAAGGGAAACTAAAATGAAAGATCAAATTACGAACATTACGGCGCAGCCGATCAGCGCAATGACGAAAGGTTTGTTTGCAGCGGGAGCTGCACTATTCGCGATGACGCTGGCGCCCGTCGCGAACGCCCATGGCGGCGATGGCTTTACCATCAACGGGTTCAACTTTGGTGATGACACTGAAGACTTGCTGGAAAAACTCATCGAACTCGACGCTGATGAAATAGAAGAGATACGTATCGATCTCGCCGACGCCCGCGAAGATGTGCTCGATGCAATCTCTGACGTCGAAGAAGCCAAGGAAGAAGCAAGCGATGTTCCGGGCGGCGGCGCCATTGTAAAAATTGCGATTGGCATCGCAGCCGGCGCAGTCGTCGAATCAACGGACGAAATTTTTGAGGAATTGCGCGTGTCTCTCAATGACGCATCCAAGGAACTCGTTGAGCGCCGGTCTGAAGTCGGCGAAGCAGAATTCGATGAAACGAATAATGCGATCTCGGTCATGCTGTCAGGCATCGCCGGTATCGAAGACGCCATCGACACCCTCGTCGCCGCCATGCGCGACGAAGCCTGACCCGGAAAAGAGCCAAAACTACTGCACGGCGGCGTTGCCGGCGCGCTTTTCGCGGCTTAGCTTGGCGGCGTTATCCTAGAAAGGAGCGCCGCCATGACCACTATGACCGAATTTCAGGTTCAGAAAAACAATCTCAAACAAACGCGCACCGTAACGCAAGACGTGCCTGCGCTTGGCGATGGGGAAGTCCTGGCGCGCGTCGAAAACTTTGCGCTCACCGCTAACAACGTAACCTATGGCGTCGTCGGTGAGAAAATCGGCTACTGGAGGTTTTTTCCTGTCAGCGACGACGGATGGGGAATCATTCCGGTCTGGGGCTTTGGCGAAATCATTCAATCAAAGAACGACGCGATCAATGTCGGCGAACGCCTCTACGGGTATTGGCCAATGGCAAGCCATCTTGTGATGGCGCCGGACAAGATCGCCGATCATCGCTTGATGGATAATGCCGCACCGCGCCGCGGCCTGCCGCCGGTTTACAACAGCTATGCGCGCCTCGCGAACGAACCAAGATACGACAATTCCATGGACGCAGAACGCATGGTCTTGTTTCCGCTCTATGCAACATCGTTCTGCCTTTATGACTTCTTCAAGGACAATGACTGGTTTGGCGCAAGCCGTATCATCATTCCTTCAGCGTCTTCGAAGACTGCCATCGGCACTGCCTATGCCTGCAAAACTGACGCGGCGGCGCCGTCGCTCCTCGGCCTGACATCCGCCCGAAATCGCGGCGCTGTCGAGGCCCTTGGTCTCTATGACGAGGTCGCCATTTATGATGATATTGAAAACATCAACGCCGCAACGCCAAGCACGATCATCGATATGTCTGGCAATGGCGATATTCTTGGACGGCTGCACAAACACCTCGGCGACAATATGAAATACACGTCGAACGTCGGCGTGACCCACTATGACGCCAATTCCATGGGTTCGGACTTTATCGCTGAGCGAAGCGCCATGTTTTTCGCGCCCGGACACATCCAGAAACGCGCAAGCGATTGGGGACCCGGCGAATTTGAAAAACGCGCCGGCGCATTCTGGCATGACGCCTCAATCAAAAGCCGCGAATGGCTGACCATAAAAGAAGCGTCTGGTGAAGACGCCGTTTCTGCCGCGTGGAACGAAGTCTATGATGGCAAGACTGCGCCGAGCGATGCGCATGTTGTCGGGTTTTAATCCCTAAAACGGATTGACTGTATAGCCCTCATTTTGAAGGACTGCATGCGCCGTCATTGCGGATAGCGCCATATCGACGCCCGGCAATAGGTCTTCCGTCGCAACGTCGTAATAGGCGGCGCTTTGACCACAGACGATGATCTGAACACCCTTGCGGACCAGCGTTTCGACCAGCGGCGCCGTCGTATTGTCCTCGCCCTTCGCGACATCGTGAACAGCGCCGCCATGAATTATTACAGCGACATTGATGTCTTCGAACGGAACTCCGGCGCGAACATGCATGTTGACGAAACGCGCCGCGGAACGAAGCGTGCGATTTACTTCGCCGTCGGCCGCCTTATCGCTGGTATCGAAGGAATGTTTGAGGACAGTTCCATTCGGGATCTCCCAGGTAACATTTACCGGCGCGACCGGGCCAAATTCCTCAAAAACCGGCCCCAAGGTGAACGCGTCTTGCCCCGCATACGCAGTTGAACCTACCGACAAGAGCGCGGCGAATAAAACTATAGACAATCGTCGAGACATCAAAAAACCCTCATTAATTCTAGCCCCGCACCCTAGCACGATCAGGCGATAATTGCGCCAAAAACTGCACCTGCACGATATTTGCACAAGTCCTTGTAATCCAAGCTAATGCAACACAGATATTTGCGGCTGAGAGAGAGAATCGCTTATGGGCGTCGTGGAAATCATCCTTGTTGGATTTATTGGCCTGAATGTGTTTCTGGCCGGGACAGTCATAATTCTTCGCCGACGTTAACCGGTTTTTGCCGACAATTCGGAATATGCTACGACTTCTTATGTCTTGAATAGATAGGAAGGTCGGATCAGTGAACGCGCAATCCCAAAGCGATAGTCAAAAAGATCTTCCACGGCTTTTGGTTGATATTGTTTCCGACCCCGTTTGCCCGTGGTGCTATGTCGGCTTTAAGGCGTTCCAACATGCGCGCGATCAAATCGCTGACGAGTATCATGTTTTGCCGCGTGTGCGCGCTTATCAGCTCAACCCGGACACACCCTCGGAAGGCGCTGACCGGGTCGCTTATTACGCAAAGAAGTTTCCTGACGAGAAACAGCGCGCAGAGATGGTCCTGCAATTAAAAGCCGCCGCTGTCGGCGCCGGATTTACGTTTGATCCATTGGGTCCGACCCATTTGCCGAACACGAGGAAGGCGCACCAGATTATCCGCCTTGCGCATTTCGACGGCGCACAGGAGCGCGTTACCGATAAAATCTTCAACGCCTATTGGGACGATGGCGCGGATATTGGGGACGATGACGTCTTGATTAAGATCGCCGATGACGCAGGGCTTGATGCCGCGAACGCGCGCCGCGATTTATCGCAACCCTTAAGCATCAACCAGGTCCTGGCCGAAGCCGAAGCGTTCCGCCGGGCCGGCGTCAGCGGCGTTCCGACGTTTATCGTCAACGAGCGCGACGGATTTTCAGGCGCGCTCCCCCCGGCGCGCCTTGCCGAGGCATTGCGGCAAGCCGCGTCGCAAGCGAGCGTCCCGGCGTCACCCCAAGAAAACGGCGCCGCTGGATGATTCGCCTTGCAGTTTTCATACTCGTGTTTTTTTGCGTTGTTCCCGCGCAAGCGGAAATCATTGTTTCGTCAAACAACGACCTCATCAATGCGGTCGATAAAGCGAAAAAGTACGAAACAATTATTGTTGAGGCAGGCGCCTATCGCGTCA
This sequence comes from Hyphococcus sp., assembly GCA_013002535.1. GTDB lineage: Bacteria > Pseudomonadota > Alphaproteobacteria > Caulobacterales > Parvularculaceae > Hyphococcus. Next base: position 42,725 of record JABDJK010000009.1, read on the forward strand.
GCGATCTAAAACTTCGCCGACATGTAAATCTCGTCGGCCGCGGCCGCGTTGTTTTTTCTTCGGACGCGCCTGTCGCCAAGGGATTGCTCAACCCGCTTCCCGGTATTGATCTGCGCGTTGAGAATATCATTTTTCGCGGCGCCGTGTCTCCCGATAAAAACGGCGCGGGCATCCGTCATGACGGGCGCAATCTCACCATTGTCGATTGCGTCTTCGAAGATAACGAAAACGGCGTCCTCGCCACTGGCGACAAAGACGGGGTCATCGAAATTTCCGGCGCCAAATTTCTTCGAAACGGCCATGGCGATGGTTACTCTCACGGCATTTACGTTTTAAGGGCAACGTCCCTCACCATCGAAAACAGCGAATTTATAGGCACGCGCATTGGCCATCATGTAAAGACGCTCGCAGACAAAAGTGTCATTTCAGAAACCATCTTCGACGACGCAGACGGGCGCACAAGCTATGCCGTTGATGCGTCGCGGGGCGGCGACGTTGCAATATACGACAACGAAATCCGTCAAGCGTCAAACAGCGATAACAATACTATCATCAATTACGATTTGACCCGGGGCGGCAAAGCAACAGCGTTGCGCATAACCGGCAATAAGGTCGTCAATGGCAATCCCCGCGGGCGGCTTTTGCGAAACGCAACCGATATTGCAGCGACGGTTGCAAACAACGAGATCAGCAATGAAGGCCGCGGACGGCTCGAATTTTCGGAGACTGACGAAACCATAACGCCAAAGCCCGAACTTGATGCGAGCGATACAGCTAAGGACTCGCCAACGGGCCCACTGTCACACCCCAAAACTTCAGACACAGCGCCGGATCCAAGTGTCGTCGCCATTGAACAGCGCGCCGACAAAAAGCTCGAACAGAAATTCGTTCTGCGGGCGCCAAATTTTGTCGATGCACCCGGGGCGATTGTTCGCTTCAAATTGCAAAACAACTGGAAAGTGGACGCCGGCGAGGACTATTTTACGTTCGGACAGGCGTTCGTTGAAGGCGACGTTCCAGCGAATGCGCAACTAACTGCGTGTTTTGGCGATACCGAAACGCCAGCGCAACTTGATGTAAAGGCGCTGCATGGTGATGGGTCGGTGCGCCATGCCGCGATTACTATCGCGATCCCGCCGATAAAGTCAGGCAAGACAATCGATGGCGCGCTATATTTAGGCGAGGCCGAGCCGTTTGGTGATTTCGACGCCATAGAGTTGATTGCAAAGCGCTACGCCCTGCCCGTCGCTTTACGATTTTATTTCGCGGACGGCGGCGTGCAAGACGCCTTCGCCAATCCGCGCGCTTTGCAGCGGAAAGACGCGACTGATGTTTGGTTTTCCGGGCCGCTCGTCAAAGAGTATCGCGTCGAAAAAGAAGTCGCCGCGCATCTTAAAATTCGCTTCGACATTCGTGTTTATCGCGACGGCGATATCCGCACAAGCGTCGCTTTCATCAACGAGAAGAGTTTTGCACGCGGCCGTCGCGACATGACATATGATGTGTTGATCGGCGGCGCATTCGCACATCAAAAGCTTGGCCATCATCGCGCGTCGAACTGGCGCCGCATCGTTTGGACTGGTGATCAGCCGAAAGTTCATATTTTCCAAGACGCCGAGTATTTGGCGCGGGCCAACGCCGCGCCGCCACTTGATTATTCTCGAGGGATCAACGCTGAAATTGTATCTATACGCGATGACGCGCTTGCGGGCGTTCCGCCCTTGTCGCCAGCACTTTTGCAGAAATATTTTCCGACAACGGGCGCGCGCGGCGACATCGGCATCGTCCCGCAATGGATCTCGCATTTTCTTCTAGCGCAAACAGAGGCGGCAAAACGCGTTATGCTTGCGAATGCGGAAGCCGCGGGCGCCGTCCCCTGGCACTTCGCCGACGACGAAACTGGCGCGCCAATTTCAATAGACCACTATCCAAAATTCTGGAGCGATCAACGCGGCACACAATCCAAATACGGCGCTGACCGGCCCCATCCTGATATTTTTGATTCACGCGACGGCGGTTGGTCCATAGACCACGCGCACAAACCGGCGCTCATTGCAATCCCTTACCTTGTTACCGCGGACCGTTACTATGCGGATGAACTTGCCATGCAGGCGGCTTTTTCAATTTTCGGGCGATGGCCTGACCTGCGCGAAGGCGGCGTCAAAGCGATCGACATTGAACAGGTGCGCGCATCCGCTTGGTCGTTGCGCGATCTTAGCGATGCAGCGTTTCTATTGCCCGATGCGCATCCATCAAAAAATTATTTGAAAAGCGCGCTTCAGCGGAACCTGGCCATGATGGTTGATAAATACATCGCAAGCCGGTCGATGAAATCAGCCGGCGAGCTTGAAGGGTTTTTTGAAGAATATGTTGGCCGTGATCCTGAACGCATCAGCGCGTGGCAAAATGATTTTCTGGTGATATCTCTGTGGCAAGCCGCGCGGCGCGGCAGCGAGGACGCGAAAAAGTTGCTGAACTGGACGTTGCCGTTCCAGACCGGCCGGATCCTCAATCGCGACTTCGACCACCGCTTTGCCACCGCGTATTCACTTCCCATCAAAGACGCGCAAACGCAGACGCCAGTTGCTAGCTGGGCCGGCCTCGCAGTAAAAATTCGCTCTTCCGGTGCATCGACGCCCGACGGATTTGAAGGCTACAAAGACACCGCAAATGGGTACATTGCCTCAGCTCTCGGCGCACTCACTGGCCTTGCTTCTTCAACGGGGTCGCCATCGGCGTATGATGCGCTTGGGTTTATGCTCAATGAGACGAAAGGCTATCCATTATGGTCGGATATCGCCAAGGGCGGCGTGAAAGTAAATAATAATTACATTTTTCAATTGTCTCTTCCGTCAGGCGCCGCGTTAACGCAAAAAGACATTCGCTGGCAGAAAAATGGCAGCGACAATAGTGATCTCATTATTGGAGATAACGGCGCAAATAAAATCGATGCGGGTGGCGGCGATGACGCAATCATCGGCGGCGACGGCGACGATGACTTATCCGGCGGCGACGGCAATGATTTTATCAGCGCGGGCCGCGGCGACAACGTTTTATCGGGCGGCGACGGCGATGATATTTTCGGTTTCACGAAAAATTCAAATGGCGAAAACAGAATTTCGGATTTTGAACCAGCGCAAGATAAAATAGTTATCTCAATGCTGTCATTTGACGACGCGTTCAGTTTATCAAAACACATTCGTTCAATACCCGACGGCGCCGTTATAGATTTTGAAAATACTGCGGGTTCAATTTTTTTACAAAATGTCGATGCGGCACACCTCAACCAAGACAACATAAAATTTGTTCATTGAGTTGTCACAAAAACAATTATTCTTGACGTAATCTTTGGCGGACATTATTTAATCCGCGCGACTTTGTTTTGGCCGACTTTCTTTGACTTGCCTTCGGCCGGCCCTGCGAGATCCCAAGACATGGTTGCTGATTGTGACGCAGACGTTGCGTCGTTATCGCCATGAAGAGGAGATCATATTCGATGGCTACTGGTACTGTTAAATGGTTTAATGCAACCAAAGGTTTCGGTTTTATTGAACCTGACGAAGGCGGAAAGGATGTATTTGTACACATCACCGCAGTTCAGGCCGCGGGGCTGCGCGGTCTGGATGAAGGACAAAAGATTTCTTACGAAGTCTCTGAACAGCGCGGAAAACTATCCGCAGCGGACCTGAAGGTCGAATAGAAGTTATATGAAATTTGGCGCGAATATTTAGCGTTATAGAGTTTTGGGCGTTCGCGATTATCGCGAGCGCCCTTTTTTGATTTGCGATATTGCGGAAAGCCGTTTGCCTGATTCAAGCGCACAGGCGCAGCATTTTTTTCCATAAATTGGGCCGAATTTTCGATTGGAGACATCAAAGCGTGAAAGAGGATTTAATTCGCTATGCCGCCGCATTGCCAAAGGCGGAATTGCATCTTCACATTGAAGGATCGCTGGAACCCGAACTGATGTTTCAACTGGCGCAACGAAACAAAGTTGAGATACCATTCAATTCTGTCGAAGAAATCCGCGCCGCCTATAGCTTTTCCAATCTGCAGGAATTTCTGGATATCTATTACCAGGGCATGAGCGTGCTTCTCACCGAGGAAGACTTCTTCGACCTGACCATGGCGTATCTCAACCGCGCGGCCGCCGATAACGTTAAACACGTTGAAATCTTTTTCGACCCGCAAGGCCATACAGACCGCAGCGTTCCATTCGATACGGCGATTAGCGGCATTCTCACCGCGTTGCGTTTAAGCCGCGTACAATTCGGCATTACGGCAAAACTAATCATGTGTTTTCTCCGCCACCTGCCTGAGGATGCGGCTTTTGAAACGTTAAAACAAGCCGAACCATGGCTTGATCAGATCGTTGGGGTCGGTCTCGATTCTTCGGAAGTGGGATACCCGCCCTCTAATTTCGCCCGGGTATTCGCCGCCGCAGGAAAGCACGGTCTGAAGCGCGTCGCCCACGCCGGGGAAGAGGGTCCACCAGACTATGTCTGGGAGGCGCTCGACACACTGCATATCGATCGGCTTGATCATGGCAACCGCGCGCTCGAAGACAAAAAGTTGGTCGAACGATTGGCGGCTGAGGAAATGACGCTTACAGTTTGTCCGCTATCAAATCTAAAACTTTGCGTAGTCGATGATGTGCGAAATCACCCAATTAAAAAGATGCTCGACCTTGGATTACGGGCGACAGTGAATTCCGATGATCCGGCCTATTTCGGCGGCTACGTCATGGATAATTTCGAGGCGATCATCGAAAATCTGGATCTTACCAGGGAAGACATCAAGATGCTTGCCAGCAACAGCTTTGCCGGATCATTTCTGGAGCCCGGCGAAAAGCGGGCGCACCTCGCTGCAATAAACCTGGTGAATTAGTTTCGGACCTAACGACCCCACCCGGCGACAATTTCCATTATTTCCAGCGGATCGCGCTCGTTTGCAGCAATCCAGATTGGTGACGGTCCGCCCCAGCGGTGCGCCGCTATATCAACCGCGGCGTTCTTTCGGAAGGTAATTCCTTCGCGCTTTAAGCGACAGCGTTGGCGTTCGGCGCCGACGCGATCTGCAATCGCGCCGGAGGATTGCAGTATACGGTGCCACGGCGTTTTGGATCGCTCACCGAGCTTTCCGAGAGCGCTCCCGACCTGACGCGGACCAACGCCAGGCAACAGCGACGCAATCATCCCGTAGCTCGCGACTTGGCCTTTCGGCACTTCATCAACCAGAGCGAAAATGATATCGTTATTTATTGCCATGACGCGTCAAATTAGTCGGCTATGACCGGTATTTTCAAGCCGTCGTTGCCCGCACGCCAAGGTACGAATTCGCCACGCACATCATTCTTCCGTCCGAGACAAGATGCAGGGACTGCAATTATGACAGAAGCCGAAATTCTCGCCCAAATTCAAACGAGCCGATACAATTTAAGCGTCATTGCCGGCAACTTATCGGCGTAAACTTCGCGCTCATAGCCGCGATTTATTATTTCCTGCACAATACAAGGCTCCCGCTCAAAATTATTGCCTTTACTCTATATTCAGCCGGGTTCGGCGCTCGACTTTTTCTCTTTACATGGGAAAATATTCATCTCGACGGATTAGAGTTCACACATAACGCCATCATCGAACAAGGTGAGGCAAGTATTGTCTCAGAGACACTTCACAACAACTGGGGCATCGGACGGACAAGAATTCCTGATCGAATTGTCGCCTTCGTTATCACGGCGTTGTGGTTAGCGCCAGCGTATCTGATGTTCTTTTACAAATTTCGCAAAGAAGAATGATGCTTTTGCTAAGTAATCTGCATCGTTAGCCACTCCGCAACGAGCGCCAGTTTTTCTTCACCTTCGATTTCTACTGTTGCGGCATATTTGATCGCCCATTGGCCTGGCAGACGCTGGTCCGCCTTCATCAGTTTGAAGCGCCCGCGGATGCGTTTGCCGGATTTTACCGGCGTTATGAAGCGAACTTTGTCGAAGCCGTAGTTTACTCCCGCTTTGACGCCCTCGATAACGAGCACACTGGATTCTGCCAGCTTTGACAGCATGGACAAAGTCAAAAACCCATGCGCGACGGTTGTGCCAAAAGGCGATGCCTTGGCCGCTTCCGGATCAACATGGATATATTGATGATCTTCGGTGACATCCGCGAACTGATTGATGCGGTCCTGGCTAATTTCACACCAATCGGAAACACCAACCTCTTTGCCGACGTAATTCACCAATTCTTCTGCTTTTACGAATTTCATGTTGGTTCTGCCTAGTAACCGCGAAGGGCGGCGATGCGGTCTGCGTGGAAACCGACGTCGCCAAACATTTCCTGCGCCACGCGAATGCGCTTCATATAAAAACCGACATCGAATTCATCGGTCATGCCGATGCCGCCATGCATTTGCACAGCTTCCTGACTGGCGAGCTTTGCGACCTCGCCCGCTTTCGCTTTCGCGACAGAACAAATCGGGCCGGCCATGCCAAAATTCTGATCAAGCTCCTGCAGCGCCTTCAAGTTTGCCGACTTCATGAGTTCGATTTCCGAATAGAGATGCGCCGCACGATGTTGCAACGCCTGGAACGACCCGATAGTCTTGCCGAATTGCTTGCGCTCCTTGAGATAATTTGTCGTCATATCGAACGCGGCCTGTGCGGCGCCGGAAAGCTCAGCCGCTAGCCCGGCGCGTCCAGCATTCAAAACGCCCTCCAGCGCCATATAGCCGCCGTCGATTTCTCCAAGAACGTCGTCACCGTCAGCGTCAACATTTTCAAACTTGATGCGCGCCGCATTGCGGCTGTCGATCATTTGCGTGCGCTCAACGGTGACGCCGTTTGCTTTTGCGTCAACAAGAAAAAGCGTAATCCCGTCGTTTTCGCCCGGCGCCCCGGCGGACCGCGCCGCGACAATAATTTTGTCCGCCACATGCCCATCAGCAACGAACGTCTTGTCGCCATTTAGTTTAAAAGCGTTTCCGGATTTTTGCGCCGCCATCGCAGTTTTTGCCGGCCCGTGCTTGCGGTTTTCATCGACGGCTAATGCAAACAGCATTTCCCCGGTTGCAATCTTTGTAAGATATTCTTGCTTGTGGCCGTCGCCGGCTATCTTGTTGAGCGCTGTTGCGGCGAGAACCGACGTTGAAAGAAATGGCGAAGCCGCAAGTGTCCGGCCCATTTCTTCCGCCAGAACGCCGGCGCCAACAAACCCGAAGTCAGCGCCGCCGTGATCTTCACCAATGAGAATCCCGGCCCAGCCCATTTCCGCCATCTCTTTCCAGAGGCCGCGATCAAATCCGTCTTCACTTTTTTCATCACGCAATTTTCTGTGTGCAGAGACGGGCGATTTTTCTTCGAGAAACCCGCGCGCAGAATCGCGGAGCATTTGTTGTTCTTCAGTCAGTACGAGTGGCATTATTTGTCCTTATGCGTCATTTGTTCTCAAGCGTCTGGCAATTCGAGAATTCGTTTTGAGATGATGTTGAGCTGAACCTCCGACGTGCCGCCCTCAATGGAGTTGGCTTTGGTTCGCAGCCATGCGCGCGCCGTTTCGCCGTCATTGGTGCGGTCATTTTCCCATTCGAGTTCATCAGAACCTCCAGCATCCATCAAGAGCTCATACCGCCGCTTGTTAAATTCTGTGCCGTAATATTTCAGCATGGATGAATTTGCGCCGACCCCCTGCCCGGCTTTCGCCTCGTCCTTCATTCGCTCAAGCGTCAATAAAAACGCCATACCATCGATTTCGCTCTGGGCGATATTCGCCCGTAATACCGGATCAGCGAGTTTGCCGTTTTCAACCCCTATTTCTGCGGCCGCAATCTGACCGGCGCTACGCGCATTCAACATGCCGCCGGCGCCGCCGGAAATCATTTCGCGTTCATGGGTCAGGAGATATTTCGCCACATCCCATCCGCGATTGATGTCCCCAACAACAGAAGAAACGCTGTCATATTCTTTCGGCACTTTTACGTCGTCGAAAAACGTTTCGCAGAATGGCGATTTGCCGGAAATCAATTTAATTGGTTTGGTTGAAACGCCTTCCGACGCCATATCAAAAAGCAAAAAGCTGATGCCGTTGTGTTTCGTTGCTGACGGGTCGGTGCGCACCAGACAGAAAATCCAGTCGGATTCATCGGCGTAAGACGTCCAGACCTTTTGTCCGTTAACAAGCCAGTGATCGCCCTTGTCTTCGCATTTTGTTGCGAGTGAGGCGAGGTCTGACCCTGCGTTCGGTTCAGAATAGCCCTGGCACCAGCGGATCTCGCCGCGCGCAACCGGCGGCAGGAATTTCAGTTTTTGCTCGTGGGTTCCGTATTTCAATAGCGCCGGGCCAAGCATCCAGATGCCAAAACTTTCAAGCGGCGAGCGGGCGCCCATGGCGCGCATTTCGGATTTTAGCGCCTTGACTTCAGCTTTGGACAGCCCGGCGCCGCCATATTCTTTCGGCCAGGCGGGAACAGTCCAGCCCTTTTCCACCATGCGCTCAAGCCAGAGTTTTTGTGCATCGGATTTGAATTTCCAATTCCGGCCGCCCCAGCAAACATTGCCCTCGCCGCCGGCGCCGTCACGCATTTCTTTGGGACAGTTTTCTTCCAACCAGGCGCGGGCTTCTTTTCGAAATTCTTCAATATCACTCATGGTGTTTTCTCCTGTCGCTGGCTTCAGCGATCTTCCGGGGCGATGCAGCGATGCTCTGCGGCAAATGCGATCATTTCATCACGCGAATATTTCGACAAAACGCGTTTCGTGGATGCGGATTGGTGAACAAGGCTTATGCCTTCGCGGCGCGCAAATTTTGGACGAATTGGACGCGCAACGAACTCGCCGCCGCAATTGGGGCAAACATTTGATAAAACATTCTCAACGCAGTCTGCACAAAATGTGCATTCGTAAGTGCAAATCCGCGCATCCGTGGCATCAGGCGGCAAATCCTTATCGCAACATTCGCAATTTGGCCGCAGCGCAAGCATTGGGTATTCGCTTTCCGGTTCGCCGAGTTATGGCCCGCAATTTCTGCTATTGAAGGTGGGCGCGCAAGGGGGAACAGCAGTTGTTAAACCGCTAAATGCGGCGGCTGTGACAGCGCGATTTTTTTAATCGAGATCTTGTCAAATTTTCCGGTCGCAAGGCGCGGCAGCGGCGCTGGTGAAATCCAGATGCGTTCCGGTGTTTTAAAACCGGCAAGCCCAGCGCCCATAAATTCACGCAAAGCCGCGGCTTCAATTTCCGTTCCATCTTTCGCGCGCACGACCAGACCTACGCGCTCGCCCAAGACGTCATCGGGGACCGAAAATGCAGCAGCCTCTGCGACACAATCATGCACATAAGCGCGGTTTTCAACCTCAAGGCAGGATACGTTTTCGCCACCCCGTATTATGAGCTCTTTAATGCGATCAACAATATAGAGAAAACCGCGCTCGTCCATTTTGCCGAGATCGCCGGTGCGAAACCAGCCATCGGGCGTGATCGCTTTTTCGGTTTCTTCCGGCAGATTCAGATACCCCCGAAAATTTCCTGGCGTTCGAATGCATACCTCACCGACCTCGCCAACGGAGACTTCATTGTCGCCATCGAAAATTTTGATGTCGGTCAGCGGCGGGACCGGGCGGCCGGCGGCGTTGGGCATTTCCTGATAATGGTCGAGAGAAATAATCGCGCCTAGCGCATTCGTTTCCGATAGTCCGTAACCAGAGGATGGCCGGCCGTTTTCAAATTTTTCCTCGATCAGCTTCACATGCTCCGCCGGACGCTTGGCGCCGCCGGCATTCAAATCGACAAGCGTCGGCAGGCCGTCATCGCCAACGGCTTGCGCCAACTCAAACGACTGCGTCGGCACCCCGGTAAAGTTGGTCAGCTTTTCGCGCCGGATCAATTCAACGGCGTCACTGGCGTCCCACCGATACATCATCACGAGGCGCCGGCCGATCACATAAGACAGCATGAAGATTGCGTGAGAACCGGTGACGTGAAAAAGCGGTATCGCGAGAAGAACGCCGGGGTCATCGCCAAATATGCTGACGCCGCCGCGCAAATCCGTGAGTATTTCCCCGAGGAAGCCCCATGACATTAACGTCGAAATCGCGCCGCGATGGGTAAGGATGACGCCTTTCGGATTGCCGGTTGAACCGGACGTATAGACAATCGAAAAATCATCATCGTGCGCGATCTCGCACGGCGGGCGTCTATCGTCCGCCGAATTCCCAAGCAGATCTTCGTAGCGATAATCAGCCCCGTCGCCATCCTCGCGCGCTAGAATGAGCGTTAGGTCTAACTCGTCCTTGATAGGTAAAATATATTCGAGCCGGCGCTTGTCGACGATGGTGGTCTTCGCGCCGCAATCGTTCAGCGCATATTTCAATTCGTCGGCTTTCCACCAGGCGTTTAGCGGCGCAACAATTCCTCCGAGCGCAATGATCGCCATATAGCTGATGCAAAATTCCGGATAGTTGCGCATGGCAATTGCGACAACATCGCCCTGCTTGACGCCAAGTTCGTTTTTCAATGCGTTGGCGAGACGACAGGCGCGCGACCAAATCTCACGAAAGCTGAGGCGTTCGTCCTGAAATATGAGAAATTCCTTGTCGCCATACTCCGCGGCGGAAGCGGCGAACAAGTCAGCCAGCGATGCCGGCGCGTTTTCGAATACACGGTAGGTGTTGCCGCGGATTTCAGCTTCCGTGACTTTGAACCGTGGGTCTTCAGACAGCAGCTTAAAGACCGTCGCGGCGATCATTTCATCTGTGATTTTCGCCTGCTCGGCCATATTGTCCCGCCTCGTCCCTGTTCGATTCGACCTCCGACAATAAACAAGACTACTGTCCCGCGAAACAGTGTAGCGCAGTGGGCGGATGACGGCGCGGCTTTTTGTCTGTTCGCCCTTGCGCGAGACGTGGGCGGGCGTATGTTGCGCCGCTCAATCCCAACCGGAAAACGATAGATGCCGCAAGCCAGCGCCTTAATGAACGTGATGATTACCGCCGCCCGCAAGGCCGCGCGGCAATTGAACCGCGATTTCGGTGAGGCCCAGGCGCTGCAGGTCACCAGGAAGGGCATCGCTGATTTTGTCTCAAAAGCCGATCTACGGGCTGAGGAAATCATCCATGAGACGCTATCTGCGGGCCGCTCAAAATACGGCTTCGTCATGGAAGAGCGCGGCGAGATCGAAGGCGCTGACAATTCAAACCGCTGGATCGTCGATCCGCTCGACGGCACAACAAATTTCCTTCACGGCATTCCCCATTTCGCAATTTCCATCGCGCTTGAGCGCGATCGCCAAGCATACGCCGGCGTCATCTACAACCCGATCACAGAAGAATTATTCCGGGCGGAAAAAGGCGAAGGCGCATTTTTGAACGATCGCCGCATTCGCGTTTCAGGCCGCAATGAATTGAGCGAAACCGTCTTCGCCTGCGGTTTGCCGTTTGCAGGAATGGAAGGCCGCGAACTCGCCCTAGAAGAAACAAAACGCGTACTGGAAAAAACCGCCGGTGTTCGCCGGTTCGGGTCTGCCGCGCTCGACCTCGCATTTGTCGCCGCCGGGCGCTACGACGCCTTCTGGGAACGGGGACTGAACATCTGGGACGTGGCAGCGGGCGCCGCAATCGTACGCGAGGCCGGCGGCATCGTCTCCGAAATCGAAGGCGGGAACAAACACCTTTCCGCTGGATCAATCATTGCCGCCAATGGCGAAATCTACGACAGCGCGCGGAAGCTGATTTTAGATAAGTAACTTGGCGTTAAACGCACCGGTAATGGCGGTAACGCCAGCGCACCGATTGCGGATCGATGGTCTCGTCATCATAGACAGCGCGCATGCCATAGGCGCCGCAATGGGCTTGCGCCTCAGCCTCTAAATCATCGGGATCGTAATTATACGGATCATAGGGAATAGAGATTGACTCGCCCGTGCCGAATGGACGTTCATACGTCGTACAGGCGCCGAGCGCCGCCAGAACTGTCGCCGCCGTCATAATTTTTCCGATATTACGCATCACTCAATTCCCCGGACGATGGCGCGCCAAAACAGCGCGACGGTGGCGAGGATAGCAATTTGCCGCGCAATAAAAAAGGGCGCCCGAGGGAACTGGGCGCCCAATACGGATTAAATCCGTACAATCAAAGAGGGAAAATTCTCGGGAGTTTTCGCCTTATGCGGCGTCCGCGTCCTTGATTACCTTGATATTTGACGTCTCCGCGCCGTTGATCGCGATTTTCTTCGGCTTCATGGCTTCTGGAATTTCGCGTTTCAATTCGATATTCAAAAGGCCGTTAACCAGCGATGCGCCGGTGACCTGTACATGCTCAGCGAGCTGGAAACGCCGCTCAAATGAACGGCCAGCAATGCCCTGATAGAGGAAATCGCTTCCATCATCTGAGTCCGTGCGCGAACCGGTGATCGTGAGGGAATTGGCCCGACGCTCAATGTCGATGTCGTTTTCACCAAAGCCAGCAACGGCTAGGGTAATGCGGTAATCATTTTCGTCGATGCGTTCGATATTATAGGGCGGATACCCGGTGGATTCTGCTTTGCCAACTGAATCGAGCAAATCAAAAACCCGGTCAAAACCGACGGTCGAACGATATAAAGGGGTAAGATCGTAACTGCGCATTTTCTGCGTCCTCCTTCAACAAGCGAGGTTTATGGAACGCGCGTTGGTCTTTCGCCTTACGGCCGAAAGGCGCGCGATCGGAGCCAACTGGCCTCCGACGCATTATGAAATATGCGTGGAATAGCTGAATTCAAGACCCTGAATTCGAGAAATTTTGGTATAGTAAATGACCGCGCCCAAGGCCTTGCTAGGAATAAAAAATGACCAAATATAGCGTCGCAGCCGTGCAGGCCGCGCCAATGCTGTTCGACCCATCTGAGACCATTGAACGCTTTGCGCACTGGCTCGGTGAGGCCAAAGCGGCCGGCGCGGACCTTGTCGTCTTTCCGGAAGCCTTTCTTGGCGGCTATCCCAAGGGGGTGGATTTCGGCGCCCGGGTCGGCTCGCGAAACGCCGCCGGACGTGAACTGTTTCAGCGCTACTTTGAAACCAGTTTTGATAGAGCGGGTGACAATTTCGACAGGGTTCGAAAACTGGTCTCCGATGCCGGCGTCAATGTTGTTGTCGGCGTTATCGAACCGGCTGGCGGGACGCTCTACTGCGCGGCGGCGACGTTGAACCGCCACGGCGAAATCACCGCCTGGCGTCGCAAACTTATACCGACCGCGATGGAGCGGCTGATCTGGGGCGTCGGCGGCGGCGATGATTTATCGGTCGCAAATACCGATACCGGCATCGTTTCAGCGGCAATTTGTTGGGAAAACTATATGCCGCTCTTGCGGCAAAATTTCTATGATCAGGGAGCGGAATTTTACTGCGCACCGACCGTCGACGACCGGCCCGTTTGGTTGCCGACCATGCAAATGATCGCCCTAGAAGGCCGCTGCTTTGTCATTTCCGCCTCTCAATTTATGACCCGGGGCGACGTTAAGGACGGGGTCGAATACAGCGCGATGCAGGGCGACACCGACGAAACCGTCCTCATCAATGGCGGTTCATGTATTATTTCACCGCTCGGCAACGTTATCGCCGAACCAAAATTTGGCGACGCGGCGCTAATCGTCGCAGATATCGACAAGGGAGAGATTTCACGTGGAAAGTTCGATCTCGATGTCAGCGGGCATTATGCGCGTCCGGATATTTTCAATCTTGAGATCGTGAAGAAAAAATAAAGGCGGCGACGCAAATCGCATAGCTCATCTAGATGGACGCGGGCTAAAACCATGATAAACAGGCTGCGAATTTGAATTAGGGAGCGACGGGACCATGAAGGCGTACAAAATTACCGGGATATTTGCAGCGACAGTTTTGTTGGCGGCCTGCGGCGAAAAGGCAACGAATGACGCGGACGAAGCGATACAAGAAGTTGCCGAATCCACGGCAAGCGAACCAATAAACGCACTTGATCTAGTTCTTGCTGGAGACCACCGCTCGGACGAAGAGCGCGCACGTGACCAGTTTCGCAACCCGAAAGAAACGCTGGAATTTTTCGGCATCACAGCGGATATGAACGTCGTTGAAATCTGGCCGGGCGGCGGCTGGTATACCCAAGTCATAGCACCGTACCTGAAATCCGGCGGCGGTAAATATTATGCAGCAGGGTTCTCTCGTACAGGCGCAAGCGATCGCGTCATTGCAGCCCTCGACAAATTTCAGGAAACATATGTTGATCACCCCGAAATTTACGGCGATATCGAAATGACGGTGCTTGGGTCCGGCGGTGAAATTGCACCACCCGGCAGCGCCGATGCCGTCCTTACATTCCGCAACGTACACAACTGGCAATCGCGCGGCACGGCGGAAGAATATTTCGCCGAATTTTATAAAGCCTTGAAGCCCGGCGGGGTTCTGGGCGTTGTTGAACATCGTGCCGACGGCGCCGAATTGCCTGACGATGGATCATCAGGATACGTTCATACCGATGATGTGAAGGCGCTCGCCGCTGCTGCAGGATTTGAATTTGATCGCTCTTCTGAAGTCAACGCCAACGCGGCGGACACCAAAGACCATCCGTTCGGCGTCTGGACATTACCGCCCGTTCGCCGCTCATCGGAAGTTCGCGGCGTGGATGACCCCGATTTTGATCGCGCGAAATATGACGCCATCGGCGAAAGCGACCGGATGACATTGATGTTCCGCAAACCCGTCGCGGCTGACGGCGCTCTTTTCGAATAAGTATGATGGCAAAAGCGCTTGGCAACGAAGAATTCAACGCCTTTGTCGAGGCGGTGCGTCTCGGTTGCCAAGCGCCGTTTGACGGCATTATCAAACTGATCTGCAAGGACAGAGGCGATGATTGGCCCGATGTCTTAATCGACGGGCGAAAGGCGCCAGTTACGCTCAGCGCAGCAAAAACTGACAAAGCGCAAGCCGATTGCACGTTGCGCGGTTCAGAAGAAACGTTGTTGCGGCTGTTGTCAGGTGAACGCGGCGTCAATCGGGCTTATATATCAGGACGCCTCGCGATCTCCGGCGATATGAGCGTGATGGCGCGCATAGAACTAACGCCGCCGTGACCGCTGCCTTTATCGAAATTCCCTCCAACCCCACACCGAACGGCGCTGAGCTCTTTATTCACGAGGCGCGTGACGGCGCCAAACTGCGTTGTGCTTTTTTTCCAACAGAAAACGCGCGCGGTGCAATCATTCTCCAGGCCGGTTGGTCAGAGTTTATCGAAAAATATTTTGAAACCGTGCGCGATCTACAAGCCCACGGATATTCCGTCGCAATGATGGATTGGCGCGCGCAAGGGCTTTCAGATCGGGAAAATGATGCAACGCGCGATTGGCCTGATTATTTCCAGATCATTCGCGACGATCTACGAGAATTTACCGAAGTAACGGCTGCGCGATTTCCCGGTCGGTTGTTCCTCATGACCCATTCTATGGCGGGCATGCCAGCGTTGATGTTGCTCGCTACCGGCTATGATCGATTTGAGAAAGCAGTTCTGTGTGCGCCAATGACGCGATTATTTGCACCGGCAATGAACGGGCTCGTTCGCGTAGCAGCTTTTCTTACGTGTCATGCCGGGATGGCGCGAACGGCAGTTAACTCTGGCTCCGACGATTCCATGAGGTTCGAAGGCAACATGTTTTCGACCGACCGCACACGCCACACGATGTTCAAGGACTTGCAAAAAGCAGAGCCGCGCGCCGCTCTTTCCGCGCCGACTTACGGGTGGGTGCGCGAAGCCCTGGCGGCGAGCCGGGAAATCCATCGAACCGGCTACTTCGACGACGTCAAAACTCCTGTCCTTATCGTGACGGCCGGAGACGAACAACGAATTGACGCCACCGATCATCCGGAAATCGCCAATCGGCACGAACTTATTAGCCAGACAACCATTCCTGGCGCATTACACGAAATCATGATGGAGCGTGATGAATTGCGCGATCAATTTCTTCAAACAACGCTCAATTTCTTTCAAGAAAACGCGCAAACGCGGGCGTCATAACGTTTTATACATATTAACATTTGGAATAGACGGGCCGAAACCTGTGCGGTCCCACAAGGGAACGAAATGATTGGAAGACAGGTTTGAACGCCGCTTCACGGATGTCGCGAAGCCGCGAAAGGTAGCTTGCTCTGAATTCCTGAATGTTAAATTGTTTTTTCATTTAGAATCGCGAGCGCGGCTTTATGCAATTCCGGCGTTGCCGCCGCCAGCGTTTCGCCACGGTCGTCCGCCCCTAGCTTTTCGCCCGACCAATTGGTGATGACGCCGCCAGCGCCTTCAATGACCGGCGCCAACGCAGAAAAATCATGGCGTTGCAGTCCGGCCTCGAGAACAATATCAAGCTCTCCAATCGCAAGCAATCCATACGCATACGCATCAAGACTGAAGCGCGCTAGACGACTTGCGCGCGTGAGCCGTTCAAAAGTCGCCGCTTCGTGATCGCGAAAATATTCGTTTGCACGTGGATCGGTCGTGGAAATTCTTGCCTTTGCCAAATCAGTAAGTCCACTCGTCTCGCACAAAACCTCATCTTCGCCATGCCTGAACACCGTTTTACCGTTAACGCCAAACCAGCATTCATCGGTGTAAGGTTGATCGATAATTCCAAGTATCGGATCACCTTCATATTCAAGAGCGATTAGCGTTGCCCAGCTTGCGACGCCGCAGACGAAAGCGCGGGTGCCGTCCACAGGATCCAGAACCCACCGCCACGGACCATCAGCCTCTACTTCGCCGAATTCTTCGCCCAAAACGCCATGATCGGGGAAGACCTTGCCAATCATTCGCCGGACGATCCGTTCGGCCTCACGGTCGGCGTCGGTTACCGGGTCGAACCAGACGCCTGCCTTGTTAAAGACCGTCGCGCGCTTGCGAAAATATTGCAGCGTTTGACCGCGTGCAGCATCAGCTAAACGCAACGCAAAAGCGGCGTATTGATTCAGTTCGTCAGCGGAATAAGCCATACCGCAGCGATCATGGAGAGCGCTGCGGCAGGATGCAAGTGTAGAATAATTAGGGCAGCGGCAAGCTAGTCTTCGCCGGACATCGCTTTTGCCAGATCAAGGAGGCGCTTGCGCGGCTCATCATTCAATTGATAGTAATAGCGCACCAACGAAATTGTTTCTTTGTCATCCAAAAGATCAGACGACGGCGCCTCTGCAAAACCCGCAGCACCATTCATTGCTGTCTCTGTCGACGCTTCAGCGCCGTTCAGCCCTTCAAAGAAATATCCGACTGATACATCCAGCGCACGCGCCAGAGTCCAAAGACGCGAAGCAGAAATCCGATTGGCGCCGCTTTCATACTTTTGAATTTGCTGAAAACGTATATCGACTGCACTCGCCAATTTTTCCTGCGTAAGGTTGAGCAGCCGACGGCGCGCCCGAAGTCGTCGTCCCACGTGAAGATCGATAGGATGGGCCATAATCAAATCACTCCAAAACAATTCCGCTGCACGGTGCTAAAGTGAAAATTGCGCAGCGTTCGAGCACAGCAACGCAATGACCATGCCGTTTTAGGTGAAATGGGATTGGTAAATTCGCCTAACGGGCGTAGGCGGATGAATTCAAATGCGTTTTAACCATTAAAGGTATTGCCGCCACGCCGCGGAATTCGGCGCGTTGATTTAATGTTCTTGCAAACCCTCAATCGAAAACGCGTATGTCTTGTTTCGATGCGATACAAACAGTTTGCGTAATTGGTTAATCGATCATCTTCGCCGAACGAAGCCAGAATTCCTCGTCAAAACCAGGCGTTTCAAGATTGACCACAAACTGGCGCGCAGCCGCGTCCCATGAGAAATTTTCCGCCCAGGTGCGGCAGGCGGCCGGGTCGCGGTTTTCGTAGGCGTCCATGCACGCTTTTTGCAAATCTTCGTTCATGGCGCCGCAGCTTGGCGGAGCGCCGTCGAGAATTTCAAGCGGGCCCCTGACAGGATAGGCAGCAACCGGCACGCCGCACGCCAACGCTTCAACATTAACAAGGCCGAATGTGTCGGTTCGAGATGGAAAGACAAATACATCAGACGCCTGGTAATACGCGGTCAATTCATCACCGTATCTTGGCCCGACAAAAACGGCGTCTTTGTATTTTTCTTCTAATTCCTGCCGTTGCGGGCCCTCACCAACGATAATTTTCGTGCCGGGCAAATCCAGTTCCAGAAAATCCTCAATGCTCTTTTCAACTGCGAGCCGGCCAACGTAAAGAAATACCGGCCGCTTATGGTTGTCGAGCAGCGATCGGTCGCCAGGCCGAAATTGTTCCAGATCAACGCCGCGCGTCCACAGTTTCATTTTTGAAAACCCGCGCTCTTTCAGCTCCTCCATCAGGCCCGGCGTTGCGACCATCATCGTCTCACCGTCTTTGTGAAAGTCCTTCAAAATCCCATATCCCCACTTTGTCGGCACCTTCCAGCGCTCATTTGCATATTCGGCAAAGCGCGTGTGAAAGCTTGTCGTAAACGGATGTCCGCGGCGTTTGCAAAAGCGTCTCGCCGCACGGCCGATCGGGCCTTCCGTTGCAATGTGAATTGCATCCGGTTGAAATTCGTTAATCGCCTTTGCGACCTTTCGGTTCGGCATAATTGACAACCGAATTTCCGGATAAGACGGCAGTGGCACCGACTTGAAATCGTTAGGCGTAATATAATGAACGGTGTTGCCAAGCTCGGTTAGAATTTTGCCCAGCGTATCAAGAGTGCGGACAACACCGTTTAGTTGCGGCTTCCAAGCGTCAGTCGCGATAACGATTTTCAATCCGCCGTCAACTGAGGGCATATCAAATCGCGGCTTTGCGCGGGTCAACCGGCCAACGCCCGATCCCAGGCGGCGCAATGCGCCTTTTTTCTTTGTCGGTTCGGGCTGTTTGTTTTCTGACATGACCACCATCGATTTTTCAGTAGAGCGGACGATTGGCGTAAACCACCCCTTACCGATTGGCAACTTTTCAGAAGAATCCGATAGAATTCAGCACGCAAGCGCTATTCCGCAGCAATTGCCGGCCATAAATCAGCTGCATCGAAGGCTGAAATTCTGTGGATAAATGACGCCATGTCTTTCCGGAGTTTCTCAAACTTTTCAGTCCGTGCGATCCGCGTTTCATCCAGATATAGACCGCGATTAATCTCTAATTGCAAAACATGCACGCCGGATTTCGGTCGGCCGTAAGACGCCGCAACGAACCCGCCGGCATAAGGCGCATTGCGCGCCGTTTCATAGCCGAGGTCAATCAAAATGCTTTCGGCGTGCTGAACAAAAGCGGGCGCGCAAGACGACCCAAAGCGGTCGCCGAGCACAATATCCAGCGCCTGTGATTGTTCATGAAACGGCGTACTGCTTGCTGACGGCATCGAGTGGCAGTCAACCACTATCGCCACGCCGAACTTGTCCTGCGCCGCCTTGATCAGATGTATCAGCGTCTCGTGATACGGGTCGTAACAATGATTCAGTCTCCGGCGCGCATCGCGAAAATAGAGTTTTCGATCATAAATATCATGACCGTCCGCTACGATTCGCGGAATTACGCCAAGGCCGGCGATCACCCGGCTTGACCGCGTGTCCGCAGATGACGGTAAATTGTCCGCGAACATGCGCGGATCCAACTCGTCGCGCGAGCGGTTAACGTCCACATAAGCGCGCGGGAACAGCGCCCGCAACAACGGTGCGCCCATTTGCGGCGCTTCGTCGAATAACAGATCAACATAGCAATCCTCGGACTGGCGCAAGCCGTGACGGTCAAGGCGGGCATTGCGCAGCAAATCAACCGGATAATCGCGTCCGGAATGAGGAGAAGCGAAGATCAATGGCGAGGCCAGTTCATCTGGCGCCAATACATCAACAGCTCTGCGCCCTTCATAGGAATCTGGGATCTTCTCGCTGTTTTTACTTGTTTTTTTCACGCGCGCCATAGATTTCCCGATTTGATTTTGGGCCGACTTCCCGCATGTTAGCGCGAAGTTGCAGGATTCGTTAAGACGCCGCCTGTAAAAATGGCCTTATTTCGGAGCGATATTTGCATATTCCGTGCAAAATAGCGCGGTCGCAAAACTTGATTCCCGATCGCGAACAGGTTGTACAAACAAAAGCGTAAAAGGCGAAAAACTATGGCTGCGATTTTACTGGCGGAAGACGACGATTCGATGCGTCGGTTTTTGAAAAAGGCTCTGGAACGGGCCGGACATACCGTCATTGATGCTGCTCAGGGCGACGAGGCGTTAACCGAGCTTCAGCTCCGTGAATTCGACCTTTTGCTTACCGACATCGTCATGCCGATTATGGACGGCATAGAGCTCGCCCGGCGCGCCGCTGAAATCGACCCGGAAATGAAAATCATGTTCATAACCGGTTTTGCAGCAGTCGCGCTTAACGCCGCCAATCAAGCGCCGGAAGACGCGAAAGTGCTCTCAAAACCATTCCACTTGAAAGACCTTGTCCAGGAAATTGACCGTGTGATCGCGGCTTAAAAGCCCCCAATGCACCCGCTTCCGGGTGAGGCTTGCCAGCCCGGAAATTTGCCGGTAGAGACCTCTTCCTTCGCTCAGGGCATCCCTCGCAGGATGATCCTGACCGGGCGCATAGCTCAGGGGTAGAGCGCTACCTTGACATGGTAGAGGTCCGTGGTTCGAAACCACGTGCGCCCACCATCCGACACCAATTAAATCAATTGGTTATCGGAACCGCTAAGAAAAATTTCCTCAAGAATAATCAGTCAGTCACACCTGTGTCACACTGAATGAGGAACAAATGGCGACCATCTGAAAGCGAAACAACCGTTGGCAAGTTATGATCCGGCGTAAAGACGCGCCGCATATCTCCAAAACTTTTAAACGCAAAACAGAAGCTGAAAGCTGGGCCCGACAAATAGAAATTGACGCTGATCGAGAGCATCTAAAACACGATCCACAGATTTAAAATCGCATCACTCTGGGCGATATATTGAAGCGCTACCTGACTTCTGTTTCGTGTGACAAGGCCGGAAAACGAATAGAGGCTTACGTGATCAATGGGGTTCTGAAAGAATCCCTCTCAAAACGCACTTTGGCGTCGCTTGGTCCTTCAGATTTCGCTGCTTAAAGGGACTTACGGCTTACCCAAGTCTCAGGTTCGACCGTCAACCGGAAATTTTCGATTATCCAACACGCTTTTGAGATTGCGATCAAAGAATGGGGTTTGCCACTCCATTCCAACCCCTTAGCGCTCAGACAAACTGTGATGCCTGACAAAGAAGATCGTTTGTTTCCGATGACGGCAAATGCATTGCGGTTAATTTGCGAGCACGTTAAAGCCCGTGCAAATACCGAAGACCTCCACTTTCATGACCTACGCCACGAGGCCATTTCAAGATTTTTCGGACAAGGTCTCGGCGTTGCTCATGTAGCCGCAATCTCGAAACACAAAGATTTCAGAATGTTGGCGAGATACACACACCTCAATCCTGAATTCACTGCGGCATTCAACAAGGACAATGCGTAATTGCCTCATAGATGACGCCAGTGACGCCTATGACGGTACTTTCCCTATACAGATCGAAGATCGCGCAAATGATAACAAACACTGAAATGAAGAACGAGGCGACGACGCCGCTACGCCCTTCGAATAAGGTGTGAGGGATATCAGTATGGCCGCGAACCACTGGTCTTGGCGCCGTTACCGTCAAACCGATCGCCGAGTTTTCCTATGGTGATCAAGTAGCATAAAGGCAATGTCTGGTCCGTCATGGGTTCTGAACCACCTGGTCGTCGCCATTAATAATCAGATCATTTCCGGTAATGTCATTCTGCTTACCCGTTAGTTGATTAGACGATCCAAACAACAAGTTCTCGTCGCCAATAATCTGATTGAGATCGCCATCGATTTGGTTTTTGTTGCCGTCCACCACATTCTCATCGCCGTCAATATTATTTTCGTCTCCGATGATTTCGTTTGAGTCCCCAGCGATGGTGTTCTTGTTCCCGTCAATTGAATTATAAAGGCCAACAATTGTGTTATCATCACCTTGAACGCTATTCCAATCGCCTTCTATCGAGTTATCTTTACCAGTTATATTATTCCATACCCCGCGGATAATGTTTCGCTCGCCGAATACAAAGTTTCCATCGCCCAGTATGTCATTTTCATTTTTCTCAACTGTGTTTTTATCGCCGATCACGATTATATCGTCACCGTGAACGTAATTATCATCGCCCACAACAACGCTCCGCTGATGATTATGATCCAAGTGATTCCGGTCACCTTCGACAGTGTTCTCTTTTCCTTCAATGATATTCAAGTTGCCTAATACTGAATTGTCATCACCATCAACGTTATTCTCAAATCCAACGACGTCGTTGTCTTGCCCATCGATGATATTTGGCCCACTAGGCCCAAGTTCTTCGGGCTCATAAGGATTGCCTTCACCTTCGCTTGACTGCTGTCCGCCGTCACTTGTCTGCTGTTGTCCGTCGCTACTTGTCTGCTGCTGTCCGTCGCCACTTGTCTGCTGCTGATCGGTAACGGCTGGGATGACATTTTCATGTGGACGAACCAGCGTGACCTTTGTGGCGCTTTCAACTTCTTCTGAAGAAGTTTCAGACCGATCGAACGAATTGAGTTCCTCTTTGTCCTCCGAGTCGATATCGCCATTATTGGGTTGCGTTTTTCTCACTTTCGAAGGCGCCTCGAATTTAGCAGTGCGCATTTCATTTTTCACGGCAAGAGCGCGCACGCCAGCAGGTACTTCGAAATGTTTGCCAGTGCTCAATAGCTCCACATCCACTAGCCCTTCGTGAACTGAAACTGAATGGACCTTGCTTTCAGTATCGACAACGAATGTAGTGCCTTTAACGACGGCGGCGACATACGCTGATCGTACTTCAAAGTGCGGGTTTCGTTTTCTGTTCACTTTGTAGGTGGCCCAGCCCGCCGCTTGCGAAATTAAACGCCGGCCTTTGCGGTTCGTTTTTTCGATAACAATTCGTGCATTGGGGCCAAGGCGAATTGACTGATCGACGTTAACGAGTAGAACGCGAGATAGTGCGCCGGTCTCAATTGACTCACCAGGCTTCACATAATCACCGATCGACGCAAAGCGATCACCTGCGATCGTAACCGTGCCGTCCGTCTCTTCAACGCGCCAGTCGGTCGCACGGGCAATAGAAACTGAATTGAAAACCAAAAGCACAAGTAAACTGACAAGACGCATGTATACCACCCAATATCGCGAATGCGGAACATTGTCAGCTACTTGATAACACCAATTTAATGCATTTGGTAAATTTTCTAAATGGTAGAATATTAATCATTTTCGACGATGATTTGAGCATTAGGCGCAGAATTTTTCGCGTGGTTACAGATTAGTTTTTATCAGTGCGCGTTTTGTGTTTTTTCTTGTTCGCGGTTAGCGCCCTAGCGGGCGCACAAGCGCAGTCGCAAGTTCTACGCGAGGGTCCAAATGTCATTTCTGATTCGCCTAACGACACAAATTCCTCGCCTTCAAAAAACGATGCTGGGCGGTCGAACGACTTACCACTTCTCCGTGACGGTCCCGACATTAATTCGCCTAGTATCTATATAAGAGAAATTCGACTTATTGGCGCAAGCGCCGAATTCGCTAAAGAATTGACAACGTTAACGCAGACTTTTGAAGAACGGCGATTGACCGGTATAGACCTTCAACGCCTCGCCAACGTATTGACGCGCGCATATATGGATCAAGGCTATCTTTTCTCGAAGGCGTTTATCAGACCTCAAAAATTTGAGAATGGGGAAGTAGCCGTCGAGATAAGCGAAGGTTATCTCTCAAGAGTCGCTGTCAACGGAGATACATCACATCCACTTGTGGCTTACTTTAACAAGGCGATGCCGCAACGTCCATTGCGAAGAAAAACTTTTGCAAGGGCGCTATCACGGGTGCAATCGGCACCAGGTTATAGATTAATAGATAGAGAAATTGAAAAAGACGCGGATACCGCAAATGGCTATGCTTTATCGCTTTCCGTCGAGCAAAAAAAGGTTCAGGCGCGCCTAGATGTTACCAATAAGGGCGTTCGCGTGGGTGAACCTTGGAGGGCATTTTTGCGCACACGGTTTAACTCGGTGCTGAGGCCCGCTGACCAATTATCTCTGGGTTACGTCGCAAAACCATTCGCCCTGTCTGAACTGCATTATTTCTCCGGCACCTACCAGTTACCTATCGGCTACTCTGGATTAGCGGTGTTTGTGAGTGGTGCGATGTCGGATAGCAGTCCGCGGAGCGCGTTGGCTGGCAGGAACCTAAACGGAGATTTGAGAACTGGATCGATCGGCGTCAATTATCCCATCATTCAAAGTAACCAAAAACAGCTCTACACGAGCGCCAAGATTGACGTGATTAACACACGCGAAAAAGAAGACGCTGCCGCTCTGTACAATGATCGTTTGCGAGTATTCAGATTCAGCAGCACATATAAAGCAAAATTAAAGGGTGAATCACGCGTCGGCGGTTTTCTGCAACTTTCACAAGGAGTAAATGCATTCAATGCAAGTGATCAAGTGGGCCTGATGACATCGCGGCCCGATGCGGACGCGCAATTTTTAAAACTTGACGGCGAAGCTTCGATTCAACAATTTGTCAATGACCGAATAAGCTTTACCGCGTCCGCAACAGGACAGTACGCCACAAGTCCTTTGCTGTACCACGAGGAATTTGGCGTGGGCGGCGGCTCTTTCGGGCGCGGATATGATTTTGGTGAAATTCTTGGGGATCTAGGCGCGGCGGGTTACGTCGAAGCCGCGCTCCATGGAAGAAGCGCGGGAATATTGGATAGTTGGGAGATCTATTCTTTCGTTGATGCGGGGGTCGTTTGGAATAAGGGCACCAGACTATCGGCTGACGGCGATCCACTTTATTCCGCCGGCGGAGGATTGCGGTTTGTCGTCGGCAAAAACCTTTTCCTTAGCTATGAAGTCGCACACCCACTTTCGGATGCGCCCTATACGCTTGACGATGAGACCACACGCCATCGGTTGCAGCTTTCTGTGGCATACAATTAGCTCAATGATGCGGTTTAAGTACGGATGCGATATTACGGCCAGCGCTTCCTTCGACAGCGAGCGGACTAATGGCTTAGCGTGAAAGGCAGGCAGTTGCGAAGCCGGCGCGGCCCAAAAAAATGCAAGCGACGTGGGATCATCGCCTGCAGGCGGTTACTAATTTGAGTTGTGCTCCACGAGTGTCGAACAAAATGATTAATGATATTGCAACTCATTGAATGACACACTCAGAAAATTATGAAGAGTTCTCAATTGGAAAAAATCGAACGCCGGCTCCAGTCGATAAAAACGCAGCCGGCTCAGAGTTTTGAGTTTGCTCAGAGGTTGGCAAGCGACAGGGCGACCTCGCGGCGGGCGACCTATAAGTTTGCTCTAGCAATAACTTCTGATCGCCAAGAGCATCAATGCGTCATCAAGGATCTTAGTGCCACTGGAGCCAAGATTTCAATGTCCGGCATCGCAGGCCTGCCGGACGACTTGATTCTGGTTATTGAGGGTTACAACGCCCCAGCGAAAGCTCGAATGATCTGGCGCGACGAGAACGAATGCGGCATCGAATTTATTTTAGACAAGCCTAGCTGACTCGACGACTGTCATTCACGAGCCGCCGGCAACACCGCGCAATCAGAGCTGACAAACGCGCGTGGGCCCGATCGTTACGGCCGAAGCTTTGCAAGCTGGCGCGAAATGGGCGGCTAAGGCATGCTGATATCGTAAAGCTCAAGCGTTCCTGGTCGCCGCAACAAATCGCCGGCTGGCTGGAATCGCCAATATACAAACAATGAGGCGATGTGTATGTCCCATGAGACGATTTATCGAAGCCTTTACGTTCTGGCCAGCAGCGTTTTGAAGAAAGAGCTTGTCAAACATCTGCGATCACAACGACAAATGCGCCGGTCTCGTTACGCCAAGAAAAAGTCGGATAAACGCGGACAGATCAAAGACGCCGTCCCGATCAGTTAACGCCCCGCCTCAGCGGAGGATCGCGCCGTCCCTGGCAGCTTTTGTCCGATGCCGCGCCGACGAAAATTCTGGTCTACGATCAGCAGGGATATAAACACCTTCTCAAAGAAGTAGCGGTCATCCAAACAGCAAAATCCAACGATCTGACCCTCTTCGCAGGCAAGTTTTAACCCGCCGCGTTCGGCCACTGTCGCGATGTATCGAGCTCTTGAGTGCGTACTGGTCGCACTCACATCTATCTGAACTGCTGCGGTGATTTCGTCTTCGGTCTTGCTCGTTCGAACCTGCATGTCGCCAAGATATGCATCTATAGTAATCATTTGCAGCTTTTTCCGCTGGCGCCTGTGCGACTAAGACCCGCGGCCCAGCCAATCCTCGGCCAGAAACCGACATTTGCTTGCGAGATCGCGATCATCCATAATCCTCGCCAATTGAAAAAACGGGAGCAATAGCGATGCGGGTGATTTGGATGATGGCTCTCGTCGCATTGGTTTTTATGAGCTTGGCGGCGGGCGGTGCGAAAGTTTTCCGGATGCCGCAAGAAATTGCCTTCTTTGAGAGCGCTGGGCTCGCACTTGCTTGGCTTTATCCACTCGGCGGCGCGCAAATCGCCGGCGGTATATTATCAACCATTCCCAAAAGCCGTAAAATTGGGCTCACTCTTATGGGTCTCGGCTTTCTTGTCTCGACTATAGTTATTTTTATGGTTGGGCAGTTTGGGTTCGCGCTAATCTCGTTACTCCCTGTTGTGGTAAGCGTGCTTCTCATTCTGCGCGATAATGCGCAGAACTAAACGTCTGTTTTGTGCCATTTCCTGGTGTTCGCACAGGGCCTAAAGGCGTGCGAGGGAAGGAAGGAAGGGAGACTCCAATGTTGCTGCACCGTATTTTTAATCCTTTGAAGAACCAGACGTGGGTCGCTGGTGCGTTTTTTTTGATATTTCTTTGCGCAACTGCCGATGCAGACGCCGGCAAAAATGAAAGCAATCGAAAGATTTCGGTTGGCGCAGTTACGATTCTAACTGATAATTTCGCTGAATTGGTTTTGTTCTATAAAAATGTATTCGGCTTTGACGTGGTGACAAACAATGGGAGCTACGCGAATTTTCACGGCGTTCCACTTGCAATCGCCAGCCGCCAAACGATGGTGGAGGCATCCGGCGATCCGATATTCGCGCAGCAGGCGACGGGCCAATCCTTTGAGATTGCTTTTGCCGTCCAATCTCCCGAAATGGTCGATACCTTATTTCGAAAAGCTATTGCCCATGGGGGAGAACCGATTAGGGAGCCCATGGATACAAGCTGGGGACAAAGAGTAGCGTTCTTCAAAGATCCAGACGGAAATATACACGATATTTATGCAACCATCCCGAGCGATTAAGAAAGCACAATTGTAAGTCGGGCTTTGCCGGAAATTGCATCACGGTATCCTCTAATGTCTGCATCGGACCGAACACGCTCACCCGCCGTTCATTCAATAAACGCATCGCGCCCACGTCGGTTGCAGGATTTTTTTTCATCGATTACGAATATGCTCCGCGATTCCCAATCTGACCAACTTAATTAAAAATGTGATTTTTACCGAAAGGCTCACCAACGCGGTATTCGCTTCATCTGTTCATTGCTCATTTCAGACAATTATCGGCAGCAATGCTATGGCTAAATGTGTTTAGGGATTGAGAAGGATCTGCTTTCCTTAATATTCAAGCTGCATAGCTGGCGACATATTCGTTCACGCCATTTTGCGCCGCGGCAACGCAGTTTTTATCGGCTTCTTTAAAAAACGCAGCCGTACTTTGTTTGTCTGACAATTGTGCAATACCAATACTGACGTCGTACGAAATTTCGGCGCCATTAATCTGTGGACGAAAGATATTTGCCCGACTCATTATTCGTCGCACGACTACTTCTGCACTTTCGCTGGAAGTCTTGGGCATAAGTAGTGCAAATTTTTTCGGCCCCAATCTGGCAAAAAGATCATGGCGTCTCGTTACTGATTTGCAACAATTGGAAAATGATATTGCAACTTGATTTACAGCGCACTCGCCACGAGATTCTGCGAACGGCCCCAAGCAGTCCAGATTAATTACTGCAAGAGATAGCTTTGCAAGATGAGTGCGAGTGCGCGAACACTCTGCTTCGAGTAAGCGCTTAAATGTTTTTTGGTTATAAGCGTTTGAGAATTCATCTCTATTCTGATATTTTTCTCGTTTTTCATCGTGAAGCTGGAAAATCTTCAGCTCAATTTCATTCATTGCCAATTTCGCAAGTTCTTTTAGCAGCCTATTATCGTTTTCTCTAAGTTGGCGTGGCTTATCATCAATTAAGCAAAGTGTGCCGAGGGTATGACCGTCTTTGGATACAAGTTGAGCGCCAGCATAAAATCGAATAAATGGCTCAGTTATAACCAACGGATTGTCGGAAAATCTTTGGTCCGTACTGGCATCTTCCACGATTAATGGCTCGTTTTGCAATATCGCGTGCCCGCAAAATGCTTGATCGCGCGGGGTTTCTTTAACATCTAAACCGATATGTGATTTGAACCATTGTCTGTCCCGATCAACCAGAGAAATCAAAGCAATTTTGGTGTCAAAAAGGGATCTTGCCATTAGCGTGATACGGTCAAACACTTCTTCAGCATCAGTATCAAGAATATTATACCTATATAACGTTTCCAATCGCTGAGCATCGTTTTTTGGAATACTTGCAGGCGGCATACATCGCTCCAACTTCTACCAAATACCATCATTCTATTGGTGTAAATTTATTAAAACTAAAATAATAGGAAATTCAAAACCTAGATATTCAGTAGTAATCAATATGAATAAATTGGAAATCCTCAATAGATATTTTCTAGATCGATGTAGAGCCAAAAGCTTTTGCAGACCATGTAGTGCGTATTCAAATGATTATGCAATGACTATTGACGCCGGATCTTCGCGCTTGCCTCATTCAGTTCATCATTTCATGAGCCAACAATGCGGCATCAACATATGTTCTATTCCCACATTCATTTGCAATCAGTCGCGCCGCGGATTCTTTACTGAATATACATCAAAAAATGGCATAAATAATTCTAGAAAATGGAGATTTCTTATGAATGTAATAACCAGCATCAATACTCGCACAATAGTTGCTCCAATCGAACGCGCGCCCTCATCGGACGCGGCGATAAGGGAAACAAAGGGTATCGCTGTTGGCAGACAGGCGAAAACTGCGATTACCAGTGTTCAAAATGTCGACATCTTTCTTCCAAAAAATATTCACGGCAAGGTCGCATCCGCGATTGCCCGCGGCATCGATCCTGCGACGGTCTTCGCTGCGATCCATGACACCCCCGTCGAAGAGTCAGCGGAAATTCCGACTAATGATTTACGCAGTATTAATGAAAACCCTGGGAGCTCACCAAGCGGCGATGGCGCCGACATATCTATCATTGTAAAAAACAATATGGTGATGTCGAGCGGCGCGGAATCCGTACTTGCGTCGCTAAGGTACTCAGAAGCGGTGTGGGCTTAATCAATATAGTATCGATTAATGCTGCCAGCGCAGATGCGGAAACGGGTCTGCGTCTTCTTTAGGGGCCTTCGCCGCAAACATCTGTGGTCGCTCAAAACCGTCCACGCATTAACTATATCAATACGAATACACCATAGAGTTGTTTTTGCTGCGGCGGCGGAAGTCGTTACCGACAGGATACTATGCATTCAAGACAGTTTCTGTCCTTTCATTCCGGGGGAGTTATGGCCGCCGCGGCAACCCTTTCATTCTTGGTAAATTGGAAAATGACCGAATTATTTTTTCTTAGAGTACGCGGTGGCTCGCTTTTGCAAGCTGATGGTATCAGCCCCACAAACAATTACTTGAAGGCTGGCGTTTTCCCCAAAAAATTCATATCGGAATATCGAAAAGACGATACCGTCGAGGTCATTCCGGCTTTAAATATTGTGAAATATGTTCGCCAAAATGTAATTGCTACGGGACCATATTTTGAAAGATTGCGACATGGGTTGAAGGCGGTGGAAAACTAATCGACGTAGATTGTGTTACAAGGGGGAGATTTAGCCCCAGAAATTCCGGATAGTTTCTCACCCAACGTCTCAGACCTGACACTCAAGAACTAGAAAAGGCGCCGCGTAAGGTGATTACGCTTGTCCGCTGGTTTCATCATCATTGCCGAAATCTTTTGCCAACAATTCAATGTCTTCAATAATTCCCAAAGTCAGCCTTTCGACGGGCGTACAACTGTCTCGTTCAAGTGACGCCTCGTCAGTCAGTGAGCGCCATACCTTCGCTTTAAATGCAAGGTCTTCGAGACTGTTGGCGGGTGTGTCGGCAAATGCCTCTACTTTTTTTATAAAGGGTTTATACTGCGTACTATCTTCTTCTTTTCTAGAAAACACCGCGGCATACGTTTGAAGTATTGCTAGACCAATCCGTTCTAATTCTGATGGGTTGAGAGTTTTCATGACTTCTTTGCCGGAAATCAAAATATTTTCATGCGGTGTAATTCTTAAATTTTGATTTCGGTCTGCCCCCTAATTGCCTCATAAATAATTGAAAATTGTTGAAATCGTACATTGTACGAACATTAAATTCAACCCTCGGTTTACATTATTGTGTATACTTATCGGGCGCGGGTCGATTTGGACAAAGTGTCAGTATGGGCGATGAAAGATTTATAAACGCAGAAGTAATTACGCATGCCCACGCCATTATGGCGAGGGCGGGGTTGGGCATAACCATTCGTCAGCTTGCCAATGAATCAGAGCTAGACAAAGCGACCATAGTGAGATTTGAGGCAGGCTATAGTGTTCGCGAAGAAACCGCTGATAAAATACGCCGGGCGCTTGAGGAGTACGGCGCCGAGTTTTTTTTGTCAAATAAATCGCGTAAAATAGCCGTCTGTATACATCTTAAGCAGGGCGCCCTATAATCGTCAATATGCATATCATTGCTTATTTTAGTCAAATCCAGGTTCCTGCTAGAGATGTGACGTGCGAGTTAGAAGAAATCGCCAAAGTCAGCCAAAAAAATAATAGGGAAAACAATATCACGGGCGCGCTTCTTTGCGAAGGATCACATTTTTTACAGTTGATCGAAGGCAAAAAGGCGAAATTAGAGCAACTATTTGAGAAAATTAAAATCGACTCAAGGCATACCGATATCACAGTGCTGATTAATGAGCCAACAAATAAAAGGACGTGTCCTGATTGGTCAATGGAGGCTTTTCATCTTGCAAATCCGGATTTGGTCAATAAGAAAACACTGAAAAACTTACATCGTATTTACAGCCATAATTTCACTACCAACGCAAAAACATTTTTAACTTTTTTTCGGGATATGCTTGATCAGCTTGATACTTTTAAAATTCTTCATGAGTCCGTCTAAAAATAGATGAACTAGATTTTTATCCGCGCATCTTTTTATTAAAGCGAAGTTTTGCGACCTATCTTTTCCTTCTCACTATCGAAAATAAAACGAGTGATACGCCGATAATGGTCGCGTTGAGCCGAGCCAATGAGCCTACATTTTGAAATACATCGAGTTGGTTAGGCGTTTCATAAGCATCGATGATTTTCGGTACGCTTATTCCTTCTATCAATAGGCCAAACCAATCATGGGGATTTTTAAACAGCCGCCTCCATCGTTTGCTGTGAAAACATAGATATATCAATTCACAAAGAGATTCTCTCGATTGCGCGCCGCATGCCGCACATAGATCATCCATCGGCGGTTTATAAGGCAATCTAGATGCGGAGAATTCTGTCATCAAGGAGCAGAATTATTCTCACTCCCTGACAATATTACAAATGCAGCGGTTAACGATAACGAAATTCAAACACGTTAGAGTAGGTTAGAAAATTAACTTATTCTTCCTTTAACGGAGGATTTCATGCAAAAACAAATTCATTTAATAAGCATATTAGCTATATCGCTCATGCTCGTTGCGTGTGATTCTAAGAAAATTAAACCAAATTTATTGGATGCCGCCGACATTTACAATGCTCATCCGGAGGCGTTTGCTGAAATTGTACTCTCTCGCCCCAAACCGCTCCTAGAGTTCACGCGTATTCCCGCGAGAGACCCTATGCTTGAAACTACACAGAATACGAAATTGATTGCCCGATTACGGAAAAACTTTCCTATTGAACATATTGACTTCTACCCTCGTTCAAGATCGGGCAGAGATGAAATTGATGTTGTAATTAAACGATACGGCCAAAACACAGAATGGACAGTGGTCAGTGTTATATATCTGAGCAGGCCACTGTCGCCACCCAGTGAAGGCTCTAACATGGAATTATTTGATAAATGCGACCACCGATCCGTCGACTGGCTGGAAAAAAACAAAAAAAAAGGTCCGGCCCTAGTTTTCTGCCAGATAAATAGTGAGTGGTATGCATACCAAAAGATCGGGTGACAATACAAAAAGCGTGACGAGCCGGCTGCTCACCTCAACTATAGATTTATATGATACTTTTGGTCACGGTTAAGCGAAGGGCCTGAAACGGCTATTTCTTAAACGTTGAAAATGAAAGTTACAATAAAAATCAGCAAGCAGATTAAAATGCATAATTGCCACGCGATTTGGCTATATATGATATCGCACGGGCAAGATTTTTCAGACGTAAACCTTTTTTTGAACCCGGCGAAAAGAACATAAGTTTGCCCAAAAGCAAACTGCGTTAATCAATCAGTGTCGGTCAAGCCCAACTACCTACAGAGCCCACCTCTAACCCAATCAACACATTTCAGGCTTGGTTGCCAGCTCCCAGTTTTTGTGCGCCTTAAACTACTGATCGAATTTTTAGTTCCAATTGTATTGATCAGAACAATTTTTCAGTAAATATTCCTAATGTTGGCATAGGTTTTGCTGCGTTAGCGATTATGAAAGGAATTATAAACCTTCCTGCGAATATTCGGATGCCTGAATTTGGCCTGTCAATTTCAGTAAAGAATGCTGCCGTCATTCCTACTCCACCAAAACTGCAAGCAGTTTCAATTCCTTCAAGCGGAAACCGTAAAATCATGGATCATGAAACTAGAATTAGGTCATCCAAAGCTCGATTGGCTTATAACTGCAATTGGCGTGATGATCGATCAATTCCAATTATCGATCAGCTTGCCTGAGGCAGCTTAAGCTGTTTTCTTTTCGATGTTTTATACTGAAGTCGGAATTAATTTGCTCAAAAAAGCTGGTAAGCCAAGTTTTTATTGAATTGCGATGTGGACATATAACCCACGGGAGCATTCATCATAAATTGATTTTGACGAGCTTCCCTAACGACCAATGAAACTAAATTGTGTTCGGTAAATACATGCCCTAAAAAATAAATGAAAAAAATATTAGCGATGTTGCTATTTCGGAGCCCATTTCGGACGTCTCTATTTGTATTTGCCGCCGCACTGCGACGCGAGGCAATTCCATGATATTGAATCAAATCACAATTCCATGCCATGATTATCAGGCGTCTGTTTCTTTTTATAGGACGCTTGGATTAGTATTAGTGGTGGATGCGCCGCCACGTTATGCTCGCTTTGAAACGCAAGGCGGTGAAGGGGCAACCATTTCACTTCATTTGGTCAGTGACTCAAATCGCTCCGATGCAATTGTGTATTTTGACCATCCATCGGCCAAGGCGCTCGACGAGCATGTTGAGTTTTTGATAAAAAAGGACATTTCATTTATCAAAAGACCAACTGATGAGCCATGGGGATGGCGTGAAGCGCGATTATTCGATCCCGCGGAAAATGAAATTTGCTTGATGTATGCGGGCCGAAATCGACGATTCCCACCATGGAGAGTTGACGGACCCGGCGGCTAAGCGTTGTTAAACTGTGAAAATATACGGTATCGACTTTACCAGCGCTCCACGATCATCGAAACCGACAACATGTCTGCGGTGTAAACTCGAAGCGACCGAATTGTTCGCCGAAGAACTCGAATTGTTTGCAACATTCGAAGAATTTGACGCTGCACTTTCCAGACCCGGGCCATCGATCGCGGGAATTGACCTTCCATTCGGGCTGTCACGAAAATTTGTCGAAAATATAAACTGGCCAAAAACTTTGGAAGCCAATGTTTCTTATGCGTCTGAACTTGGGTGCGCCGGGTTTCGACTAGCGCTTGAGACGATAAGGCATGTCGCCCAATGGGCGATAAAGAGCATAAACGAAAAACTGACATTCTCACCGGGTCGATAAGCCCCCAGCAATTCTATAGCGCGCCGGTTAGTTTGATGTTCTTTGAGGGCGCTCCCCGCCTCGTTAGGGAAAACGTTACGATTTCACATTTGCGTAATGGCGATCCGTCATAAATTGTCGCCAAGGCGTACCCGGGCGTATTAAGTCGCGATCTTATCGGTCGGGCCTGTTACAAGCCAGATAACAAGAAAGAATAACCTGAAACGTGATCTTAGTATTGCGGATCTAATTGGTAACGTGATCATTGGCGCGTGGTATGGCCCCTGAAGGTTTTCGGACGATCGGCTGCCGTGGTAATCGAGACTAATCGAACGGTCTCATATTTTTTTCAATTAACAAATAAATGATAGCTCAAATCACTTGGCTTCAAAGGCCGCCTTGGTTTCTTCGTACTTGCTAATTTTTCCATCGCACTCTGATTTCTTTTGTTCGAGAGCTTGCTCCATACCTTTAGATGAATTTGATTTCGAATATAGTTTCATCTGATCAGCTACGCGTTGCGCTTCCGGATCGCTAGACGCAAACCCGTTACTTTTCAGCCAATTCTTTGCTTTGGTTTCATCCTTAAACATCCCGGCGACCGGGCGATAGTTTAGGCTGCCCGTTCGGTCGATTGCGCTGGCGACGCCAATCACAGCTCGAACGAATGTGAGCGCGTCTGTAACAGTTCCAACCATCGAACTTACGACTGGAATACCGGGTGGAACTTTGCTGAATAAATCGTTTGCTTTATCCACCCCGTCAGCCCAGCTTTTAAAATCGCTCTCTGTTTTTCCCTTCAGCATGCCAAGTCGCGCCATCGCTTCGAACGCTAATCGTTGGGCCTCTAGGAGTTCTCCTAATTCACGTACGCAAGTCTTAACTTTTTCAAATTCTTCATCAACTTGCGCTTGCGTTGGCTTTATTGGAGCTGGTGGTAAAACCACCTTCGCTTCCGACTCAGCTTTAGCATTTGCAGCTTTTGCGGCTTCCGCCTTTGCAGCCAATTCGCCGCATTCTCTGCGTTTGTCATTCAGCGCCTTCAACGCTTTGTTCTCAGCCTTCTTCGCCTTTTCAGCAGCTTCACGTTTGCTTTGGGCGTCCTTTTCCGCTTGGCGGATTTTTCGATTGGAATGCAACCGTGCACCGTTTTTTGCATCAGTTAATCGCTTATCGGCAGCGGCTTTCTCTGATTGTTTTGCGGCTAAATTTGTCTTGGCGGCTTCTCGCTCATGCGTTAGTGCATTGTCGAGCTCGCGCTCAGCAATTTTGACCGCTTCCTTCGCGGCTTGAACGGCCTTGTTTGCGTTAAGCAATTCAGTTTGGCCAGCTTCATTTTGTGCTTTCATATTACGGACATCCTGATCAGCTGTGTCCGCAGACATTTTTAACGCATCCGAATTAGCCTTTGCGTTTTCATATTTTGCCTGCAGCGCGACCAGTTCTTCTGCACATTTATTTGCTTTTTTTACGGCGATTGCCCACGCGCCGTGAGTTCGTTTCGCAGCATTGCGCAAACGGCGCGGAATTCTTTTATCTGTATAGTCAACTTTCGGCGATTCCAACTGGCTATGTTGGATGATGTCATCCACTGGACTTGCGCCGACAACTTTGACCTTTAGCCGGACTTTTTGTCGGTTCACTTTGCAATTTTTAAAAATAAGACCGCCGCAGTTCTGGCAATCAATTTCAACAATTGCTTCATATTCGCCGGGCGTTAAATTCGAAAAATCCAGCGTCGCTTGTATCGTCCTATTTTCGCCAGGCCTAACCTGGCGAATAACAGGGTCTTTTGAAAAGCGAAGCCAATCAGCATTCGAGGAAAATTTAAAATCTATAGATTGATCGCAATCTACATTCCTTGCGGCCATTGCGATTGAATATTGCTCACCAGCATTTCTTTCTCCGAGATCAACGTCAGTATATTGTTGACCGGATTTCTCTTGTGCGA
The DNA here is from genome assembly GCA_013002535.1 of Hyphococcus sp. Lineage (GTDB taxonomy): Bacteria > Pseudomonadota > Alphaproteobacteria > Caulobacterales > Parvularculaceae > Hyphococcus. Next base: position 78,833 of record JABDJK010000009.1, read on the forward strand.
AGGCAACTGCGAACATCGAAACGATTGCGGTTAAAATCGCGAGAATTGATTTTGATACGGAGAATGACATATCGCCGCCCCTTTGTCGCATAATATTGGCCATTGGACGCGGCGGAACAAATTGTGAATGTAAATTGGTCGATTTAATTTAGCAAATGCGCCTCAAGTTTAGAAAAATTTGGTTCGTTTCCAACGGCTTGGCTCGCGCCTGCAATAGGAATGAAACCATGCGATAACACTATTAGCTAGCGAAAAGGATTAGCTGCACAAGAAAATATATCTTGGCGATCAATCTTTCCAAAAAAGATAAAGTATTGCGACGATCAGTTGCGCGCGCCGCCAATAGCGGACATTCGTTTATGGCTTATCAATCCGATTAAACGCTTTTCATTCCCGCGCATCAGTCAAGCGCTACCCGCAAGCGCTGAATGGAACTGAGAGCAAAATGAAATCTATGAATTCGACAAACGGCGATTACATGCAATTGCCTGGCGCCGAGCATAACTCCACGCGCAGCGAACGGCGCGGCCACCGCGTCGCCATTTTATCGAAATTGACATTCTGAATAAGCTGCCGGGTCAAGGTCGGCACATAATTGTAAGTCAACTCAGCAACCATAATTGACGAGTTTGCATCTAACAAAGCCGCGTCTGGCAAATCAGTATAGGGCGTATCCGGCGCCAAAGGTTTATTGCCGCTATTGTCATAGCTCCATTGAACGACCGGGTCGCCATTGTCGTCTGCTATGACGCTAATCAGGCGAATATCCATCGTCGATGTAGTATCGCCGATGATCTCACGTACGCCGTCGAATAAATCGTCAGCGGCGCTCTCCATCAACTGTGTTTCCTGGGCAGCTAGGTCTGCAAGCGTGTTGACCGCGAGCGAGACTTTCCTGTTTTGCGCCAGCGCGCTTGAGCCCTCTACAACGCCGAAGAAGATTGCGATCAAAACCGGCAACAATAGAGCAAATTCAGTTGCGGCGACGCCATCGCGCGCAGAACGGAATCTTCGGAACAATGCGTTTGAGTAATACATTCTAATTAATCCTCAAACGGTTCGTTGCGGAAGATTGTTACGGATTTCAATTCGCGAAACCCGTGGGTCGTCTGTTTTAGATCAAGCCCGATTGCCGGGTTTATAGGTTTGTAGAGAAGGCATACGCGAACACGGACGATTTCGCGCTGCACACCGTAATCTGCTTCAGAAAATTGCGCGCCTTCAATCGTAGGATCATCTTGGTCGCGGCAAACTTGCGACGAAAGGTCAGCCGCGAGCGCATTGAAATCTCCAAAACGAGCGATATCGATTGTTAAAAGCTCATCACACGAACCAAAAGTATCGACGATATTGCAGATTTCATTGTAAAAATCGTCCTTGGAAATTCCGTTTTGCGCCTGGCCCGTTCGAATAAGCCGAGCGGCATTGGCCGCCGCTTGATTCACCGCGCTATCGACAAAGAAAAACCAGCCCGCTTCTAAAATCGAAAACACGAGCATAAAAAACATCGGCACAACCAGCGCAAACTCAACGGCCGTGGCCCCGTCTTTGTTGCGCCTGATTGAGCGTAATAGCCTGCGCTTCATCGTCGTCGTTACCTGTACAACTTATCATCACTCACTATCGCAAAGGCCTTAAAATGGCGTTGTCGCGGACAGCGTTAATGATTCAAATTTTAGCTTTCCGACAGTTAAGATGGCGTCAGCAAAATAGGTTAATAAAAGTGAATTTTTTCAAACGAAAAAAGCCCCTCAATAGAGGGGCTTTTTAATGCGGCGGCTGTGCGTCGCCCGAACTATTTCTTGTTCAATATCTTGTTTCGCGGCGCGGTCTCGTCAGCGATGGTTTCATTGACAAGACGAGCGGTGAACTCGAACCCGCGCTCGTGCAGTTCGACCGGATTAAAGTGATTAACTTCGCCGCCGGTCATTTCGTCGAGCCCGGCGCGATTCATCGATCGTGAAGCCAGATCGTCCGCATACCCCTGCTGCGCAACGGTCGTCGCGGAAGTCGCCAATTCTTCGCGAAACATTTGCGACAGATTAACGAAATTGAGAATTGACGATGCGAGATTGCCGCGCGGGATGCCATAGTCGGCAATGTCATAGCGCATGGTGTATGCTTCGCCCGACGGCGCCAATCCAGCCGTGGCGAACGCATATCTGTGATTGAAGGCGCCGACCGTCTGCGGGTTCGCATTGCCTTCAAAAATAGCAATTGTCGCAAGACCGATACAATCGGAGTTGCCGTCGCCGCGGCAGGCCGTCGGCGTCATATTGAAGTTCAAGATGCCGCCAAAATTTGCCCGGATGTAAGTTTGGCCATTATCCGATGTCGTCGCCTGCCAGGCGACGCCGAGCTCGTTCAGAACCGGTCCGATCGATTGGATGTCAAAATTTGCTATCGGCGTCGATGGATTAGCGACCGGCGCATTTTGCATCTGGTTTTGCGCAGACGCGCCGCTGGCGCCCGCAGCCACGGCGGCAATAATCGCGAATAGTTTTTTCATTCCCCAAAACATCCCCTGAGAAGCGCAGCAATAAATGCTCGCGCATGTGAATACCCAATGACCGGTAGCATAGTAGATTACGGGCGTCATCGCAAAACCGCGGAATTGGAATGGACCGCGCACCCTAAAGGCGCGGATTCGTTGGCAAACTTCCCCCGTGACTTTGCGGCTGTGACGTGGTTAAGCGAGCGCCATGAAAGACAAAAAACCGGAAAATCTGAGCGATGGCCTCGAATCGCGCCGGGCCGCCCTTGATCTGATCGAGCGGGTGCGCGGCGGCGAACCCTTGGAGGACGCCCTTGCCGGAGCACCCGCCTATATGGCGCTAGCGGGATCAGACCGCTCATTTGCGCGCGCCCTCGCTTCAAACGTGATGCGCCGGCGCGGCTCCATCGATCATATTCTCGGGACGTATATCGAACGGCCGTTGCCAAAAAAATCTGCGCGCGTCATGGACATTTTGCGTCTCGCGGCGGCGCAATCGATTTTTCTCGAGACGCCTGATCATGCAGCAGTATCAACGGCGGTGACATTATCTAGCGAGCGGCGCGAGACTGCCGGCTACGCGAAACTCATCAACGCCGTTGCGCGAAAAGTGGCGGCAAATGGCGAATCCTTATTGGCAAAAGCGCCGGCGCGCGCCGATACGCCAGCGTGGATGTGGCGAAGCTGGGAACGCGCATACGGGCCGAAAAAATTGCGCGCCATCGCTGAGGCCCATCGTAAACAGGCTCCGCTGGATATTTCACTGCGTGATCCGTCTGAAGCGCCCCAATGGGCGGAGCGCCTTGAGGCCGAGATATTACCGAACGGATCCCTGCGCCGAAATGGCTGCGGAGATGTGCGGTCGCTTCCGGGATTCGACGAGGGCGCATGGTGGGTGCAAGATTTGGCGGCAAGCCTGCCCGTGATGTTGCTGGGCGATGTTGCGGGCAAAATTGTTTATGATCTTTGCGCAGCGCCGGGCGGTAAAACAATGCAACTCGCAGCGCGGTATGCGACCGTCACCGCAGTAGATCGGTCGGAAACACGGCTGGCCCGCCTACAGGAAAACCTGACCCGTACGAATCTTTCCGCGACACTCGTTGAAGAAGACGCCTTGCGCTGGAACCCAAAAGAAAAAGCCGACGCCATTCTTCTCGATGCGCCGTGCTCAGCAACCGGCACGCTTCGCCGCCATCCCGACATCGCCTGGACAAAAATAGAAACCGATATTGAAGCCTTGACCGCGCTTCAGGCCAAGATGATTGATCGCTCGCTCGGCAAGCTGAAACCGGGCGGGCTCCTTATCTATTGCGTATGTTCGCTCCAACGCGAAGAAGGCGAAAAACAGGCTGAAGCCGTTCTCGCGCGGCGCGAAAATCTGGAGCGCGTGGCTGTTGAACCCGACGATATTGGCGGGCTCAGTGAAGCCGTGGATCGCAATGGGGATTTGCGCACGCTCCCCTCAATGCTCGCCGATAAAGGCGGGATGGACGGGTTCTTCGCCGTCCGGTTTCGCCTTAAAAGCTGATCAGCGCAGTCCGTAAACCTTATCAAAGGGTTAACTCGCAGATTTTCGGGCCAAAACGACGACGATTCCGCTGAAAACCCTTGATTGCGGGGACGGCGGCCCCGATATTACGCGCTGTTATTCGGTGTGGGCCAGAAGTGCGCCCGGCCGTCAGGAAAGGAAGATTTTGAAATGAACGAACCACGCAGACAATTTGGCGGTTCTGTCGCCGACGCCAGGACAGGCGCCGTCATCGACGAGGGCCTGCGCCAATATATGCTTGGCGTTTACAACTACATGGCGCTTGCCGTTGCTGGCACTGGCCTCATCTCGATGTTGATGGCGTCTAACGAAGCGCTGATGTATCAGATTGCGGCCACGCCGCTGAAATGGGTTGGCTTCGCCGGCATCATTGGTATCGGCTGGTTTGCACCGCGCGTTATTTTCTCTGGATCGAAAATCGCCGCTCACGGCATGTTCTGGCTCTACGCCGCGCTTTGGGGCGCGATGATCGCGCCAATGTTGTTTTTCTTTCAGCAGGCTGGCGCCGCGCAAGATATCTACCGGGCCTTTTTCATCACCGCGTCTGTTTTTGGCGCAATGAGCCTTTATGGTTACACAACCAAGAAGAACCTCTCCGGTTGGGCCAGCTTCCTTATGATGGCGGCTGTTGGCTTGATCATTGCGATCATCGTCAACGCAATCTTCTTACAAAGCACGATGATGAGCCTTGTGACATCGTCGCTGGTCGTTCTCGTTTTTTCAGCGGTAACCGCCTACGAGACACAGATGATCAAAGGCATGTATCAGGAAGGATCGTCCACCAACGATCGCGCATCGATCTTTGGCGCCTTCGCACTTTACGGATCGTTCGTGACGCTGTTTGTGCACATCCTGAACATCCTTGGGATTATGCGCGATTAAATACTCGCAAATTAAGTCCTCAAAGAACCCCCGCCGTAAAAAGCGGGGGTTTTTTCTGACCAAAGCGTGATGGTCCGTCAGAGATTATCATTTGATGCTTGCCCAATCCCGCCATAAAGTAAGCTGATGACCGCAAGAGACAAATTCGATCTGCCCATCGCCGCCGCCGATCCTAAGGCGGCGGTCGGTTATGACGCCTATGTTCAGGAATTTTTGAGCTACGGCGCCGGCATTCGCGATTTGTTTGCGGTCGCCGATGCAACACCGGAAGCGCCTCTTCTCAGCGCCCACGCTGCGGCTTTGCATCTTGCCTTTGAAGGGGCTGAAGGCTGGCAGGCCGCAAGACCTTACATAGCGCGCATGCGCCAGACCATCGATGCGGCGACGGAGCGCGAAAAGTTGTTTTGCGCCGCCGTCGACGCATGGGCGGCGCTGGATTTTTCCAAGGCGCTTGCGCTGCTTGATGAGTTAACGGTGCGTTGGCCCGCTGACCTATGCTCCATCAAATGGGGCCAGTACCACGCCTTTAATTTGGGAGATCAAGCAGCGCTGTTGCGGTTTGGCGACCGCGCCCATCTCGTGCATGAGGAAACGCCTTATGCGCATGGTATGATCGCCTTCGCGCTGGAGCAATGCCATCGCCTGCGAGAGGCTGAAGAAGAGGGTATGCGCGCCAGCGAAATCGCCATCGACGACGCTTGGGCCCATCACGCTATTGCTCATGTTATGGAGACCGAAGGCCGCGCCGCCGACGGCGCGCGCTGGCTCGATCACTGCGCCCACACCTGGGAGAAAAAAGGCGTCTTCATTCGAGACCACAATTGGTGGCACGCCGCGCTCTTTCGCTTGGGGCTTGGCCGTTATGATGAAGCGCTCGAAATTTATGATAAGCGTCTCTGGGGCGTATGGCCGGAATTCCCGCAGGAACAAATCGGCGCTGTTTCGATGTTATGGCGACTGGAAATGCGCGGGCTCAATGTCGGCGACCGCTGGGCGCCCGTCGTTGAACAGGCGCGCGCAAGGGCCGGCGAACATCTCTTCCCTTTTCATGATTTGCATTATGTTTACGCCCTTGCCCGCGCCGGCGAGCAACACGAAGCCCAAGCGTTTGAGGCGTCGCTGCAACGAAAAGCAGAAACGAAAACCGGCGACGCCGCCTATGTCTGGCAGTCGATTACGGCGCCCGCAGCAGCCGCGCTGATAGATTTCGCGCAAACGCGCCACCAAAATGCGGCGACAAAACTGAAACCGCTTCTCAATGAGCTCCACCGTGTTGGCGGTAGCCATGCGCAGCGTCACGTTTTTGTGGAAGCTTACGATTATTGCCGCAATGGCGGCGCCGCAGCGTTCAACGCCTAAGTCGTCCGCTTACGTTGCCAGCTTGATGCGCTGGCGATCAAACACCTTCAACACCTGTCCAAGATCGTGTCCGCGCTTTAGAACGCCGCCCGACAAGGATGTCACCAGATAGGCGCCTTGTTTTCGCGCCAGGGCGGGACGCTTTTCGATCCGATAAAGCGGCATCTCCGACGCTCGTCGAAAGATAGAAAAAACAGCAACATCCTCAAGGCAATCGATGGCATAATCGCGCCAGTCGCCGGCGGCGACGAACTGTCCATAAAGACCGAGAATGCGGGTTAATTCCGAGCGCGTGAAGGCGACGCGTTCTTTGGATCGTGACGGAGGCCGAACGGCATTTTGTGTCTGCATAGGTCGAATATTTTCACCCCAATCGGGCAAAACGGCAAGCGCTGCACCCCGCGTCATTACTGGGGGAAAAATAAATCGTTTCTTAAAATCGCCATATTTGGCCCCTGCTCGCGCCTAATTCGCCGATCAAAATGAAACCGTCGAACGGGCGCCCGAGCAGGGAATTCCGGTTTTAACCATCGCCCCCAGCCCCCGGGAGATCAGGCTTTTACGCCCGTTCGACATTTTTATTTTTTGTTGCGTATCAAAATAGGCGTTGCATGAAGGTCTTGACCTTTGGGGCGGCAGCGATGAGACAGGCCGGCGCTGAAGCTCGCTTTGGGGCCGCCCTTGTCTGCTGTTTTTTCCGTTGCGCTGCCGGTATTCGGCATAATCGCCGCCGGCATTTTCGCCGGACGGTTTCAATTCCTGACAATTGAAGATTCGCAATCCCTCAACAAATTTGTTTTCCGATTTGCAATGCCCGCGGCGCTTTTCGGATTAACGGCAGGGTCCGCGCCGCCCGGGCCTGAAGCGGCGCCGTTTGTCGGGTCTTACGCAATTGCAGCAGCAATCGTTTTGTTCGCCGCCTATCATTTATCAAAAAAGCTATTCGCGTTGACCGGGCAGGAAGCTGGCGCCCATTCGCTTGCATCGGTGATGGGCAACGCAGTCTTTCTCGGGTTACCCATCGCCCTGTCAATTGAAGGTTGGGGCAAGCCCTTTGTCATGCTGATGCTGATCGAGGGCGTTTTTGTTATCGGCGCCGGCGCCGCAATGCTCGCGTCTCGCGATAACGCAAGCGGCGGCGCGTTCGTTGGATACTTCGTAAAACCGCTTAAGAACCCGCTCGTTGCCGGAATGGCGCTTGGGTTTTTGTATTCCGTCATTGGCCTTGGATTTTCAGGCCCGGTTGAAACTTTCTTTTCGTTACTGGGCCGCGCGGCTGGACCCACAGCCCTTTTTTCCCTTGGGCTTTTCCTCGCCACGCACAAATTCCCGGATATGAAAGTTGTCGGCGGACGCGTCAGTTTTATTGCAATCGGGAAGATGATTGCCCTGCCCGCAATTGCGCTTGGTCTCGCTGCCTTCTTCGGGGTTTCGGATCCACACTATCTCGGCGCATTGGCCTTGTTCATGTTCGTGCCGTCCGGCGTCACCACATTCGTCATGGCGAGCCAGGCAGGCGCCGGGGAAACCGAAACAGCGGCGGCGGTTTTCGCAACAACGCTGCTATCCGTTCTGACAATTTCCGGCGTGTTGATCGCCTTTGCATAGATCGCAAAATTCGTGATTTACAGCACTGTGAATCAGGGTGACTAACAGGGCCCGGCGAAATCGACCAGGATCGGCTGCAGCCCGCATGGCGCAAGCAACTAAATGGCCGCCCTTGAACGCATTTTTTCGCAGTGAACCGCCGAAATCAGACAGCTTCGTTATTTTTATTTGCTCTGTATAGAGATGTATTAAACTTAGGCGCGATTGCGTTATCGTTCGCGGGCCAGCGTTTCCTTCACCGCCTTAACGAGATCACCCCGCGGCGCAGAAAACTGCGCCGGCTGATCTTCGCGCCAGGCTTTGTTGTCTTCAATGTCTTTAGACAACGCTGCGCCGAGAGCCAGATCCTTGATCGTGATTTCGCCAGCCCCACGTTCGTCCGGCCCCTGAATGACGGCAACCGGCGATGATCGCTTATCTGCATATTTCAGTTGCTTGGCAAAATTTGATCCGCCAAGGTAGACCTCGGCGCGCACGCCGGCGTTTCGCAGTTCCATTGCCATCTGCTGATACGAAGCCATTTGATCTTTTTCGAGCGCCAAAATGACGACAGGACCAGCCGTGTTGGCGCCTAAGGATTTCTTCAGCTCAAGCGCCGTAAGAAGTCGTGACACGCCAACAGAAACGCCAACCGCCGGAACCTCTACGCCTTTAAAGCGCGCGACAAGTCCGTCATATCGGCCACCGCCGCCAAGAGAGCCAATCTGGACGGGTTTACCTTTTTCATCGAGGATCGCCTCATTGAAATCGGCTTCAAAAATTGGCCCCGTATAATATTCCAGGCCGCGAATGACAGAGCAATCGATCACAATCGGGCGCCTTGCAAAATCAGGAATTGCCGATTTTATTCCATTGAGTTCGGCAACGCCGTCCTCGCCAGATTTCGTTCCCGTTATAAGCTTTTCAATATTCCCAAGCGGATCGCCATCACCCTCTGCCGACTGCAAAAATGCGATCACGGTTTCTATATGTTCCGGGTCGAGTTTGGCCCCGTCAGTATAATCACCGGATTCGTCCGCACGCCCGCCGCCAAGCAAATGACGAACGCCGACTTCTCCGAGGCGATCAAATTTGTCCATGGAACGCATCACATTGAGGCGCGTTTCCCATTTCTCTTCGCTCGCAAGCCCAATTTTTTCAAACAGCCCGTCGACAATCTTTCGATTGCTGACCTTAACCGTGAATTCGTTTCGCGCGACGCCGGCCGCCTCAATGGCGTCGCAGAACATGGCGCAGATTTCTGCGTCCGCATAAGGCGCCGGCGCGCCGACTGTATCGGCGTCACATTGCGTAAATTGACGGAAGCGTCCCGGCCCCGGCTTTTCGTTGCGCCAGACCGGGCCAACCTGGTAACGGCGAAAAGGCTTCGGCAATGGATCAAAATTTTGGGCAACAAAACGCGCCAGCGGCGCGGTCAAATCGTAGCGCAGGGAGATCCACTGATCGTCGTCATCCTGAAGAGAAAAGACGCCCTGATTTGGCCGATCGACATCTGGCAGAAATTTGCCGAGTGCATCAGTATATTCAAATGCCGGTGTTTCCAGCGGATCGAAACCGTAGGACTCGTAAACCGCGCTTATGCGCGCCAGAACTTCGCGTTCTTTGATAATTTCGGCGCCTAGACGGTCGCTGAACCCGCGCGGTGTCCGCGCCTTTGGCCGGGAAGGTTTATTCTTTTTCGCCATAACATTGCGGGGTCTAGCCGATGCAACGTTGCGGGGCAATCGCCGTTTACCGGTGAGCTTGAGCGGCGACTGCCGCTGCTCCATAATCGGCGCAGATAAAGCGGGAGAATTTTATGACAATGCGATGGATTTCCGCGATAGCGTCGGCTGCAGCGCTTCTCGGGTGCAGCCCCGTGCCCTCTGATATGTTCTTGACGCTCAGCATCTCCACCGACGGCGCCGCCGTCGAGACATCCATTAACGGCAAAGCGAATGCGTTCTTGTCAGGCGATAGTGGGTCGATGGTAACGAGCGCCCCTTTGAACAAACTTGTTAGAAGCGGCGAAAACGAAGTTTCGTTTGAAATCAGCCCGGTCCAACCACTTCCTGAAACGCCCGGTTTTTTTTCGAAGCTGGAAATCAGCATCAAAGGTGAAATCATCGACACAATGGTCGAGAGTGATCGGACAATATTTGCGCGCGAATTGACGGCGGAAGAATCAGCAAAAATCGCTGACGGCGAATCAATTACAATAACCGAAAAATTCACGATCGATCGGGCTGCGCTGAAGGCAATGAAGAACTAAATATTGGCGGGCGCAGTTTGCGCTAAATTAATCCGCCAGATCGACACGATTGACGATAATCGGTTCCACTGGAACTTCGCTTGCAAAATCCCCACCGGGGCCAGTTTCGACGGCGCCAATAGCATCAACAACATCCATGCCATCGACGACGCGCCCGAAAACAGCATAGCCATAGAGCGGCGCCCCTTCGAAAATTCTATGATCAAGCTCTGGATTGTCTTTAACGTTTATGAACCATTGCGACTGCGCGCTGTCACGTGAATCACCGCGCGCCATGGCAATCGCGCCGCGCAGATTTTTCAATCCATTGTCGCCCTCGTAGGAAATTGGTTCTTGCAAAGGACGCTCATTGAAATACTTCGAATATCCGCCGCCCTGAAAAACGTATCCATGAACAACGCGATGGATAATCGTTCGATCATAATGGCCGCCATTGGCGTATTCCAGAAAATTCGCGACTGTGACTGGCGCCTTTTCGCGATCGAGTTCAACGGTGATGTCGCCCATTGAGGTTTCAATTTTGACCTTGTCAGCGGCAAAAGCCGATGAAAAAACCGCGGTCGACACAAGTGCCGCGAGCAGGGTTTTCAAAATAATATTCATCATACATCTCCGCGCCGAACTTTAAGCTTTGCCGCGCCGATCATTTATCCAATTGATAAGCCCGTCGGTCGAGGCGTCATCGCTTCTGGTTTGGTCAGCGTCGCCGCCCAATTTCGCGATCTTCGGCAGTAATTCTTTCGCTAGCGTTTTGCCCAGTTCCACGCCCCATTGATCGAAAGAGTTTATCCCCCAGATAACGCCCTGACAAAATATCTTGTGCTCATATAGAGCGATGAGCGCGCCTAACGTTTCCGGCGTCAATTTCTCCATTAGAATGGAATTTGTGGGCCGGTCGCCCGGAAAAGTTTTGTGCGCTGCAAGAATATCGGCATCAGGGCCCGCATGCCCTGCTTCATTCAACGCATCACGCGCTTCGTCTTTGGTTTGACCGCGCATCATCGCTTGTGTCTGTGCTAGAAAATTTGAAAGCAGCAAACGATGATGATCGCCGGTATCGGCGGCGCTTATGGCAGAGGCAATAAAATCGGCAGAAACAAGATCCGTTCCTTGATGCAAAAGCTGGTAAAAAGCATGCTGTCCATTGGTGCCGGGCTCCCCGAAAACTACCGGGCCGGTCGCTTGCGCGACGTTGGCGCCATCCATCGTCTTGGACTTGCCATTCGATTCCATGTCGAGCTGTTGAAGAAATGCCGGGAACCGCGCGAGATGTTGGTCATACGGCAAAATCGCGTGGGCGTTTGCCCCGATAAAATTGCGATTCCATATCCCCACAAGCGCTGCCAAAACAGGCATATTTTTTTCTGGCGGCGCTGCGCGAAAATGTTCGTCCATTACATGGGCGCCGCGAAGCAGTTTTTCGAAATTCGAATAACCAACTTGCAGAGCGATAGAAAGCCCTATCGCCGACCACAATGAAAATCGGCCCCCGACCCAGTCCCAAAACTCGAAAATATTTTCCGGCGCTATTCCGAATTCAGTCGCCGCCTTTTCGTTCGTGGACAGGGCGACAAAATGCTTCGCAATATCTTTTTCGCTGGCGCCGCTTGCCAGAAACCACTCCTTCGCGGTCGCCGCGTTCGCAATCGTTTCCTGGGTCGTGAATGTTTTGGAAGCCACAATAAACAGCGTGCGTTCAGGGTCAGCACCTGCAAGCACATCCGCTATATGTTGCCCGTCGACGTTGGAAACAAAATTCGCTTGGCGCCCCTTGATCCAGTAAGGCCGCAACGCATCGACGGCCATTAACGGCCCGAGGTCTGATCCGCCAATGCCGATATTGACGACATGAGTAAGCGGCCTGCCGGAATATCCGGAGAACTCGCCGGAATGGACTCGCGCGCAAAAATCACTGAGTCGCCGGCGCACATTTTCAACGCCGAGCGTCACATTTTCACCGTCCACATGAAAAACGCGCGCTGAAAAATCCCGCAAAGCAACGTGCAAGACCGCGCGATTTTCAGTCTGATTAATTTTCTCGCCTGCAAACATAGCGGCTTTAGCATTCTCAAGGCCGCACGCTTGCGCGAGGGCAACTAAGTCATCAAGAGTTTCTTTCGTGATTTTGTTCTTGGAATAATCAAGCAGTAACCCGGCGGCTTCCACCGAGAACCGTGAAAAACGATCTCCATCGTCTTCAAACAACGATCGGATGGTTTGTCCGCTGATAGATGACGCCCGCTTCTCCAACGACTGCCATATGGCGTCACGCTGTTCTGTACTCATGCGCGCCTACCCATAAGTTGTCGGATTTGAAAAGAATTTTAACGGCCATTCTCAACGCGAATTAATGCTGACCTATTAGGTATACATTTATGCCAGAAACGCCAACACCTGAGAAAATCGTCAAACGCGCCTTAACCGGAATAGCGGCGATTTTCGCAGTAGCCGCGATATTTGGAGCAAAAGCCTACGAAATTGAACATCGCATGACGCCAAGCGCGAATATTGCCCAGGCCAACAGCTCCCCAGCGACGCAATAGGCGCCAACCGGCGCTAATTTCTTTTCAGGGCATTAACCACAATTTTCTTTGAAAGGGTCTGTGGCAACACTTCCGGGGCGCCTGATGCATCGTAAAATACGTAAAGCGGGACGCCGCTAGCGCCAAAACTTTCCAGCGCCGCGGTGATTTCAGGATCGCGCACCGTCCAATCCGCCACCATCAACACTGTACCCGTCTCGCGGAATGCGTCCGAAATCTCTTTCGTTTTAAGGACTGTCATTTTGTTGAATTGACACGTGACGCACCAGGCGGCGGTGAAATCTACGAATACCGGCGTGCCTGATGCGCGAAAAGCGTCGAGCAGCTCAGGGTCATAGATCTCGGGCGAAATCGCCCCATAGGCGCCAGGCTTCTCAACACCGGTATCGGCAGATGCTTCTATCCGCGTTAACGGCGCGACAGCGGCGACCACTGCGAGCGCGGCCGCGATCCGCGCAGCGAACGCCGCACGGCCATCGCCCTTGCTTTGCTCAAAAAGCCAAGCCCCAAGCGAAATGAAGAGTGCGCCGGACAGCAACACGCCAAGGGCGCCGTCACCTGTCTGGCGAGCAAATACCCAAAGAAAATATGCAGCAGCCGCGAAAACCGGAAACGCCAGCGCCTGCTTGAAAGTCGCCATCCACGCACCAGGTTTTGGCATGCGTTTTCCGAGTGCTGGATAGAATGACAAAAGGACATATGGCGCAGCGAATCCGATCGCCAGCACAGCGAAGATCAAGATGCCGATCACGGGCGGGCGCAGTAACGCAGCGCCCATGGGCGCACTTAGAAGCGGCCCGATGCATGGCGCCGCAACGACCACAGCCAATGCGCCAGTAAAAAATGCGCCCGTCGCTCCGCCTTTATGGGTCAGCCCCTGGCCCGCGCCAGCAATACTTGCGCCGACATGAAAGACGCCAAAAAGATTTAAGCCAACAAGCAGCAAAATATATGCAGACAATCCAACGACCATCGGCGATTGAAGATGGAAACCCCAACCAAGCTGCGCGCCGCCAGCCCGCAAAATAAGCAATGCGCCGCCGATAAGTAGAAACGTGGCTAAAACCCCCGCCCCATACAGCAACCCGTGTTGACGGATCTCACCGTTATTTTCGGAAGCGCTATTTAATATATTTGCCGCTTTTACAAATAGGATTGGAAAAACGCACGGCATTGCATTCAAGATGACGCCGCCAAAAAACGCCATTGCGAGAAGCAATCCCAAGCCTCGTTCAGAAACGGTTGCCGCCGCCGTTAGCGGTCGCGGTTTCGCGATCGGTCGATCGACCTCGGCGGAAATTGCAATATGTTGCTCGTCGTCGCCGCCAAATCGAAGTACGCCTGGCAAGACACCGGCCTCTACATGCTCCACCCATCCCGGCTGCATTCTAATCGTTAGGCGATCTCCGGCGAGAACAGCACGTTGTGCTGCGGCTGGTTTCGTCAGCCCCTCCTGCTCCGGGAAAAAGAAAATGTTCTCGGTCGACGCCGACCAATTGTCGATGACCAGTTCATAGTCGCCGTTTTGACCAGCGGAAAATTTTGCCGGATAGTCTGCGATCGGCGGCGTCGCTTTTCGCGCAGCCCGAAACAAAGGCGCAAGATCGTATCGCGGCGTTGCGCGCTCAAGGACAGGCAGCGAAATCGAAAAAGCCGCGTCTTCCGGCACGCAAATTTCTTCGCACGCCTGCCATAGCGCCTTGACCTTGATATCGATGGTCTCGCCGACAATTGCTTCTTCCGGCGCTGTAAGGGGCGCCAGAAATACCGGCTCGCCTTCATGGGCATAGCTTGCCAGTGGCCCAACAGGAATGAATTCCGGGGCTGGAAATACGACCTCCCCGGGCTCAAACCCGGGCGGCAATTCCCACTCTAAAGCGAGCGGCAATCCAGCGTCGCCAGGGTTCTTCCAGAAAACGTGCCAGTTATCGCGAACCTTCTGATGAAATGCGAGCCAAGTTGTTCCCCCTGGCTCAATCCCGCTTTTCTCCGACAATAAAGTCGTCGTGGTGTATTCGCGTTCTGCCGTCGATTGCGCGTTGGCGCCAATCGATACACCCCAAATTAGAAGTATCAGGACGGCGAAAATCGCAAATGGTCTGTTGACGGGATACATACCGCCTAGTTAATGCCGCTTGGCTTTCAAGCCAATTAAGAATTGCGAGTTTCCAGCTATTCTCGTCAAATTGTGAGGAAGAAAAAGCGGGCCGCGCAATTTTGCACGGCCCGCGGAAATATCTGTACAATCAATAAACGCTAGTTGAGCGGTGAACTCACCATATTCGCTTCTGTAAAGCCGTATCGCGCAGCGCGACGAGCCAAGAGCTGGCGCCAATTCGCCATAGACATCAGCATAGCGTAAAGCAGCGGTAGAAACTGCGATTTGTGCAATTCCACAACCTGCTCATCTGCGAGCGCTTTCAACTTGTTTTCATCGATACCGAAATAATCAGCGAAAGATTTCGCCTCGTTTTCACCCTCCGGTGTGAACTGAGCCGATTGCGCATGAACAATGTCAAACGCGGCAAGGCGTTTAGCGAAATCGTCGGTCATTTGACGTTCGCGCTCAAACGCTTTGCAAAATTCAACCGCATCGTTTGAAACTTTTGTCGGCTCACCATTTTCAAATAAAGGAAATTCGGAATTTTCCGTCAGTCCCTCATAGTCGCGATCAATAACAACCGCCATACGTTCGCCGCCTGTTTCAGCAGCAACGCCAAACGGATAGCGCCGCAAATAACCCGGCACGTATCGATTTTGTTCCCACTCGCCGTTTTCATCAACAAACAGGTTGACTTCATCAACGACGCCGACGACCGCCAGCGGCAATAGCTGTTCTTTTGACGTAAAGATAATCGGATAATCTTTTGACGCTGCCGGAATTTCCGTCACTGTAATCGGGATAGCGCGCACCGCAGAACAAAATCCATAGCGTTTTGACGGCTTCGATAATCCCAACTGCCCGTGTTGTTCTTTCGCCAATAATTCCGGCTTGTTGAACAGGAACATATTTCCTGTCAGTTCCGGTGCTCCTTGAGGCTCGTTCATGCGCCAACCTTTCTACTCTTGTCGCAAACCATGGGCTGACGAAATTAACGCCTGCCCAATAAATAATCGGGCGCACGCTTAGCAAAAAGCCGGTGGGGCTCCAAGCCTTAAGGGCCGGATTTTACTGATTATTTGCGAAACATGAGCATTGCGGCGATTTTTGACGCGCCGGCGGCGTGCAGCACCGGCGTCTTTCAGCCGCTTTTGATCGCCTGGTATACAGCGCGCATGTGAAGAACATCGGCTTCGGCGCGGTGGATATGCGGCGTTTTGACGGACGCCAAATTGCTCGCTTTTCGGTAATCGCTTTCTGGCAGCCCGGGAAATTGTTCGGCAAAATCTGCAAGCGAAAATCTCTGTTTCTCGCCGCCAGCCGCGAACAAGCGGTAGAGCCAAAATGCGTCCCAGTCTGGCGCATCCGAAAGGACGATTTGGCCCCCGAGTTCCTTATTCAGCGCACGGCATACTTCTGCAGCTGGCCGGCCATCTTTTAAAAGGTGGTCTTGTGAAATCCCGTGTAAATTTTCTGCAGCAGGATCCCAAACTTCCAGCGGCCAATCCGGATCAGGCGCGATCAGATATGAGGTCGGCGATCCAGTCAGCTTGCACCAACCAACTTCAATTGGCCATGAAGTTTGGCTCAAGCCAGAGGCCTCAAGGTCTATGAAGATTATCTCGCTCAAATGATTTCTTTGCCGCTTGAATTCTGGACGCCTATCAATAGCATGATTGGTTGTTTAATAAGCCCAAACTAAGAATTTTAAGGGAAAAAGTGCCCGCTCAAATCTCTATACAAACGCCTGGCAGAAGCCTGACGAATATTACGGGCGAGATCGATAAATGTCTTCAATCGCATGGCGGCAAAGACGGCGTACTTCATTTATTGATCCAGCACACGTCTGCTTCGCTGGTAATACAGGAAAACGCCGACCCAGACGTGCATGGCGACCTTTTGGATTATTTTGACCAAATAGCGCCTCAGAGCAGCGTCTACCGGCACAGCGCTGAAGGCCCGGACGATATGCCGGCGCATATAAAATCAGCGTTGACCTCTACATCGCTTTCAATACCGGTGTCCGGCGGAAAAATGATGTTGGGAACGTGGCAAGGCATTTATTTGTTCGAACATCGCCGCGCGCCCCATAAACGATCTATCGCGGCCGTGTTCTCACCAGCCGATTAAATTACTGTTTCGGTTTAAACACGCCGGATTGAGGATCGCGCTCATAGTCAATGACTTTTTCGTTCTCGCGTGAACTGGTCCGAGAACGTCGTTCACCAAAGATCTCGCCATATTCGCGGCGCTGTCGATCAACGAAGCGATAAAACGCGACGGCTCCGGCAGCTGCCGCTACTGATGCAACCAGAGTAGTGACTGCGCCCATAATTCAATCTCCTAACGCATCGCCCCACGCGCGTTCAAAGACCGTACCGCGCCCAGAGTGCTCTGTTTTCCGCCGCCGCAATCAATGCATCCGGCTCAATCAAATTCGCCGGCATTTCAGCGCTGTTCGATAACAGCCTTTTCAGCAATGAACCGCTCTCCGACGAAATCCGCTTGATCCTAACATCTTTTCCGAAGCGCGCGCGCAAAAAATCGTTGAGTTGCGCTGTTCCGTCGATAAGCCCCTTTTCACGGGCTGTTGGAGCCGCCCAGAACGCCCCAGAGAAGACCTCCTCGTCGTCGGTTACCTTGTCGGAACGCCGTTTTTTAACCAGTTCAATAAATTGCTCGTGGAGATCGTTAAGTATATTTTGCAACCTTTCGATATCTTCGGGATCTTCCGGTTTGAACGGATCTAGCGATGATTTGTTCTCGCCGGCCGTATAAATACGTCGCTCAACGCCTAGTTTTTTGATGGCCTCTTCAAAGCCGAAACCGCCGGAAATAACGCCAATTGATCCGACGATGGAGCTTTCATCAGCGTATACTTCGTCGCCCGCAATCGCCAGAATGTAGCCGCCTGATGCGCCGACATCTTCGACAAACGTCAAAACAGGCACATTCTTTTCGCGGGCTCGGCGCCGGATTTCATCATGGATCAGCCGAGACTGAACCGGTGAGCCGCCGGGTGAATTGATCGCAAGCGCCACAGCGGAAAGATTGTCGGGCTTAAATGCCGTTTCAATCGACTTTTCAAGCTTCTTAAGCGTAAGGCCGCCTTTTCCCGGCCCACTTGCCCCTATAACGCCATAGAGTTCAATCACGTTGACGAGGGGTTTGTCACCGCCGGTAAAGGGAAGTGCATTCCAAATTTGGGTTAGAATTTTTTTGTTTTCAGACATTCGCGTCAATTAGGCGCCGCCGGACCTTGGATCAATGGCGGATCGCAAATTTCACCCTCAAAGAGGGGCGATTCGCCGCTGCGCAGGCGCATCGGGACGCCTTGACCGGGGATGGCCGACGCCCCAATCTATCTAGCAGACGCAGGAAATTTTGAGAGATTTCGCCTTGTCTTTAGGTTTAGCCGAAGCGCCAGTCAGCGAAAAAGCGCCAAACTTTATAGGCGCCGTTAAAGCATTGCGCGCGCTGACGGAAAATGACCTCGCTGCGGTAAACGAACAAATTTTATCGCGTATGGACTCTCCTGTGTCGATGATACCGGACGTTGCTGGCCATCTTATCAATTCGGGCGGAAAACGTATCCGGCCGATGATGACGCTCGCGAGTGCGCGGTTGTTTGGATATGACGGCGACAATCACGTGAAATTGGCCGCTGCCGTAGAACTCATCCATGGCGCGACCCTGCTTCACGATGATGTCGTTGATCAATCTGCCCTTCGACGCGGTGCGGAAACCGCCAATATTATTTGGGGCAATAAGGAAAGCGTCCTCGTCGGCGACTATATCTTTTCGCGCGCATTCGAACTGATGGTCGCCGCGCAGAATTTACGGGTTTTGGAAGTTCTCTCACGCACTGCGGGCATCATCGCTGAGGGCGAGGTGCTGCAACTTGCAACGCAAAAAAACATCGAAACTGATTTCGACCTTTATTTATCTGTTGTCGAGGCAAAGACCGCGGCCCTGTTTGCGGCGGCGACCCGTTCTGGCGCCATAATTTCCGGCTGCAGCGAAAAGGAAGAAAATTCAATGAATAGCTACGGCCGCAATTTCGGAATCGCCTATCAATTGATTGATGATGCGCTCGATTATGCCGGCTTCGAATCCGATTTGGGCAAGACGGTTGGCGATGATTTTCGCGAAGGAAAAATGACGCTGCCAGTTGTCTATGCAATTGCGCGGGCCAAACCGGATGAAAAATCATTTTGGCGCCGGGTCATCGCTGACGGCGTTCAAAATAACGGCGATTTTGAACAGGCACGGTATTTCATGGAGCGCGACGACGCGGTAGTTGACACGATATCTTGCGCAAAAAGCTATGCTGAGCGCGCAATCAGCGACGTTTCGGCAGCGCCGGATAACGACTACGCAAACGCCATGATTGAACTTGTCGAACAATCAGTGACGCGCGGTTTCTAACTCATTCAGCCGGCTGCATGTCGCTATCCGGCCGATCGCCTTTCAATTCAACCCGCGCCAAAAGATCGGCAACATTTGCTTTGCGATAAATCTGCGTCGCCATAACCATAAAAATTGCGGAAATTGCCGCCGGGAAAATCCACTGATATTCAGGCGGCGTCGCTAACATGACCCCGGCTGCGCAAGCGCAAAAAAAGGTCCCGACCATATAATAAGTTGCGACGCGTTCGTGACTTCGGCCCAACCGTAACAACAACTGATAATTGTGTTCGCGATGGGCGGCGAGAATGTTTTGGCCGCGCAGAAGGCGATGCGCAAGCGTCCAGGTCACGTCGAGCAAAAACGGCATGAAAATTATCGGTATCACCAATATGTTTACGTTGTTGGCAGTTGTGTTGGCCGTATAAACCGCCAGTGCTGCAATCATAAAACTGATCGCTTGACTGCCATTGTCGCCCATAAACAAACGCCCGCGCTTGAAATTCATTGGCAGAAATCCGTAGCAGGCCACAGTCAATAACATTGCCGCGGCAGCGGGCAACAACGCCCCCGATAGCGCACACAAAATCGCAAATATCGTCATACCGACGCCGGTGCAACCAGCTGCGATGCCATTAACGCCGTCCATAAAATTGTAAGTGTTCATGAAACCCACGATCCAAATAATGGAAAGGGCTGCGCCGGCGACCGGCCAAAGCAATATCGGATCAGCGAAAGGCGCCGGAATCGCCTGCAGGGGGGCGAAAAACCAGATAAATAGCGCTGCAATAGCAATCTGTCCGGCGAATTTTACTGCTGGTGAAAATTGGCGCGCGTCATCAGCAAGACCGAGAACCAAAGCAATCATTGTCAAAACAGCTAATCCGCTCGCTGAACGTAAGTATTCCGGCGGATCAAGAAACACCCCAACAACGATCATCCCGATCGCCCAGGCAACGATAATAGCGACGCCGCCTGCTTTAGAAGTAGCTCGAATATGGCTGGAGCGATGGTTTGGGTGGTCAGGCAGAATTTTGCGCCAGGCCGCAGAACGACACCCGGCAAAAGCGACCAGATAAGTCAGCCAAGCCGCAACGCCGATAATGATGGGACCTGACAAGGTATCATTCATAATTATGTCTATGCGCCCACTCGCCCAGCGTCACTGCCGCCAAGTTTTCTTTTTAGCGGTTGTGTTATCCGATTGCCAGTTTTGACGCCATCGCCCACCAGCCTTTGGATTTCGCGGTCTCAGCCGCAGTGCTTGCGTCACCCGCTGAAGAAAATAGCGCAAAACAAGTTGCGCCGCTCCCTGACATACGCGCTGCAATTGCATTGGGCTGGTCGCTCAAAAATCTAATTACGTCGGCGATAACAGGTGTTTGAGATACAGCAGGTTTTTCCAGGTCATTTTTGGTCGCCGCCATCATCTTTGCAACTTTATCGACTGACCGGCATTGCGAGAGATATAATCTCGGCGAATTCGGGGACGGATTATCGGTATCGAATTGTTTGAATATTGATCCGGTCAATGTCGGCAGAAGGGGATTGACGAGACACACCCAAAGGTCCGGCAACGATACCCCTGGCGTAATATTTTCACCGGCCCCGGAGACATGCACAGGCGCACGGGCGAGGCACGCTGGAACGTCAGCCCCCAAAGCAAATGCTATCGTCGACAATTCGTCATCTGAAATTTGAATTCGCCACAGCTTGATTAGAGCACGCAAAGCCGCTGCAGCGTCGGCGGAACCGCCGCCAATACCGGCCGCGACAGGCAAGTTTTTTTCAAGCTCTATTGCGGCGCCGAATTTTTCTTCGGCGTATTCGCAAAGCGCCGTTGCTGCAAGCCATACGAGATTTTCTTGAACAGGAAACCCATCTAGTTCCCTGGCGAATGGTCCGCTGATTTCAAGAGACAATACATCATGCTCGCGAACGATAATTCGATCACCATTTTCTGTGAATACGAATAGGCTTGCTAGATCATGCAGGCCATCTTTGCGAACGCCGCCGACATGAAGATACAAATTTATTTTTGCCGGCGCGATTTCGGTAATCATTTATCTGCGTCAGTCAGACCGTTTTCAATTTTTTCCCGAACGCTAGCTGCGGTTTTTTCATCGGGCTCAAGTTCAAGCACCCGCCGCCACTGATAACGCGCCTCTATCGCACGGCCTTTTTGCCAGTAAATGTCGCCAAGGTGATCAGTGATCGTTGGGTCGCCGGGCTCCAAAGATGCAGCCTTTTCCAGATGGACAATCGCTTCATCGTAATTGCCAAGTTGATAATGCGCCCAACCAAGACTGTCGATTATAGCGCCAGATTGCGGCTCGAGCGCGACCGCTTTTTCGATGAGTTCGAATGCTTTTTCGAGGTTCAGGCCACGTTCCGCCCAAGAATATCCGAGATAATTGAGCGTTGTCGCCTCCTCAGGCGCCAGTTCGACAGCATACTCGAGATCCGTTTGCGCTTTTTCCCACTCGTCAAGCTCTAGGTTTGCGGCGGCGCGCGAAATAAAATACCGCCACGCATCAGTCTCCGGTTTTTCCGGCAAACGTGCGATGAGTTCGTCAAGCACCTTTACCGCATCGCCATGACGATCTCGCGCAGCATATAAGCCCGAAAGAGAAAGCCGCGCCTCCAGCGCTTTCGGATCATCACGCACAACTGATCGCAAGACGCGAATTGCTTCATCATCACGCTTTAAAGCAGCGTAAGCGGCCGCGATCTCGATTCGCGATTGTTCATAAAACGGCGAAGTTTTTTCAATGGAAAGAAAATGCTCTACTGCTTTTTCATTGTCTCCGTATGCGTTCAAGATGGCGCCCGCAAATCGTTGCGCATCATCGAATGATGGATCAAGATGAATGGCCAATTGTGTCAATACCAGCGGCATATTGTAATTTGCCGCTCCGACGTTGAAACCGGCCCTTTCCGCCGCAGCACGCTGGCTCGACGCCTGCTGCAAAATCGCATTGGCAAGGGAATAGAACGCGATTGAAACGCCTTCGGCCGGCGTCGAATTCATGAAGTCGAGGCTGACGCCGCCATTGTCCACACGCGCAAGACCCTGGCGCGCCATATGACGGCTTGGCCCGGGGTCGTTCGCCAACAACTCGTAAAATTCCTTCGTTTCTGCATCATCGCCCGCGCGCTCAAGAAAGGCGCCATAGGCGGCGTGCTCAACTGATCCGCCAAAAGCCATTAACGCCATCTCGTGACTGGCGCGGGCGTCTTCGATCTGCAGGGCCTTTTGCGCTAACAGTGCCTGATGCAATGGATAAAACCCTTTATACTCTGTACCGAAACTGTCCTGAAGGGCGGTTAGGGCTTCTCCGGCGCCTGACTTTCCTTCTATTGCCCATGCCTTGATGATTTTAGCCGTCGACTGCAAATAGTCCGCAGGTATCGGCTCCTCGAGCAAGGCAAGCGCTATTTCATATTGCCGCTTCTTTATGGCGTCGGCCGCAAGCACCGTCCGCGCAAGTCCGTCATCGCCAGCATTTTCACTTTCTGTCAGACGTTTTGCAAAGACTAGCGCTTTTTCTATTTCGCCTGCCGCAAGTTGAAAAAAGAACGCATCACGCAAAATACTTGGCGCCGACGGCGAATTGATATGAGCACTCGAATATGAGGATGCCGCGCCGTCAACATTTTGAACACGCGCTGCATATCGGCCTGAAAGATAGTCGCCAACTACGGAGTCATTTTCTTGCGGAAGCGCCATGCAACCTGAGGCGGCAATCCCGGCCGTCAAAAGCGCGCTTTTGGAAAAATATGAAAACAACTTAATTACCTTACATATTCGGATAATTTGGACCCCCGCCGCCTTCCGGGGTGACCCACAGAATATTCTGCGACGGGTCCTTGATATCGCATGTTTTACAGTGGACGCAATTTTGCGCGTTGATTTGAAATTTTGGATTAGCGCCATCGTCATCTGCGATCACCTCATAAACGCCAGCCGGACAATAACGTTGCGCTGGTTCCGCATAAGTCGGCAAGTTTACGTCGATCGGAATTGACGGATCCTTAAGCAGTAAATGCGCCGGTTGGTCCTCTTCATGGTTTGTCGCCGAAAATGAGACGTTTGTAAGGCGGTCAAAGGTGATAACGCCGTCAGGCCTTGGGTAGTCAACGGGTTTGTGATCGGCCGCGGGTTCGGTCGCTTCCGCATCTGATTTGCCATGGCTAAGCGTGCCGAAGGGCGAAAATCCAAAAAATACTGTGTTAATCCAAAGGTCGATGCCGGAGAGGCCGATCCCGCCAAAGAGCGTTCCGAATTTCGACCAAAGCGGTTTGGCGTTGCGCGCTTTTTTCAACTCTGCGCGAACCGGCGAGGCGTCATAGGCGTCCTGATAATCGACGAGTTCGTCACCCTCGCGACCGGCAGAAACTGCATCAAATGCAGCGTCGGCAGCCATCATGCCGGTTAGCATTGCGTTGTGGTTGCCCTTGATGCGCGGTACGTTGACGAAGCCAGCCGAACACCCGACGAGCGCACCGCCGGGAAACACCAGTTTCGGCACGGATTGATAACCGCCTTCCGTAATAGCGCGCGAGCCATAAGCGATCCGCTTGCCGCCTTCAAGCAACTCGGCAATCTCGGGATGAGTTTTAAATTTCTGAAACTCACCGTACGGATAAATATATGGATTTTTGTAGTTTAAATGCAGGACAAATCCGAGCGCAACTGTGCCATCCGCGTAATGATAACAAAAAGAGCCTCCGCCCGTATCGTTTTTCAATGGCCAACCGAATGTATGTTGGATATGGCCGGGTCGCGATTTTTCCGGCTCGACTTCCCAGAGCTCTTTCAACCCAATTCCGAATTTTTGCGTATCACGCCCGGCGTCGAGTTCGAACCGCTGGATCAGTTGTTTGGCAAGCGACCCGCGAACGCCCTCTGCAATCAAAATATATTTGCCGACCAGCTCCATACCGGGCTCATAGGAATCTTTGCGCTCGCCATTCTTACCGATGCCCATTTCGCCAACTACCACGCCGCGCACTGATCCGTTGTCGCGATAAAGAAGGTGCGAGGCCGCCATGCCGGGGTAAATTTCAACCCCCATTCCCTCGGCGATTTCCGCCATCCATCGGCAGACGTTGCCCATGGAAACAATGTAAGCGCCGTGATTTTTGACCATCGGCGGCATAGCAAAAACCGGCAGACTCAGCGAGCCTGCGCTGCCCAAAATCTTGAAGCTTTCTGATTTAACCGGCGTATCAACCGGGGCTCCGGGCATCTCGCGCCAACCCGGCAATAAAGCATCAAGACCAGAGGGATCGAGCACCGCACCAGACAATATATGCGCGCCGACTTCAGACCCCTTTTCAACGACTACAACATTGATTTCATTATTATTTTTTTCTGCGAGTTGTTTTGCCCGGATGGCTGCGGCGAGTCCGGACGGCCCTGCGCCGACAATAACAATATCGAATTCCATCGACTCGCGTTCAATTTCTTCGTGTTCCATTCTTTGCGCTTTCCCGTCGAATTCATTGTCGTATCGCAATGGTTCTGGCAAAAATCGCAGGAAAAAGCCAATTCGAATGGCGCCGTGATTTGGCGCCTCAATGAAAAGCAATTTTCCCGATGCCCTTTGCCTTATCAATCATTACCGCCGCATTCGTGGGCGTTTTGCTTTGGGCCGAATTCAATAAATCCATTCGTTGGAAATGGATCGCAAAACCGGCTGCGTCGCTCGGATTTGTAATGGTCGCAATTACTTGCGGCGCCTTTTCCACAATGACCGGGCTATGGATATTGCTCGGCCTGGTGTTTTGTATGATTGGGGATGTATTGCTGATCCCCCAAAACGCGCGCAGTTTTCTTGCTGGGATGGCGGCATTCGCCGCCGGGCACCTCACTTACATCGCCGCCTTCATCACATTGGATCCCCATTTGAAACCAGCAACCTATTTGGTCGCAGTTCTTATGATAGCCGGCGGCGCCGTCATACTTAATAAATTATGGCCGCACCTCGCGGCAATGCGCGGCCCAGTTGCGATTTATTCAACCATTATCGCCGCCATGGTCATCGCATCGACTTTGGCGACGCCGATTGATGCGCCGCTCCGATATGGATTTGTGATCGGCGCTATAGGGTTTGCAATTTCTGATGTTTTTGTCGCCCGCGACCAATTTGTAACCAATAAATTTTTCAACAAGGCATTGGGCTTGCCGCTTTACTATGGGGCGCAGTTGATTCTTGCGTCTTCTGTTTAACGGAATTCATTGCTATTGTCTGGAACGTGAACACGCCATTAAATCCTGATGAAGCCGCCGCGCTTCTAAAATGGTACGTCGAAATGGGCGTCGATGACGCTATCGGCATTGAACCACAGGGCCTTTACAATTGGAATCCGCCAACTCCGGCAGCTCATATGCCGCTTGGCGACGCCAAGGCGCCAAGCGCAAAAATGGCTTCCTCAAATCCGACGATCGCGGAGATCGCCCCTGGCGCTGACGAGGCGATAGCCTGGGCAACGGAGATCGCCGCAGGGTGCAACGATTTCGAAGCGCTCAAACTCGCCGTCGAAGGCTTCGACGGATGCCCGTTAAAAACCGGCGCGCGCAATACGGTTTTTGCCGACGGCGTTCCTGGCGCGGATTTGCTGGTCATTGGCGAAGCGCCTGGGGCAGAGGAAGATCGGACGGGCAAGCCATTCGTAGGGCGCGCAGGCCAGTTGCTGGACCGCATGCTGGCTGCGATTGGGCGTTCGCGTAAAGAAAACGTATTGATCTCAAACGTCATTTACTGGCGCCCGCCGGGGAACCGCACGCCTACAAATACTGAGACAGCTATTTGCCGACCGTTCGTTGAAAGACTAATCGAACTCACCAATCCCAAGGCGATTATGTTGGCTGGGGGCGCCCCGATGCAAGCGCTTATGGGCATCACCGGCATAATGCGCGCCCGCGGCGTCTGGCGCGATCTGACCATCGAAAACGGCGCCCATTTTCCGGCGCTCCCTGTCTTTCACCCAGCGTTTTTGTTGCGCCAACCAAAGAACAAGCGCCTTGCCTGGGCTGATCTACAATCCCTTGAGGCGCGGTTAAACAAAGATTAACGCTATCATAAGATTCGTTATCGCAATTTTGACGTGACGGGTTTTGCCGCCAAGCGCCATCTTGTAAATACAACTCGATTTTGCTGCGATGACGCGCAGCAAACAATTTTTTGGGAATAAAGTATGTTTTTTCGCGGCTTATTCGTACTCGTGTTTGCGCTTTCCAACGCAGCGGCGCCCTCCTATGCCCAACAACCAGCGCCCACAAACACACAGTTTGAATTAAAGGTCTTGAGCAACGCTGACGCAGCGCTCTATCGCGAAGTTTTCGAACTGCAAGAAGACGGCCGATGGCCCGCCGCTGATCAGAAAATCGCAGAAATCGAGAACGACATTCTAATGGGATATGTACAATATCAGCGCTACATGCATCCGACAGCCTACCGTTCAAAATATTCGGAATTGAAGCGTTGGATGGCATATTACGGCGACCACCCGGAAGCGCATAAGATTTATAAACTTGCCGTCAAACGCCGCCCTCGCGGACAATCGTCCCCTGTTCGCTGGACGTCGCGCAAATGGCGATCAGCGCCAGCGAAAAATTTGCACCCGCTTTACGAAGAAGACTACGCCAAGACTTCACGCGCACGCTTGCAATCGATTGAGGGGCGCGTCCGGTATCTCTCTAATCGGGAACGGGCGCTCGATGCTTTAAAAGAAATAGATAATCATTTAAGGCGCCGCCGCATTACAGAACGTCAATATGACCGCATGCGGTCATGGATTGCTGCGAGTTTATACTACCAAGGATACGTTGACGCAGCGCGGCGCATTTCAAATGAAGCCGCAGAACGAAATGGCGACACCGCCGTTCTGGCGCACTGGATTGCCGGTATTATCGCTTTCCGAGATGGCGACATCGCCGACGCACATGGCCATTTCAAAACGATGGCGCGAAATGAACATCAGGAAGACAGTTTGCGCTCCGCTGCCGGGTTTTGGGCGGCAAGGACAGCCCTTGGCGCCGGCGCCGTCAGCGATGTTACCGAAGCATTGGAAATTGCTGCACAGTTTCCGTTCACATTCTATGGTCAGCTGGCGTCAGCCCAGCTTGGCGTTGAACATGAATTTTCGTGGGACGCACCAATCGTAACCGAAGATGGCTTTGGTCGCCTCATTGAAACAACACCCCGCGTGAACCGTGCGATAGCGCTCGCTGAAATTGGCCGCAAGACCGACGCTGATGTCGAAATGCGTTGGGCCAATGGAGAGATCGCAGATGAACAGGATTACGATCTATTGGCGGTTGCATTCGCGTTAAATCTGCCAGCAGCACAATACGACATCGCCTCGAGCGGATCAGGAAAATATCTGGAAGCAGGGCTTTATCCGATCCCCGACTTCTCTCCCGCTGGCGGCTTTAAAATTGATCGCGCCCTACTTTTTGCGCTGATCCGACAGGAATCAAAATTCAAAGTCGAAGCGACAAGCCGCGTTGGCGCGCGTGGTTTGATGCAATTGATGCCGCGCACGGCCAGTTGGGTTGCGAAAGACCGCAGCCTCAGAATGCGCAGCGGTCGTGATCGACTATATGATCCGTCTTTCAATATGCACCTGGGTCAAACTTATGTAGACCAGCTGATTTCAGGCGCGCTGAAGGGTGATCTTTTTCATCTTGCGGCGGCTTATAATGGCGGACCGGGAAATTTAAGCCGCTGGCGCACGAAAATGCAAATCGATGATCCGTTGTTATTTATTGAGAGTATTCCCAGCCGCGAGAGCCGGGATTTTGTCGAAAAGGTATTGACTAATTTCTGGATTTATCGCGCGCGGTTCGGACAACCGGCGCTATCACGCAACAAGGTCGCCGCCGGGGAGTTGCCGCTTTACGAGGCGCTTGACCGAATAAAAGGGTAATTGGCGAGCGCGCCAGTTACATATCCATGACCTGCATAATTGCAGGACCGAGGATTACGGCGAATAGAACCGGTAGGAAGAAACCGATCATAGGCACTGTCAACTTTGGAGGAAGCGCCGCGGCTTTTTTCTCAGCTTCCTGCATCCGCAATTGGCGACTTTCATCGGCCATTACCCGCAGAGATTGACCAAGGGGCGTACCATATTTCTCTGACTGAATAAGTGCGGTCACAACGCCTTTTACCGATTCAAGGCCGGTTCGCTCCGCCAAATTCACATAAGCCTGTTTGCGTTCCTGAAGATACGAAAGTTCGGCTGTCGTCAGGCCAAGCTCTTCCGCCAATTCGGGAGAGTCAGTACCAACTTCGGCGCCGACTTTTTGAAAGGCAGCTTCAATCGACATTCCGGATTCAACGCAAATTAAAAGCAGATCAAGAGCATCAGGCCACGCCATTTGAATCGCGGACTGACGCTTACCCAAAGCATTGGAAATGTATAAGTTCGGCAGATAAAAACCGCTCAAGAAACCACCAATAACAAACAGCAATTTACTGAAGCTGTCTAAGTTCATTCCATTCAGCACATAAACGTATATGGCAACAACAATCGCCACAATGAATGGTAGGCCGAGCCGAGCCGCCATATAGGTGTTCAATGCGCCCTGGCCACGAAAGCCAGCCATCATCAATTTTTTTCGCGCAACTTCAGCGTCGAAGACTTCTAGAAGCTTCATGTTCTCGACAACTTCTTTGACGAGTCCTTCAGGCGAATTAGTTCTAAGCTTGCTGCCGCGTTTGCCGTTGGCGAGCATTTCGCGCTGCGCCTGACGCAGCGATTCGCGGTGCGATATCACTGTTTTCATGCGCGTTTTTAGCTTGTCGCCTTCCAGCAGCGGCCCGAGCACTGTAAAAACCGTCGCAACCGCGGCTAATGAAACAAGCGCTGCAATCTGAAAACTCGGATCGGTTACAGCATTGATGATCGCATTCATGACCGCGCGCCCCTACACTTTAATCTTGATCATTTTCTTCATGACGAGAACACCCATGGACATCCACAGACCTGCGCCAATCAGAATGAAGTTACCCATCTGTGTGGAGAACAACGGCTCAAGATAGTCCGGTGACGCAACTTTGACTGCGCCCATAACAAGAAACGGCAGCGAACCGATGATGTAAGCAGATGCTTTTGCTTCAGCGGAAAGCGCCTTGATTTTGCCTTCCATCAGTTTGCGCGAACGCAACACATTTGAAAGGTTGCCAAGGGCCTCAGCAAGGTTACCGCCGGTTTTTTGTTGAATGAGCAGAACGATGCCGAAGAAATTAACCTCCTGCAGCGGCATTCTCTCGAACATCCGCTCCATCGCCTGGTCCAGCGACAGGCCAACGCGCAGCGATTCTGTTAAGAGATGAAACTCATCGTTGACCGGACGCGGCGCCTCACGGGCTATGATTTTCAGGCATTCATTAACGGGAAGGCCTGATTTAACACCACGAACAATAACGTCGATTGCGCCAGAAAACTCGTCGGCGAATTTTTTCTGCCGACGGTTACGCATGAAATTGATAACCCAACGCGGAAATCCAAGCCCGCCGACAACAAAGAGCAATCCGGTAATCCACGGCTGCTGTCCAGAAACAAACCCGATTAGCGCAAATAACAAACCGCTGACCAGTGAACCGATATAAAACCCTTGCGGCTTGAATGGTAGACCAGCTTGTTCTAGCATTTGCGCCATTGAGACGCGCTTCTTTTTCTTGTTTTCTTTGGTTTTATTTTCGAGCGCTTCGAGCGTCTCAGCGAGCTTTTTGCGGCGTTCTTTACTGTTCGCCTCAGATTGTTGCGGGCTGCCGCCACTACCCGCACGTTTGAGCGTTCGGGCGGCTTGGATCGTCGCAACTCGCTTCTTGGTTTTATCTTTCTGACTATCGCCGGATAACGCAAAAACTATTGCACCGACTGTCAGCGAGCCAAGAACCGCTAATATAAGGATCTGTGGATCCATGTCAGACTACTCCGATGCCGCATCCAGGGCGCTCGCGAGCGCTGCTTCCTTACCGTAATATTTCGCGCGATCCCAGAATGCCGGACGCGCGATGCCGGTAGATTTGTGCTTACCTAACAATCCGCCATCTTCATCTTCGCCCTCAATATCGTACACAAACAAATCCTGAGTGATGATCGTATCGCCTTCAGTGCCAAGCACTTCGGTCACATGAGTAATGCGGCGCGAACCATCGCGAAGGCGCGCAGCCTGAATAACAACATCGATGGATCCAACGATCATTTCACGGATCGTTTTTGACGGCAGATTATAGCCGCCCATTGTAATCATCGATTCAATACGCTGCAGCGCTTCACGCGGGCTGTTGGCGTGGAGCGTGCCCATTGAACCATCATGGCCGGTGTTCATAGCCTGAAGCAGGTCAAAAGCTTCAGGGCCGCGAACCTCACCAACGATGATTCGTTCCGGGCGCATCCGCAGACAGTTTTTGACGAGGTCGCGCATGGTCACTTCGCCCTGCCCCTCAAGGTTCGGCGGGCGCGTCTCCAGACGGACCACATGTGGCTGTTGCAATTGAAGTTCCGCAGCGTCCTCACAAGTGATGATCCGTTCATCGTTTTCAATGAACGCCGTCATACAATTGAGGAGCGTCGTTTTACCGGAACCCGTACCGCCAGAAATCAGAGTATTGATCCGACAATGACCGACAACTTCAAGCACTTGCGCACCCTCAGGCGAAATCGAGCCAAAATTGATCAAGTCCTGAATGCGCAGCTTGTCCTTCTTAAACTTACGAATGGTGAGCGCAGAGCCGTCAATAGCAAGCGGCGGCGCAATAACGTTCACACGAGAGCCGTCTGGCAAACGCGCGTCACAAATTGGGCTCGCTTCGTCAACGCGGCGGCCGACCTGGCTCACGATGCGCTGGCAGATATTCATCAACTGCGCATTGTCGCGGAAACGTACATTCGTTAGCTGGATTTTACCGCCAACCTCGATGAAAACGCGCGATGCGCCGTTGACCATGATATCGGCAATGTCGTCGCGCGCCAGCAAAGGCTCTAAAGGGCCATATCCCAAAACATCATTACAGATATCCTGAAGCAGCGCTTCTTGCTCTGCAATAGACATTTGAACGTTCTTGATCGAGATGATCTCATTGACGATATCGCGAATTTCTTCGGACGCGGCTTCGGTGTCGAGCTGCGCCAATTGCGATAAATCGATCGTATCGATCAATGCATTAAAGATTGTCGTTTTCGTCTGGAAATATTCGTCGGAACGACCGCCGATTTCTACCGGTTGGGCGCTTGCCGCTGGCGATCCTTTCGCA
The DNA here is from genome assembly GCA_013002535.1 of Hyphococcus sp. Taxonomy (GTDB): domain Bacteria; phylum Pseudomonadota; class Alphaproteobacteria; order Caulobacterales; family Parvularculaceae; genus Hyphococcus. The sequence goes on from JABDJK010000009.1 coordinate 110,302, forward strand.
ACACGCGGCGGCGGCGCCGCCGGCGCAGCCTTCTTCGGCGCCGGTTTTGGCGCCGGCTTCGGCTTGCCTTGGGCGGTATTTTTCGCTGCGCCTACGCCCGGATTGGGCGCTGCCCCAACAGCATCTGTCCTACGTCCAAACATACCCGCGTTTACCGTTTCCCTTTAAACAAGCTCGTAAGGCTAAATTTCGGTTTAGCAATTTCAGACTCGCCGCGGCCAATCAGTTTAGCTGAAAGTTCGCGAAGCGATTGCGCAGTTTTCGATTTCGGTCCGACCTCGAGTATCGGCTCTGCATTTGTTGCTGCGGCGCCAAAGAGCTGCGGCTCGAACGGCAACACCTGCACCGCTTTCAGTCCGACATGCTCTTCAAATTGATCCGGCTGCACGGCCGACAATTTCGGGTCATACTGATTAATGATAAGAGTTGGCGCAGCGTCATTTGGGCGAGCGCTGCTCAGAATATCAATCAGGTTTTTCGTATTCCGGAATGCCGCCAGATCCGGCGTTGCCGTCACAACAATCTCGTCCGCCGTAGTCAATATGCGTTTCGACCAGCTAGTCCACATATGCGGAACGTCAACTATAATTGTCGGCGCGGTTGCACGAACAACATCAATCACAGTTTCAAAAGCCTGATCGTCAATGTCGTAATCGCGGTCAAGAATGCTAGGCGCAGTAAACAGGCTGAGATGCTCGGTATGCTTTTGCAACAGGCGATCAAGCAACACGTCGTCAAGCCGCTCAGGTGAGCTTAACGCCTCAACCAACCCTGCGGACGCTTCCTGATCAAAATCAAGGCTCGCAGTACCAAATGGTAAATCAAGGTCGAGAATAACCGTATCGCTCTGGAATTCTTCAGCAGCGCACCAGCCAACATTGTGTGCGATTGTTGACGAACCGACGCCGCCGCGTGCGCCGACGAATGCGATCGTGCGGCCGATAGGCGGTGCTGACGGATCCACATACAGATCGGCAATTGCTTTTATAATTTGCAGCGGTGAATTCGGGCGAACGATATATTCGCTGATGCCCTGACGGATCAACTCGCGATAAAGAATGATGTCATTGACCTGGCCAATAATGACGACCTTGGTCGATGGATCGCAAACTTCTGCAAGGGCATTCAACTGTTGAAAAATTTCCGACCCGGCAGCCGTCGTTTCCAGGATGATCAGGTTCGGCGTTGAAGTCGTCTGGAATTGATCAACAGCCTTGGAGATTCCACCGAGGTGGATTGTCAAGTGCGCCTTGTTCAAACGGCGATCGACTGCAGCCTTCTCCAGGAGCGATGTCGTTGCCGGCGATTCACAAAATGCATGAATGGATATGCGCGGCACAGGACGGTGATCAACTTCATCATCAACGATATCCGTGACACTATCGCCATAGTCTGCACCCGCGACCATTGTTGCGCCAGCCTCAACCAACGCGCCGGCAGCCACATCACTTGATGCGTCACTTTCGACTGGCGGTTGACTTGGAGCCTCAATTTCTTCTGTTTCCGGCGCAGCAAGTTGCTCCGCTGCTTCATTTGGGTCGTAGTCAAAATTATCAGCGTCATCATCCGCACCGTCGTCGTCGAAGGATGCGCTAAAGCCTTCATCATGGTCGAAATCTGCTTCGGCCAACGCCGCAGACAATTCTTCATCCGAAATATCGGAAATATCGAAATCCTCTTCGCCTAACGCCGCCAATTCCTCGTCGGAAAGCTCTTCATCAAGCCATGCATCATCCTCGATTTCATCAAGGTCTTCGTCAAAATCGTCGACGCCTTGATTAACCGCAACAACCGGCCCGCCATCCACCCCAAGGCTGGCTGCACTTTCGGCGACGCCCTCTTCATCGTCGTCGCGTTCGAATGCTGGTTCTACTGCATTACTCATTATATTCTCCCTGCGCATCCCCTGGCGTCGGCGCTAAAATTTGTTATTCAGAGACTTCTGTTTCGATTTCCGAGTCTCTCTCGGAAGACGTAATTTCACCGTCGCGGAACAAATTATATCCACGCGTCACAGCAGCTGCATCGCGCGGCGACAACGCCGCCGGAGCAACTAGATCGTGCGGATCGGCAAGCATCGCCGCGATATTATTTTGTGTTGCACAGCCGTAATTTGGCGAACGCATGTTGCGATAGTCACGCGCACGTAAGCCAGACCAAACGCCACATTCGCTGGGCGTAGCTACATAGTGCGTATAGGAAAGAATGACTTGCTTGCCATCGCCTTCGCCGCCAGCGCGATAAGCGGCGCCGGAAATCGATGACCATGGTACGCCCGCGTCATTTAACGCCTCGCGAATGTCTGCAGATTTTTCTTTGCCGTCGAAATCACCGCTGGTCCCAGACGGCGTCGTCACCGTCAAAGGGCCGTGGCCTTGGTTTAAATAGGCGTCCGCAAAAGCTCGCACGCGAGCTTTATCGAGCGAAGAAAGCTCAGAGATAGTCGAATCAACATCCAGCGTCATTGTAACGACCTGGCTATCGACCGAAATCGGGTGCTCTTCGGCAACGGTCAACGCGTGTTCCGGACCATTGAAGGCGCCCGCGCATGCTGACAGCGTTAACGCTGCGGATGAGAGAAGCAGTTTTTTCATTGTACTTTCAAACATTGTCTATTCCTCTCAATCCAAGATGAAGCCCATTGGACCCTGCAGCGACGCTTCTTTGACGCCGGCGCCAGCAAGGCCGTAGGTTGAAACCAGTTTGCCCATGAGGATCGTTTGCAGGTCGCTCGCAGGCACAAAGCCTTCGGTCGGATCAAGCAATTTCGATTCATGAGTGCCTTCGACGAGATACGGTGTCGCGATAATTACGAGCTCGGTTTCGGCGTTTTGATAATTGCGGCTGCGGAACAGTTGGCCAAGAACCGGTACATCCTTAACCCCAGGCACGCCCTCAATAGTCGCGCGCATGTCTTCTTGCAGCAAGCCCGCCATGACGAGGCTACCGCCCGACGGCAATTCAACGGTCGTGTTTGCACGGCGCACTGACAAGCCTGGAATGGACAGTCCAGCCGTCGTGATCAAGTTGCCGTTGTCGTCGATGGTCGTGGCGCCAGGCACAAAGAACGCATTATCTGAGGTAACTTCACTGACCTCTGTTGAGATTTGCATATTGATGCGCCCTTTGGCGATCACCACTGGCGTAAATCCGAGGCCGACGCCAAACTCTTTAAACTCGATAGAGATAACGCCGTCTTCCTGACCCACGGGCACAGGAAATTCACCACCAGCGAGGAACCGCGCTGATTCACCAGAAACCGCCGTAAGGTTTGGTTCAGCAAGAATACGGATAAGGCCCGTCGTTTCGAATGCCTGAAAGGAAGCGTCCAAACGTTCCAGATCGCCCGTGTCGAATTTCGTCCCATCCAGCGCCAGACCGCCGCTCGACGCAATAGAATTTGCCGCCGCAAAATTGAATACTGCGTCCGAGAGAACAACAGATCCTGATGTCTGAACACCAAGCTGCTTAAGCAATGTGCGCTGCATCTCAACGATGCGAACTTTCAACATGACTTGCGAAGGATCGCGGATAGCCAGCATGTTGACGACTTTTTCTTCATCGTCGACAAACCGCGCCGCCAGCGATTGAGCATTTGCGGCTTCCGAGGCCGTCTGAACTGTGCCGCGAAGAATGACATTGTCATTTACCGCGTCAATCTCTATGCGGCTATTCGGCATAACACGGCCGAGCAGCTCAGCGAGCGCGTCCATATCGCGTTCTACACGAATCTCTAGGTTCAAAATTTGACGGCCGCGGCCATCAAAGAAAAACGCGTTGGTTTGACCCACTTCCAGTCCGAGCAAGAATACTCGGCGCGGAGATCGCACAACAGCGTCGACGACGCCAGGTTGAGAAACCAGAACGTCAGCCGCGGCGCGCGGTAATTCGACGATCGCTGCTTTGTCGAGCGGCAATACGATACTCTTTGAGACTGCGCTGGCGCCGCCAGTATCGATTGATACCGGTTGCGAACCGCGCTGCGCTGACGCCGGCGTCGCCACAACAGCAAATGCTGCGAGCGAAGCAAACGAAATCTTTGCTGTCTTTCGCGTGACCGTTCTCAAAAGGTCGATTGCTTTTTCTGCAATAGTCATCTTTGAACCCCTAATCAAAATACTCATCTTACGAACGGCCATAACGGATCACATTCACATCGGTTGAACGGCGTTCCTGGGCGACAACGTCGCCTTCAGGTTTGAAAATACTTCGGAGAACGAGGCTCAATGACCCGCCCGTGCGCGCCGACGTAAATCCTTCTGCGTCACGCGGCGCCATTTCGAGCGTCACATTCACGCCGTCGATATGCGGGGTTTCCGTATTCTCCGAGTAAAGCGTGTTAACAGCAAGAACGCGGACATCTTCGAACATCAACTTTGTCTTTGCCGAATTGTCACGGCCTGACGTGTGCAGAACATCAACGCGGTCTCCCGGAAGGATAAATCCGCCTGAAGATGTTTCAGGCGAAACGCGCATCGTTACGGCGCGCATACCTGGCGATAGGATCGCCGCCATCAAACCAGAATCGCCAGCTTGAACAACCTTCGCCGCAACGATTGGTTCGCCCGCAATGATCATTGCTCGAGCGACACCACCGACAACCGCGTCACGGCTTTCAGGCAATTCGTCGGTAATAAAGCTTGGCTGGAGTGCTTTTTTTGGCCACGCGACCCAGTTGCCATCTTCGATCTGCAAACGTTCGCCACGCTGAATATCGCGCGTGGCAATCAAAACGCGGACCGTTTCTTCCTTAATCGGCTCAACGATTTGAACTGGATCATCATTGCCGGACATTGACGTCGCAATGAAATACGCCGCTACACCCGCAAATAACGCTACGCCGAGGCTGGCAACTACTCTGACATTCATTTTAATTCACCCTGACTCATTTGGTTTTGCACACGCGGCTATTCTTTGGCGTCTATCGTGTGTCAAACTCCTCAAAACTACGTTAACTCAATCTGTTAACCGCCAAACACCAATTGAAAGAAAGGCGTTTGCGAAAAACTAATAAGCCCGCCGGCCGCGATTGCGACGCCGTAAGGCAAATCCTTCTTTCGATCATGAAGCTTTAAAATCCATGGCGCGCGCGCATAGACCGGCAACACCGGCAAGCTCCGAAACGTCATTAACACTACGATCAGTGCGAGACCGGCGATCGCTGTGTAAAAAAGAAACCCAGCGATTGCGGAGACGCCCATCCATGGCGCCGTCGCTGCGAGCAACTTAGCATCGCCGCCGCCGACAATATTGAATGCGAACAAGCTAAACCCGACGGCCAGCGCCGCAGCACCGACGGCAAACCCCTCAACAATCACACCAGCCGGAGCGCCGGCAGCGAGGCCAGCTACCGGGTACCCGGCGATAAGGATGATCGAAACCCAATTGGGAATTTTGAACTCATAAATGTCGTTCGCTGCAGCAACAACGAGAGCTGCAGGAAAGACAGAAAGCGCGATATAAGCAATCAGCACTGACATTCTCCGCTTCAAGACGAAACGACGTTAACCCTGCCGCCTTAATGATACGTTAGACATAAACAAAAAAAGGAGGCCATTTGGCCTCCTTTTTCGCCAGCCGTTCCGGAGAACGGTTTGTGCTGTTCAGGCGATTACTTGGACGCTGTGTCCAGTTCACCAGAAACCTTAGAGAAGGTCTTAGAAAGCGAACCTGAAACAGCGTTCAACGCGGCGATAATTGTAACCGCGATAAGCGCAGCAATCAGGCCATATTCGATGGCTGTTGCGCCTTCTTCGTCTTTCTTAAAACGTTCGATGAGAGTTTTCATTTTGTCGACTCCTGCTTACTCTTCACTTGCACTGTTGAGAGGATACGCCTCTCGACTAACGCACTATTGCGGAGACGCGTAAAAAAAGAATGAACGCACTGTAATTATTTCTGTATACGTATCATATGGTTAATGCGGGTTAACGCTATCGTGACAATTGCCCGAGTCGGGTCATGTCATTTATTAACATGCCAGGGTAGTCGCGCACGGCAACGCCTTCCTGTATCAATGTTGCTATAGCATTGGCCGTGTCAGATTCTTCAACATTTGCCATGTCCGCAAGTTCACGGTGCTTCGGCATTGATTCAATACGCCACACGCCGGTGACATTGTCCCTTTTTACGAATTCGAGAAGCGCGGCATAAACGCGTTGCTCAGGGGCCGCCTGCGCAGCCATGGACCGATAACGCAAAATAGAAAGCTCAGCCGCAAAATGCATCGCGACATTACGCATCAGGGTGGGTCGCTGCCCGGCGAGAGAACGAAAGGTTGTCGCGTCAATGGCGACGACCGAACAATCCTCTTCCGCTGTCACTGACAATTGTTGCACCGCTTCTGCACTGCTTGAACTCATCGCAATTTCGAGCCCAAAAATATCGTTCTCTGAAAACTCGTCAATAAACATGGCGCCGGTGTCAGCCTCAACAATCGTGACACGCATTTTTCCCGATTCAACGATAAGGATTTCGCCCCCGTCATATTGACCCATGGAGAATATTGTCTGGCCAGCTGCATAATCGCGCTGCTCGCTATTTTCTGAAAGCGTTTCGAAAACCGCGTCTGGCAAATTCGCAAACAAATCAATTTTGTCGAGTACGGAAACGATTTCTTCACTTGGTGCGGGAAGTGCTATCGGTGTTGCTGACATCGTTTTCTCCAGGGCCCAACCGCTCCTTAACAGCCGCAGTTTAAAACCTCGTAAACCCGATATCGAAATTCAATTGTGTTTCCTTCAATATGCGCCATACGCTTAATAGATCATTGACTCATCCAGCGTAGTGTTTCCGGGAAATTACGAGGGATTGTGACATGCGCACGGTTATCGCGACCATTTTGGCGTTTATCGGCCTTTCAAATGCAGCTGCTGCAGAACAATTGTGGCTTACAATGGATCAGGTGCGACCATATAAACTTGAAAACCCCGCCCAAAGCATCGTTGTGGGCAATCCTGCGATTGCTGATGTAACTGTGCAAGACAACAAAAACTTGTTGCTGTTTGGCAAAGCGCCGGGCTTGACTAACATTTATATCTTCGACGAAGCGGGTGAGCCAGTTCAAAATCTTATGGTTCGTGTACGCACAATGGGTTCTGGTATGCTCACGTTAAATCGTGGGGTTCACCGAACTACATATAATTGCACCACCAATTGCGAAGCCACGGCAACTGTGGGTGACGGTCAAGACGGTTTTGCTACGGTAGCCAACCAGGTCGCAGCAAAACTTGGTCAGGCCCAGGCGGCAGCGACCGAAGACGAATAGTCTAAATACTTTGCTTTCATAAAAGCCCCGCATTTTGCGGGGCTTTTTTATTCCGGCGCCTCAAATTGATAGATACGAGGACGTTCCTGTTGGCGCAAATGGGCTCTACACCACGCATCAATAGAGCGCGCCACGCTATCGCTAGGGGCCCTTCCGTCTTTCAATATGATGTGAGCGATAATACTGTTCACACCGTCGCCGCGACGCCCGACACGTATTCGGCAACTTTCGATCTCCGGAGCTGCCTCAAGGCGGCGTGCGACGTCATCAGGAAACACATTGACCGCTGCAATCTGAACGGCCCCATCGCGTCGGCCGCCCAATCGAAAGCTGCGTTCGTCAGTCCAATCAATGAAATCGACTGAGTTCTGAGCCAGTCGCGCCCCGTTTGGCGCTAAACGCAACAACATCTCTCCATCATGCAACCAGTGATCAAACAGAACGAAACTGTCACTCGGCGAATCGCGCCAGCCAATTAGTCCCGCCTCAGTCGAGCCATAGAGCTCGCGCAGTACGCCAAAACCGGCTTTTCGCATATCGCTCGCCAAATCCGCCGTCATTGGCTCGCCAAACGAAACGGCCATAGTGTTGTTGGGCGCCTGCAATTTTTCTTGCATCATATATCGCCATAATGTCGGCGTAGCGATTAAGACATCTCCGTAGGATAAAGACTCTGCGAGGAAGTCTGCAGTCAATCCGCGCCCGTCAATTGATGGAATTCGCAGTAAATTAGGCGATAAAATCGTCAGGACAAAACCAAGCAGACTATGCGGCGCAACGAGCGAGAGCAAACGACGGCGCCCTGCAAGTAGGTTAGCCGCCGCAGCCGCATCCTGAAAAACGGAATCAGCATTGTGTTCGTGAGCAGATGTTTCTTCTGTCCGCGCAGCGGACTTGAAAGAAAATTTCGTCAAACGCTGCTTTACGCAGCGCTCAATCACGCGCGCCCAGTCTGCGATCTTAACAGCATTGGACCACGACGCGCTGGCGCCCGTATCATCGATCCCGAAAAAAGCTTTAAGGCGCGCAGCGCAAGCCGTCCGTTCCGACTGAGACATCCCAATGCCGCCTTCGCCAAGAGGCGTTTGTTCATCCCATGAAGCAATTGTCATGAAGTCAAAGTGGCGATTAAAGCCGCGCGACAGCTCATCCGCAATCGCAGCGCCTACAATACGGGCAATTTGCGCTTTCGATATTGTAAAAGACTGCACGTATACTCCGTCCGCAATGTTAGCATGCCGAGTATAGCCCCCTAACACGTTTCCCGCCGCAATAAAATTTGATCGCGCTGCTAAAAGGCAATGCAGCATGGAAATTGCCACTTCGGCGGGACTGGCGATCTAAGCCAAACCATCCTAGAGATTTTTTTACGCAATCAGGGAGACATCTATGCCGACCGCGCCTCCAAACACCGGTATCGAACGAATATTTTATGGCTTAGCGGTCGCGGTCTTGTTCGGGTTTATCGCGTTTATTGGCCGCGGAGTTCTTATCCCGCTCGTAATTGCCGGATTTTTATGTTTCCTGATTTACACATTGAAAGAGAGCATCAAACGTACGCCGTTAATCGGTAAGTTTTTTCCGGATTGGCTCGGTTTTCTCATAGCATTTGCCGTAATTGGCGCCGGCGCCATGGTATTCATTGAAATTGTGAAGAGCAATGTCGAAACACTGATCGCGGAATGGCCAAAGTACGAAACCCGGCTACGGCAAATCGTCGGTGAAGGCATTGCATTCATAAAGAGTATAGATTTTCTGCCTCGCGAGTTCATAGGCAGCGTCGATCAACTGCAACAATCCGCACTCGATCTCATCAGACCGCTTCTGTCGCGGATCGCCAGCAGCCTAAGCGCAATTACGTCGAATTTCCTGACCTTTATCACGATCTTCCTTTATCTCGTTTTCATGTTGATTGAACGCGGTCGGATTCTGAAGAAAATTAATTTGTTGGGCGCCGATGACCGTGAACGGCGCGTCATCAATGAAACCCTCGCTGATATCAGTTTTATGGTGCGCCAGTACATCACTGTAAAAACCATGAGCAACCTCGTCACCGCGACTATCAGCTTTATCATCATGCTTTTGATCGGCGTTCAATTTGCCGGTTTCTGGGCGCTATTGATTTTCATATTAAACTATATCCCGATATTTGGCGCAGCTTCAGCGATTACACTGCCCGTACTCCTGGCGCTCGTTCAACCAGACGGCGGCGGACTGCGGATGTCGTTGACAACGCTTGTTTGCCTGATAGGCGCCGAACAAATTATGAGCAATGGCGTTGAGCCGCGGCTGGTCGGCCGCACGCTAAATTTAAGTCCGCTCGTCGTCTTGTTCTCGCTTACGGTCTGGGGAACGCTCTGGGGATTCGCTGGGCTTCTACTCAGCGTTCCCATCACGGTGACTGTTATGATCGTGTTAACGCAATTTGCATCAACCCGCCCAATTGCCGTAATGCTTTCTGACGACGGCAAAATAGCGGACATCAAACATCCGCCAGAGCCGCAAAAAACCGCGTAATTAAAATAAGCCGGACAAGATATCAGCGATCGCGCGCGCTTCATCGCCGCGCCCAGATCCTTTGCGCCAGGCGACGCCAATTATGCGTTTTGGCGACGGTTTGGAAAATGGTATCGCAACGAGCCCCGTAGACCGCGCAAGACCGCCGCGAACCGCCATTTCCGGCAGGAGCGTCGCACCAAGCCCTGAGCGCGTCATTTGCGTGAGCGTAAATAAACTCGTTGCACTATACGCATCTCTCGTTTCACGATCAGCAATTTCACACGCATCGATGGCGTGCTCACGCAAACAATGACCGTCCTCAAGCAGCAAAAGATTGCAATCAGCCAGCGCCTCTTTCTTCAAAGACTTTCGACTTGCAAATCTGTGTTCCGGGTCACACGCGAACCAAAAAGGGTCGACGCCGACCTCTATCATTTCCACGCCTGGCAGATCGTACGGGAAAGCCAAGATCGCCGCGTCAATCAACCCGGCGGTCAAGCGCTCGCCGAGAGATGCTGTTAAATCTTCGCGTAAGAACAATTCGAGGTTTGGGTATTTTCGCTTTAAGCGTTGTGTGGCTTTAGGCAAAAGAAATGGAGCAATTGTTGGAATAACGCCGAGGTGAAATTCCCCGCTAAGAGGCTCCTTTTTGCCGGCGGATCGCGCTAAATCCTCGACAGAGGCGAGAATTGCCGGCGCGCGCTGAGCCACCCCCTCGCCCACAGGCGTCAAAGCAAATGAACGTGTTGAACGGTCAACCAACTGCTGATCCAATAGCGTTTCCATCTCTTTGATTGCCGACGACAAGGTCGACTGCGATACCAAACATTCCTCGGCAGCCTTCGAAAACGACTGACGCCGCACAAGCGACATAAAAAATTGCAATTGCCGAAGCGTTGGCAGTGGTGTCATCAAATTCTCAATTCATCGATAAAATCGATCCTACCATTCATTATAATCTATTTGATTAAAAAATCAATCTGCCTATCTACCGTCTAGGCGTCGTTTGCGGCGCACCGAGAATTTCAAATTATGGAGAAAAAAATGTTAGGTGTCGGCGACAAGCTGCCAGAATTCAACATCATCGGCGTAAAACCCGGTTTTAATTTTCACGAAGAGGATGGCGTCTCGGCATTCGAAGAGATCACAAGCGACAGCTTCTCTGGAAAATGGAAAGTAATCTATTTCTATCCGAAGGATTTTACCTTCGTTTGTCCGACAGAAATCGCCGAATTCGGAAGCCTTGCGCGAGAATTTGAAGATCGAGACGCTGTCGTTTTAGGCGGCAGTTCAGACAATGAGTTTTGCAAACTGGCTTGGCGCCGCGACCATGTTGATCTTGATAAACATCCCGCATGGCAATTCGCAGACACGACGGGTTCATTGATTGACGGACTGGGCATTCGCGCGCCCGAAGGCGTTGCGTTGCGCGCTACTTTTATCGTCGATCCGCATAATGTGATCCAGCATGTATATGTCAATGGATTGAATGTGGGCCGCAATCCACAAGATACGCTTCGCGTATTGGATGCGCTCCAAACTGATGAACTTTGCCCATGCAACCGGCCCATCGGCGGCGATACACTTTAATATCGACGAGAACCCGAGCGGCGGCGCAACCGAAAGAGCGCCGCGCATTCCGCCCAACTACAGGAGAGACCACGTGAGTCTAGATCAATTGCGCAATAAAATTCCGGATTACGCAAAAGATGTTCGGCTGAACCTCGGCTCCCTCATGAATGAGGATGCGCTCAACCCACAGCAAAAGCTCGGCGCCTTTTTGGCGTCGGCTTACGCTTGTGGGAACCCAGACGTTATTCGCGCGCTTGAGGTCGAAGCCAATGAATTATCAGATGACGCGAAACAAGCGGCTAAAGCTGCGGCAGCGATCATGAGTATGAATAATGTCTATTATCGCGCAACACACATAATGTCATCTGGCGATTACACCAAACTGCCTGCAAAGCTCCGTATGAACATCATTGGATCGCCTGGCGTCGAGAAAGTTGATTTTGAGTTATGGTCGCTTGCAATTTCAGCGATCAATGGCTGCGCCATGTGCCTTGACGCCCATGAACAAGTCGTACGAAATGCCGGGCTCACGACTACCCAAATACAAGCGGCGATAAGAATTGGCGCCGTCGTCAATGCCGCGTCCGTTGTTTTGAACATGGAGGCGGCGTGAAAAAGCCGCTCTCGAATTCACGAGAGCGGCATTCGAATTTAATGTTCGCCAGCGCTAGTTTGCGCGCGGCACGTTGACCTGACGATTGCGACGATCGAGCTCGCTAGCATAATCTTTGCTGCGCTCTTCGATTGCTTTCCACTCGTCCCAAGTCAGGCAAATCCGTTTCTGGAATTTCGAACCCGTCACCTGACGGCGTTTGCAGATAACGCGGCTTCCGTCTTCTTCTTTCATAACAAATTCGCGTGCCGTATCGGCCTCTTCTGCAGTCATATCCGGGTTTTTATCAACAACTTCCTGATAGGCTGCATTGGACTTAACGGCACGATTATTGGCGGTCGTGCACGCGGCCATGGCGGCGGCGGCAATCGTCAAAATAACGATCCTGGTGAACATTATACTGCGCTCCTCTTACATTCTGCGATAAACTAACCCCGGGCGATATGAAAATGCAAATTTTTTTACACGTTGCCAATATTGCTCATTTGCAGAATTCTACGGTAAATCAAAAGCTTATGAGCGCCCAACAGAGGGAAAAATGACACTGAGTGATGAAAAACCCGGCGAGGCTGGTCTAGAAGCTTTTCATCGAGGCGACTTCGCCTCAGCGTTTGCCAAATTATCGGAATTCATCTCGTCAGATCATTACAATTACGACTACATTTTTGCCGCCGCGGCGTCGGCGCGGGCAATTGGACGCCATCAAGATGCGCTCAATGCCGCAGAAAAAATTCTAAAATTCAATGAGAGTGATGTGCATGCCCTGGTCATAAAGGGCGATGCTCTGAGCGGCCTTGGGAAAAACCGGCAAGCGATGTCCTTTTTTCTTGCCGCCTTAAAATCTGCGCCGCAAAATCCATCGCCCCAAATACAGCAGGCGTTGCAGCACGCTCAGCAAAAATGCGCGCAGGCAGCGCAAGAATATCAAGATTTCTTACGAAAAAGCGTCGCAAAGACAGGCGCCGTTGATCCTGGAAGCCGCAATCAACAGGCCATGGAAATTCTCCTTGGCGGCAAACAGATCTACTATCAGCGGCCCGAAAAGTTTTACTTTCCCGAATTGCCCCAAAGGCAATTCTATGATCCTGCAGAATTTAATTGGGTAAATGACCTGATAGCAGCCGCCGACGATATCCGCGGCGAGCTAAATGCGCTTTTGGCCGACCACGCTGGATTTGTTCCCTATGTCGACGCCAACAGCGACGCGCCGCATGTTCGCGCGAGCGCCCTCACCGGCAGCAAAGATTGGTCGGCATTCCACTTGTTGAAGGACGGCGTTCGAATCGATGAAAATGCTGACAGATGCCCTAAAACGATGGCTGCGCTGGCAAATACGCCACAAGCCAATTTGCCCGGGAAATCTCCGATCGCGCTATTTTCACGATTGGCGCCAGGAGCGCACATCCCCCCCCATACCGGCTTAATGAATACCCGGCTCATCTGCCATTTGCCATTGATTACACCGGGTAATTGTTCCCTGCGCGTTGGCAATCAAACCCGCAAATGGCGGGACGGCGAAATGTTGATCTTTGACGATTCGATTGAACACGAAGCGCGCAATGAGAGCAACGAAGACCGCATCATTTTGCTCTTCGATATATGGCGTCCAGAATTATCCGCAGAAGAACGAAAATTCGTCGCGACCGTTTTCGACGCTATTGAAGAATTCGGCGTATTTTAAAACTGCGTCATTTGATTCGTTCGACGCGAATTGACCGTTTGCCGGTTTCCAAAGACAGGACATGGGCGCCAAGCGCTTTTCTTTTTATTGTGACGCCAATACCAGAGGCATCTTTGGGCACACGCAATTTATCCGTATCAGCGCTTAGTTGACGCCAAATTTGGCCATTCTCCAATATGACAACGTATTTCCCGCGCTTATTTTCGGCGATTTCGATCACCTTTGACGCCAAAGTATTGTTGACCTTTGACGTCTTCTTTTTTTCTTTCTGGAAATCTTTTAAGTCATTGCGCCCGAATATTTCCTCTTGCGTTAACGGCGCCGCCGCAACGTTCGTTTTGCCGGCGTCGTCCAGACC
>JABDJK010000017.1 GCA_013002535.1 Hyphococcus sp.
TCAAAATGCACATTCAGTTCGCCTAGAATATCGTGTGCATCCGACAAAACATCCATCAGATGTGAGATCGGCGCGCCCTGGTAGCCGCCGACATAAGATACGCCGGACTGCAAAAGTGCCTTCGTCACTGCGAGAATCCCCTCGCCGCGAAAAGTCTCGCCGGCGCCGATCCGCAAGTCCTCGACTTCTTTTGCGAATGACCGCTCCGCCATTCACCCTCCCATCGGCGTCAAAGGTGCAATTCTACACCGCGTTGGCGCAAGCTGAAACGCCAGTCATACGGATTCCAGCATTTGCAAAACAAATTTATAAAATGAGCGACCCGAGACATAGGTGACACATCGTACCTGACACATGGGTAACACTTTTTGGCTTTTGGCTGGAGGTGTTGATGCCGTGGAAGGAGTGTTCGGTGGAGCAGGAAAGAATGCGGTTCGTCGCCCGGCTTTTGGAAGGCGAGACCATGAGCGATGTCTGCCGGTCGTTCGGCATTTCGCGAAAGACCGGCTACAAAATCTACAATCGTTACAAGGAGATGGGGCTGGACGGGCTGACGGACCGTTCGCGGCGGCCAGTGCGCTACGCCAATCAACTGCCGGATCAGATCGAACGGCTGATCGTTGAATGCAAGCGCGAGAAGCCGCATTGGGGCGCCCGCAAAATCAGGGAACTCCTGGTCCGGCGGCTGGCCGGCGATGTCCGCATCCCCGCCAAAAGCACCGTGCATGCGGTGCTCGACCGGCACGGCCTCGTGAAACGCGCCAAGCAGCGCAGACGCCAAAAGGCCAAAGGCACGCCGCTGTCGACGGGACAGGCGCCGAACGATCTGTGGTGTGTCGACTTCAAAGGCGAGTTCAAGCTCGGAGACCGGCGTTACTGTTACCCCCTGACAGTGACCGATCACGCCTCGCGAATGATCCTGGCCTGCGAAGCCCTTGAGAACGTCAAAGAGGCTGGCGCCATCCCGGTCTTCCAAAACTTGTTCCAAGAGCGCGGCCTGCCGGACGCCATTCGATCCGACAACGGCGTTCCCTTCGCCAGCCCGAATGGACTCTACGGATTATCGCGCCTTTCTGTCTGGTGGCTCAGGCTCGGGATCGCTATTGAACGCATCAAGCCGGGACATCCGCAGCAGAACGGGCGTCATGAACGCATGCATCTGACCTTGAAAAAGGAAACAGCCAAACCGGCGAAGGCAAACATCCTACAACAACAGGCGCGCTTCGACGATTTTGTCAGTGAGTTCAACGATGAACGGCCACATGAAGCGCTCAAAATGAAAACCCCTGCCGAGGCCTATCGCCCGTCATCAAAACAATATCGCGGCCTGCCCGACCTCGATTATCCGTTCCACGATCGAGATATCATGGTCACTTCCTGCGGCCGCCTTTGCCTGCATCGAAAGAAGATCAGCATCTCAAAGGTTCTGGCCGGTCAAAAATTGGGAATCAAAGAGGTCGATGACGGTATTTGGCTGACAAGTTTTATGGACTATGACTTAGGCTATATCGACCTGGAGCAGAAAACGTTACAAACAATCGACAACCCGTTCGGCGCGAGGTTGTCACCTATGTCTTAGGTACAATCTGTTACCAATGTCTCCGGGTCGGACCAAAATGAAATGGCAGGGGCGGAGGGACTCGAACCCACGACCCTCGGTTTTGGAGACCGATGCTCTACCAACTGAGCTACACCCCTAGGGCCAGCCATTGCTTTAGGCCGCACGGACACAGCTATCAACCGAAAAACGACAATCTGACAACAAACACCGGATATTCGATAAAAATCGGCAACTATCGCGACAGGCCGGCCCAATTAATTAACGTTTCCGCCGCCGTTTCAGCGGGCGGTGTTTCGACGGCGCCGAGCATTTGCGTCAATTTTGAAAAAGCTTGCCACTGTTCGTCGGCGACGTCCTTGTTCGTAAGAAGTTTTAGCAACGCCGGCGCGATTTTCTCGCGCGTGCAATCTTCCTGAAGGAATTCCGGAACGACCTCCTGGCCGGCTGCAATATTGATCATGGAGACATATTCGATGGTCAGAACACGCCGCGCCCAGAAGGCGCTCAACGGATCGATCCGGTAAGCGACAATCATCGGCGTATTGAATATCGCAAGCTCCGTTGTGACGGTGCCGGAGGCTGCGAGGGCGGCGTCAGCTGCGCCAAATAGTTGATAGCGCCGTGCCGCCGGCGCCACGATCGTTCCCGCCGGCCATGTCTGAATTCGTTCCTGAACAATCGGTTCAACGCTATTTGCAGCACAAACCGCGATGCGAAGGTTAGGAACAGCGGCTACCGCATCCATCGCTACTTTGCGGAACAGGTCCATGAGGCGTGCAATTTCCGCCGGGCGACTGCCGGGAAGAACCGCCAGTACGGGCGCATCGCCAACGGCGTAGTCTGCGCGGAACGCCGAGGATTGGTTTGCCGCAATTTTGGCGTTGTGAAATCCGCCATGCCCGACAAACTGAGCTTTAACGCCATGCGGTTCGAACCACCTTGGTTCAAAATTGAAAAGCGTCATCACACCATCGAACAATTGCCCGAGTTTTTCGGCGCGTTTTGGACGCGACGCCCAAACCTGCGGCGCGACGTATTTATAGAGTTTTGTTTCGGGCGACGAATTTTTTAGTTTCTCGGCCGCCATTTTTGAGAATGACCAAGCGTCTATAAACACAGCACAGTCAGGCTTTTCACGCACCGCCAGCGCCGCCAATTCCGACGAGGCGGTCATCGCCGCAGGCAACGCTCTTAATGCGCCGATCGGTCCGATGATCGAAAATCTATCGATAGAAAAAATACTATCGAGCCCAGCCGCCTGCATCGCCGCGCCGCCGCACCCGAAAAACTTTGCATCCGGCAAACGCTCGCGTAGCGCTGTGATTAAGTCCGCGCCAAGAGCATCCGCGGATGCTTCAACGGCGCATATCATAATTCTTGGGCCTATGGCGGTCACCAATGTTTTTCGGCGTCAGCAATCTCTTCCAGCGTGAATCCGTACACAAAGATTTCGTTGTCATTCGCACGCGCGATCATATCGTTTCGATCAATGACGAGCGCAAAACCCGCCTCAATGGCAATACCACGAAGTCCCGCCTCGGCAGTAAGGCGCACCGTTTCCGGGCCGATCGCCGGCAGGTCGACGCGGAGCTCCTGACCGGGCTTTGGCCGTTTTACGAGAACGCCGGTTGCGGTCACGGATTTATACGCGGCACAGCGCCGCAACATTTCATCGGTCCCTTCCGCCGCCTCAATTCCCAGAACGCGCCCGCCAGCGACGACAGCGCCCTGCCCGACGTCATATGAACCAATCGCTTTGACCAAAGATGCAGCTTTCTTGATGTCTTCCATGTCGGACGGTGTTGGCAAGTGCTCGCCAAGGGCGCCTGCGCCCGCGGTTAAATCTTCCAATGCTTCTTCGGCGCCAACCACTAGAAACCCTTCCGATTCCAGCATATCGACCAAAACATCCAAGATAGCGCCATCGCCTTTCGCGGCCGCAGAGAGCAGTTTCGGCAGCAAAGCTGCGCCCCGCCAATCCGGCTTCAGCAAGCGAAAATCCGGCCGCTTAACTCGTCCGACAAGGATCACTGCATCACAATCTGCTGCTTTCAAGCTACGGACGACCTTGCCGGCTTCACTGATCGCGCAGTTATCGCCAGTGAATTTGGTGAGACCCGCATCAGCGGATCCAATTATTCGCACAACATGAAATTCTTCGCCGCGTCCTGCACATGCCGATGCAATGCGCGCCGGCAATGCGCCGCCTCCAGCAATGATGCCAAGCTTCTTCCACCGCGGCACGAGAGTTATCGCTCCGGCAGCATCAAGGAACGACTTGCGTCCCGGTCAATAAATTTAAGAATTCGCGCGACTTCGGAACATTGCGAATATTTTTCGCGCACCCTTTCGACGCGTTCCGCCATGGTCCCGTCTACATCGAACAGTATTTTGTATGCGGCGCGCACTTTGTGAATTGTGTCCCGCGGCGTTTCACGGCGCTTCATACCAACTATATTCAAACCAGCCAGATGCGCGCGGTTACCGAATGCAGAAGCGTAAGGAATGACATCGGCCACGACCACAGCGCCGCCGCCGACAAAGGCATAATCGCCGATGCGCGTGAATTGGTGAATTGCGCAAACGCCGCCCAAAAACGCGTGGTCGCCAATCTCGACGTGTCCTCCAACGGTCGCATTATTTGCAAGGATTACGCCGTTGCCGACTTGACAATCATGAGCGATGTTTGAACCGACCATGAAAAACCCGCCATCGCCAACCTTTGTGACACCGCCGCCGCCAGTAGTGCCCCGGTTCATCGAGACATATTCTCGAACAATAGTGTCGGCGCCGACAATCAGCTTAGTGTTTTCACCGGTGAAGCGCTGGTGCTGGGGCCCCTGCCCCAACGTAGCGTATGGAAAAATCTCAGTGCGCTCACCGATAGTTGTGTCGCCTTCAAGAACGACATGCGATTTGAGCGTTACGCCGGCTCCAAGCTTTACCCCATCTCCAACAAAGCAATAGGGACCAATGGAAACATCATCAGCAAGCTCGGCCCCCTCCTCAATTATCGCTGTCGGATGAATTTTCATGCGTTGAAGCAATTTCGCCTATTGTGCATCTGCGAGCATTGCGGAGTATTCCGCTTCGGCGACCTTTTTGCCGTCGACTTCTGCAACCCCGGCAAATCGCCAGACCGGCATACGCCGCTGAACCGTTCGCACCGCAATTCTCAATTGATCCCCCGGCACTACCGGCCGGCGAAACTTTGCTTTTTCAACCCCCATAAAAAGAATGATCTTTCCGTCTACGTTCAATTCCTCAGTATAGGCAGTAAATGCCGCAGCCGCCTGGGCCATCGCCTCAATCATGAAAACGCCAGGCCAGATCGGTTTTTCGGGAAAATGACCCTGAAAAACAGGGTCAGAATAGGAAATGTTTTTGATCCCGACCGCACTGTCGCCCGGTTTAATTTCGACGAGCCGATCAATCAGCAAAATTGGATAGCGATGCGGCAGGAGCAGCATCAGCTCTTCAAGGTTAAGGGTCGATTTTCCGGGTTCGATTTTTGTCATGCAAGTTACCGCTTCTTCGCCAGTTTCGTCAGCGCTGCGGTTTCGCGCAGCCAGTCCTTAATGGGCCGCGCCGGTGCGCCGCCCCAACGTTCTCCTGCCGGCACGTCCCGCATTAATCCTGCGCGCGCCGCAATTTGGGCTTTTTCTCCCACTCGCAAATGATCAGCGAGCCCAACTTGCCCGCCCAACATCGCGCCGTCTTCGATTATACAACTGCCTGATACACCGGATTGCGCGGCAATGACACAATTCGCACCGATTTGCACGTTGTGGCCGATTTGGACGAGATTGTCGATCTTTGAACAATTTCCGATGGTTGTGTCGCTGAGTGCGCCTCGATCAATGGTCGTATTGGCCCCAATCTCAACGTCTTCACCGATGATGACGCGGCCTAATTGCGGCACTCGGACAAGCCCATTCGGTCCCGGCACGAAACCAAATCCTGCTTGCCCGATGCGGACGCCGGCAAAAATTGACGTTCGAGCACCAATAATCGCATGAGTGACAGAGACGTTGTCAGCGATTTGAACATCGTCGCCGACGACGACGCCGCGGCCGATATATGAATTTGCGCCAATGACTGCACTATTGCCGATTTCAGCGGACGCCGCGACAAATGCGGTGGAATGGATATCAGCGCCGTTCAGCTTTGCATGTTCTGTTTCCGGTTCTTTTTCCTCGAGTGAAAAATGAAGCTTTTCCGTAACCATCGCAAATGCAAGTTTCGGCGATGATACGGCAATGACGGTCCCCTTTGCTTCATCGAACTCGGCGCGAAGTTTTTCCGTGGTTAGACAAAGTCCGAAATCTCGTTGACTAAGTTTTTCCAGGCTATCGCGCGAAGAACAAAGAATGACGGCGTCTGACAAATCCTCGTCGGTTACGGTTGCAGCACGTGATATGGCGTATGCTGCGCTGTTTGTCGGCGATGCCGCCGCGCCTAGCAACGCTGCAATTTCAGCGACGCTAAGCGTCTCGTATGTCCCAAAAAATCGTTCGTCTGGCATGACGAATTTTATCCCTGCTTCGGTGAAACGCTAAACGGCCGGCGATTTAATCGCCGGCCGTTTTTATCGTTAAAATCGTCAGAACGCGAGTAAGCTGTTACTTTTTCTGCGCAGCTGCTTGTTCGGCCTGCGCTTCCTTCAGTTGCTTTTCGATTTCTGAAAGCGATATTTTTTGAACCTCAACATCTTTCATTTTCTTGTCTAGCTCAGCGAGTACTTCTTGCGTAATGTCTGCATCCGGCGACGCATACATAACGGCGGCTCGATCAAGCAGAACCGTAGCGCCGCGCTTATCGACTATGTCTTTCAGGATTGGCTGCGACTCGATAAGAATCTTGGTTTGTGCGTTTTGAACGGCCATTTGAAACGCTTGCTCCATGATTTGCACCCGCTGCGGCAAACCATATTGCTGGCGCACCGCCAGTTCTTTCTCTGTGGACGCACGAACTTCGTCAGACATCAACGACGCGTTCTTTTGATATTTTTCAATATCGTCCTGTAGTTTCTTCGCTTCTGCTTCCAGTTCCTTAGAAACGGAATCGCGAACTTTTTCTGCCTGGTCAGGAATCGTCTTGCCGGCTTTGGACTGCGCCACTAGAATATCGCGGCTGACGACTAAGATCACCGGTGGCTTTTGCGCACCCTGCGCTATGGCGCCATTTAGCGACGCTCCGACAACACCAACGACCGTTAAGGCCACAATGCCCGCGACCGCTAAAAATCTATTTCTCATTTTACACCTCTACTCGTTTAAAAGCTCGTCCCAGCACTAAATCGAAATCCTTCGGTCTGATCGAATTCCTCCTTACGAAGTACTTTCGCAAAATCGAATCGAACCGGTCCAAACGGCGAATCCCAACTGACGGACACACCGGCTGTCGCCCGTAGCGCAAGATTATCAAACACAGGCGCCGTTTCAGCGATACCGTCGCCGTCCAGATCAAGGAAGAACGCAGGGTTCGAATTGATCACTTTGGAGCTGTCGTCCAAGAGACCGACCGTTCCAAAATCCGTAAACAATGCTGCGCGAATGCCATATTCATCCGGCAAAGGCAATGGCAGCAAAATTTCCGCCGACCCGATCGCATAAGCCTTACCGCCTAACGCCTGACCAACAAAATTACCATCTCGGTCTATCACCGGCATGTTGCCTCGAGACGGATCAGTTGGATCTATTGGCGTTCCGCTACTCAAAAATCGTGGGCCAACGCCAGCAACTTCAAATCCCCGGAAAGTTGCCGCTCCCTCAAAGAACCGGTCAGAAAGCCGAACATCATCACCGCCATAGCCCTCTATATAGCCAGCGCGCCCCTTAAGGGCGCCGACAAAGCCGCCGAACAGGTGCTTATAATAAGCTCCCTGGAGCGTTCCTTGATAATAGTTCACGTCGCCGCCAATCCCGGCGAATGAGACGCCCCCCTGAATACGCCAGCCGCGCGTCGGTTTGAACGGATCATCGCGCGTATCAAACGAAAGACTAGCGCCCAAAAGAGACGTCAGAAATTTACCACGCGAAGCGCAGGTCGGCGAAACAGACTGAATGACGAAATCGCACAATTGCGCAACTACGCTCGTTGCCTGCAGACCAGCGCCGTCAAGGACCGGATTACCCAAAAAGTCTACTGCCGGTCCCGTCGTAATTGGCATCGCACCCGGGATGAGGATCGATGTCGGATCAGCGCCGTTTGCAACTGTCTGACTAGACTGAGATTCAATTCGAACATTATCGCGCGTCAAAAGATAATTGAGGCCGCCGCGGCCATATTCAGAGACTTGAAAACCGGCATTAAGGCCAAAACCCACTCGATTACGAACAAAACCCGATTCAATAAAGTTCGTGCGCTGATTGAACAAAGATCCGCCAGCGGCGAGGTTTCGATCAAGGAAATATGGTTGCGTGAAACGCAAATCGACAAGGCGCGTCCGCGAACTTGCTTGGACACGGAAGCGTAAGAATTGCCCCCGACCCATAAGGTTGCGCTGCTCAATCGAAGCATCAACAATAAAGTTTTCAGTGGACGACACACCAACGCCGACGCTGAATGATCCTGTCGATTGCTCCTGAACCGATACGTCCAGCTCCGTGCGGTCGGGCGCCGAACCTGGTTTTTCTTCAATTTCGACTTCTTTAAAGAAACCAAGCGCACGCAAGCGGGCTTTGGATCGATCAACCAAAACGCGATTGAACGGATCGCCTTCCGCGATACGAAGCTCACGCCGAATTACCTTATCAAGCGTGGCCGTATTGCCCTTGATGTTAACGCGTTCAACATAAACGCGCGGCCCCTCGTTCACCTGGAACGTTAAATCAATCGTGTTTGTGTCTGGATGACGATTGAGGCGCGGATTAACATCCACGAATGCATATCCAGTCGTGCCGGTGGCGAAAGTTAGAGACTCTGTCGCTTTCTCGATCTTTTCGGCGTCATAAATATCGCCTGTTTTGATCGGAACAAACCGCTCAAGCACTTCGCTATCGAGCTTTGCGAGCGTGGTTTTCACCTCAACTTCGCCAACCGTATATTGCGGGCCTTCATCGACGGAAAACGTAATGAAGAAATCTTTCCTGTCGGGCGTCAGCTCAGCAACAGCTGAAACGACTGCAAAATCAGCATATCCATGGCGTCCATAATGCTGGCGGAGGAGTTCGCGCTCATATTCGAGGCGATCGGGATCATAGTTGGCGTTCGATGAAAAGAACCGCCACCAGCGGCTTTCCTTGGTCAGTATTTCACCGCGTAATTCATTATCGGTAAAAACGGTGTTTCCGACAAAGTTGACTTTAGCGATGCCGGTTTTTGGCCCTTCGTCGACTTCAAAGATCACATCGATGCGATTTTGCTCGAGCGGTTTGACCTTCGGCGTTACTGTTGCCGCAAAACGCCCCTTGGCGCGATACATCTCAATGATGCGCTGAACATCAGCTTGCACTTTAGATCGCGTGTATACAGTGCGCGGCGCCAGTTGAATTTCTTCTACAATCTTTTCTTCTTTGACGCGCTTGTTGCCTTCAAAAATAACACGATTGACGATTGGGTTTTCCGTAACATCAATGATCAATGTTCCTTCCGGCGTCATCTCAAGCTTAACGTCAGAAAAGAGGCCAGTGTTGAAAAGCGTCTTTAGCGAAAGGTCTAGATATTCCTGCTCGGCCGGCATGCCTGCCTGAATAGGTAAATACGATCCTACTGTTTCCGGCTCGATGCGTTGATTGCCGCGAATAGCGATATTTTGAATGATTGGCGCGGGTTCGTTGGCGAACAATCTCTCGATCGGATTATCCGAAGACGCTGATGCAACTTGTTCCACAGGCGACGTCTGCGCGCTCGCACTCGTCATTAGGGCGGCCAACGCCGATAAGGAAAAAGCAAACGCAACTCTCGCGCTGGCCAACGCTTTGATCAAACTCATGCTGACGCCCTAACTAAGTGAATGCAGTAGATTGTTGATGTCGTTCCAAGTCACAAAAATCATGAGCGACGCCAGCAAGACGATGCCCACCCGAAATCCAATCGCCTGCGCCCGCACACCAAGCGGTTTTCCGGCAATCGCTTCGTAGCCGTAATACAATAGATGTCCACCGTCGAGAACCGGCACAGGCAAAAGATTCAGGAACCCAATCGACACAGATACAACCGCTGCTAGAGAAATGAAGTCGACCAAACTCACTTTTAGCTTGGTCCAAAAGCTCGGAGGCTCTGAATAGGCCGAATCGTCGAAGCCCGACATGACAGATTGTCCAGCAAATTGGGCCATTTTTATGGGCCCGGAGAGTTGTTCGGCATTTTCCTTACCGGTGATGATTTTGCCGAGATATTTGATCGTCATGGATAGGACGCGGTTGACCTCGACGACGCCTTCTCGCATTGCAGCAAAAAACCCATATTTCTTGAATTCAACCGCATTGCCATCAGGTGCAATACCAAGGAGCCAGCGCTCAATCGGATTGCCATAGCGATCTGTGTCTTCGACACGGCGCGGCGTAACCGGTATGGTCAGTTGATTGCCGCCGCGTTCAATTTCGAAAACCATCTCTTCACCGCCGCCTAAAAGAACGCGGTCATAGAGTTGATTAAACTGCGAAATTTCACGTCCGTTCACAGACAACAACAAGTCGCCTGGCTCAAAACCTGCCTCGTATGCGGCGCTGTCTTCCGATACAGCGCCGATCACAGGCTCCAGGATTGAACGACCAAACCCCATAAAGAGGCCCGTGAAAATCGCGATCGCCAAAATAAAGTTGGCGAACGGACCAGCGGCGACTATCGCTGCGCGAGCCCATAACGGTTTGAAATGGAAACAGACTTTGCGATCTTCCGCACTCATGGTTTGCGCGATTTCGTCTTCCTGACCGGGCCGCGGAAACTGTGTTGTCACCGGCTTCGCGTCGTCTTGTGCTTCGTCAGTAACTTCGGGCGATGCTTGCGACGCGGGATTCAAATCACCGAAAAACTTTACATAGCCGCCGAGCGGCCAGGGTGCGAGGCGCCATTCGGTGCCCTTTTTGTCCACCCATTTTAAAAACGGTTTGCCGAAGCCAATTGAAAACACCTCAACGCGAACGCCCAACAGGCGCGCAACAGAAAAATGGCCGTATTCATGAATGAAGACGATGACCATCAACAAGATCGCGAATGCGATCAGCGTAATCGGTAGTACCAAAATCGACGCGGCAGAGATCCCTGCAACCTCCATAGACAACAAACGCCCCTATTACGCCGCCGCTTTTGCGGCAACTATCTCTTCAGCCCATTTGCGCGCCCGCCCGTCGACTTCTATCACATCGTCGAGGTTTGAAAGCGCGCCTGGGCCGCTGTCGCGTCCCGTCTGCTCCATTACCTGCTCGGTAATTGCGGCAATATCAAGAAATTTGACACGCCCCTCGAGGAATGCTGCGACACTGATTTCGTTTGCAGCATTCAAAGCCGCTGGAATTGGCCCCCCAGCAGATACCGCCTGACGCGCTAGCCGAAGCGCCGGAAAACGTTCCAGATCAGGGGCTTCGAAGGTTAACTTAGATGCCTTTGCGAAGTCCAGCTTCTCGCTTGGGCTGGGCATGCGGTCTGGCCAGGCAAGGGTCGAAGCAATTGGCGTGCGCATATCCGGCGTTCCCAATTGGGCGAGGACTGAGCCGTCCACATATTCAACCATAGAGTGAATCACCGACTGAGGATGCACCAGAATTTCAATCTGCTCATGACTGACGGGGAAGATGTGATCGGCTTCGATCAGCTCAAGCCCCTTATTCATCATTGTTGCGGAATCGACCGAAATCTTGGCGCCCATATCCCAATTCGGATGCGCAACTGCTTCGGCCGGTGTCTTCACCGCCATCTCTTCTTTTGTAGCCATTCTGAACGGGCCGCCTGACGCTGTAAGAATCAGACGCGAGATTCGATTCGGTCGGTCAAAATCGAAGACCTGAAAAATCGCATTGTGTTCGCTGTCGACCGGCAAAAGATTCCCGCCGGCGTCTTTGATGGTTTTCATCAACAATTCGCCAGCGCATACGAGACACTCTTTATTGGCTAACGCGATATCTGCTCCACGCGCCGCTGCTTTCAACGTTGGGCGCAAACCAGCAGCCCCGACAATCGCCGCCATCACCCATTCAGCATCACGAGAGGCAGCCTCCTCAATCGCCGATGGGCCGGCGCCGATTTCGACATCAAGACCTGAGACCGCAGCGCGCAAATCGTCGAGTTTCGTTTCATCGGCAACAGCTACGAATTTCGGGCGGAATTTTCGCGCCTGTTCGGCGAGCCCTTGTACATTACGATTAGCTGTCAGCGCTTCAATTTCAACTTCAGATTCGCCACGAGCCGCGGCGAAATCCAGCAAGCTGAGCGTCGATTCACCGACCGACCCGGTGGATCCGAGAATTGTAATTTTTCTTGGCTTTTTCATCACTCTCTCAGCGGCGCGCCGCAAGATCCCCTGACCCAGTTACCCCAATCACGATTAGGGCATTTATAACAACATATAGACGAAATAAACGCCCGTCATGGCAATCGTCGCAAAAATCATCCCGTCGAGCCGATCGAGAACGCCGCCGTGACCGGGAATAAAGCTTGAAATGTCTTTGACCCCGAAATTTCGTTTGATTCGCGATTCGGCAAGATCTCCGAGCACCGAGGACGCGCCAAGACCGCTTCCCAGGAGTGCGCCGGCGAGCGCCATTTCCGAACCAAAGAAAAAGGGCGCCGCGAGCGCCCCGGCAAGAATGCCGCCGCAAACACCGCCGCCGATCCCGGCCCATGTTTTCGATGGCGACAAGGCATGCGAGATAATCGGGCCGCCAATCAGCTTGCCAAAAATGAAAGCGCCAATATCGGCTGCCCAAACAATGAGAAACAAAAGGAATGTGAACGAACGGCCCTGTTCGGCGTCCAGCCGCAGCCAGACGAGCGCAAGCGAGGGAACGATTATATAAAGCGAAGTTGCCAATACCCATTGGCGCGCATCCGATGACTTGGGAACTGTCAGCCAGGCGAGTGCGCCGCCGGTGACGGCAATTGCAAATGCTAAAAGAAATTTACCTGACGAAGCCGCGAACATTGCGGCCGCGGCGCCCCCCGCCAATACATAAAACGCCGGTGAAAATTCTTTCCTTTCGACCATGCGGGTCCATTCGAACACCATAACAACGCACAAAAATGCGACTAGTGCCGTAAATCCGCGCTCGCCAAAATGGATAGCGCTAACGACAATTGGTATGAGGATGATTGACGAAATGACCCGCAAGGCAAGCGAGCGGAGTTTCTGCGCGCCGTTGTTTACGCTCTCGTGCTCAACGCCATTCATGCGAGTTACGGCGCGACAGCTTCAACGCCGCCATACCGGCGTTCGCGCTGATGAAACTCATCTATTGCGGCTCGAAAAACATCAAGATTGAAGTCCGGCCATAGCACGTCGAGGAACACATATTCCGCGTACGCCGCCTGCCAGATCAAATAGTTTGATATCCGGCGTTCGCCGCTGGTGCGAATCACAAGGTCTGGATCAGGAACGTCTGCGGTGTCCAGAAATTTTGCGAACGCAGCTTCGGTTAGATGTTTTTCCTTCAACTCACCGGATTTTATGGCTTTGGCTGCTTTCTTTGCTGCGCGAACAATTTCGTCTCGACCGCCATAATTAAATGCAATTTGCAGGGTGAAGCGGTGGTTATGTTTCGTTTCCCGCTCAGCTTTTTGAACCAGCGATTTTATATCCGGCGTCAGGTTTTCGCGGTCGCCGATAATTCGGACACGCACCCCCTCCTCACTCAATTTCGGCAAGTCTCCGCCGATAAACTCTTTGAGAAGCCCCATCAGATCGCGAACTTCGCCGGCGGGGCGGCGCCAGTTTTCCGTCGAGAAAGAATATAGTGTGAGATAAGACAGGTTTAGATCACGCGCCGCTTCAACCGCCCTTCGAGCCGCTTCGACGCCTTCACGGTGTCCTGCCGTTCGCGGTAACCCGCGCGCTTTCGCCCAGCGGCCATTTCCATCCATAATAATCGCAACATGTCGTGGACCGGGCGGATCGCCCGCCGGCGCATCGTCAATATGCGGTGAAGGCTGCATCGTTCGGTATTGCCCCGTTAGACCTGCATGATTTCTGCTTCTTTTGCCGCAAATGCTTCGTCCACAGCTTTGACCATTTCATCGGTCAATTTCTGGACGTCCTCGGACATTTTTTTCTGGTCGTCTTCACCGATGCCATCGGCCTTCTTGATCGCTTCCATGCCATCGCGCCGGACGTTGCGAATCGCCACTTTGGTTTCTTCGGCGTATTTTGAGGCGACTTTTGCGAGTTCACCGCGGCGTTCTTCAGTGAGCGGCGGTATCGGAATACGAACGCTTTGACCGTCAACGACTGGATTGATACCGAGACCGGAATCACGGAGCGCTTTTTCAACGGCGCCAACCAGACCTTTGTCCCAGACTTGAATGGTAATCATTCGCGGCTCGGGAATTGAAATTGTTCCGACTTGCGTCATCGGCAATTTTGAACCGTAAGCGTCAACGTCAACCGGTTCGACTAGACTTGCGCTGGCGCGGCCCGTGCGCAGTCCGCCGAACTCAGTCTTCAAGGCGGCGATGGCGCCATCCATGCGCCGCCGCAAATCTTTCAAATCAATGCCGTCGTTGCTCATTTGTTATTCTCCATCAACAGCTAATTGGCTGACATTAAGGCGAAATCCTGATGACCCTAGGGCTGATCCGAAATAATCGTCGATGGCCCTGTGCCTGTTAAGGCGCCAACGACGCCGCCGGACTGGCCGATCGGAAACACGACTATCGGGATATTGCTTTCGCGCGTCAGAGAGATGGCGGCTTGATCCATCACTTTCAAGTCCCGCATCAAAACCTCATGATAGGTCAATTTTTCAAAACGCTCGGCATTCGGATCTTTTTTCGGATCAGCGGAATAAACGCCGTCCACTTGCGTTCCTTTTAGAAGGGCGTCACAGCCCATCTCCGCAGCGCGCAATGCTGCTGCGGTATCTGTCGTGAAGAACGGATTGCCAGTTCCCGCGGCGAAAATCACAATCCGATCTTTTTCTAAATGCCGGATGGCGCGACGGCGAATGTAAGGCTCGCAGATCGCGGTCATTTCAATTGCAGACAAGACGCGCGTATAAAGCCCGATCTGTTCCAGTGCATTTTGCACCGCGAGCGCGTTCATCACCGTCGCGAGCATACCCATATAATCAGCGCTGGCGCGTTCCATGCCCCGCGCCCCAGGCGACACACCGCGGAAGATGTTTCCGCCGCCGATTACGAGTGAGACCTGAACGCCTAGCTCTTTGGCATCTTTTATTTCCTGTGCGATGCGAGAAACTGTATCATTATCGATACCGTACTGGGCGGGCCCCATCAGCGCCTCGCCGGAGACCTTCAATAGAACTCGCTTGAATTTTGCTGCGTTGGCCGCGCCCGCGTTCGCTGCGTTGGTCATCTCATTCGCCCTCTAGTCGAGTCACGCCGCAGATTAGGCGTTCCATCTGAAAAGGAAACCGCCAATTACAAGAAAACCGCCGCCCGGCAGGTTAATTCCGGACGGCGGCTCAATGGGTTATCGCTCAAGCGCGCCGCCGGAACGGTACGCTTAATGCGAGACTATTCTTCGTCGTCCGACTGCTCGACGCCTTCGCCGAGTTCCAGCCGCGCAAATCCGGCGAATTCAACCGGTGCGCCGACGTCGCCAGCAGCGTTCTCAATGACTTTGCCAACTTTGGTTTCGCCATCGATGACGAAGATCTGCTCAAGAAGAACTGATTCTTCGTAGAACTTGCGCATGCGGCCCTCAACCATCTTGTCGATGATATTTTCCGGCTTTCCGGATTCGCGTGCTTGCTCCGCGAGGACTTCCTTTTCGCGCTCAACCACCGACTGGTCGAGTTCAGCGACTGTAGCAGACAGTGGCCGCGCAGCCGCGACGTGCATGGCAATCTTCTTGCCGAGGTCGGCAAGCTTGGCTTTGTCTCCGGAAGATTTAAGCCCGACGATGACGCCAATCTTTCCAGCCCCGTCTGTGACCGGCGTATGTATGTAAGACGCGACAACGCCTTCGCCGACTGTAATGCCTTCTGCACGGCGAAGCGCCATGTTTTCACCGATCTTGCCAACCATCTCAGCAATATGTTCGTCGACGGTTTTGCCGGCGCCCGGGAATGTTTCGCCGCGCAGCTTTTCAAGATCGCCGCCAACGCCGACTGCCGACGCGGCAACCTTCGCTACCATGTCCTGGAAGATTTCGTTGCGGGCGACGAAGTCCGTTTCAGAATTTACCTCAACGAGGACGCCTGTTGATCCATTGCCGGATGGCTCAACCGCAACCGCTACCAAACCTTGCGCTGCGGTACGGCCAGCTTTTTTCGCCGCCTTGGCGAGACCTTTAGTGCGCAGCCAATCAACCGCCGCTTCCATGTCGCCGTTTGTTTCGTTTAGCGCTGACTTGCAATCCATCATGCCCGCGCCTGTTTTGTCACGTAATTCTTTCACCTGTGCGGCGCTAATTCCTGCCATGTCGGTGTTCCTTTCCTTCATTAGCTCCTGCGCGCACGACCGCATTGTCGCGAACGCTCTATTCAATCAAAAATTTGAAAACCCGCCCGGCTTGCATCGGACGCAAACCGGACTGAATTCTTAGGCTGGCGTCGCTTAGCTAGCCGGCGCCGCTTCTTCCGGCTTGGCGTCTGCTGCTGGCTTTTCTTCCGCAACAGGCGTTTCCGCGGCAGGTTCTTGCGCGAGGGCTGGTTCAGCCGGCGCTTCTTCCGCGGCGCCGATATCAACGCCAAGAGCCGCCTGGCTTTCGCCGAGACCATCAATCACCGCATCTGCAATCAAGTTGCAATAGAGCGAAATCGCGCGGGACGCATCGTCATTACCCGGAATGATATAATCGATATTGTCCGGACTGCAGTTTGTGTCCACGACTGCGATGACCGGAATGCCGAGCTTTTTGGCTTCCTGAATGGCAATCGCCTCTTTCTTTACATCGATGACGACCATCAAGTTTGGCAAGCCGCCCATGTCGCGAATACCGCCAAGGGATGCTTCAAGCTTGTCACGCTCTCGCGTTAAGTCGAGCGTTTCTTTCTTGGTGAAACCGGCGCCTTCATTGCCGAGATTTTCTTCAAGATCTTTTAGCTTGCGGATCGAATTGGAAATTGTTTCCCAATTCGTCAGCGTTCCGCCAAGCCAGCGCACGTTCATGTAATACTGCGCGCAACGCCGCGCCGCCTCTGCGACAGGGGTCTGCGCCTGACGTTTGGTGCCGACAAACAGAACGCGGCCGCCGCCCGCAACAACGTCGCGGATCTTGACCAGCGCCTGATGCATGAGAGGAACCGTCTGCGACAGGTCGATAATGTGAATCCCATTGCGGTCGCCAAAGATGTAAGATTTCATCTTCGGGTCCCAGCGGTGGGTTTGGTGTCCGAAATGCACGCCAGCTTCCAGAAGCTGGCGCATAGAAAATTCTGGCAGCGCCATCTGCGATATCTCCTTCAGTTATGCCGCCGCGAACCTGAGAAAACCTGTTGGACATAAATCTGCCCGGACGGTCACTGAGGATAGGCCCGCGTGAGTGATGGCAGCGCATATACGCTGGGATTGGGGAATTCGCAAGCGCAGCAAAAATGGCAAAAATATTTTTCTCAATGGGCCGCTATGCGAAACGTAATTCCGGCACAGTTTCAGCACGTTAAGGCATTCTTTTTCAAAATGTCAGCTCAAATCGCCTCCTTAGGGATATTCGGCGCAGACGGCCGTAGAACGATTTTGATTGCGTCAAGCGGAATAATCTTTCTGGTGCAGTCATTCTCAAGCGTGATCCGAATATCGTCGGCAGGACTTGAAAACGGTTTCCCTTCCTCTCCGGCAGTCTACTTGATACGAGAAATGGCTCGTTTTTGCGCCGATAACCGGTTTATTGCTAATCGACCTCATACCATGGCATAAAAATCTCTGAGTAGGCTCGTTTGAGAAACGAATTTTTCGGCAAACCGGAAGATGTGCGGGGGCTAATGTCTACCATTATCCGTTCCTTGTGGCGGGCGTCCGATGCCGCTTATCCAGAGGCATCATGGAGAGCGAACGTCCAGCGCATAAAACTGCTGATAGCTGGTCTTCATCATTGGCAACCCGTTCAAGACGTTATTACAGCCGAAAAAGGAACGCCCCTTAATCGATTGTGCAACGAGCGTCCCGAAACGCTAGGGCTTTTAGTGTGGCCATACTTAAATGCGTCATGGGCGGCTAAGACACGCCTGTCGAAAATCATCGAACATTCAAGAGTTATTACGTCCCTCGGCCTTCCGGTTGACTTCTCTGTCGATCAACACGTCGAACTTGCGACTTTGGACGATGTTTACCAGGACGGCTATTTGATGCTCGATCAACCTTTGTGGTTCATGCGCGAGGGCCTTTTGACGATCAATCTGATGGTCAAAGAACTGCGTGCGTTCTCTATTTCTTTTTCATTTTCTTATGACGATAATGGAAACCCTTGTGCAATTATCGGCGGAATCCAGGGCCGCAATACTGACGATATTTTATCTGTGTACCGGACATTGACCAAGAGCCTCTATGGTATGCGGCCGAGAGATTTCCTTTTGGAAACTCTCAAAATAATGCTTCGCGCATTCAATATTCATCGCCTTTTCGCAGTCACCGACGCGGCCAGGCATCACCGGCATTCATATTTCAACGGATCAACTAACGGTCTGGTTCCAGACTATAACAAAATTTGGGATGACCGTGGCGGCGCCCAACTGAATGCCGATTTTTTTGAACTTGATTTGTCGCCGCAACGACGGGATTTTGCTTCGATTAAACCCAATAAGCGCAGTTTATATCGAAAACGCTTTCAATATCTGGATCTTTTGGAAACACGCATTAAAGACGGTTTAGAAAATAGTTGCCCTGTTGAAACAAGAAACTTCGATTAGCCAAATCGTACAGCAGATTTTAAACCTTGAGCGCGAAACCTTATCGTTTCATCCATTTCGCTAAATCAACTCCACGTCCGCGACCCCCGGGACGCCTTTCATGGCGCCGCGCATGGCGGGGGTGCAGGCGGCGGGCTCTGCCAGCGTAATCTCAATATCGCGCGCGTCGTCGGCGAGATGCATGGAAATGATAACTTTGCCGCGTTCCTGATCATTCGCTGGTTTCACCGCTGCAAGGCGCCGCTTGATCGCTGCGAGAGCGCTTTCAGAGGTCACCGCTATACGCAATTGCGACGAGGTCGACGCCGCGGCAATGTCTAGGGAGCGCATCCCTTCGCACGTCAGGCGAACATCGCCGTCGCGGTCTTCGGCGACCGCGGCGACGAGCACCAGTTTTCCGGATTCAAGAAGATCGCGCGACACCTCCAGCGTTTCGGAAAACGCTGTGATTTCATAATCACCGGTGGCGTCGGAAAGCTCGATCCAGGCGAACGGTTTGCCGGCTTTTGAGCGCCTCATGCGAATAGTGCGGATAACGCCCGCCATTTGAAACGCCTCGCGCCCGCCTTTCGCGCGCTCGATCGCTTCTTGACAGGTAACTACATTCAGGCGCCGCAGTTCGCGCTCATAATCATCGAGCGGGTGGCCCGAGAAATAAAAGCCCAGCGCCACGCGTTCCTCGTCCAGGATTTCCTGCGCCATGCGCTCTTCAACCACAGGAAGTTTAGGCTTCTCAAGATTGGGCGCGCCGTCAAGAGCAAAGAGCCCGCCTTGATCGGAGCTTTTTTCCTCCTGCACCTGCGCCGAATAGCGGATGAGAAGTTCAGCCGCCGCGATCGCCTGCGCCCGCGAGGCGCACATGCCATCAAAGGCGCCAGCTTTCGCAAGATATTCAATTGACCGTTTACCAACGGCTTTCAAATCGACACGTTCCGCGAAGTCAATTAAATCTGTGAACGGACCACCCTCTTCGCGCCCGTTGATGATCCCTGCCATTGCGGCATCGCCGACATTTTTGACCGCTGACAACGCATAAACGATTGCGCCGTCTTTCACTGAAAAGTCCGACAAGGAATGGTTTACATGGGGCGGCAGCACTTCGACTTCGCTGCGACGCGCTTCTTTCAGGAAAATCGCAAGCTTGTCGGTATTGGTGCGGTCAAGCGACATGGACGCCGCCAGAAATTCCGGGGCATGGTTCGCTTTCAGCCACGCTGTTTGATAGGCAATATAGGCATAGGCGGCGGCATGGGATTTGTTGAAGCCGTAGCCGGCGAATTTTTGGACGAGATCGAAAATCGCAGACGCCTTGGCTTTCGGGACATCGTTCTTCGCGGCGCCGTCGACGAAACGGACGCGTTGCTTGTCCATCTCCTCTTTTTTCTTTTTGCCCATAGCGCGGCGCAACAGGTCAGCCTCGCCAAGGGAATAGCCGGACAGGATCTGCGCAATCTGCATCACCTGTTCCTGATAGATGATGACGCCGTATGTCTCCTTCAGAACGTCTTCCAGCATCGGATGGAGATAATCCGGCTTTTGAATGCCTTGTTTGCGCTCAATATACGTCGGGATATTCTCCATCGGGCCTGGCCGGTAGAGCGAGACAAGGGCGATGATGTCTTCCAGCGTGTCCGGTTTCATCGAACGAAGCGTTGAGCGCATGCCAGCGCTCTCCAGTTGGAAGACGCCAGTCGCCGCGCCCTCGCCCAGCATTTCGAAGGGCGCGCGATCGTCGAGTGGGATCTTTTCGATATCGACTTCGATGCCGCGCTGTTTCAAATAGCCGACGGCGCGCGCGATCACTGTGAGTGTTTTGAGGCCCAGGAAGTCAAATTTTACGAGGCCCGCTGGCTCCACCCATTTCATGTTGAACTGCGTCGCCGGCATATCAGAGCGCGGATCACGATAGAGCGGCACTAATTCTTGTAAGGGGCGATCGCCAATGACAACGCCCGCCGCGTGTGTCGAAGCGTGCCGATAGAGCCCTTCAAGCCGGAGCGCCTTTTCGATGAGCGCGGCAACCGCTGGATCAGATTTTCGTTCTTCTTGGAGGCGCGGCTCACTTTGCAACGCTTCGCCAAGAGTTACCGGGTTCGCCGGATTGTTCGGCACCAACTTACAGATGCGATCTACATGGCCGAATGACATGTTCAGGACACGGCCAACATCGCGCAACACCGCCCGCGCCTGAAGCTTTCCGAAGGTGATGATCTGCGCGACCCGGTCGCGGCCGTATTTTTCCTGGACGTAGCGGATAACTTCGTCGCGGCGATCCTGACAGAAGTCGATATCGAAGTCGGGCATGGAGACCCGTTCAGGGTTAAGGAATCGCTCGAAGAGGAGCCCGAACCGTAATGGATCAAGATCGGTTATGGTCAACGCCCAGGCGACCAGCGACCCTGCGCCGGATCCCCGGCCCGGCCCCACCGGAATGCCTTGGGCCTTTGTCCATTTGATGAAATCAGCAACGATCAGGAAGTAGCCCGGAAATCCCATGGAATTGATGATGTCGAGTTCGCGTTTAAGGCGCGCCCAATAGTCGGCCTCGTCTGTCGCCGGTTCGTTTTCTTTGAGACGCATCTTCAGGCCTTCGCGGGCCTGTCGCTCAAGTTCCATCGCCTCGTTCTTCTCAACGTCTGCGTCATCACCGCCAATCTCAACAAAACGCGGCAAGATAGGATCGTGAAATCGCGGCCGGAAAGCGCAACGCTGCGCTATCTCGACAGTATTCTCGGTTGCCTCTGGCAGGTCGGCGAAAAGTGCGCGCATCTCCGCGCCAGTCTTGAAATAATGATCCGCGGTCACCCGGCGGCGATCATCCTGGTGAACGTAGGCGCTCTCGGCGATACACATCAGCGCATCGTGCGCCTCATAATCGTCCGGGGTCGGAAAGAATGGCTCGTTTGTCGCTACGAGCGGCAGCTCCAACTTGTATGCAAGGGAAATTAACTCCGCTTCGCGCGATACGACTTTTCGTTCTTCATGGCGCCCGATCTCAACATAAAGCCGGTTAGGGAAAATCAGCGACAGGGTTTGCAGCGCTTTTTCAGCCTCAGCCGGGCGACCCGCGCGTAAAAGGCGATCAATCGGTCCGTCAAAACCACCCGTAAGGCAGATGATGCCCTCGCCGGCCTCGCCAAGCCGCATCAGGTTCGAACAAGGGCCCTCCTCGGAAACGGAATCCAGGAGCGCATCACTCGTGATCTTCAGAAGGTTTTTGTACCCCTTCTCCGACTGCGCCAGCAGCACCAGCGATGGCGGACGCTCACCGCGCGAAAGTGGTAATAAGAAATCATCCGCGGAAAAAGTCTGCTGGATCCCGATAATCGGTTGAATCCCGACACCGGCAAGCGTTTCGGATATTTCAAGCGCGCCAAAGAGATTGTTGGTGTCGGTGACGGCGACTGCGGGCATCTTTGTTTCGATACAAAGATCGCGCAGTCGCGACACCGGAATCGCCCCTTCGGAGAGCGAATAAGCAGAATGAAGATGGAGGTGAATAAATCCGGCGGACAAAGGGCCAAGACCTTATGACGTGATGACAAAACGAAGGACCGCCCACCGGGCGCCCCACGCGCCCCACAATCAAGCCGCCAGCAGCACACCCCAGAATTGAACGGCGCCAATTACCATCATGAGTACGCCGAGTCCGACGACATCGCGCAAGGTTTCGTTTTCCATAGCTTCCTCGTTTGTTGTTCGTCTTTTGTTCTATATTCTCTTTTTGTTCTTTTGTCTAGTGAACTTTTGGAGCCGATTATGTTTAAATTTCAGATGTTTACGAGCGACGCGTTTGGGTGTCGCTGAAAACGTGTCGTCAGTTTACAGTTTTTTGCCAAATTCATTTCGGTGAACGCGACCTTTGATGCCAGCGTAGAATTTTTTGATCTCTTCGAGGTCGCGATCATAATTACCGGTGGTAATCATCAATGGCCCAATGCCGCCGACTTTCCGTGAGTAATCGAGAAAGCCGAGAGCAATCGGCACGCCGGCGCCGTGAGCAATGTGGTAGAAGCCGGTCTTCCAGTATCGCACTTTTGCACGCGTCCCTTCCGGTGGTATGGCGATTGAGAGATTTTCAGCGCTTTCATAGACCGCAACCATTTGTTCAACGACATTATTGGATTTACGCCGGTCCACGGGAATGCCGCCGCACAGACGCATAAACCAACCCCAGGGCGGATTGAACAATGTGTGTTTGCCAAGCCAGTGAATACGCACGTTGAACACCATGGCGCACCCTAGCATCCAAACAAAATCCCAATTGCTGGTGTGGGGCGCTGCGATGACGACAAACTTGCCTTTGCGGGGCAACGCGCCCTCAACGCGCCACCCGGCGAGATAAAATACGCCAATGCAAAGGAGCCTGATCGGCTCAAACAAAATACGGAAAATCTTGTTCATGAAACGGATCGGGCCTTTCCAGCGCGTCAGGAAAAACCGCTGATCACGTATAGGCCGCGACGAGGACGATGCCGATTAACAAAACAAGCACGAAAAATCCAAACATGAGATAGTGACGGTCGTTCATTGGTATTTTGGCCTTGTATTACCGGCGTAGAATCATTTTTGACGAAAGACCTTATCCGAGATTTCGCCGAAGCGCTAATTCAGGGTTTTCGGGCGCGCAAGGAAGGTCAAAACCAACGCGATCAGCGCCGGCAGGGCTTGGGTGAATAATATAGTCGGCTTGGCGGTCGCTGCGCCGAAAACGCCAGCGATGATAACGCACAGGAGAAAGAATGTGACGACGTCGCGCCGGCTGGTGACCAGCCCCCAGGTCAGCCCCGCAGCGAGGAAGCCATTATAAAGCCCTTGATTGGCAGCAAGAGTTTTGGTGATTGCAGATTCTTCCGCCGTCATGGAAAATATGTTGCGGCCAATCTCATGGTCCCAGAAAAACATCTCGAGCGCCATAAACCCGAAATGCGAAAGCGCAACAAAGGCGACGGCAATCGTGGCGATCAGTTTCATGGGATCTCTCCTAAAACCACAGAGGAATTACATCAACAACTGGGTGAATCAAAATTGCGAATAATCCACCGTCTTCGTCCGGTCCACCGCTTTCGTTACTGACGGCATTGAATATTTCAGGCCCGTCGCGCAATTGAACAGCACCACCCGCGCGTCGTTGGATATCTTGCCGTCCGCCAAAGATTGTTCGTAGGCGGCATATGTTGCAGCGCCTTCCGGACAAAGGAGCAGCCCTTCCTCCCACGCGATGCGGTCGCGCGCGTCGAAGATTTTGCCTTCGTCGACCGCAACACAAAATCCGTCCGACTCATTGACCGCGCGGATAATTAGAAAATCGCCGACCGCAACAGGCACACGAATGCCCGCCGCAGCGGTCCAAGCGCCTTCCCAGAGCGGTGCGTGTTCCTCGCCCTGCTCCCACGCTTTTACGATGGGCGCACAGCCGGTCGCTTGAACAGCAATCATTTTGGGGCGCTTCGATCCGATCCAGCCAATTTTTTCGAGCTCATCGAACGCTTTCCACATGCCGATTAGGCCGGTGCCTCCGCCGGTCGGATAAAAAATTGCATCCGGCAATTCCCAGCCCATCTGTTCGGCGAGTTCGAGGCCCATCGTCTTTTTGCCCTCGATGCGATAGGGCTCCTTCAAGGTTGAGACGTCGAACCAGCCGGCTTTTTCTTTGCCCTCAGCGACGATCTTGCCGCAATCATTGATAAGTCCGTTGACGCGATAGACGTCGCCGCCCTGCAGCGCGATCTCCTCAACATTCACCGCAGGCGTATCATCAGGACAGAAGATCGTTGTCTTAATGCCTGCGGCGGAAGCATACGCGGCCATAGCCGCGCCGGCGTTGCCGTTTGTTGGCATAGCAAGATGATCGAGCCCGAACTCCTTCGCCATGGAGACCGCAAGGGCGAGCCCCCGCGCCTTGAACGATCCCGTCGGCAATCGGCCCTCGTCCTTGACGATGATTTCACCGGAGACGCCCAGCGATTTCTTTGTATGGGGCATCCGGATCAAAGGCGTGACGACTTCACCCAGCGAAACGCGATTGCCTGCATTCGTCACCGGTAGAAATTCGCGGTAGCGCCAGAAACCTTCTGTGCGCGCGGCAAGCTCGTCTTTGGTGATGCTGTTCGCTAGCGACTCCAGATCGTAGCGGACCAGCAATGGTTTGCCGGTCTCCGACAGTCCATGGACTTTGCCGGCCTCATACCGCTCGCCAGTGTAGGAACATTCTAGATGAGTGACATGAGTCATTTGTTTTCCCGGTTCAGTTTCACCTGCGCTAACGTGAAATCCGGGTTGAATTCAAGCGCTTTCTTGTAAGCCTTGCGCGCGTCGTCCGTTTCATCACGCGCATCGTGCACTAGACCGATATTATACCAGGCAGCCCATGGTTCCGATACGTTTAGGTCGAGAGCGCGATGGTAATCGCTGAGGGCATCATCAAGTCTTCCACCCATGAACCATGAATTGCCGCGATTGAGATACGCCTCGCCGATCCCGTCATTGATATCGAGCGCCGAATTAAAATCGGCGATGGCTTCGTTTAGATCGCCATTGCGGTTCAATATGATGCCGCGATTGATCAGCGTTTTTGCTTCGTCTATGCGCGTCAAATCCCTACGCTTTAATGCCGTGTCGCAGGGATTCGTATCGCTCGAATATTTATTGGCGGAATTGATGTAACACTGTCGCGCGTCTGTCGCACCAATCGTCGTTACTGACATTTGCGCGGAAGCTGGCAAAGCAAAGAACGCGATTACGCAAGCCAACTTCGCAATTTTATAAATTTTTGACTGCACGATCGACCGCACCTCAGCAATTCAATAAACATCTATATCACCGATCATTCCCGCGAAAGCGGGAATGACCGGGCCTTGGTTTATCTACCGGCCATTGTGTTTGTGCGGCGCAGCAAATACAACCGCCGTCAATCCAACCGAAAGGAACGAAACATGCCCGCCCTTAGCGCCGTCATCACCGGTTCAACCTCTGGTATTGGTCTTGGCATCGCCGAAGCGTTCGCCAAGGAAAACTGGAACGTGATGTTAAACGGGTTTGGCGACGCCGACGAGGTCGAAGCGGAGCGGAAACGCCTCGAAGAAATTGCCGGCGGCGACGTCCGTTATAATGGCGCTGACATGACCAAGCCCGCCGAAATTCGCATGCTCATGAAGGAAGCTGAGGATGCGTTCGGACAGATCGATGTGCTCGTCAATAACGCAGGCATTCAGCATGTGGCGTCGATTGAAGAATTTCCGGAGGGAAAACTCGACGCGATTATCGCAATCAATCTCGTTTCCGCTTTTCACACGACGAAAGCCGTGATGGCAGCGATGAAGTCGCGCGGCTTCGGACGCATCATCAATGTTGCATCTGCTCATGGCCTTGTCGCGTCACCGTTCAAATCGGCTTATGTGGCGGCCAAACACGGTATTGTCGGCTTCACCAAAACCATTGCGCTGGAAGGCGCGGAACATGGCGTCACGTGCAATGCGATATGTCCCGGATATGTAAAAACGCCGCTGGTTGAAAACCAGATCGCCGACACCGCGAAAGCGCGCGGCATCAGCGAGGAAGATGTCGTCAAAAAGGTGATGCTAGAAGCGCAACCGACAAAAGAATTCGTCACTGTCAAACAAATTGGCGCGCTCGCCGTTTTCCTGTGCTCGGAAAACGCTGCACAGATCACTGGCGCCGCGCACCAGATCGATGGCGGCTGGGTCGCGAAATGACGAAAACGTTTTCGCCCTTCGTGACACAAATTCCTTCATCCTGAGGGGCCCGCAGCGCCGTCATAAAGGACAAGAGAGATTTTGTTCCTCAGGGTGAAGACCGAGGAGTGCGGATAATGAAAAAAAAATCGCCAAGAAAGATTAATCTCGCCTTTCAGGGCGGCGGTTCGCATGGCGCGGTCACCTGGGGCGTTGCCGATCGCCTGCTCGAAGACGGCCATCTTCAAATTGACGCCATTTCTGGCACCAGCGCCGGCGCCGTTAACGCAGCTGCTGTCGCTTACGGTTTGCACATAGGCGGATGTGACGGCGCGAAGGAATCGCTCGATCAGCTCTGGCGCACCATCAGCGAAAAGGGAAAAATATTCAGCCCTGTGCGTGGCAATCCGTTTGCTTCGCTATTTGGTGGCGAAGATTATATGAATGCAGTCACCTATCAAATGTTTGACGCCATGACGCGAACATTTTCGCCCTATCAGCTGAACCCCCTTGGTTTTAATCCTCTGCGGGAAGTTTTGGAAGAATGCATCGATTTTGAAAGTTTACGCCATTGCGATGTAACGAAGCTCTTTTTGTCGGCAACCAACGTAAAAAGCGGAAAAGTCCATGTGTTCGAAACCGGGGAAGTCTCCGCCGATGTCGTTCTGGCCTCGGCATGCCTCCCATTTTTGTTTCAGGCAATCGAGATCGACGGCGAGCACTATTGGGACGGCGGTTATATGGGTAACCCTGTCCTTTTTCCGTTTTTCTATGAGGCTGAGAGCCAAGATATTGTTATTGTTCACGTCAATCCGATTGAGCGTGATGAAGTTCCGAAAACGTCGTCGGAAATCATGAACCGCGTTAACGAGATCAGCTTCAATTCATCGCTGATGCGCGAATTGCGCGCCGTCAATTTCGTGCACAGGCTGCTTGACGATGGCTGGCTAAAAGATGAATACCGCGACCGCCTGCGCGATATTCGCATTCACTCCATTCGCTCCGATAATGCGCTCGTCGATTACACGATCTCCAGCAAATTTCGGACAGACTGGACGTTCCTCACCGAGCTCCGCGACAAAGGCCGAGCGATCGCGGACGAATGGCTCGGCGGGAATTTCCATTCGATTGGAAAAAAATCATCGGTCGATTTAAAAGAAATGTTTGACTAGAACGCCCCTCGAAAGGTCAGTTTCACATTTCGGCCCGGCAATGGCGCGACATCCTTCAGAAATGAAGTATGCAACCTCGCCTCCTCATTGGTGACATTGTCAGCGCGCAATTGCACAGACAACCCATGGTCTTCGCCGCCGGGGCGCCAGGTCGCCGCGAGATTTACCAATGTATATCCGTCGGTCGGCAATTCGTCGGCTGCAACGCGGGATTGCTCCGCCGCTATTTCTACCTCGCCGCGAATATCAAAATGCGATGACGTCGCTTCCAGGCCGAGAATGGTGCGCAAGGGCGGGATACGCGGAATATCGCCGCCGCCGCCTTTGAAATTCGCGCGAACAAAATCGACCTGTGCGTCAGCGGCAACATCAAAAGACGCAATTGAAAAGAGGTCCGCATCGGCCTCGGCTTCAAATCCCTTGAAAACTGCATCGCGCGCCAGAAATTCGAACACCGGCAACTCATCTTCTTCTTCGCCATTTGGAATAAGCGCAATGAAATCGTTATAATCAGCATAGAAGCCGTTCAACGTGAGCTCTAATGGGCCCGCCTCGCCGTGGAGCGTTGCTTCAATTCCTAGAGCCGTTTCCTTGCCGAGTGTTGGGTCGCCAATTTCGAATGCATTGGTCGCAAGATGCGGTCCATTGGAGAACAATTCCTCCGGCGCCGGCGCGCGTTCAGTTCGCAAAACGTTCAACCCAAGAAATAGGTTTTCGTTTGGCTCATAACCAACACCGCCGGAGACGCTGAACGCATCAAAGTCACGCGAAAGGCTCACCGTTCTCGCTTCGGTCGAAGTATGCTCATAACGGCCGGCAAGTTGAAAGTGGAACGGTCCTGTTTCGTATTCACGCACGGTGAAGACGCCAAACTGGTCCGTGATATTCGGCGGCGTGAAGGCTTCATCGCCAATCGCTTCAAAATCGCGATGTTTGAACTGAAAACCAGAGGCGCCGCGAAAATCGCCGAATTCCTTTTCGATAAGTTCAATGCGGCCCTCATAGCCTTCATTCTTGAAGGTCGTGCCAATTTCAGCGCCCTCCAATTCGCGGTGAATATAGTCGGCGTACCCAAACCGAACTTTCACCGTTTCGAAAATCATGAACGGCTTGTTGATTTCGCCCATGAGATCGAGCCGCTCCTGCTCCAAGTCGATGCGAACAGTCTCTTCTTCCTCTTCGCCCTCTTCTTCTTCTCCTTCCTCTTCCTCATGATGGTGACCACCGCCCGGAACGCCATAATTTGATCTGACGATTTTGCCTGAAATACCGAAGAAGCCATCTTCGAAGACAAGCGATCCGCCGAGCGATCCGCCT
The DNA here is from genome assembly GCA_013002535.1 of Hyphococcus sp. GTDB lineage: Bacteria > Pseudomonadota > Alphaproteobacteria > Caulobacterales > Parvularculaceae > Hyphococcus. The sequence continues at coordinate 28,709 of JABDJK010000017.1, forward strand.
TTTGTTTCGAAATCAGAATTTTCAACAATTCCGAACGTTTCTTCTTCCTCATCATGCTCTTCGCTTTCTTCTTCCTCCAACGCGCGAAGCGCCGCGGACTCAGCGAAGCCTGGAATATTGTAATCATCGGTAGAACGATAAAATCCGTCGGCGTGCAGCACGAAATTTGCGTTGCCAACTTTTCCGAAATCAGCGTCAAAGCCGCCTGCGGCCTCAACCGAGTCGTCGACCGATCCGATGCTGGTGCGAAGCGCGCCGTCAACGCCGCCTTCGGGAACATTGTCGGGTATGCGTCCGTCAAAGACATTGACGACGCCGCCCGCGGCAGAGCTGCCGTAATAAAGCGTCGCCGCGCCGCGTACGATTTCAATACGTTCCGCTGTCGCCGGCTCAACGGCAACCGCGTGATCGTCACTGACCGCAGACGCGTCAATCGAGCCTATCCCCGCATCAAGAACGCTGATGCGATCGCCCGAAAGCCCGCGTATCACAGGACGGCTCGCAGCCGGTCCAAAGAAGGTAGCGGAGATTCCGGGCTCGCGACGCAACAATTGACCGAGTGACGCCTCGCCCATGGTCGCCAGCTCCTCTTCGGTGAGAACAGACGCGGCGATAATTGATTCATGCTCGGGGTGCGCGATGGGCGAACTCGTTACGATGATTTCGTCATCGGCGTGTTTATGATCTTCATCCTGCGCGTTGGCAGATAGCGGGGCGAGAACCGCAAGACTTGCAGCGCTCAGCAATAAATTTCTGGTGTTCACGTTTCCATTCCTTGACCGGTTGACGCGGCGCATTCAAAGAACGCTGCCGGACAAATTCGAATTTCAAGATTAATTTCGAATTACCGGAAAGGAGGAGCGCGTGAGCGATAGCTCGCGACAGCCAAAGGAGCGGCGCTGGATGATTCAATTGTAGTTACGTCGGATGAAACAGAAGGCGAGATGCATTGGTAATCGCCGCCAGCCAAGGCATCGTCATCGTCGAGGCCGACAACGCCAGCAAATACACAAGCATACCCGTCATGACGGTGTTCTGCATCGCCGTATTTCGCAGTGTGCGCGAGCGCGGCTGACTGCGCAGCGACGAATAAGACGCCGCCAAGCAGCGCCGCCCATAGCATTGGACCGGCCGATCTTATCGCCATTAATCGTTTCATAATTGCGGCCATACACTGTGATTATGTCACAATTTTGGCAGTCCTGTCCAGCAGAGTGCGCTGAGTTTTGTGAAATGCGCCGCTGTTAAGGCGCACTCGTCGGTCATCCTGAATTTAATTCAGGAACGAACAAAAATCGTATGGCGCACTGTGTGAGCTATTTGGGTGTTCGATCCCAACTTTGGTCGGCGTGATCAGATGAGATATTCCCAGCGGCTCAACCATTCCCCTCATCCAACTCAACGCCCTCGCTGTCGTCTTCCGCGGCCGGCACCGTATAGCCTGCAGTCAACCAGCGATTGAGATCGACGTCGGCGCAACGTTTAGAGCAAAACGGTTTGTAATCATCCGCACTCGTCTTTTTACAGACCGGGCATGCGTTTTTCTTGGCATGTGAGTTATCGTTGCTGATCGATGGCAAAGTCCCGCTCCGTTAGTTTGTCGTTTTTCGCAAAGGATAGCCGCGCGCCGTATCGCTCAACTATTCTATCACGCCACTGCGCATTTTTTGCAAAGTGCGCGAAAAGACCTTCGCCCGCTGAAATCTCAACATTTGCAGTTGGCGATGCGCGTAAGGCAGATTCCATTCGGGAAATTGCTGTTTTCGCTTGCCAGTCTAACGTGAATTGCCGCGCGCCGAAGGGATCACCCGGCACGCGCTCCGTTGCCCGCTCTAACAGTGATGCCTCAATTCGCGGACGAATAAACGTAAACAGTCCCGACTTTGTCCAGTGCGCCTTTTGAATCTCTGGCGCATGCTTTTTCAAGATGCTCGTCAACTCGTTACGTACGCTCTCTGGCGCCGGCAAAAAGTCGACGGCGATCTGCCCACCGATATTTCGTAGCGCCAAAGCCTGACCGATAGCCCGCGCCGCCGCCAAGTTAATGCGTTTATTAAGCGCGGCATCGGACGGCCCGCCCGCTTGGCGCACATCCACGTCGATCGCAGTCAACGCTTCCGCCTCGTCAATAACCACGCCGCCGCCGCCGCCGGGCAGCAAAATTTCCCGGTTTGACGCCTCTTCCAAAGCGGCTTCCGCACCAAACTTCTCAAAAAGGTTCTGATTGTCGTGAATGATTTCAACATTTAATTGCTGGCGGATTTCTGTAGCCGCGGCGCCTTGGTCAACAATGATCTCATTGACTGCGCCTTCAAAAAATTCACAGACTTCTCTATAAACGTTTACAGCTTCGAACGGACCGATGTCCGTCGGCGCATCCTCGATCAATTTCACAAGTGCGCCTTTCTCACCGACGGCGGCCCGTTTGATTTCTACTGCGATAGGTTTCCCCTCATGCAATTCGCCCGTGGATTGAGACAAATTTAAAAACGCCGGCTTTGTACTTCCAACATCGATAAACGCCGCCTTCAGTGCTTTATCAATTTTCGTAACCCGCCCGCCGAACTTTTGACCAACACATGGCGTGGCCAGCTGTTCATCACCAACTGCGGGGCCAAACCAAAACCTACGCACCTCATCTTTGATAATGATCGCTGCGCGGGTCATCGCCGCGCCGAATTCGACGATGCCAGTTTTCTCTGTCACTTTATAACGCCGGCGCCGCGCAATAAATTCGCCGTTTCGTAAAGCGGCAAACCAACGACGTTGGAGTAAGAACCGGTGAGCGAAACGATGTGTTTTTCGAACAACCCCTGGATGGCGTAGCCTCCCGCCTTGCCGTTCCATTCGCCGCACTCGATATATTCATCCATGGCATACTTATCGAGCCGGCGCACTTTGACCCGCGTTTCAACGATGCGTGCAGCTGTAGCGCCATTACTCCCGATCAAGGCGACGCCAGTGAGGACACGATGGGCGCACCCACTCATCAACATCAGGCACGCGCGCGCGGATTGCTCATCGTCTGTTTTCGGCAAAATGCGCCGCCCGCAGGCGACAGTCGTATCCGCGGCGAGAATGATCGAGCCTTCGTGCTTTGCTGCGATGGCTGCGGCTTTCTCCTGCGAAATGCGCCCAACATAGTCGCGCGGAATTTCACCGCGCATTGGCGTTTCATCGAGATCTGCTGGAATGATTTTGGCCGGCTTAACGCCGATCTGCGCGAGAAGGGCGCGGCGGCGCGGACTGGCGCTGGCGAGGATGAACGGCGCGCCAGACATTAATGGCGAATTACTTAAAGCGGTAAGTGATACGACCTTTGGTAAGGTCGTACGGTGTCATTTCGACAAGCACCTTGTCACCGGCCAGAACACGGATGCGGTTCTTACGCATCTTGCCTGCGGTGTGCGCAATAATTTCGTGGTCGTTTTCAAGCTTCACGCGGAATGTTGCGTTGGGCAACAATTCCTCAACGGTGCCTTCAAACTCAAGTAATTCTTCTTTCGCCATTCGCTCCTCAATTTCAACGCAGGTTGGGATACACCCGCGAAGCGGCTGTTTGCGGCGGGAACATGGTGGCGTACGCGGATAAAATCAAGGCTTTTCATGGAATTCGGGAAATCTATCCGCAAGCCGGTTTGCAAGCTCATTCCTGACATTGCGATAGCTTTCGAGAATAGCATCACGGCCGCCACGTTCTTCAGACGGATTTTCGATGTCCCAGAATTCAATACCGTCGTGGGGCAGGAATTTGCGCGCCTCAATCGCGGCTTCCGGCGTCAGCGCAATGACCGTGTCAAACTTCGATATATCAATTGAAGACAGTTCCTTTGGTTCATGCAAATCCATAGAAACGCCAAGCTCTTTCATGACAATTTCGACAAACGGATCGAGCCCGCCCTCATAAATGCCGGCTGAGTCGGTTGCGAATTCGCCGTTCCCATTCAGGCGCAGGAGCGCCGCTGCCATGGGCGAGCGCACAGAATTCATATTGCATAGAAACAGTATCGATTTCTTCATGGCGCCTAACGCATGTGAAAGCTGCAGATCAGGGTGAAAAGTCTTCGCGCAGTATTCTGGTCAAGTTCAATTTTGTCGGTGAGGCGCTCCTGGAGAATTTCCGAGCCTTCATTATGCATCGCCCGGCGCGCCATATCCATGGTTTCGATTTGCGCCGGCGCCGCGTTCCTGATCGCCTCATAGTAACTTTCGCAAAGCATAAAATAGTCTTTGATGATCTTGCGGAATGGCGTCATTGAAAGATGAACCTGCCCTAATTGTTCACCGCCTTCTCGTTTCACATCAAACACGAGGCGTCGTTCTACGTTCGATAAGGCGAGTTCAAACGGCCCATCGCCGGCGCCATTGGGGCAGAAATAATTCTCGTCGAGCAGGTCGTAGATAGCGACTTTCCGTTCGTGCTCTATATCAGCGGTTGCTGGCGCAAGAGAGCGCTCATCAAGATCTATCTTGATGATGCGGTTCCTGTTCTCGCTTTCAGCGTCGTCGCCCATCGAATTCCTTTCGCCCGACTAACATGCGAGCGAACATTAAAGCGCGGTTATGAATCGGCTGCATAACCCTTAGCCGTTCACGAATCACGCAATATCATCGTTTGTCCATTCCGCATATTCGCCGCAGGGGTCGTATCCATGAGTTATAAAACAACATCCGCGCTCGCACTGAGCGGCGCTTTGGCAGTTTGTCCCGCGCTGGCTGCAGACGACGCCGCGATCCCCGACGTCGTTCAGGCGCTCCTCGATTCCGTACACGAGACTGGCGATGTGGAAGACATCGGCGCCGTCACCCGCGCGGTCGTGGAGGTCTTTCCCGACTACGCCGACGCCATCAATGCGCAGTCGGAACGAAGGATCGCTGGACTGGCCCCGCTGAAGGAAATTGACGCCGACGCCGCCCCGGCGGAACCATCGGATAAAGCCGGCCTCCTCGCCGTCAGCCCGTGGGACGGGAAAATACAAGCCGGCGCATCATTCGCATCAGGCAACTCAGATAATCTCGCCGTAGGGCTGGCGTTGGACGCAGCGCGCACCGCCGGTGCTTTCACGCACAATGTGAAGGCGTTCATCGACATCGCGGAATCTAACGACGTTACGAATCAAAAGCGGTGGGGCGGCGAATACCAACTCGATTACGCCTTTAGCGACCGGACCTACGCATATACTCGCTTTTCTTATGAAGAGGACGAGTTCTCCGGCTTTGACTATCGCCTGTTTGGCGGCGTCGGACTCGGTCATTTCCTTTACAAATCTGAATCGCTCACCTGGAAGATCGAGGGCGGCCCCGGCTATCGCTATTCACCGATCGACCTGACGCGCGAAATCGAAGAACAGTTCGCATTCTACGCGGCGAGCGAAACCGATTGGGTGATCCGCGAAGGCGTCGCGTTCAGCCAGGATTTCTACGTGACCTGGACTTCGCCGACGACGACTTTCCAGTCGGTCTCGGCGCTGACAACATCGCTGACCGAAGCGATCTCAACGGCCTTGACGCTGGAATACCGGTATGAGACCGATCCGCCCGACGGCCGTGTTAATTCAGACACTGTCGCGCGCGCTTCGGTGGTCTATGGGTTCTAAGCCTGGTTGAGGATCGACGCCCGCTGTCGTATGACCCGCGCGTTATGACCCAGTATATCGTCGCCGCTTTTTATCAGTTCACGTCGCTGCCCGATTTTACCGATCGGCAAGCGAACTTGTTGGCTGTTGCAGAAAAATCCGCTGTCTTCGGCACCATTCTTTTGGCTCATGAGGGCGTCAACGGAACCATCGCTGGCCCGCGCGAGGGCGTCGATAGCGTGTTGGATCACATCAAAACATTTCCAGGATGCCAAAATCTCACCTGGAAAGAATCCATCAGCGATGACAATCCGTTTCACCGAATCAAAGTGCGTCTCAAAAAAGAAATCGTCACCATGGGCATCACGGATATCGACCCGGCGAAGAGTTTTGAACGTTATGTCGAGCCTGCCGACTGGAACGAAGTGATCAGCGATCCGGAAACCCTCGTTATCGACACGCGCAACGACTACGAAGTCTCTATCGGCACCTTTGAAGGCGCGCTGAATCCTTCAACAACATCGTTTCGTGAATTTCCGCAGTGGTTTCGAAAATTCCGCGAAAAAAATGAGATAAAGAAAGTCGCGATGTTTTGCACTGGCGGCATTCGCTGTGAGAAATCGACGGCGTTCCTGCGCTCGCAAGGCATTGATAATGTCGTCCATTTGAAGGGCGGCATCCTGAAATATCTGGAAGAAGTGCCGAAGGAAAAAAGCCTCTGGTCAGGCGAATGTTTCGTCTTCGACCAACGGGTATCCGTTAATCACGATTTGCAACCCGGCTCATACGATTTGTGTCACGCCTGCCGCCGTCCGATAACCGGAGACGACAAGCAGTCAGAATTTTACGCGCCCGGCATTTCCTGCGCCAACTGCTACTATGAACATGATGAAAAAACGCGCGCGCGATTTGCGGAACGGCAAAAGCAGATTGCGCTGGCGAAAGTGCGCGGCGAGAAGCATCTGGGCGCAAAACAGAAACCCTTGGAATCTGGCGAATTTTCGGAAGAAGACAGGAAACCAGGCTCGGTAAATCGACCAAAGTGGAAGTTCGACGGAGGCCCCGATTTTTGGCGGAGCGAGGGGAAATGACGGATGCGCCCATCCTCTATTCCTTCCGGCGCTGCCCGTTCGCCATGCGCGCGAGGATGGCGATTGCGGTTAGCAAAACGCCAGTGCGTTTGCGCGAGATCATTCTGCGGGACAAGCCGGACACGATGATCGAAGCCTCGCCAAAGGGCACCGTGCCTGTTTTAGTGACAGAGGATGGCGTCATCGACGAAAGCCTCGAAGTTATGGACTGGGCGCTGGCGCAGAACGATCCGGAAAACTGGCTCGCGGGCAAGGATGACGCCCTCATTGCCGAATGCGACGGCGACTTCAAACATCACCTTGACCGCTACAAATATTCAACGCGTTATGAAGGCGCCGACCGCGACGAACACCGCGAAGCCGGTATGGCATTTTTGCGCAAGCTCGATGAACGATTATCCGGAAAGAAATTCCTCTGCGGCGATGCGCCCACCTACGCCGACATCGCCATCTTTCCGTTCGTGCGGCAATTCCGCATCGCCGACCCGGACTGGCTCGACGCTGCCAAAATCCCGAACATTCAGAAATGGCTGTCGACGTTGATGGATTGTGAGCTCTTCAAATCGATCATGAAAAAATACCCGCTCTGGAAAGAGGCAGGCGAAGAGTTTGAGTTTCCGGAGCGAGATGCGAGATGGGGTGTCTCCCGAGGATTTAATCGTGGAGCCCATCAGGAATGATAACCATTAGGAATGATGGCGTCGAAGATGGGTCCCACCGTCAAGCCGTGGGAAAGCATTTTTAAAGCCGGCTAATCTCCGTGCTTTGGCTTCGCCCGTGTCCGCCACGGAGACGACATATCAGTCAAATACGCGTTGACGCTTTCGACTGTCAGGCGAATGGCGCCGCCGCCGGCGAAATCCAGAACGATGGTGTCGCTCGCACCCTCGCCCGCTTCAAAGCCGATGGAAAGCAACTCGACAACAGCGTCTTTCGCGTCGGTACGCAGATATTGAAACTGTGCATTTTTAACATCATCGAAATGAACGCCGGTGCGCACTCTCGCGAATGGCCCAACTCGGCGGTCGGCCGCACATTCCCAAACGAAGCGATTACCCACGAATGCAAATCGCCTCGTTTCTGGCAGATACGCCATGTCGCCCATTTTGATGACAGCATCTTGCGTGCAGGCGGAAAGGATTTGCAAATCCTCTGCATCGCCCGCCATCAGCTTCAATGGCTTGTAGTCATTCAGTGAAACCACCGCTCAAACGCCCCTATCCGCCTACGCGCTCAATCAACGCGCCGCAGTTTGAAAGTTTTTCTTCAAGCCGTTCGAAGCCGCGATCGAGATGATAAACGCGGTTAATCATGCTTTGGCCTTCGGCGGCAAGCGCCGCAATGATGAGCGACATGGAGGCCCGAAGATCTGTCGCCATCACCGGTGCGCCCCTTAGACGCTCTACGCCGCGCACCGTCGCCGTCTGACCATTAACGGAAATGTTAGCGCCCATGCGCGAAAGTTCGGGCGCATGCATGAAACGGTTTTCAAAAATAGTTTCCTTGATCGTGGAGACGCCATCGGCCGTCGCCATCAGCGCCATGAATTGCGCTTGTAGATCCGTTGGAAATCCGGGAAATGGCTGCGTGATAATGCCGACTGCGTTTAACCGGTTTTGCGTTTTGCGCACGCGCAAGCCTTTGTCTGTGTCTTCAATTTCGAGACCCGTTTCGATTAACACCGGCAATGCCGCGCCGAGCAAATCGGACTTTGCGCCCGTCAACGTCAACTCGCCGCCCGTGGCGCCGACAGCCATCGCGTAGGCGCCGGTCTCAATCCGGTCAGGCAATACTTCGTGGTCGGCGCCGGACAGTTTATCGACACCTGTGATCGTGATCTTTGAATGACCGGCGCCGGAAACCTTCGCGCCCATTTTGTTGAGGCAATCCGCGAGATCAACAATCTCCGGTTCACGCGCCGCATTGTTGATGATCGTTTCGCCGTCAGCAAGGACGCCCGCCAGCATGACGTGCTCGGTGGCCCCAACCGATACGAACGGAAAGGAAATCCCGGCGCCTTTCAATCCATTTGGAGCCGACGCAATTACGTAGCCCTCATCGAGTTCGATTTCGGCGCCCATGGCGATTAGGGCTTTCAGATGCAGATCGACCGGCCGGGCCCCAATGGCGCAACCCCCTGGCAGCGAAACCTTCGCCTGACGTTCGCGCGCAAGAAGCGGCCCCAAGACATTGAAACTCGCGCGCATTTTCCGGACGAGATCATAGGGCGCCTCAGTTGATGTAATTTCTTTAGCCGACAGCGACAGCGAAGACCCGTTAAATTCATGGGCGACACCATGCTGCTCTAACAAACGTAAGAGCATATCGACATCGGCGAGCCGCGGCACATTTGTCAACGCCAGCGTTTCCTCAGTCAGGAGCGACGCCGCCATCACTTTCAATGCAGAATTCTTCGCGCCGCTGATCGGCGCCTCGCCAAAAAGCGGCCGGCCGCCGATGATCGCCAACCTGTCCATCTAATCTTCCTTTTTACGCCCCGCCTTACGCCGTCTTAAATTATCACGCAACGCTTGTGCGAGCCGCTCCTCGCGGTCCGCCTTCTTACTCTTTCTGCCGGGGCCTTGCGGTTTATTCGCGGCGTCTTCCGGGCCTTCTTCGGACGGCGTGTCGTTTTCATTATTCTGAGACATAGTCGGCGGACCATACGCACGGCGCCAGCACGGTCAAGACTGGCGGGAATAGGACGCCAAAGTCGAGCGATTGTTTCTCGGACCCGCTTCCCAAGAGCTTGCCGAGACGCTATACCGCCGCCTCGCGCGACGGGTACAGACCTTGATTAACGCTGCCGTGGCTCAGGGGTAGAGCACCCCCTTGGTAAGGGGGAGGTCGAGAGTTCGAATCTCTCCGGCAGCACCAGGTCTTTAATTCAATACTAAATGAAAGGCGACACAACCGATTATGGCAAGGCATCCGGACAAGAACCGCTACGCCCTCGCCGTTGGTCATGTCGCCATTGAGTGGAATTACCTGGAGCACGATCTCCAACAACTCGGCTATCATTACCTCACAGTCGATGCCGATGTTGCGGCGCATATCTTCGCCTTTATGGGCAACGTCACTAAGGTTGAGTTCATTGGATATCTGGTTGAAAAGTTTGAGACCAATGACGCCGTAAAGCCGCATATTCACAAGTTTTTGAAAATTTATAATCGCCTGCGCGGCAACCGAAACGTAGTTGAACATGGCGTCCCGGCGATTACAGAGACCGGCGTTTATCTCGACAAGATTATCAAGATCGACCGCCGCGGCGACGCCATGCCCTTCGCAGCATCTCAGGAAACGCTAAATCTTTTTTTGAAAGATCTGCAAAGAGCACGTGAATATGCCAAGGCAATACACGACATTCTTCAGAGCAAGCAAAAGGCTGCAAAAGCGAATGCGCTGAAAAAACCGTCACTGCCGAAGCGGCTTAATTCATTGCCGTTTCGTTCAATTGAAAATTAGGCGCCTCGCTCGTGGCGATCGAATTGATAATTTCAACAATGCGCGCTGTCTCGGAATGATGTAGCGCGTGCCCGGTGTCAGGCAATAGCGTCAGGTCAGCCCCCTCCACTTCCATCGCCAACGTCTTGGAATGTATTTCCGGCGATACTGTTGTATCGCTGAGGCCTGTGACGACCGCGACCGGAATGCGTAGCTCACCGTAACGGTCTTGCTGTTTTTTGATTTCGTCTTTGAGATTACGGATGTCGCTGGCGTTCGATTTGAAATTTCCGGGACGAAACAGCAATGCAAGACCAGATCGTTCGGCGTAATTTGCCGGCGCGGCGTCCGGCTCAAAAGTTTCATCAATGCCGTTATCGAGAACAAAGCGCCCGTATACTGGCACGATGAACCGGCGTAAAATAAACCCGATAACAGGAATGCCCGACGCTTCATTGTACCAGGCGACGCCGCCGGGCCATTCGTGGCTGACGGCCGCTAAAACGACAAGGCCGGCGATTTCATCCTGAAATTGCAACGCGTAATTGAGTGCGACGGCGCCACCAAAACTTTGCCCCACGATAATCGGGCGCTCAATTCCCATTGCGTGTAATGCATCGCGAATGGTTTGCGCCTGCACGTCGAGCTCGTGACCGTTTTTCGGGCGCTCAGAATAGCCATGACCCGCGCGATCAACGATCAAAACGGTCCGGTCTTGCGCTAGCGCCTCCCCCAGCGACATATTCAAATCGAGCAGGTTTGCGCTGGCGCCATGAATCAGGACGACCGTAGGATGATTACTTTTCGCAACACCGCGTTGGAGTATATGGACCTCAACGCCGTTCGCATCGACGAGTTCGCCGATCATCGGATGGCGTTTCTCAGCCTGCCAACTGGCGCAACCGGAAACTGCGCCTAACACAATAAAGAGCAAGCTCAACCCAATTAAAAATGTCACGCGCATACCTGGTCCTGTTTTCTAGCCGAACGACGGTCAGCTGCCAGAGGGCGCCGCCATGACGATGGGATGAAAATCATCGGCCTTGAGGCTCGCGCCACCAACCAACGCGCCATTGACGTTGGTAACGGCGAGAATTTCCTGAGCATTCGCAGGTTTCACCGATCCGCCATAAAGCAGGCGAATATCGTCGCGGGTCTTTGACCGAATGAAATCATGCACCTCGGCGATATCTTCTATCGTCGGCGTCAGCCCCGTGCCAATCGCCCATACAGGTTCATACGCAACAACATACGTATCAGATGTGTCCGGGATCGACCCGGCAAGTTGATTGCCGACAATTTCGAGCGCTTTGCCAGCTTTTCGTTCACCTTCGGTCTCTCCAACGCAAATGATCGGCGTCAGGCCCGCCGCCAATACCGCCGCGGCTTTGGCCTTTACGTCAGCGTCGGTTTCCCCGTGATCGGCCCGACGTTCGGAGTGGCCGACAATCACAAAGGCCGCGCCTGCGTCGGCAAACATTTCGGCCGATAAATCGCCGGTGTGAGCGCCGCTTGTGTTCGCGTGGCAATCCTGGCCGCCGAACTGGATCGCTTCATCGGAATATTCCGCCGCAAAACTCGCGACGAGCGTCGCGGGTGGGCAGATCAAAACGTCACGATCGTCGGGCGCAGAACCGTCAAACTTCGCAATTAGCGATTCGATTTCGGATTTAGCGGCAGCGAGCCCGTTCATCTTCCAATTGCCGGCGATTAACGATTTCATGATTCGCGCTCCTCGATTGACCTTTAGCGGGCGTAAAAGATGCGTCGCGCCCTGTCCAGACCGGCCCCTATCGCATTTCGCGCTGGCATCGGCCCAGTCCGCAAATTCCGGCCTTGCCGGGCGCAGGGACGATGACTAGGTTACGCCCGATTTTCCAATACCAGCCACCGATCAGGAAGGCCGCCCAATGCTGTCAAAAGTGCGTAATTCTCTATCCGGCATCACTGCCTGGATATTTGTGATTCTTCTGATTGCCGCCTTTTCACTCTTTGGCGTGCCGCAATTATCTCAATTCGCCGGGCAGAATGCGCTCTCCGTTGGCGGCCAAAACTATTCCGCGCAGTATATTCAAAGTGAGTTCTCCCGCGCCATTGAACGCCAGCGCGCAGAAAGCGGCGGCAGTTTCACCCGCGAGGACGCGGTAGCAAACGGCCTTCACGATCAAGTTGTTTCGTCGATTGCGACCGGCGCAGCTTTGGATCTTTACGCTGAGAAAATGCGCCTCGTCCTGCCACGCGAAATGATTAGCGGATTCCTGCGCGAAAGCGAAAACTTTCAAAACCCTGCAACGGGTCGATTTGACGAGACCGTGCTTCGCTCGATCCTGCAGCGCTACAATATTTCCGTCGAAGAATTCGAGCGCCGCATTGCCGCAGATTTGACGCGCGAACAGTTGGTGAATGCGCTCGCCACCCGTGGCCCGGCGCCGCGCGCATTCGCTGACGCAACGTTGAAGCGCGAAATCGAACAACGGCGCATCGCCTATTTAACGATCACTGATGAAATGGCGGGCAAACCTGCCGAGGCGACGCCAGATGATTTGCAGGCTTACTACGATGCCAATCCCGCGGCCTATACAGCGCCGGAATATCGCACATTTGAATTGCTTGTCTTGCGTGCGGAAGATTTCCGTGAGGGTCTCGAAACGCCGGAAGAGGAACTGCGCAAACTTTATGAAATCAATAAAGCGCGCATCTACGACAAACCGGAACGCCGCACGATCTATCAGTTGACCTATGACACAGAGGCCGAAGCGCAAGCCGCAGTATCCGCATTGCGCCAGGGCAAGCCGTTTGAAAACGTCGCAACCGAACGCGGCCTCAGCCTTGAGACGGCGACTTTCACCGAAGCCACCCGAAACGATATTCTTGATACAGCTGTCGGCGACGCAGCGTTCTCAGAAGACCTTCAAATCGGCGACACCACTGACCCTGTAAAGAGTGTTTTCGGCTGGACGATTGTTCAGTTGGCTGGGATTACGCCGCCGGAAACAAGAACCTTTGAGGAAGTTCGCGAAGAGCTTGAATCCACATTCCTGGAACAGGATACGCGCCGGCGCCTTCTCGCCGCGATTGATGAAATCGAGGACACCCGAGATTCCGGCGCTGGTCTTGCCGACGCCGCGGATGCCGCCGAACTGACCGTCGAAACCGTGGGTCCGATAGACCGTTATGCCTTCGCACCTGGCGGCGCTATCGTCGATGATTTCCCGGCAGAAGTCTTGAGCGAAGTTTTCGAGCTGGAAGAAGGTGAAGAAACAGAAGCCATCCGCCTCGCCGACGAAAGCGGCTACTACTTCGTCGCTTTGCAGGAAATTAAGCCGCCAGCACTGATGCCTTATGAAGACGTCCGTGACGAAGTTGTTGCAGCTTGGCGCAAGCAGGAGCGCCAAGAACGCATTTCCGCGACGGTTCAAACCATACGCGACGCCATCGCAAGAGGTCAGACACTGGAAGAAGCCGCCGCGCAGTTCGATCGAACGCCGATAGAAGAAGTCATTGATCGCCGCTTTGAGAATGAGACGATTTCGCGCGCCATGAATGAGAAGATCTTCTTCGCGCAACTGAATGAAAATGTCAGCGGCCCAGTTGCGCTCGGCAACGCCCATGTAATTGCGGAGATACGCGAAATTAATTTCACCCAATATGCGCAAATTTTCCCGCAGCTTGGCGCATATGAACAATATCTCGGCTTTCAGCTCGACCAGGAGCTCGTTGAGGCGACCATCGACGCGATCCAGGATGATTTCGGCGTCAAAGTAAACCAGGCGCAACTTGATCAAGTCTTTGGCGAAAATTTGTGACGCTAAGCCTCGACTATTCTGACTTTGAACAAACCTATTTGTGCGGCGAGACGCAACTCGTTTCAAAACGACTGGTTGGCGATCTCGAAACGCCGGTATCGGCTTTTTTGAAGCTTGCCGACGGGCGCAAGAACGCATTTTTGCTGGAATCCGTCGAAGGCGGCGAGCAACTGGGTCGCTTTTCGATTATTGGGCGCGATCCTGATCTCCTATGGCGAGCCAATGCAGGCGTTTCTTCCATTAATCGCAACGCGCTGAAATCGCCCGACGGTTTTGCGGCGGAAGACGGCGCCCCTCTTCACAATTTGAAGCGGCTGTTGGACGAGTCGCGCATTAAATTGCCCGCCGACCTGCCCCCGATGGCGGCTGGTGTATTCGGATATCTCGGCTACGACATGGTGCGCCAAATGGAACGCCTTGGTCCGCGCCCGGCGGGCGGCTTAGATACACCGGACGCGGTTTTTATCCGGCCAACGCTGATCGCCGTTTTTGACAACGTCCGTCAGGAAATCAGTTTGTTTACGCCAGTGCGCACCCGGCAAGATGTTTGTGCTATTGACGCCTACGCCGCCGCTCAAGAGACTTTGGATACCGCCGTCGCTGATTTGACAGTCGGGCTTGGAGCGGATGCCACACATTCCGCTACACTCAATCTAACGAAGACGCCCACACCACATTCCAACACGCCTCGCGCAGATTACAAAAAAATGGTTGAGCGCGCTAAAGATTACATTGGCGCCGGAGACATTTTTCAGGTCGTATTGAGCCAGCGGTTCTCAACGCCTTTCACGGCGTCGCCTTTTGAACTTTACCGTTCGTTGCGCCGGTCGAATCCGTCGCCTTTCATGTTCTTTTTGAATTTCGACGGTTTCTCTGTCGTTGGTTCCAGTCCCGAAATACTCGTTCGCGTCCGGGACAATGAAGTCACTATTCGTCCAATTGCCGGAACGCGACCGCGCGGCGCAAATGCGGAAGAAGATGCAGCACTTGAAGACGATTTGCTGAATGACGAGAAAGAGCGCGCAGAACATTTGATGTTATTGGATCTTGGCCGCAATGACGTCGGGCGTTCGGCAAAGATCGGCACCGTGCGCGTTACCGAAAGTTTCGAAATCGAGCGCTACAGTCACGTCATGCATATCGTTTCCAATGTCGTTGGCCGCTTAAGAGAAGATGTCGATCCGGTTGACGCTGTCGCCGCCGGATTTCCCGCCGGTACTGTTTCCGGTGCGCCGAAAATTCGAGCCATGGAAATCATTGACGACCTCGAGCCGGAACGACGCGGGATTTATGGCGGCGCCATCGGTTACTTTTCCGCAAACGGCAATGTCGATACCTGCATCGCGCTCCGCACGGGCGTCATCAAAGACGGCGGCCTCCATGTGCAGGCTGGCGCCGGGATCGTCGCCGATAGTGACCCCGCCAAGGAACATGCCGAATGCGTGAATAAGGCCGCGGCGCTGTTCGCGGCAGCGGCTTCGGTTTAACCCATCTAACAATCGACGAACCGCCCTCGCCTTGCGGTAAGTTCAGGTATTTTACGCCGGATTTCAGTTATGTACTGGCTGCAAGCGATTCGCTCTATTCGTCGAAACGTTTGCGAAATATTTAAGGAGGGGATATCCCATGAAACGCACGTTAAAATCACTTCTCGCCGCTGGCGGCGCCATCACACTTGTCACCGCATCGCCGGTTTTCGCACAAGAGCCAGCCGATCCAAATGCTGAGATGCAGGCGCAAAGCGAAGATCAGCGCTTGTCAGCATTTTTTGAAGAGATTTTTCAGCGCGAATTGGCGGAATCGCCGATCTTCCAGGCGCAGCTCGGCATGAAGGGCGACCGCTACGGCGAGTGGGATGATTTCTCCGATGAGAAAGCTGTGTTCGACCACGAGCAAACCAAAGGCGATCTCGAGCGCCTGCGCGCCGAGTTCAATTACGACGATTTGTCGGAGCAATCGAAAGTCAGCTATCGGATTTTTGAATTCCTGCAAGGGCGCGCCATCGACGATCATCAATATCGGTTTCACGGATACGCCTTTTCAACCATGAATAATCCGATCACGTTTCCGGTGACATTTTTGCAGAACATTCATCGTGTTGATGATGTATCTGACGCGGAAGCCTATATTTCACGCATCAACAATTTGGATGTCGCCGGCGAGCAACTAATCGACGGCATCAATGACGCCGCCGAACGCGGCATCGTGCCAACTTCGTTCTCGTTCGATCCGGTGACAACCGATGCGAAGGCATTGTTGAAAGGGGCGCCATTCGACGATAGCGGCGAAGATAGCGCCATCCTTGCTGATTTCCGCGGTAAAGTGGACGCGCTGGATATCTCCGACGACGAAAAAGCGCGCCTCATCGGCCAAGCCGAAGCGGCGTTATCGGGCGCCTTCAAGACGACCGTTGATAATTTTGTCGCTCGCGTCGAAGAGCTGCGTGACGAAAGCCACGGACCGAACGGCGTCTGGGCGTTGCCGGGCGGCGAAGATTATTACGAAAACCGTATCCGTTTCTGGACGACGGAAAGAGGCCTCACCGCAAAAGAAATTCATAAAATTGGCCTGAAAGATGTGAAACGAATTCGCGGCGAAATGAAAGACATCATTAAGCAGGTCGGTTTCGATGGTTCCCTGAAAGAGTTCTTCGAATTCGTTCGTACTGATCCATCAAACTTCTTCCCTGATACCGAGGAAGGCAAGCAAGCCTATCTCGATCAGTCGAAAGCCTATATCGATGCGATTTACGAAGACGTCGATCAATATTTCAACGTCTTGCCAAAAGCGCCACTGGAGGTGCGCGCTGTTGAGGAATGGCGAGAAGAAACGGCGCCGATCGCGTTTTATAATCGTCCAACGCCAGACGGATCCCGCCCGGGCATCTACTATACCAACCTCAAAAACATGAATGAAAAGCAGAAGCATGAAATGGAAACCGTCGCCTATCACGAGGGCGCGCCCGGTCACCATTTTCAACTTGCCATTCAACAGGAACTGACTGGCGTTCCGACGTTCCAGAAATTCGCATTCTTCGGCGCCTATTCCGAAGGCTGGGGTCTATACGCCGAGCGCCTAGCGAAAGAGCAAGGAAAGTTCACCGATCCGATGCAAGATTTTGGACGCCTTCATAACGAAATCTGGCGCGCCATTCGCCTCGTCGTCGATACCGGTATTCATTCCAAAAAATGGACCCGTGAGAAAGCGATCCAGTATATGATCGATAATAGCCCAACGACGCCCGAAGACGCGGCGAAAGAAATCGAGCGATATATCGATCTACCGGGCCAGGCGCTTTCCTACAAAGTCGGCATGATAAAGATCCTCGAACTGCGCGGCCGCGCGGAGGAGGAGCTTGGCGACGATTATGACATTCGTGACTTCCACGATGTCGTTTTGAAGAATGGCGCCGTCGCGCTGCCGATTCTCGAAGAGCTTGTTGACGCCTATATCGCAGCCAAGAAAGCCGAAGCGGCGTAACTACTCCAAAACTTCATTTTATGCGGCGCAGCGTTCATTTGCTGCGCCGTTTTTCATTTGATTTGCATCAACGACACTGATCGACCAATCTGCACGAAATTTCGCCGGAGGGAATCAGCCATGTTGAAAAAACTAATCGCCACTGCACTTTATTGCGCAGCGCCTTTTGCAATGAGCGCGTCAGCGCAAACAGAAGATACAAGCATTGGCCCCGGTGCGCGCCCAGTCGGCGCAGACTGGTCGCGCAGTCCTGTATTCGGTGCAAACGGCATGGCGGCAACGGCGCACCCGCTCGCCAGTCAAATTGCAATCGATATTCTCAAGCAAGGCGGCAATGCCGTTGACGCAGCGATTGCCGCGAACGCGACCCTTGGCCTGATGGAGCCCACCGGCAACGGTATCGGCGGCGATCTCTTTGCCATCATCTGGGATCCAAAATCTGAAAACCTCTACGGACTGAATGCATCAGGACGCGCGCCCGCTGGCCGAACGCTCGCCGACATGAAAGAAAAACTCACGGCGCTTGAGGTCACCGACGGCTCCATTCCCCTCGGCGGGTCCTTGCCAGTCACTGTGCCCGGCGCAGTTGACGGCTGGTTTGAGATGCATGATCGCTTTGGCAAGCTTTCTATGAAAAAGGTGCTGGCGCCCGCAATAGGATATGCGGCAAATGGATTCCCGGTTTCGCCCGTGATCGCCTATTACTGGGGCTTCAACTTCAAACGCTTTGGCGAAAACCTGAAATACATCGAAGAATTCGAGAACGCTCAATCGACCTACCTCATCGACGGCGAAGCGCCGGAGGCCGGCGAAATATTCAAAAACCCCGACCTCGCGAGAACCTACAAAAAAATCGCTTCAAAGGGCCGTAAGGCATTCTATAAAGGAGAGATAGCGGAAACCATCGACGCCTATATGGATCGTATCGGCGGTGATCTTCAGTATGAAGACCTTGTCGCCCACGAAAGCGTGTGGACGGACCCGGGTTGCGTTTCCTATAAAGGCCATGAGCTTTGTGAGTTGCCGCCCAACACCCAGGGCTACGCCGCGCTGCAAATGCTGAACATTTTGAAGAACGTAGATTTGTCTCAATGGGAGCGCGGATCTGCTGAAGTCATGCACTACATTACCGAAGCCAAACGCCTTGCCTTCGAAGATGTTGCGAAATTCTACGCCGATCCAGAATTCGCCGAGGCGCCCCTCGACTGGCTCTTGTCCGAAGAATATGGCGCTGAAAGATTTGCGCTTATCAACGCTGAAAAAGCAATGACGGACGTCGAACCGGGCGATCCCGCTGTTGAGGGTGATGGCGACACAACCTACCTCACGGTCGCCGACAAAGACGGGATGATGGTCTCGCTCATTCAGTCGAACTATGCCGGCATGGGGTCCGGTCTTGTGCCCGACGGTCTTGGATTCATGCTTCAGAACCGCGGCGCGCTATTCGCGTTGGAAGAAGGCCACGCGAATGTCTACGAACCTGGCAAGCGCCCTTTCCACACAATCATTCCGGCCTTCGTCATGAAAGACGGCGCACCCTTTATAAGCTTTGGCCTCATGGGCGGATCAATGCAGCCGCAGGGCCATGTGCAAGTGCTGGTCAACATTGTCGATTACGGCATGAACCTGCAGGAAGCCGGCGACGCAACACGCCTCAACCATGGCGGCGGTCGCTCGCCGACAGCGGTCAACGCCGATCCCGTTGGCAGGTTGATGATTGAACCCGGAATATCGGCGGAAAGCGTAGAGAAATTACGCGCTATGGGTCACAATGTGGTTATTGAGGAAACCGGTGTTCCCTTCGGCGGCTATCAGGCGATCCGTCGCGACCCGGAAACCGGAGTCTATGAAGGCGCAACGGAAATGCGAAAAGATGGAACGGTGGCGGCGTATTGAGCTCATGGACCTCGTCGCAGGAACGCTCGAATAGTGCTTTTATCTTCAAAATTGTCATCACCGGGCTTGTCTCGGTGATGCAAAAATTTAGAGAACGACGCGCTGGATTGCCGATACAAGTCCGGCAATGGCACTGACGTTATCAATTCGACCTCCATAACAAGTGATCTTGAGCGTAATTCGATGTTTTGACTGTCGCGGAAACCTACCCGCGCAATCTCGGCGCCGCAGTCGCGACCAATGGTTCCGGCTTGTTGAGTTCCAACAGCGCTGAAACTGGCGCCAACTCAAATCCGCGCGCTGGGGCGGAGACCAGCCACGGACCGACAACATCAAGGGTTTCCTTGCGCGGATGGCAAATCGCGACCACGTACCCTGTTTCTCGCGCAATCCTCTCCGCAAGAGCCAGTTGCTCGCGAATAGCGTTTTTATCTTTCGGGTCGGCGTCGAGAAAGACATCGCGTGAGAAGACTTCAGCGTCAGCGGCGGCGCCAGCCGCGCGCGCGACCGAATGCGGCGTCGTGACGGAATCGAGAAAGAACAACCCTTCCGATTGCAAATGCGCGAGAACCGTTGTCATCGCGGCGCGGTCCGCGGTCAACGCTGAGCCCATATGATTATTAACACCGACAAAATATTCGATGCGCGACAGGTTCCAGTCTAGCGCGGTGACGAATTCAACCCCGGTCATATCGCTGCGCAGTGCGTTCGGTCCGGGATCTGCGTCGCCGACCGGCTCCATCGGCAAATGCAACATGACATCATCGCCGCGCTCACTGGCGATGCGAGCAAGCTCATCGACATTGTCCGCATAGGGCAGAAACGACAATGTTAACGGGCCCGGCAGATGTGTGATGATTTCAAACGTTCGCCGATCAAGACCGATATCGTCGAAAATGATGATGATTTTTGGGGCCGGTCGCGGCTCGGCCGTGAACAGCGGCGCCGGCAATCGCTCCAGAGAATTGCCTGAAAGTAAGCGATTGACGATCTGCGCGCGCTCTTCAAACCGCTCATCGAACGGCGCCTCTCGCAAGGTCAATGTTGCAAGGTGGTTTCTCTCAGCCCGCGCCGCAGAACCTATCTCCGGCACATAAGTGAAAAAGGCGCCGATTACAATTGCTGCAATGCTGATGGCAAATGACGCAACGATGCCTGCGTTACCCGCTCGCATCACCGCGCGCTGACGTCTCGCCCCGCGTTTATGCCGGCCCCATCTTATCACTTGCCGTGTATTCGTTCCATTGCCAGTCCACCTTGTCGCAACCTATTCGCGCGGCTAAACCGTCTAATTTTCTAGTATCGCTGATTCTTGGTATTTCCCCATGATTCTAATGATCGACAATTATGACAGCTTCACACACAACCTCGTCCATTTGATCGGCGGATTGGGTGAGGAGGTTGTCATCCAGCGAAATGACGCCATTACGCCGACCGCAGCAGTTAACAGCGACGCAAAAGCGTTCATAATCTCGCCCGGACCGGGGGCGCCAAAGGATGCCGGCATATGCCTTGATCTGATTCGCGCTGCGGCAGACGCAGGCAAACCGGTATTTGGCGTCTGTCTGGGGATGCAAGCCGTCGCTGAAGCGTTTGGCGCATCGATCATCCGCGCCGAAAAGCTTATGCACGGGAAAATCTGCGACGTTGTTCATGAAGGAGATGAATATTTCACCGGCCTCCCCTCGCCGTTTACCGCAACGCGATATCACTCGCTGGCGGTCAATGAGAAAAGCATGCCCGCAGAACTTGATATTCTTGCCCGCGCCGAAGACGATCACGAGATTATGGCAATCAAGCACAAGACTTTTCCCATCGGCGGCGTTCAGTTTCACCCGGAAAGTATCGCATCGGACCATGGCGCCGCGATCGTACGGAATTTCCTGATGGCGATCGCATAGTGTCCGAATTCAAACACAACCTTGCGAAAGTCATGTCTGGACGAACACTGACGCCAGACGAAATGGAAAGCGCCATGGCGGCGCTGTTGTCTGGCGATGTTACCGATATTGAAATCGCCGGGTTCTTGTCAGCGCTGCGCGCCCGCGGCGAAACCGTTGAAGAGATCGCCGCCGCTGCTAAAGCCATGCGCAAGATGGCGCTAACGGTCGATGCTCCCGACAATGTCATTGATACGTGCGGTACGGGCGGCGACGGCGCCGGTACATTTAATATTTCCACCGCCGCAGCAATCATTGTCGCTGGCTGCGGCGTGCCGGTTGCGAAGCACGGCAACAAGTCTGCGTCATCAAAATCAGGCTCTGCAGAGGTGTTGGCGGAACTCGGCGTCAAACTTGACATAGAGCCGGCGCTTATCTCGCTTTGCATCAAAGAAGCAAATGTCGGTTTCATGTTTGCAGCGCTTCATCACAAGGCCGTCGGCAACGTCGCCAATGTGCGCAAAACGCTGGGTGTGCGGACAATTTTCAATGTCCTTGGGCCCTTATGTAATCCTGCTGGCGCCAAGCGCCAGGTAATGGGCGTCTTTGCCCGTGATCTCGTCAGGCCTGTCGCCGAAGTTATGCCAGAACTCGGTGTAGAGGCCGCATGGGTCGTCCATGGCGACGACGGCCTTGACGAATTGACGACGACCGGCGCCACCCACGTAGCGGCGTTGAAAAACGGCACAGTGACGGAGTTTGAAGTTACGCCTGAAGACGCCGGGCTGGCGCGCGCCAACGCGAATGACTTGAAAGGCGGCGACCCGACGGAAAACGCTAACGCCATCCGCGAATTGCTGTCCGGCAATCGATCCGCCTATCGCGATATATCGGTTTTGAACGCCGCCGCCGCCCTTGTAGTAGCAGACTTCGCACCTGATTTGAAAACTGCAGCACGAAAAGCCGAAGCAGCGATTGATACTGGCGCTGCGGGACGAGCCCTTGGCGATCTCATTGCAATTTCGACAGGCGCTAAATGACAATTCTCGATGATATTATTGCTTACAAAAAAGACGAAGTCGCAATGGCGAAGGCGAACGCTCCGTTAAGCGCTATTGAAGCGCTGGCGAGAGAATACAAACCGCGCGGATTTAAGCCTGCGCTGGAGCGAAAAGGCGCAGACGGATACGCGCTTATTGCTGAAATCAAAAAGGCGAGTCCGTCAAAAGGACTGATCCGCAAAGATTTTAATCCGATTGAACATGCAAAAGCATATCAGGCTGGCGGCGCTGCGTGTCTTTCAATTTTGACGGATGGACCGAGCTTTCAAGGCTCGCCGGATTTTCTGCGCGCGGTCCGCAAAGAAGTTTCACTGCCGATCTTGCGCAAGGATTTCACGATTGATCCCTATCAGATTGCGGAGGCGCGCGCCTGGGGCGCCGATTGCATCTTGTTAATCATGGCGTGCCTTAGCGATTTACAAGCCGCTGAGTTGAATGACGCGGCGCGTGGACTGGAATTGGATGTGCTTGTCGAGGTCCATGACGAGAAAGAAATGGTGCGGGGGAACGAGCTCGGCGCCTCGCTCATTGGCGTTAACAATCGCGACCTCAATACCTTCGTCACAGAAATCGCCACGACTGCGCGCCTCGCCGCATTAGCGCCGGCGAATGCGCTTCTCGTGTCTGAAAGCGGAATTAATGATCACGACGATATTGTTACGCTGGCGAAGAACGGCGCGAAAGCATTTCTCGTCGGTGAAAGCCTGATGCGCCAGAACGATATCGAGAAAGCAACACGCACGCTCATCGAAAGCCCGAGACACGAAATCTGCTAAAATAATCCCCATGCGCCTCGCCATTCAATATCTTCGCTCGATCATCTTCTTTCTAATTTTCTATGGCTGGCTTGCTATCTTCGGCATATTGTTTGCGCCTTTTGCCTTGTTCTCTCGCCGGCTCGCTTATTGGGCGGTTCACGCGTTTAACAATCAGGCCCGATGTTTGTTAAAGATAATTTGCGGCGTAAGGACAGAAGTACGAGGGCAAATTCCTACGGGCAACGTCTTAGTCGCCTCAAAACATCAGTCATTCCTGGACGCCGTAATTCTTGCAAGTGTTTTGCCCAATGTTTCTTACATCATCAAACGCGCGATCAACTGGATTCCGGTGCTTGGGTTTTATGCCCGGCAAGTAGGATCAACGGCAGTGACCCGCGGCGCAGGATCAAAAGCTGTCCGTGAGCTGATTGAAGGCGCCGACGCCAATGCAGTCGACACACAACAACTTGTCATTTATCCGCAAGGAACCCGCCTCTCACCCGGCGCGAAGTCGCCGTACAAAATCGGCGCTTATTTCCTCTATGAAAAGCTGGGGAACCCTTGCATTCCCGCCGCGACAAATGTCGGGCTTTTCTGGCCGCGCAAAGGTATCTTGCGAAAGCCGGGAATTGCGGTCGTCGAGTTTCTGGAGCCTATTCCGCCGGGCCTCGACCGGGACACATTTATGGCGGAACTGGAATTCGCTATTGAGACGGCGTCAGACCGGCTCCTTTCAGAATCGAGTACACGTTATGAGAATTTCGCGGTTTTCCCCTAAATCCCCGGCCCCGCTTGACGCCCAATAGGAACAATCATAGAACATCGTTGTTGTTTTGTTCTTTTCGAGTTGGGTGAAAAGACAAGACCTGAAATTGGCCGCGCCCGCAACTTGGGCGTTAGGAGGCGAAATGCTCACCAAGAAGCAGCACGAGTTGCTCGTATTCATCAATGACCGGATCGCTCAGACCGGCGTGTCGCCGTCATTTGACGAGATGAAGGACGCCCTTGGCCTGCGCTCTAAATCCGGGATCCACCGGCTGATCACAGCTCTAGAAGAACGAAAGTTCATCCGCCGGCTTCCGAACCGCGCCCGCGCACTGGAGGTTCTTCGTATTCCCGATGACCTCGCATCGGCTGAACCGAAAGCGAAACCGGCGAACTTCTCACCGTCGGTTGTCGATGGCGGATTCTCCCGCCGACGCGGCGCCTCCCCGCGAAAACAGCCTGCCGCCCGCGCCGGCGTTTCGGATTTGCCGGTGCTTGGCCGTATTGCGGCCGGTACGCCGATTGAAGCGATCCAGCATGAAGTTGACCGGGTCTCCGCGCCCGATACGCTGATCGGCTCCGGCGAACATTATATTCTCGAGGTACAAGGGGAATCGATGATCGACGCCGGTATTCATGACGGTGATTATGCGATCATCAAACAATGCGACGACGCTGGTTCAGGCGACATTGTCGTCGCACTCGTTGACGACGAAGAAGCAACGCTAAAACGCCTGCGCAAGAAGGGCGCTTCGGTCGCGCTTGAAGCCGCCAATCCGGAGTTTGAGACCCGCATATACGGCCCAGACCGCGTCGCCGTGCAAGGCAAGCTCGTTGGCCTGATGCGGCGCTATCACTAGGCGGATTTTCTAGTCACCCTTCCGCGGGCGCTTGCCTCGGTTCTCGCTGACGGATGTTATTGCCGCATCACCGTTTTCAAAAACAAAAGCGTGGGCGCCTCGCCGCCAGATTGAACGCCGATCTATCAGCGTTGCACCGCAGGCGCGCCAATCCCGCGATGACATTGGATGAAGAGCGATAACCAGATCAGCACGCGCGCAGTCCTCGGCGAGGAATTCCGGCTTTTCAATTACGGCGACTACGCCGCCATGCATTTCTACGGTGCAGCTCGGCTGCGCCCGCCATCCATGTCAAAATCTAGAGCGGAATATTCGCGCCAAACCATCGCGGAAAAACGATCACGCCGCGTTGTATACATGTAATGCTAATCATCGACGAAGATGCCTGCGTTCAATCCCGCCGCGGCGACAAAAACATTCAGCGACGGCGCAAACTGTGCAGCAAAAAATGCAGCTGGAATCAACCGCCCTCGCCCGGCGGCGCCCCAATGATGCGATGAAACAGATCGCCGCGCATCGTTTCAATTTGCGCGGCTATTTTCTCACGCCGCGTCGGCGTCGCAGCCGTCAATATTTCCGGCGGTGTTGCCGCGAACTCAACTGCGCCGATTTTCTTGAAGTAAAGCTTTCTTCCGAAATCAAGCCCGACGCGCAAATTGATATGATCGCCCGGCGCAACATCGGTAGGCTCCCCTCGCCACGATATGTGCGCACGGGGCGTCGCATCGGCTGGCAAACGATCAATAGCGAATAGCTCGACGACAAACCGATTGCCGTAATCACGCTCTTCAATAGACAATATTTTCCGCTTACAGAGCGAATACAAAGTTCCGAATCTAAAATTGGCGCCGCAATGCGAGCAGTGCGCAAATCTGCACCCGAAAAACCGATGGCAAAGAGAAGTATGCCGGTCGCGGCAATCAAAATATTCCCAGGCGCAAACCTGTGCGGCAATAATACCAATACAAGCGACGCCAACTAACAGAAAGCGCCTGTTGCTTGAAGCGGTTCTGTTTTCTGCCCGAAATAAACCGCAGCGCCGGCGCCAATTGCTACCGGCGTCCAGACACCAACGCCGGCGAAATCGCGCGCTACCCACGCGCCCAAAATTTTGCGCGCCAGAAATTCACCGCGGCGCGCCCAGCGCCGCTTACGCCCAATATCTATGTCGGGATCGCCAAATTCTTCTGTCGGATGGATTGTCACAGGAAGCATAGGCGCCGCTTGCTAGAGTGTGCTAACAACGCCGCACGGAACGAACATTCCTCTCATGTCACCGCATATGGAGCCGATCTGCAAGTCATGCCGAACGTGAATTTAGATGCTCGCCCAGTCGTCACGCGTTTTGCCCCCTCGCCGACGGGATATCTCCACATTGGCGGCGCGCGCACAGCGCTCTTTAACTGGCTTTATGCGCGCGGTCGCGGCGGTAAATTCTTGCTGCGAATTGAGGATACTGACCGCGAGCGCCACTCGGAAAATGCTGTCGCCGCAATTCTCGAGGGCTTGAAGTGGCTAGGCGTCGATTGGGATGATGACCCGGTATCACAATTTTCCCGCCGTGATCGCCACACTGAAATTGCACAAGAACTTCTCGCGGCAGGAAAGGCCTATAAGTGTTTTCTGACACCGGAAGAACTCAATGCGGCGCGCGATCAGGCAAAAACTGAAAAGCGTCGCTTTGAGAGTCCGTGGCGCGAGTGTCATGAATCCGATCACCCCGAAGGGACGCCATTTGCCATTCGCTTTAAGGCGCCGCGTGACGGCGAAACCATCGTCGAAGACGCCGTTCAGGGAATTGTCGTCTTCCCCAACAGCGCACTCGACGATTTGATTATTCTAAGGAATGACGGCGGCCCAACCTATAACCTCGCGGTCGTTATTGATGATCACGACATGGGCGTGACGCATGTTATTCGCGGCGACGATCATTTAAACAACGCTGCGCGTCAGGCGCAAATCTATAAAGCGCTCGAATGGCCGACGCCGGTCTTTGCCCATGTGCCGCTTATTCACGGACCTGACGGCAAAAAGCTTTCAAAGCGACATGGCGCTCTCGGCGTCGAAGCTTACCGCGATATGGGATATCTCGCAGACGGTATCGCAAACTATCTTATCCGGCTTGGCTGGTCCCATGGCGATGATGAAATCATCCCTCGTGATAAAGCTGTTGAATGGTTTGATATTGACGCTGTCAACAAGGCGCCGTCGCGCCTCGACCCAGACAAGCTGAACCACATCAATGCGCACTATATGGCAGCCCTTCCGGACGAGGAATTCATCGACAAAGCGCTGCCGTTTGTCGAGGAGATGCCGGACGATCCAGACGGATCAGTGAAGGATCGATTGCGCCGTGCAGCGCCATTTCTGAAAAGCCGATGCGATAATCTGGTCGAGATCAACAAGCAAGCTGCATTCATTCTGTTGCAACGACCCTTCGCGATTGAGGGCAAAGCCGGCAAACCCTTGCGCAAGGAGGGGGCGATGGAAATTCTGAAGGGGGCGGTTGCGGTTATCGAAGACGAGGCCTTGTGGACATCGCCGGAAACCCTCGAAAACGCGATAAAATCCTTCGTGGAAGCCCGTGAAATTGGTTTTGGACAGGTTGGCGCCCCCATGCGCGCTGCGCTCACGGCAGGCCATCCCTCGCCTTCGCTAGGAGAAGTGCTATACAGCCTCGGGCGCGCGCAATCCCTTGCCAGAATTGGCGATCAGCTGGACTGACATCCGCGCTGGAAATGCCGGCGAAAGCCAGTATTATGTGCAGTGCAACATAAAATGACGCATCGCAATCAGAAGGCGCAAAAATGAAAAGCGAAATGAAAGAAGCCGGGACGATCACCGTCAATTTGGACGGCGAGACCCACGATTTTCCGCTTTATAAGGGAACCGACGGCCCGGCCGTTTTTGATATCCGCAGCCTTTATAAGCAAACCGGCGCCTTCACTTTCGATCCTGGCTTCACATCAACCGCGAGTTGCGAATCCAAAATCACCTATATCGACGGTGAAAAAGGCGTCTTGCTCTATCGCGGCTATCCAATCGATCAGCTCGCGGAACAATCTGATTTCCTGGAAGTCGCATATTTGCTCCTGAACGGTGAGTTGCCGGATCGCGGCGAGCGTGAACGCTTTGATACATCAATTACGCGCCATACGATGGTGCATGAACAGCTAAAGAATTTTTATTCCGGCTTCCGTCGCGACGCTCACCCCATGGCGATTATGGTTGGCGTTGTTGGCGCGCTGTCTGCGTTCTACCACGACTCAACTGACATCAATGACCCAAAGCAGCGCCTCGTCGCAATCCATCGCATGATTGCAAAGATGCCGACCATTGCAGCGATGGCGTATAAATATTCAATCGGTCAGGCGTTTATCTTCCCGCGCAATGATCTTGATTACACATCAAACTTCATGCGCATGTGCTTCAAGGTGAAAGCAGAAGACTATGAAGTAAACAAGGTTCTGTCGGACGCGCTCGACAAAATCTTTATCCTTCATATGGACCACGAACAAAACGCCTCGACCTCGACCGTGCGCCTTGCGGGTTCATCGGGCGCCAATCCATTTGCCTGTATCGCCGCTGGCATTGCCTCTCTTTGGGGCCCCGCCCATGGCGGCGCCAATGAGGCAGCGCTCAACATGCTCGAAGAAATTGGGACCATGGATCGCATCCCGGAATACATCAAACGCGCGAAGGACAAATCAGATCCTTTCCGCCTGATGGGCTTTGGTCACCGCGTTTACAAAAACTACGACCCACGCGCGACCGTCATGCGCAAGGCTTGCCACGAGGTTCTCGACGCTCTTGGCGTTCGCGAGGAGCCGCTCTTGCAGGTCGCCATGGAACTTGAACGAATTGCGCTGGAAGACGAGTATTTCGTTGATAAGAAACTCTATCCAAATATCGATTTCTATTCTGGCATCACCTTGCGCGCCCTCGGTTTCCCAACGGATATGTTTACGGTGCTGTTTGCCCTCGCCCGCACCGTCGGCTGGATCGCGCAATGGTCAGAAATGATTGAAGATCCCGGCCAGAAAATCGGAAGGCCGCGCCAGATTTACACCGGCCCTGCCTTGCGTGATTACATGCCGCTACACAAGCGCCGGCTGGAACCAACCGACGTCTAGTCGCTCTCGTCCTCATCGGCGCCGAATACTTTATCGCCGACATATACGTCGCCGCTGCCGTAATGGACGACGCGGCCCGAGACCGAACGCATGCGCACCTCGCTGGAACCGTAAAGCCGCAGTTCCGGTTGATTTACGTTGCCGCCGAAATAGACCCCGCCGGAACCGTCGATCGTTGCTTTTAATTTATCGGCGCGGCCAGCTTTAATTGCGAGACCGCCGGAACCGGCGATCCGTGCGGTAACAGGGCCGTCGACACGCGTTGAGCGCACAATGCCCGAGCCCGCGATCGACACATCGAGCATGCCATCAATATCACCAAGGAGAACATCGCCAGGCCCGGCAACATCTATGTCTGCCATGGCGGCGTTCCCAACCCTTAGATCGGCGTCACCTGACACGTCGACTTCAAGCCCGGCGGCAACGTTTCCGATTACGAGGCGACTGCCGTCAACAATACCGATGGTCGCTTGCTCAACATCGCTTGTTTGTCCGTATACATAACAGGCGTCGAGCGAAAGCGCGCCGTTTAGTTTTTCCATATCAAGGCGAATGCGCGCATCCAGAAATTCAACATCGCCGCCAACGGGCATCGAAACAACGATCGTCGGATATTCTTCAAAGAAAGCCTCGTCGACGGGCTCGCCCGTCGTGATTTTTCTGCCGCGGCGAGCATGGAATTCACGCGTGATGCGCTGATCGCAACAATCGCGCGTCTCGTCATCGCGCCATTTTTCGCCCGTAACCATGACGACGCCGTTGACTTCCGCCAGTTCAACGCTTGAGAATTTGTCGCCCTGGCGGATTTCGACATCGATCTCGTCGCCCGTCGTTGTAACGATCTCCACCGAGCCGGTAATGTCCCGAAATGAGATTTGATCAGTCTGAAATGTCGCCGCCGAAGCTGCAGCCGCCAACATAACCGCTGCAGATGCCGCTGCCGTCGCCAAGAAAGTACCTGTTGCCCGGACCATAATTCACCGCCTTTGAGCATTTTGCCGCGATATTAACCTAGACGCGCGGCGTTCCCCAATTTTGTTCGCTTTAAATAGAGCAAATACCGGGCCGAATTTGGGCTCCACGATACCAGCCGTATTTCCAAGTCTGCCAAGCCCGCTTATACAGCGGCTCATGTGGGATAAACTCTGGTTTAACGGGAGAATTGCGACCGCCGACCCGGCAGTCGCAGCGCCCTACGGAATGATCACCGACGGCGCAGTCGGCGTCAAAGATGGCGTCGTCGTTTGGGTCGGCAAAACCAAAGACATCGCAGCCGATATTGGCGACGCGGCCGAAGATGTCATCAATCTGGATGGCAGCCTAATGACACCCGGATTGATCGATTGCCATACGCATCTCGTTTATAACGGCGATCGAGCCACAGAATTTGAAGCGCGCCTTCAGGGCAAATCCTACGAAGAAATCGCACGCGCCGGCGGCGGCATCATTTCCACAGTTAACGCCACGCGGACCGCCAGCGAAGACGAATTGGAAGAGCAATCCCTGCACCGGCTAAAAGCGCTCATGAACGAGGGCGTCACTCGCGTTGAGATCAAGTCAGGTTACGGTCTCGATACCGATAATGAAATCAAGATTCTTCGTGTGGCGAAACGCTTGGGCGCTAAAAACGCTGTTTCTGTTTCAAAAACATTTCTCGGCGCCCACGCATTGCCGCCGGAATTCGCCGGTGACGCCGACGGCTATATCGACCATGTCTGCGAAGAAATGCTGCCCGCCGCCCATGCGGCTGGCCTTGTCGATGCCGTCGACGGATTTTGCGAGGGGATCGGCTTTTCACGCGCGCAAATCGAGCGCGTCTTCAAGACAGCAAAGTCGCTGGGATTGCCGGTAAAGCTTCATGCTGAACAGCTCTCAGACCTTGGAGGATCTGGTCTCGCCGCAGAATATACCGCATTGTCTGCTGATCATCTCGAGTATTTGAACGACAACGATATTCATGCAATGGCGACGGCGGGCACAATCGCGGTCCTGTTGCCGGGCGCGTTTTACTTCCTACGCGAAACGAAATTGCCGCCGGTCGATGGTTTGCGCGCGGCAAAAGTGCCTGTCGCAATAGCGACCGACTGTAATCCAGGCACCTCGCCGCTCTCGTCGATCCTGATGGCCATGAACATGGCGTCATCGCTGTTTCGACTTACACCGGAAGAATCGTTTTTGGGCGTGACGCGCAATGCAGCAAAAGCGCTTGGGATAAACGACGAAGGCGTCATTAAACCGGGCGCGATCGCAAGTCTCGCCATTTGGGACGTTGATCATCCAGCGCGGCTGACTTACGCCATGGGCGACAATCGTTTGCGCGCGCGCATATTCAAAGGACAGGAATGACGATCAAACTTACACCGGGCAGCGTTGACCTCAACACTCTGGAAAACATCTACCGCGACGGCGACGCTGCGTCGCTTGATCCGTCCTGCCATGGCGGCATTCGCGCGTCGTCGGCGACGCTGACAAAAGCCGCTAAAGGCGATGAGCCGGTCTACGGCGTCAACACCGGTTTTGGTAAACTCGCGAATACTCGCATCGCCGCCGCCGATGTTGAAGCGCTGCAGCGCAATCTTATCCTTTCCCATAGCGCCGGCGTTGGCGACCCGTTTGATGAGGCGACGACGCGTCTCATTATGGCGTTAAAGCTAATTTCCCTCGGTCGCGGCGCATCCGGCGTCCGTATGGAGATCATTTCGCAAATTGAGGCAATGTTGGAAAAAGGCGTAACGCCGGTCATCCCATCACAGGGTTCCGTCGGCGCTTCAGGCGACTTGGCGCCGCTCGCTCACATGGCGGCAGCAATGATCGGCGAAGGCGAGGCGGTATATTCCGGCGAACGCATGCCGGCGAAGAACGCGCTTGTTGCCGCCGGGCTCGAGCCTATCACACTTGGCGCGAAGGAAGGTCTTGGTCTTATAAACGGTACGCAAGTTTCCACGGCGCTGGCGCTTACCGGATTGTTCGACGCCTGGCGCGCAGCTCGATCAGCGCTCATCACCGGCGCCCTTTCCACTGATGCGGCTATGGGATCAGCCGCGCCGTTCCGCGCTGAAATTCACGAAGTGCGCGGCCATCAGGGCCAAATCGACGCCGCTTCGTATTTACGCGAGATCATGACTGGATCGGAAATCCGCGACAGCCACCGCGACAATGATGAGCGCGTCCAGGACCCTTATTGCATCCGTTGCCAACCGCAGGTTATGGGCGCTTGCATCGATCTATTGCGGCAGGCAGCGCGCACCCTTGAAATCGAAGCGAACGCGGCCACCGATAACCCTCTTGTTTTGAGCGACGGCTCGATTGTTTCCGGCGGCAATTTCCACGCGGAACCCGTTGCCTTCGCCGCTGATCAAATTGCACTTGCAATTGCAGAAATCGGATCAATCGCCCAACGACGTATAGCACTGATGGTCGACCCGACATTGTCCTACGGCCTCCCCTGTTTCCTGACGCCCGACCCTGGCGTCAACTCCGGGTTCATGATCGCCGAAGTTACGTCTGCGGCTCTAATGAGCGAGAACAAACAACGCGCGAACCCCTGCTCGACGGATTCAACGCCCACTTCATGCAATCAGGAAGACCACGTTTCCATGGCGTGCCACGGCGCGCGGCGGCTCGGCTTTATGAATGAGAATTTGTTCAAGATCATCGGCATTGAATTGCTCACCGCCGCGCAAGGCGCCGAAATGCGCGCGCCGCTAAAAACCAGCCCAGCGCTGCACGACGTCATCACTAAACTGCGCCAACAAGTTCCGGCCTTGAAAGAAGATCGATTCATGGCGAATGACTTGGCGAAAGCTGGAGAGATGGTTGCGAACAACGAAATTTCCACCAAAACAAAGCTATACCTGTCATGATCAATCCACGCCACAACACCCGCACCGTTCGCGCGCCACATGGGAACAAGATCACAGCAAAGCACT
This sequence comes from Hyphococcus sp., assembly GCA_013002535.1. Taxonomy (GTDB): domain Bacteria; phylum Pseudomonadota; class Alphaproteobacteria; order Caulobacterales; family Parvularculaceae; genus Hyphococcus. The sequence continues at coordinate 61,388 of JABDJK010000017.1, forward strand.
GGACGACAGAAGCGCCGATGCGGATGTTGATGAACAATCTTGATCCGGATGTCGCCGAAAGCCCACACGACTTGGTCGTCTATGGCGGCATTGGCCGCGCCGCTCGGACCTGGAAAGATTTTGACAATATCGTCGCGGCGCTAAAAACTTTGAATGAAGATGAAACGCTGTGCGTCCAATCGGGCAAACCTGTTGGCATTTTCAAAACCCACAAAAATTCGCCGCGCGTCTTGATAGCCAACTCCAACCTCGTACCGCATTGGGCGACGTGGGACCACTTTAATGAGCTCGATCGCGCGGGGCTTATGATGTACGGCCAGATGACGGCCGGATCATGGATATACATCGGCTCACAAGGCATCGTTCAGGGCACCTATGAGACTTTTAAAGAGGCGGGACGCCAGCATTTTGGCGGCGACCTCTCTGGTAAATGGATTTTGACAGCTGGTCTCGGCGGCATGGGCGGCGCGCAACCGCTTGCCGCGGTGCTGGCCGGAGCATCCTGTCTTGCTGTTGAGTGTAACGAAGACTCGATCGACTTCCGCCTGCGCACGAAATATGTCGATGAAAAAGCGACTTCCCTAGATGAAGCGCTTGAAATGATCGAGCGCTGGACCAAGGTCGGCGAGGCAAAGTCAGTCGGATTGCTCGGCAACGCCGCCGACATATTTCCTGAGCTGGTCAAGCGTGGCGTAAAACCAGACATCGTTACTGACCAGACTTCAGCCCATGACGTCGTCAACGGCTACCTGCCGCAGGGCTGGACCGTCGCCGAATGGAAAGACAAACGCGAATCGGCCCCAAAAGAAGTCGAAGCCGCCGCGCGTGCGTCAATCAAAGTGCATGTTCAGGCCATGCTCGATTTCTGGAACGCCGGCGTTCCGACGCTCGATTACGGCAACAACATTCGCCAGGTCGCAAAAGAAGAAGGCCTCGATAACGCGTTTGATTTTCCGGGGTTCGTGCCGGCCTATGTGCGACCGCTATTTTGTCGCGGCATCGGCCCGTTTCGCTGGGCGGCGCTCTCCGGGGATCCGGAAGACATCTACAAGACCGACGCGAAAGTGAAAGAATTGATCCCCGATGATCCGCACCTGCACAAATGGCTCAACATGGCGCGCGAGCGCATCGCTTTTCAGGGATTGCCGGCGCGCATCTGCTGGGTCGGTCTCGGGCAACGCCATCGCCTTGGTCTCGCCTTCAATGAAATGGTGAAGTCGGGCGAGCTTTCCGCGCCCGTCGTCATCGGCCGCGATCATCTGGATTCAGGCTCTGTCGCATCCCCCAACCGCGAAACGGAAGCCATGAAAGACGGCTCCGACGCCGTCTCCGACTGGCCGCTCCTCAATGCGCTCCTCAATACTGCATCCGGCGCCACATGGGTTTCGCTCCATCATGGCGGCGGCGTCGGCATGGGCTTTTCCCAACATTCCGGCATGGTCATCTGCGCCGACGGTACTGACGACGCGGCGCGCCGCATTGAGCGTGTTCTTTGGAATGATCCGGCGACAGGCGTCATGCGCCACGCGGACGCCGGCTATGACATCGCCATTGATTGCGCCCGCGAGCAAGGTCTAAACCTCCCCGGGATCACCGACTAATGCCGGAACTCTCCGTAAACGGTGTAAATCTTTATTATCAAGATGACGGCAACGGACCGCCGCTTTTGCTGATTGCCGGGCTCACCAGCGACGGCGCTAGCTGGGCGCCGATCATCTCGAAGCTGACGGAAAAATACCGCGTCATTTCCCCGGACAATCGCGGCTGCGGACGAACCCTTCCGCCGCCGGACGAGGTGACCATTGACGGCATGGCCGATGATGCAGCTGCCCTCCTTGAGCACCTCAAAGTTTCGAAAGCCAACGTCTTTGGCCACTCAATGGGCGGTGTTGTATCGATGACACTGGCCGCGAAATATCCGGATCGCATTAACCGCCTTGCACTGATGGCATCCGGACCAAAGGCAAATGCTCGCACTCGGTCGGTTATCGATAATTTACTCGCCCTGCGCGAAGCCGGCGCGCCGGATATTGAATGGTATCGTGAATGGTTTCACTGGCTTTTTCATTCGTCATTCTTTGAAAACAAAAGCGCTGTCGACGCGTCGATCGCGCTCGCCGCCAATTATGCGCGGCGTCAGTCGGCCGGGAATATGCGCGCGCAAGTGGAGGCAATGCGTGACTATGATGCGGCGGAGCATATTGCGAAAATTAATGCGCCAACGCTCATCCTCGGCGGCGACGCAGATCTCCTCTATCCGCCGGAAGAATTTGAGGCGGCTTATGCCGATTTGCGCGATAAGCGATTCCTGACCATTGCGCAAACCGCGCATTCGCTTCATTGGGACCGACCGGAGGCGACCGTCAACGCACTCAACGATTTTTTTGGCGTTATCTAAACAGCGGCCCGCGTCATCGTAATTTCAGGCGAAAAACGACTTAACTCGCTGAATTTAAAACAGATTTGAAATTCCACGCCAAATCCCCTATATAGGGGATGCGAACCGCTACGCACAGCGTACGCCGAGAAAAACGGATGTCTATCACAGACCCGCGCTGTGCAATTCGGGGCATGTTCTGGCGACGAGAAAAATGGCGCTATAGGGCGGGCTGACGCGAAACTTAAAAGTTCGATTCAAGGCGAGAAAAACGCGGCGAATTCGGCTTTGTTTTTACTCGCAAGGCGCGTCACCATGTCATCTGTCAACCCTATCCGTAAACAAACTGTGAGTCATATTCGCGCGCGCAAAGGCAAAGCGCCGATCGTTTGCCTTACAGCATACGATGCATTGATGACGGAGATCCTTGATCCGCATGTTGATCTATTGCTGGTCGGCGATTCCGCAGGAACTGTTCTCCATGGCGCCGAAACAACAATCCCGGTGACACTTGACGAAATGATCCTGCACGGACGCTCTGTCATGCGCGCGGACCCAAAATCTTTAGTCGTCATTGATTTGCCCTTCGGCAGTTATGAGGCCAGCCCGCAACAGGCGTTTGATACGGCGTCGCGAGTTTTAAAGGAGACCGGTGCAGACGCCGTAAAACTTGAAGGCGGCGTCACCCAGGCAGAAACGATCAATTTTCTGACCGAACGCGGCGTTCCTGTGATGGCGCATGTCGGATTGCGCCCACAAGCGGTTCGCGCCACGGGCGGCTATAAAATTGTCGGAAAAACCGATGATGAACGCGAAGCCATGCGCGCCGATATCGATGCGGTTACCGAGGCTGGCGCATTCTGCGTCGTGCTTGAAGGCGTTATCGAAAACCTCGCGCGCGAATTAACGGCGCGCATTGAAATTCCGACTATTGGCATCGGCGCCTCGCCAGCCTGCGACGGACAAATTCTCGTCACCCACGACATGCTGGGCCTCCTGGAGAAAACGCCGAAATTCGTGCGGTTGTTCGCCAATTTACGTGAAACAATCGGTGACGCCATCGGCGCCTATGCTGAGGCGGTGCGGGACGGATCGTTTCCTGCTGCGGAAGAAACCTATGGCGGCGGCAAAAGCGCCGACGTCAAACCAATCAATTCTTCGCCGCAACAGCGCAATTATCAATAAGCCGCGTTTCCCCTAACCGCGCCGCTGCAAGAATTCGTCCCTCAGGTCCCGCATGATTCATCATTTCCAAAGTCGCCGCATTGACGAAGTTGACATAGTCTACGGACGCGAAGCCTGCCGCACGGAGTTTGGCCGTCGTCCACGCGCCAACCGCTTCCCAAGTGGCCCCGGTTGCCAAAATGCGCGTTGCGGCCTCAGAAATCGTTGTGAAAAGCGCCGGCGCGATTTCCCGATCACTTTTCGAGAGATATTGATTGCGCGACGACATGGCGAGCCCGTCCGCCTCCCGCACAATTGGCGCACCAAGAATGTCAACACCGATTTCGAGGTCGCGCACCATGCGGCGAATGACAGCGAGCTGTTGGAAATCTTTCTCGCCAAAAACCGCAGCGTCCGGCCGCAACAACAAAAGCAATTTCGCAACGATGGTTGCGACCCCGTCGAAAAAATGCGGGCGCGCGACGGCGCAATGGTTTTCGCCGACGTCGTGAACGGAAATGTTGGTGGAGAAATCCTCCGCGAAAAGGTCGCGAGCGTCAGGCGCGAATACGGCGTCACAGCCACGCGATTTCAGCTTTGCGGCGTCTCCATTGAGATCACGGGGGTAAACGTCGAAATCTTCATGGGGCGCAAACTGCAGCGGATTAACGAAAATCGTCGCGATGGTTCGATCGGAATGTCCTCTCACAAGGTCTACCAACGACAAATGCCCCTCATGCAGGGCGCCCATAGTCGGCGCCGCGCCAATGGTTTTTCCGTCATCACGCCAGCTTTTAAGCAACGCCGACAATTCCGTTCTCGTCTTGCAAATAATCAAATTTGGTCTCGCGTTGTATTTGCCCTAATGGCCGCACCCTATTCAATTAAAGCCAATCAACGGCGCGTCAAACCCGCCGAATAAAATATTCTCACAGGAGACAAATAAGATGCTACTTTCCATGATGCGCGCAAAACTCCATTGCGCCACCGTAACTGAATGCGATCTGCATTATGAAGGCTCGTGCGCTATCGATGAAGATCTCATCGAGGCGGCGGGCATGCTCGTCAATGAAAAAATTCATATCTGGAACGTTAACTCCGGCGCGAGGATCGTAACCTATATCATCCCCGCTGAACGCGGTTCTGGCGCAATTGCCGTTAATGGCGCCGCCGCGCGCCATTTTGCAAAAGGCGACAAGGTCATCATCGCAAGCTTTGCGCAGATGTCTCACGACGAAGCGAAAGACCATAGACCGTACGTCGTTATTCTGGGTGATGAAAACAAGATCGATTACGTGAAGGACTAACCCGGAAAATCCGGCCAGGCAACGCGCAAGAATGTTTCGTATAATGCTCTCAATTCGGGGTTAGTCTCGAGCGCTGAAAGATTTGATGAAACCGTCGCCGCGTCGCGCCGCGCGACGGGACCAGTAAGCGAGTCCGATGGCGATTCTTGGAAGCGGTCGATCAGGCTCTGCAAATACACTGACATAATCTTGGCAACGTCCGCGCCCGCGAAACGCTCAATTTCAGGCGTCGATTTATTCCATAAATATGCCGGTAAATTTCCGGTGACGACAGCAAGCGCATGATAAAATGCGCGGTCTGTGTCATTCACCACAAAATTAGGATTTGGCGCATTCGGAAAAATGTCCCCAAAGGCTGGCGCATTTTGCGAGCATGCAAAACCAATCGCTTCAAACGCCGCCATATCGATGACGGATCGAGGGAACGAAAATAATGGATGATACGCCGCCATCCCCTCAACGGACGCGGCGCCGGAAAAATGGATCGCACACCGCTCGCCAATTTCATCACTCCATTCCTCATACCACGCCGGAATGGCGCCATCCGGGATTGCCGCCGCAACAATATCGGCAGTTGCGATTAGCCCCCGGCAGGTCCCCTTGTCCATCAAGGCGGTCCGACGCAAAATAACGTCCACGCCATGACCAAGATGGCGAAGATAAGCCTCGATATTGGCGCCCGCGCGTCCTGCGCCGAATATAACGTACCGCATGTGCCTCAAATTCCTTTTCTTGATCCCGCGACGAAGCCTGTTAGATTCGCGAGGATTGGACCGCCGCCGAAAATAACATGGACTATGCGCGCATTTAACGTTTTTGCTTCGGCTGCGGCGGTTATTTTAATCGTTTTGCTGACGGTTGCACGCCCGGCCTTCGCCGCGGGCGCGCTCAGTGTCGGCGTTCAACTGGAGCCACCCAATCTCGATCCGACAAGCGGCGCCGCCGCCGCTATCGACGAAATCGTATATGCCAATGTCTTTGAAGGTCTTACGCGTATTCGCGAAGACGGAACCGCGGCGCCAGCCCTCGCCGAACGCTGGATAGTTTCCGATGATGGCCTTCGTTATGATTTCTTTCTGCGCGAAGGTGTCACGTTTCATGATGGAACGCCGTTCGATGCGGCGGATGTTATTTTCTCCCTCAATCGGGCCCGCGATGAAAATTCCACTAATGCACAGCGCGTGATCTTTGAGAAAATTTCTGCCATCATCGCAATTGGCCCACATCATATTGCAATCGAGCTTTCGCAGCCGATCGGCGCTATGCCGATTTATCTCGGTTGGGGCGACGCCGTAATCGTTGCCGAAGAAAGCGCTGCGACAAACGCCAGCAACCCGATCGGAACAGGTCCATTCAAATTCACGCGCTGGCGCAAGGGCGCATCCATAGCCCTTGACCGTTTTAGCGGCTATTGGGGCGAGCAACCACCGCTTGAACAGATCAACTTCATATTCATACCGGACCCGACCGCAGCATTTGCGGCGCTTATGGCTGGCGATGTTGATGGATTCCCAAATTATCCCGCAGCGGAGAACCTATCTTTAATTGAACGTGACGAACGATTTCAAATCATCGATGGCGCGGGCGAAGGTGAGATGATTGTCGCAATCAACAACGGCAAGCCGCCCTTCGATGATATTCGCGTACGCCGCGCGCTAAATCATGCAATTGACAAACGCTCCATTATCGAAGCCGGTTTATTCGGATTTGGCGAGCCTATCGGAAGTCATTTCCCGCCACATAACCCGGCCTATGTAGATCTTGCGGATCATTACAATTATGATCCGGCACGGGCTAAACAACTCCTCACCGAAGCCGGCCACGCAGATGGGTTAGACCTGACGCTAACCCTGCCGCCGCCCGCATACGCCAGGCGCGGCGGCGAGGTCGTTGCGGCAATGCTGGAAACGGTCGGAATAAACGTCACTATTCGCAACCTCGAATGGGCGCAATGGCTCGATCAGGTTTTTACAAACAAAAACTACGACCTCACGATCGTCTCTCACACAGAGCCGCTGGACATCGATATCTACGCCCGTGACGGATATTATTTTCAATATGACAGCGAAGTCTTTCGTGCGTTGATAGAAACGCTATCTGCGGAAAGTGATGAAACCCGGCGAACCGAATTCTTAAAGGCCGCGCAGCGCCGGCTCGCTGATGATGCTGTCAATGTGTTTATCGCATCTAGCCCAAAAGTCGGTGTATGGGCATCAGGAGTCTCCGGCGTCTGGGCGAATGCTCCTCTACAGGCGAACGATTTGACAGCGGCAGCAGGCGCCGGCCGAAAAGTTCGTAATGCAGAAACTGGCGCCGACAATATCGCTCCATTGGGAATAGTGGGGCTGTTTTTAATTTTTTTCACAGGCGCGGTCGCCTGGTTCGGACGCACAAATCCCGCATATCTTGCTGCGCGCATTGGCAGCGCATTTCTGACTTTGTTTGCCGCTGCGATTGTGATCTTCGTCATCACAGAATTGACGCCGGGCGATCCAGCAGCATTCATGATGGGGTTGAACGCGGACGCCAAATCGCTTGCAGCGCTGCGTGCGGAACTCGGTCTCGACAAACCGGCGCTTGAAAGATTTTGGAGTTGGCTTGGCGGGATATTACACGGGAATTTTGGCGTCAGCTACACTTACCGCGTGCCAGCGGCGGAATTAATCGCCGAGCGGATTTGGATCTCTGTGCCGCTCGCCACATTCGCATTTTTCCTATCAACAGCAATCGGCATTCCCGCCGGTCTGCTCGCTGCATCCCGGCGCAATCGCAAAAGCGGCAAAGCAATCATGACCGCCGCGCAAGCTGGCGTCGCCGCCCCAAATTTCTGGCTGGCGATTTTGCTGGTCCTTTTCTTTGCCGTCGGCCTCCGATGGTTTTCTGCAGGCGGGTTCCCTGGCTGGCAGGCCGGCGCCCTGCCCGCGCTCAAGGCGCTGCTGCTTCCCGCTATTGCTCTTGCCATTCCGCAAGCGGCAATCCTTACACAGATCATGCGTTCATCAACGATAAATACCTTGAACGATGACTACATCCGGACTGCGCGCGCAAAAGGCCTGGCGGAAAGCGACGTTCTCAAAAACCATGCGCTTCGAAATGCACTAATTCCGGTGCTAACGATTCTTGGACTGCAGTTCGCTTTTCTGGTTGCGGGCGCCATCATCATTGAGAACGTATTTTACCTGCCGGGCCTTGGGCGCCTTGCTTTTCAGGCGATTGCACAGCGCGATCTCATAGTTGTGCAGGGTATTGTCATGGTGCTGGTATTTGTAGTTGTTTTTGCATCCCTGATTGTTGACCTCGCTTATGCCATCGTCGATCCGCGATTGCGCCGGAGCGGATCATCATGACGAATGTTTCAATAACACCAGCCAAATCGACGACTAAAAATGTGGGGTTCCGATTCGGCGTCGGCGTCAGCGCGATCTTTATCGCCGCCGCGCTCATTTCCAATTTCTGGACGCCCTACACGGTCGACGGCTTTAAAATCGCAGAGAGGTTTGCATCGCCTTCATTTGCGCACTGGTTTGGCGCCAATCACCTTGGCCGCGATGTCCTCTCCATGATTATGATTGGCGCGCGAATTTCTATTGGCGTCGCGGCTACCGCAATATTTATCGGCATGACTATTGGCGTACCGCTCGGCCTCTTCGCCGCCGCTTATGGCGGCATCGTCGATGGATTTATTATGCGAGCCGGCGATCTCGTGTTTGCATTTCCGGCAATACTCCTCGCGATATTGATTGCCGCGGTATACGGGCCAAGCGCCATGAATGCCGTTATCGCCATCGGCGTATTCAATATTCCGGTGTTCGCCCGAGTAACTCGCGGCGCGGCGCTGTCGTTGTGGAAGCGAGACTATATTCTCGCGGCGCGCATGGCGGACCGGAACCGTGTGCAAATCTCCATTGAACACATACTGCCCAATATCTCGCACCTGCTGATTGTTCAAGGCACCGTCCAATTCTCCCTCGCGATACTGGCCGAGGCGGGGCTCTCCTATGTCGGACTTGGCGTCCAATCGCCAACGCCCAGTTGGGGCCGCATGTTAGCAGAGAGTCAGACGATGATATCGTTCGCGCCTTGGCTCGTCATTTTTCCAGGGCTGGCAATTTTTCTCTTCGTCATAGCGCTCAATCTTGTAGGCGACGGATTAAACAAGCGTCTCGATCCGCGCGAAAAGTGGTTGGTTTAGTGGCCGCGCTATCATTCAAGGCATTTTCCCTTCGAATTGGCGAAGACGAAATTCTCCGGGATATCAACCTTAGCGTTGAGCCAGGCGAAATTGTCGGTCTTGTCGGCCGTTCTGGATCCGGCAAATCCGTAACGGCGCTTAGCGCCATGGGCCTAGCGCCAAACCGTGCGCGGTCGAACGGTGATATTCTTCTAAACGGCGAGGCAACGCCCGCGACTGGCACGCGGGACTGGCGCCAAATTCGTGGTCGCGATATCGCCATGATCTTTCAGGAACCGATGACCGCGCTCAATCCATTACAAACCATCGGCGCACAAATTCGCGAAGCGATTTTAATTCACAATGATATTCCGGCAGATGCGGCGAACGCGCGGGCAAATAATTTGTTAACGCGCGTCGGTCTCGACTCTGAGTCAATTTCGCCACAGCGGTACCCTCACGAGTTGTCCGGTGGGCAACGTCAGCGTGTCGTTATTGCGATCGCCATCGCGAACGAGCCGTCCGTTTTGATCGCTGATGAACCAACGACCGCGCTCGATGTCACGACGCAGGCGGAAATATTATCGCTATTGCGCTCGCTCGTTGACGAAAAGAACATTGCTCTTCTGTTCATCACCCACGATCTGGCGGTGATCTCACAAATCGCAGATCAGGTGGCGGTCATTTTTGAAGGGCGCATCGTCGAAACAGCGCCAACCAGCGAGTTTTTCGCATCGGGCCTCAGCCACAATGCCAATAGATTAATTGCAGAACGACTCGAGGCGCCAGCACAGGAATATACGAGCCAGGAACTAGCGCTCAACGTTGTCAATATGGTTTGCACGCACGCAAACAATCGGCATTTTCTCGATAGCAGATCTCCAACCCGCGCAGTCGACGGCGTTTCACTATCAATCGCGGAGGGCGAGAGCGTCGGTCTGGTTGGTGAATCTGGTTGCGGCAAGTCCACACTGGCGCGGGCAATCGTTGGGCTCCAGCCGATGGCCGAAGGCGCCGTCACTATCGACGGATTGGTTTTGAATGATGCGAAGCCCGCTGCCATTCGTCAAATTCGTCAACGAGTTCAAATGGTATTTCAGGATCCCTATTCCAGTTTCGACCCGCGCTGGCGCGTGAGCGATATTTTATCTGAACCAATGTATTTGTTCGGTGCGCGACCCGCTAAAGATGAACGCATAAAACTCATTGAAACGGCGCTCACCGATGTCGGCCTTGCGTCCTCTGATGCTGAAAAATACCCGCATGAATTTTCCGGCGGCCAACGCCAACGCATCGCCATCGCTCGCGCATTAATTACCGATCCGTCGCTTATCATACTCGACGAGGCGACATCAGCCCTCGATATTACATCTCGCAATCACGTTTTAAAATTGCTAATGCGGCTGCAGCAGAAGCGTGGCGTCAGTTATTTATTTATCACGCACGATTTAACCGTTATCAAAGACGTCACGAGGCGAACTTTGGTCATGAAGGCCGGCAAGATTGTAGAGCGCGGAAAGACAAGTGACATCTTTGCAAAACCATCGCATGATTACACAAAATCGCTCATCGCAGCCGCGCCGACCATCAAACGGCCAGCAAATGTGATTGATGCGCCTTAAGGGAAAACATCATGCCGCAGCCCGGCCCGCATAATCTAATCACCGATGTCGCCGGAATCACGGTCGGTAACGCGACGGATGAAAAAGTACAAACCGGCGTTACCGTTTTGCGTTGCACGAACGCTTTTATAACAAGCGCCGATGTGCGCGGCGGCGCGCCGGGCGTTCGCGAAACAGAAACGTTGGCTCCGGAAAACCTGGTCGGCCGCGCAGACGCTATTGTACTGACCGGCGGCTCGGTATTCGGGCTCGCTGCGGCTGACGGCGTCACAAATGCACTGTCGTCCAACGATGTCGGATTGCGGCTTGGCGATAAAGGCCCCGCTATACCTATTGTTCCCGCTGCGGTGTTGCATGACCTCTCAAACGACGGCGACAAAGGCTGGGGTGATGAACCGCCTTACGCCGACCTTGGCAAGATCGCCGTGAATGTTGCGGCTGAAAAATTCGACCTGGGCAATGTTGGCGCCGGGCGCGGCGCGAAGGCCGGATCTGTCAAGGGCGGCCTCGGTTCGGCATCAATTATATTGGAAAGCGGCGTAACCGTCGGCGCCCTCGTCGCCGCCAATCCAGTAGGGTCTGTCTTTTTTCCGGATGGCAAATCTTTTTACGCGGCGCCGTGGGAATTGAATGACGAGTTCGGCGGCCTGAAGCCTACCGATGCCAGCGACGACCCATCGCCGTTTCCACCTTATTCACGCTTCGGTATTGCACAAGCCGGCGCCAACACGACCATCGCAATTGTTGCGACTGACGCCGCGTTGACGAAAGTCGAAAACAAACGCGTCGCCATGATGGCTCATGACGGTATTGCGCGCGCGGTCCGCCCGACGCACACACCGTTTGATGGCGATATCGTATTTTCTGTTTCAACTGAAAAAATCAAGATTGGAGATGACGAACGATTACGCAGCATGTCTGTTGCCATGATCGGCGCAGCGGCCGCCGATTGCCTTACCCGCGCGATTGCTCGCGCCGTTTATGAAGCGGCGTGTTGACTGGAAGCATTAGCGAGCTCCGCCTCACAAATTGCTTCGACTTCTGCGGCAAACGGGTTTGGAACGACGGCGCACCGCACCCATTTCATGATACTCCTGAACCTCATGCGGCTGCCCCCGCGCCGTCATAAACGCGATAGGAATATGGCTTAATGCTTCGATAGTACGGATCGCCGTCATAGTCGCTGGCCCGTCCATCTCCGGCATCATAAAATCCAATAAAATAAAATCCGGCGTCACTTTCTACGCCAACTCCACGGCCTGCGTCCCGCGTGAACGAATATGAACAACGACTGCTCATTATTTTCGATCCGCTTGATAAGCGCTTTTTCGCTTTCGAGCGCGTGGCCTTCAAACCGCGCATTTAGAATATCGAACTGGCTGTCGCGCGCATTTTTCGACGCGTCAATGGTGAGGAAAAGCGGCGCCGCAATGGCGACGGCGGCCAACAATCCCGCAGCCCAATTACGCGCCCGCCGACGCGCCAGCGGATTGGTTTTCCCCTTTGTGTAATTGCGTTGCGCCTTCATCGGCGCAACTATGCCGACAAAGCGCAAAAAAACAAACCTATGGTTGTGGCATACGCCTGGCGCGACCTGTGATTGGTTCTCGTTAGGCTTGCGTTAACTAATTGATCGACGCACCGATTGTCTGACCATTCGCGCCGTCAAAACGGCCCATTCTTTGTATAGTAAACTATGTAAGCTAACAGCAAAGCCGATGCGCGACACACTTTTACTAACCTTTATTGCGCTGTGTCTAACAGTGACCCTCCGATATCCATTTGTCGGCATGCTCACCTGGGCATGGTTTACGCTGATGACGCCCCATCAGCTTGCCTATGGCGTTTACGGAATTCCGCTGAATACGCTAATCGCCGGCGTTACGATCGTGGCTTTCATCATCGCAGGCGAAGCTCGCAAAATCCGCGTCGACACATTAACTATTATGATGGTTTTATTTGGCGGATGGATTTTGCTGGCGCAAAATTTCTCCCTCAATCCGGAGAATTCTGCGCCCTATACTGACCGTCTGGTAAAAACGATGATCTTTGTCGTGCTCTGCGCGCAGATGGTAAATACGCAATTGCGGTTTAATGCGATGGTATGGATGCTTGTCGGCGCGATCGGATTTTTCGCTGCTAAAGGCGGGTTGTTCACGCTCGCGACACTTGGGCAATTCCGGGTGCAAGGCCTTCCGGAAACGGTTCTTGAGGACAATAACCATTTGGGAATTGCCATGGCGACGATCCTGCCGATGATTTTATATCTGCGTACACAAGCCGCCAATGGTTGGGTCCGACGCGGATTGTTGGCGCTGTTCGCGCTCACTATTGTAGCCATTGTCGGCACGTTCTCACGCGGCGCATTTCTGGCGATGATCGCCTTTGCCGGCGTTTACTGGCTGCGCTCAAAGTACAAAATCACGATTGCTGCTGGGTTGGCTATGTTGATGGTCCCCACCATTATCTTCATGCCGTCGAAGTGGACCGAGCGGATGACATCAATCGGTAGCGCGACCGAGGACGCCTCATTCATGGGCCGTGTTGACGCCTGGAAAATCAACTACAAATTGGCCAAAGACAATCCGCTCACCGGCGCTGGTCTACGAAACTCGTATCATCCCGAAATTGCAGCGACGGTGGATCCGGCGCTTGCAGAACGGGCGCGCGCAGCTCACAGTATCTATTTTGAAATTCTCGGCGGCGCTGGTTTTGTCGGCCTTGCAATTTTTCTTATGCTCTATGGCGGCGCGTTCCTATTGGCGTGGCGTATTTATCTTGCTGGCCGGAAACGAGCCCCCAATGACTGGCAAGCGTCGTTCGGTTTTTATGCACAGATTTCGCTTGTCATCTTTGCTGTTGGCGGAGCGTCGACATCCATGGAAATGTGGGACGGTTACTTGTTGATTATCGCTCTTATCGCCGCGCTCTCACGAATGGCTGACGTAAGTCTCCGCGGGGACAAAAACCCGCTTGAAATTTACGGTCTCCACACCCGCAAAATCCAGCGCAAACACCCGGTTTAGGATTTAGTGTTTTTGAACAGCGAGATTTCCGGAATATTTCTCGTCATTCGCGTCGGCGCGAACGGTCGTTACGCCAAAGCCTTCTGAGGAAATGAATTCACGGTCCGGGCATTCATCGCCAATTTCCACTTGAATTGTCGACTGACGAATATTGTACTTTTTCGCCAAATGCCTTTTTGCGGTTGCAAGGGCGTCTGCAATATCGTCCCCGTGGGCGACATTCAGGTGCATGGTCAGGCGTGGGTGTTCCGGCGTGATTTGCGAGATCTGCACACGGTGCACACCTGTGATAGACGGGCTAAGGTCCGGGATTTCTTCCGATAGTTTTGCGACATCAATTGTTGTTGGCGCCCCCTCCAGCAACACAAATCCTGCCTCACGGATTAAACGCAAAGCCGACAGGCCAATAAGGAATGCAACGACTAACGACAACAACGGATCAATCTGCGTCCATCCCGTCAATGCAATTACGATAGCCGCGATAATGGCGGCTGCAGACCCGAGCAAATCTCCAACAACATGCAACAATGCGCCGCGCATATTCAGATCGCGCTGACCGCGCTGATGCAAAATCAAAAACGCAACAGCGTTCGCTAGCAAACCGGCAATCGCGACACCGAGCATTAGCGGCGCATTGATTTCTATCGGATTGGCGAAACGGCGGACGGCCTCCCAAACTATCCAGATGAGCAACACCGTCATCAAAATACCATTGACAAATGCTGCGAGCACTTGCGCGCGACGGTATCCAAAATGCAGTTTTTTGTCTGCTGGTCGCGCTGCCAAAATTTGAGCGCTCGCGGCTAATGCCAGTGCAAACGCATCGGTAAACATATGGCTGGCGTCAGCCAGTAGCGCGAGCGATCCAGAGATCACGCCGCCAATGATTTCGACAATCATAAACACGACAATCACGCCAAGCGCCCATAGGAGCCTTTGCGTGTTATTTGTATGGCCGTGGTGGTCGTGACCGCAGTCGGACATGCGCTCTTCTTGGTTTAAGTTTCGACGAACGCTGGAACTAACGGTCAAACATAGTCTGCAATGGCGTTGTTGTGCAATAAAACTGACTGCCAAGTCACAGAAAATTCAACGATTTCCAAGCATAGACACAGCTCCGTTTTGCAGTCGAAAAATAGTGACGTGATAACATTTTAACGTCTATGATGTGCAAATTGGCAAATGACGGCATGGGGGCCGTCGCGCGCGTTGCGTAAGAGGCGGGGAATATCGAGTGTTTGGGGACCCAACCCTTTTTTTCGGCGTATGCGCCAGTATCGTCGCTGCGGCGATTTCGACAGCAGGAATCATTACCGTCGCCGCGGCGGGCGATTGGGCGCGTCGCAATAGCTCCTATTTATCCGCATTAGCCGTCGGTCTACTTACGGTTGCAGTGCTCTTCCATCTTCTCCCGGAAGCGGCATTCGAAGCGAAAGACGCGCGGATTGCTCTCGCCTGGGTCGCCGGCGGTTTTGCAACGATGGTATTGATTGGCATCGCCGTCGAGATTTCTGTTCATCAACGTTCGGATGGCGCTGCGTTAACATTCGGGTATGCATCGATCATTGCGCTGGGTGTTCATTCTTTCATCGACGGTTTTATTTACGCGATCGTTTTCACGGAGGACACATTTACCGGATGGTTCTCGATTCTCGGGCTTTTGTTTCATGAATTCCCGGAAGGCGTGATCGCATTCTTCCTGTTAAGCAGCGCCGGCCTTTCAAGGTTTCGCTCGCTGCTATTCGCATTCATAGCGTCGTCACTGACGACGTTTTCCGGCGCTTTACTCGCTGCCTGGGTGCTCTCAAGGAATATTGAACCGGCAATGGAGGCGCTTCTAGGAACAGCTGCAGGCGCGCTACTTTACGTGTTGATATTTCATCTAGGCCCGCACGCGGCGAAAACGCCGAACAAGCAGGGGTATTTGGTTGCGATGGTTGGCGTAGCGCTCGCTACAGCCGCCTTGATTTTCAATATGACAGCCGGCGCCCATTAGCAGCGACATCGATTATGAACGGCATCCGGCAACGCCAGCTGCAGGCGAAACAACGCTCCAGCCGTCCACACCTGTAACTTTCACTACGCCGCGCTCCAGATAAACGCCATTGTCAAAGCCGAGACCAAACTGCGTCTCAACTTCTACGCTGACGCCAACGGCGCTGGTGAATTCCTGGCTCTCGAAAACGCCGTAGACGCTATAGCCGTCGTGGGATGTCCTAATCAGTTGAATAGGTGTGCCGCCAACAGAGATTTCAGCATCCTCACCAGCAACATATCGAAAAACTGGGGTCGGGCGCTGAGCGTCAAGCGTCCACAAAATCATACCGCAGGACTTCGACGGCAATTGCGCATCCGCTAACTGGTCGAGACCATCAATAGTTTTTGGCGGCGTCGCAACTTCATCTTCGGCGCTTGCCGCATTTTCGGCATCCATATCCGTGGCGGCCGCCGTTTCGATATTTTTATCACCGGTCAGCGCCGACAAGGTCTGACACCCGCTTAGTAGAATTGCGATTAAAATTAGATAAAACTTCTTCATAAGAGGGCGCCCTTCAGGGTCAATTACTATTGCGCGAGAACACAACCGACTGAACGTTTACGCCGCCAGCGTCGCCGCGAGACATATCCGCAAACGCAACCGACACGCCATATTTATTTTCAAGGACGCCAAACCAGTTAAATAGGACGCCTGAATCTACTGCGCCCGGTTGTACTTCGATTTGACCATTTGTCTCAGCCCCTATGCGCAAAATTTCAATATTTGCCGCCGACGCCGACTGCGTAATTGCAGTTCGCAGCGGCGTTGTCGCGCGCGGACCTTGCGCCGTTTGCGTCGGCGCAGTTGACGCTGCGCTAACAACCATTGCTAATCCATCGCGGGCTTGTTGTTCTTTTTGGGTCGCGTCTTCACGCCAGTTATTCAGCGGCGCTAAAACAACCTGAAATAGAAATGCGGCAACTGCAATAACAGCAAGGCTGGAAACCATGCGCTTTTCGCGCTCAGAAAGATTAGCGTACCATTCCGCCATTATACGCCCACCTGTAATTCGCCCAGGTAAAACGAGCCAGATCGGCGGACTCCACTGGTTTCGTTTGCAGCGATCCCCTTCTCCGCCAGCGCCGATTTAACTTTCTCCATGGCGTCGATTTCACCGAAACGTAAATTCAATGTGTAGCTGTTTCGTTGCCCGTTAAATCTGATGCGCTCGACAATTACGCCGTCGGCTTTTTCAAGACTATCGGCAACGCTCGACGAAAGCCCGATAAACGCCAAGCCCGCGGTTGGCGCAGCAAGCAAGCGCCGTGCATGGGCAACTGGATCCTGATTGGCGGCGTCGGGAAATGCCTCTGTGTGAACTTCGCGGGCGCGGTCCGAAAACATGTCGGCAGCACGCAAACTGCGTGACGCATCCGCTATCGACAACCCGAATGCGGCTGCAAGACACGCTGCGGCGAGCATTCCTGTGCGCCGCCACTGGCCAGCCGCCGCACGCCAGTCTCTTTTTTTACGATAAACGCCTTGCAGCAGGTTCGCCGTATCTTTTCGGCCCAGGCCCTTTGCATATAATTCGAAGAGCACGTTTTCGTCAGCGCCGCGCCATTCGATAGTTTTTTTACTGTTTACGTCAGCATCGGTTTTGTGGCTGCTATATGCAATGATCGACGTTGTCTTTTCATCAGCAACTAAAGCTGAAACAAGCCCGTCCGCCATCGGGCGCTCGGCGGCGAATCCCTTGTCTTGAAATGCAGCGATTAGCCGAACAGGTTCGAATATCAATCGCGCTTCACTTTCGCCGGTTGGAATCGCGGCAAAGTCGGCGGTCATAACATCCGGCGCCAAACCCACTTCAGCGAACGCATCGCGCCACAATTCCATTAGCGATGCCTTCACAGCCAGCGCCATGCCAGCGCCGTTCTCACGCCGTACTGTCGCAATGTGCAAAAGCTCTAATCCTTCGGCGAGCTCATCTTCCATCAAAAATTCAGCGGCCGCGCGAAATTTTGCTGCTGTCTTGGGTGGCGACGGAAGAATCCGCATCGCGACACTTTCGCCGGGCAATAACGCAGCGACCATCCCGGCCCCGGAGGCGCGCGCAGCAACGGCCCGAAGCGCCTCTTCGGCCGGCGCGCTGTCAGTTTCCGTGACATTGCCGCCATTCAGGAACGCCCATCGGACTTGATCGTCCAAGCTCGCGCCAAGCAGCAATATTAACGTTTCGCTCACCGGGTTCTCACTCTTCTGGCCCAAGACGTCGGGCCAGAACCTTTACGTTACTGCCTTCAATAGCAAAATCTACTGTCATTTCTATTACAGCGTCATTGTAAACAATTTCCGCGCGAGCTTGCATATAACGCGAGGTTAACGCGAAGCGATCGCCGGGCGCCGCTTCTATTCCAAGCGACGTTAATTCATCCTCAGGCAGGAAACTCGCTAGGTCTGGAAATCCGCCCTCAGGCCGCCTGGCGATGATTGCGGCGGCCTGCTCAATATCAACCGTTGGGCCTAATACCGCCGCTAACAGAGGCGCGTCACTTGGCGTCAACATATTGATGTTGATTGCCGACGGATTTTCATCCGGTAATGCACATAAAACAGGTTTTAACGAGCCGTAAATTTCACGTGTTACGCCTTCGACGGCGCGAATTTCAGATATCGATGCGATCGGCCCACCGGCGGTTTTGTAGGGAGACGGTTTCGTTTCATAGGTTCCGTCCTCTGCGCCTTGCGGTTCGCGCAGATTATCAGGGTCGATCCAATCTTTTATTACTGAGACTAGCTGCTCGGCCTGAAATTGGCCGATCTCATAATTATCAACAAGCGTTTCCATTTCGACTTGCGGCGGCGGTTTTTCGCGACCGCCCGTCGCTGTTGCAACAAAGCTGTTGACATTAAAACAGGCCGTTGCATCGGCAAAAAATATACGCGCTGTGCCGCCGTCCAGCGGTATCAACATCGGCTCCTGCGCCCAGGGGGCATCCAGCGACATGCGATCAGGGCTGGCCGCTACGATTTCTTGTAATGCCGCGACGGCGAGGCGTTCGGCGCCAAGCGCCAGCCATAGCGCTTCACCGCGCGCCCGGGCGTTATAGGCGCGTGATGCAGCGAGCGTAGTGCGCTCGGTAACGGCAAGAGCAATGAACGACAGCGTTGCAACCAACAATAATACAATCAACAAAGCGGCGCCGCGCTGACTGCGTTTACGATACGGCGATGTTTTTTGAGCGTAAGGCTGAATCATCAAAATTCACCGATCCAGAACAGATGGCGTTCTTCGTCTTTTTCCGGACGAAAAAGCACAAGTGCAGCGGCTGGCGGCGGCGCCCCATCTCCCCTGCCCGCAACAGGCCATTCGCGCACCCAGTCAATATCGCCGACGGCGTCAGCCACAGGAAATTCGGCGCGGGCCTCTGCGAGTCCGTCGAACAAAATCCGTTCGGTCATTTCGGAAGAGGCCGACTCATCGAGATAGTCGCGAGCGCGACGGCGGACTGCATTGTCAAGATAGACATATTCGACATATTGCAGCGCGCTGCGCGGTTCGACAGCATTGGGATTCAATCTCCCGCCACGCACGAAAGAGAAGAGGAGTTCACCCTCCTCTACATCTCGGCGTCGGCCGAGACTGTCGCCGCCTGTGAAACTTTGCGGCGCAATATTGCCAAATTCATCGCGCACCCGCCGGTCAACAAATTGCGCCAGATCCTCTTTGATCAATATTCGCGCAATCTGGAGGTCGCGCAATTCATCTGTTGTTTTGACAAGCTGGTCTCGAGAATCGACACCGAGACGGAGCGCATAAACGCAAGCCGATGCAATGAGCGAGAGTATGAGGAGGCTAATCAAAACCTCCGGCATAGTGACGCCGCGCTGTTCTTTCCAGCGCATCATGACTCGCCGCCCCGCAGCGTCGTCGCGCGGGCAATCACCTGCGCCGTCGCGACATCGGTGATGACCAGATCGATTCTGACAATTCCATCAATAGGCGTGTCCGTGATCGTGCGCCGAAAATTCCACTCATATCCATCGTAAATGACCGGTCCGACCTCTTCGCCAGTCTCATTCAGGTTCGGGTCGAGCAACGTCTCCACCATCAAATTATCAAGCGCTATGGCCGCGAAAGTCTGCTCGCGGGCGTCCGTCGCAAAGCGGGTGTTTTGTCCAATCAGAACGAGAATTGCTGTTGCGGTCAGGCCCATCACCGCGAGAGCGACAAGCGTCTCAACGAGGGTAATCCCTTCTTGCCTGTTACGCTTCGCCATCAGCGCTGACTTCTATGTCGCCGGCCGGCGAAACACCGACAAAAAACTCCCGGGTCTTCGTGCGGAATGCGGCTTTAAACGGTGTAGCCTCTCCGGTTGGCGAGAAAAAAATTGTCGGCGCTGGACCTTTCGCGTCTTCAGAGCGCTGGCGCATTTTCTCGTTACGTTTCGCCGCTGTTTCAAACTCGAATTCGACATTCACGTCGGCGGCGAACGCTACGCTATCCACCGGCTCCCACTCGCCGCGAAAATATCGGTAAAACGTCACCGCGGCTTCATCGACTTCAACGCCGATCATGGCATTTGACATAATCGCCGTGTCAGCAGCTACCGTCAGTTTTGCAGCAAACTTGTCGGCTTCGGCGCGCGCTTTGCCCGGGGGCGGCGGCGCGTTTAAGACCGCGACGCCGGCTGCAAGCGCAATGATGATCATGACGACAAGCACTTCGACCAGCGTGAAACCGGCGCTGGCGCGTTTTGATTTGATTAGCTGTCCTGCCAATTTCCAATATCCGCGTCGAGGCCCTCGCCGCCCGGTTCGCCATCAGCGCCAAGCGAATAAAGGTCAAAGGCGCCGCCGCGCTGGCCGGGAATAATGTACTGATAGGGCTTGCCCCACGGATCGATTAGTGCAGAACCTTTCAGGTAACCGCCTGGACGATAGTTTTCCGGCTGCGCCAAATCTGCTGGCGGATTTTGCAATGCTTCCAGCCCCTGCTCTGTGGTTGGGTAGCGGAACATGTTGAGGCGATACTGATCAAGCGCCGTTTCAATGACATTAATATCGATCTGCGCTTTGCGCACCGCAGCGCGGTCACGCTCCGGCAACACATTCACAACGACAATCGCCGACACCAATGCAAGGATCGACAACACCACAAGCATTTCGACAAGCGTTACGCCGCGCTGCCTGCGAGTATGCGCCAATTTTTTCCGACTGAGTTTCATCATGATGTCTTTCGTTTCTTCGTCAGCCAAGATTTTCACCCAGCGGCCAGCGAATTCAATTTCAATATCGGCAGCAAGATCGCCAGAACGATGACCAGAACACCGCCGCCCATCACCGCGATTATGCTGGGCTCGAGCAGTCTTAACGCAACTGTGGAGGCGGTATCAAATTCTTCTTCCAACTGTGTCGCCGCTTTGTCGAGAAGCTCTGGTAGAGCCCCGGCGCGCTCCCCGGCGGCGATCATATGGGTCAGCATTGGCGGCAGCTGGCCCGCGCGCTTGATTGAGGCGGCGATGGAGACCCCCTCGCTTACCATAGTGACGGTCATATCAAGGCGTTTTTTAATGAAACTGTTTGAAACCGTGCGTTGCGCCCCAATGATACTGTCGATCAGGGGTGCGCCGCCAGCGAATAAAGTGGCAAGGGTCCGCGCAAACCGTGCGCCATCCACTGCACGCGCCAAACGCCCGAATATCGGCAGTTTGAGGACCCACTGATCGAAAACCAGTTTGATCGATGGGACTTTGAGCGCGCGCCATAGCGCAACGCCGCCAATCACAAGCGCCAACAGGACATATAGTCCGTAATTGGCGACGCCATTTGATATGCCAACGACCACTTGCGTAAGAAAAGGCAATTGCGCATCAAAAGAATTGAACTGTTCGACAATTCGCGGCACAACAAAAATCATTAGCGAGGTCAGGACGCCGCCAGCGAACAGCGCCAATACTAGCGGGTAAATCAGCGAGGCGATTGCCTTGTTTTTCATGGCGCGGTTTTTTTCGAGCATCGTCGCCAGCCGGTCGAGAACGCCGCCGAGGTCGCCGGATGTTTCACCAGCAGCGATAACCGCGCGGTAGAGCGACGGAAATGATTTCGGATCCTCGCCAAGCGCATCGGCAAACCGCCATCCTTCGGTTACGCGCTCGCGCACGCTCAACAACCTTGTGCGCGCACCGGGCTTATCGGTTTGCATAGCGACAGCTTGAAGCGCTTCTTCCAAAGGCGTTGCCGCGCCGATTAACGCTGATAATTGGCGCGTCATGTTGACGAGCTCGCCGCCGGAAAGGCGCGGCTCGCGCTGAAAGGCGCCGCTGGCTTTTTCGCTACGCGGCGCGGACATCTCGACAGGCGTCAGATTTCGTTGGCGTAATTCGCGACGGGCCTGGCGCTGACTGTCTGCATTTACGATACCGCGGCAAGCTTTGCCTGAAGGATCGAGCGCTTCATATTCAAACGCCGGCATCGTCTTCCTCCTGCCGGACAACGCGGAGGACTTCTTCTATGGAGGTTGTGCCTTCCAGCGCATGTTTGAAGCCGGACTGGACAAGCGAATCCGCATGTCGAAACGCGTGATCAGCCATTTTGTGTTCGCTTTCGTCGTCGTGAATGTACCGTTTCATGGTCTCATCAACGACAACAAGTTCAAAGACGCCGACACGGCCTTCATAACCGGTATGGTTACAACGCCCGCATCCGTTAGGATGATAGAGCGTCAAAGGTCCCACACCCTCAATGCCAATCATGCGACGTTCAGCTTCGTCAGCTTCATATGGCTCTTTGCAGGTCGGACAAAGCCGACGCACCAGGCGCTGGGCCATGACTGCGGCAACTGTTGATGAAAGCAAAAACGGTTCAACGCCCATATCGCGCAGACGCGTAATAGCGCCGACAGCGGAATTTGTGTGCACCGTCGATAGCACCAGGTGACCGGTCAGCGCAGCCTGGACCGCAATCTCGGCTGTTTCTCCGTCGCGGATCTCACCAACCATGACAACGTCAGGGTCCTGACGAAGAATTGCGCGCAGTCCCGTCGCGAAGGTCATGCCGACTTTCGGATTGATCTGCGTCTGGCCAACGCCATCAACGGCGTATTCCACGGGATCTTCCACTGTCAGAATGTTGCGCCCCGGATCATTCAGAATCGAAAGCGCACCATAAAGCGTTGTCGTTTTACCAGAACCCGTTGGCCCGGTGACCAGGATAATCCCGTTCGGACGTTTCAGCGCGTGCTTGAAACGGCCAAAAGTTTCCGACGGCATGCCTACATGTTCAAGGTCGAGCTGTGCTTCGTCCTTATCGAGAATACGCATCACAACCCGTTCGCCGAAGCGCGCCGGTAATGTCGAGACACGAACATCAACTTGCTTACCGCCAAGGGCAATTGAAATGCGCCCATCCTGCGGCACTCTTTTCTCAGCAATGTCGAGCCGCGCCATAACTTTGACGCGCGAGGTCAGAACCGGCGTCATACGCGCGGGCAAGGAAAGTATTTCCCGCAACACGCCGTCGATGCGCAGCCGTACGGAAAGCGATTTCTCATAAGGCTCAATATGAATGTCCGACGCCTTAACTTTCACGGCTTCGGCGATCATCGCGTTGATCAACCGAATGACCGGCGCATCGCCTTCGCTGTCCAAAAGATCGGCGGTTTTTGGCAGACCCTCAGCGAGGGATTCCAGATCGCCGCCATCGTCGCCAAGATCGAGGTCGTCGGTTTGAATCCCTTCGACAGAATAAATTTCAGAAAGGCGCCGCTCGAATACATCCGACGGCATTTCGTCAATGACAATCGGCGCATCAACAGCCCGGCGCGCCTCAATCAGCGCCCAAGGGTCTGGTTCGCCGCGAACGCCGATCACCACGGGCCGCACTGCGCCATCCAACACCAGTATGCCGCGCTCTTTCGCAAAGGCATACGCAAGGCGAACCGGTTTCGGCGTCGGGATTTCGGCGGCAGCTTCGTTCATTCGCTATCTCCGGGCGAAAATTTATTCGCGAGTTTCCGGCGCATCTTCATCAGCGGCTGCCGATCCTTCACGAACAACCGAAGTTGATTGCTCCATTCTAAGTTCCGGCGTTCTTGGCGCGGGACTATCGGACCCTGTAACCTGATCAACGATCCGATCAAGTTCAGAATATGGCTCGCCAGTGCTCATGATCTCTGATCCACGAATGTAATCATATTTCTTGCGGGTTGCCGCTTTTGCTGTCGCTTGATCGCGGATAATTGTCGGACGAATAAATACCATAAGGTTTCTTTGACGGCGTTCTTTTGATGACGATTTAAATAAATTGCCCGCAATCGGGATATCGCCCAGGAACGGCACTTTATCTTCAATAATATCGCGTTGATCGTCGATAAGACCGCCAATAACAAGGATATCGCCATTATCGACGAGCGCTGTTGTCGTAATCTCCCGCTTATCGAGGATCAGGTCGGTTGAGGTTGTCGTCAATGCGCCGACGATGGACGAGATCTCCTGCGTGATCTCAAGCGTAACGGAATCGCCCTCGTTGATTTGCGGGGTCACTTCCAGAATGACGCCAATTTCCTGACGGTCGACCGTACGGAAGGCGTTTGAGAAATTATCGCCGATCGCTTCACCAGTTGTGACCGGAATTTCCTGCCCGACCTGCAATCGCGCAGTTTGATTATCGAGCGTCACAACAGACGGGGTCGAAAGAACGTTTGAGTCTGTATCGCTCTTGATTGCTGTCAGGATCGCGCCGAAGAAATTTCCATTACCGAGGTCCGTGCCGCCGCCGAGCGCGAGACCATTGACGCCGAGAAGAGAATTTAACGCGGTTTCTGCAAGGCCTGACGCCAGCGTATCCGCATCAGAGCTATCAATGCCAGTCGGGAAACTGCCGCTGCGCAATAACGCCGAACCTGCCGCTGCGAGCATATTTGGCTGAACATCTGTAAAATTCGTCGCTGAGAACGGAATTCCGTTCGACTGGTTGCCGGTGAGAAAGTACTGTACGCCAAGATTGCGCGCGCTGAAATCTGAAATATCAACAATGATCGCTTCGACCAAAACCTGCGGTCGGCGGATATCCAATTGCGCGACGACATTTTTCAGTGTGCGCTGAATATCCGCGTCACCATTGATGATGATTGAATTGGTGCCTTTGTGGAATGAAACATTCACGCGGTCCGTTGCCGAACGAACGCCGCCTTCATCGCCGCCAGTCGCCGACAGGGTGCTATTGGCAACATCAGAAAGGAGCGGTGCAATCTCTTCGGCGTCAGCATGGTTTAGATAAATGACAGACAGCTCTGAAGCGCTCTCTCCAAATCGATCGAGCTCACCAACCACCGTTTGAATTCGGCGCATCAGCGACGGTTCAGCGCGAACCAGAATTGAGTTGCTCGCCTGGATTGGTGCGACGCTGAATGATTTTTGACCGCTGTTTTGCTCGCCGGAAATGTCTTGCGCCATATCCGAGACCACACGGGCGATATCGTCAGCGGAAGCATGGTTCAGCGCGATGGTGCGATAAATTGTCGGGTCCTTGTCGAGCGACGACAGGACCTCTCGCAAACGCGCGACATTGTCTGCGGTATCGACGAGGATGATTGCGTTGCCGCTGCGCACTGGGCTGACGACGCCGTTTTGACCGATGATTTGAGCGAGGTTCGCCGCAGCTTCACGAGCATCAACATAACGAAGACGAACAATTTGCGTCACCAGATCGGTGCCGCTATTGCCCGGGTTCACTGGACCGGAATTTCGCGCGGCTTCCTGCAAGGGAACGATGCGATAATTTCCTTCGCCAAACGGCGTCGCAACGAAATTGTTGACGCGCAACACGGCCTGAAACAATTCCCACGCTTCATCGGCGCAAACGCCTTCATTCGGCGGTGACTTAATCGTAACGTTGCCGGAGACGCTGGGGTCGAGCAGAAACGTGCGGCCCGTGCGCATGGCGATCTCGTCGACAAAGGCGCGAATGTCTGCGTTGTCATAGCGCAGCGGCGCGCAATTTTCCTGCGCTAACGCATTTGTCGTTGTGACAGATGCAAGCGCTGTCAAGCTGGCGCAAATTCGAGCGGTTTTCATCGTTATACGCATTACTGGTTCCTGAACTGCGCTAAATCTACGGGTACCATCACGACTTCATCGCCGCGTTTGACCATGACGGTCGCATTTTGTTCGTTTTGCAGCGAGCGAACGAAATTCTGTATTTCCGCTGGTGTCGTCGGCGGCGCGGCGCCATTAATAGAAACAAGCTCATCGCCGTTTTTCAGACCGAGCCGTGTGAACGCAGCGCGGTTAGGCCCTGACGTCAGTTGAAACATTATATTGCCGTCGGCGCCCGCACGCGGGGTAATCCGGAATATATCTGTTACGCCGCCTGCGGATGCAATGCGCCGCGCAGCGTTGGTTTGCAATCCGGCGGATGCGGTCCGCCGCGATGGCGCAGATGTTTTCCGTTGTGGAAGATTTTCAAAAGGTAACGCTTCGCGCAAACCGTTGCGCAACAATATCACCCGGTCATGATAAACCGCATCGAGCGAAACGCCATTGACGATCTCGTCGCCATTGCTGAACGCGCCTTGGGAATTGTCGGGCTTTTTAATGATGGCCGTGCCTTCACCCGCAATATCACCGTCAGGCCACACACCCATTAACGTCATATTGAGCGTCGTCTCTGCGACCTCGTCCGGCGAAGCAACAACAGCGGCTGCTGGCGCTTCGATATCGGCTGCGGGGAAAGGACTGCGCACGATCGTTTCCTTCGCGGCCCCAGAAGATTGCGCAATTTCTATTTCCGGCATTTCAATCGGGGCGAATAATACGAACGCCATGCGTGTTAGAAGCAATGCAAGCAAAAGGACTAGTCCGATTTCAACGATGCGCATAACGGGTCCCCGACTGTTTAGCGCGGCAGCGGCCCCCATTCCTGGTCCGCTTGTTCGGACGACAGGTTGCGCAAAAGCAAACCCTTTTTTCTCCGAGACTGATCGTCCTATCTGCACCAACATACACCACCTGCGCCGATCCCGGGAACGGCGCGTTTTTGAAAGTCAGCCCTGCCTGACCCAACACGCGATTGGCGCCGCCCCCAATCAACCGGATGCGGCAACTTTTTTCTACGGTTCAAACGTAAACAATTGCCTCCGGACAAATATCAATACGGCGCGCAAAGCCGTTAAGGAAAGCCATTTTTTTGAAAAAGTTGCACTTTGTTAACATTAATAACCACGAGATCGCATTCCAGCGTTGGCGAATACAATTGGCGCCTTTCCCGTATTACGCGAAGTCGTTTGTTATTCGGCAGCGTCCGCCGTTATTAAAACGGCGAAAACGCCGGTGTTATTGTCACGAGAAAGGACGACTGATGGATTTAATGTTCGCCGTTTTTGCAGCATTTTTTGGGCTGATTATCGGCAGTTTTCTAAATGTCATTATCCATCGTGGACCCAGAATGTGGGGGCTCGTCGAAGACGAAAACCGCCAAGGCGACTTGTTTGCGCCGGGTTCTTATTGTCCGTCGTGCCGTGTATCTTTGAAAGCGGTAAACCTTGTGCCGCTCCTTAGCTACGCAATGCAAGGCGGAAAATGTTCGGGCTGTTCCGCGCCGATTTCTTCGCGCTACCCATTGGTTGAACTTGCTGGCGCCGCTAGCGCGGTGATAGCGATCACTACTTTCGGCCCGACCCTATCGGCATTCGCCGTGACAGTTTTTTTCTTGTTGTTGATTGCACTTGCCGTCATCGATTGGGAAACCGGTTTTTTACCGGACATGCTGACCGTAACGCTTGGCGGTTTTGGTCTGATGTGCGCGGTCCTAAACCTTTTTGTTCCCCTCGCGGACGCCCTAATCGGCGCAGTGGCGGGTTTTGGAATATTCTGGATAATCGGCGCTGCTTTTCAGAAATTGCGCGGGCTTGACGGGCTTGGCTTGGGTGACGCGAAATTGCTTGCGGCGCTCGGCGCTTGGCTCGGTTGGCAGGCGTTGGCGCCCATCGTTTTCTTCGGCTCAGTCGCCGCCCTCGTCGGCTATTACATTGCACGAGCGCGCGGCGCGGAATTATCAAAGCAAACGGAAATTCCATTCGGCCCGGCGCTCGCCGCAGCCGGCGCAAGCGTGATGATTGCGCGCGGGTTCGGGTTTATAATTTAGCGGCGCTTATTAATTCAAGGAGCGCAGCGGCTTCCTTGTCGACGTCATGACGATCCTCGACGCGAGCACGCCCTTCCCGTCCAAGCATTTCGAGTTTCGCCGGCGTCGCGGCTAACGCGGCGCGCATGGCGTCAACCAGCGCATCATGATTGCCCGCGGGGATAATCCATCCGCTTTTGCCGTCGACCAATTCTGGAATACCCGCGATATAGGTCGAGATCACTGGCCGCCCCAACGCATAGGCTTCCATAATTACAACCGGCAGGCCCTCTGCATAACTCGGCAGCAGGAATGTTCGGCATTCACGCACGAATTCGCGAACATCGGCATTCGCCATCCAACCCTTGATCTCGATGATATCGCCGACATCGTGCGCGGCGATTTCAGCTTCTAGGTCGGCGCGGCTTTCTCCGTCGCCAACCAGAAGCACCTTCATATTCGGGAATTCTCCACGCAACTCCGCGACGGCGGCAGGCAACTGCACCTGCCCTTTTTGTGGACAAAGACGACCAACACAGACGAAGACCTGATTGTCTTCGGAAAATGTGTGATTGGGCTCAAAATCACGCATGTCCAGCGCGCAATGAATGATTTTTATTTTCTCCGCATACGCAATCTTTGAAAACCGGATCAATTGCGACTTACAATAATGCGTAATCGCCGTGATAAATTCCGCATGTTCAATTTTCGCTGGAAAATCGAGAAGCGGCGCGTCTGTCAACTCGTCCGGTCCGTGTGCCATGGCGCTATACGGCGCCCCGCCCATGATCCGGGCCAGCATGGCGACGGCGGTTGAATTCGTCAGAAAATGCACATGGACATGATCGATTGCGTCGCGCTTGCATTGCTGTTTGAAATAGATCGCTTCCAGAAAATACGCGAAGTGGCGAACAATACCGCCGCGCGCCGCGCGCAATAAGGACCACCATGGACCAATAGCGCGCGCAATGCCGTCGGGATTAACAGCCAGTTCTTTGAAGAACGCCGTCACTAAACCGACGGCATTGCCGCTCAATATATAGTGGGTGCGTTTTTGATCTTCGATATCCGCGGGCTCGATAAGCTCCCCGCCCCAATGGCGCAACGCATATCGCTTGACTGGCTGCCCCGCCCGTTCAATCGCATCAATCTCGCGACGAATAAATGTCGTCGAGGTCAATGGAAACGTGTTCATGAGGTAAGCGAGGTTCACGGGAGATCTAACCGAATTAGCGCTGATCCGAACAATAAGGCGCGGGAATAGATCCCGCGCCCTTTGCTTACGCCTGATAGTCGTAAGGAATTGTTAACGAGTTAAGCCGCTCGCATGGAAATGATTTTTGTCGGGTTTGCCGGCGGCTCGCCGCGCTCGGCTGCATCGACATGCTCCATGCCTTTTATGACCTTGCCCCAGGCGGTGTATTGGCCGTCGAGAAACGACGCATCGTCGAAGCAGATAAAGAATTGCGAGTCAGCGCTATTAGGATCCTGCGCACGCGCCATGGAGCATACGCCGCGCTGATGCGAAACGTCGTTAAATTCCGCATCGATGTTTTTGCCCGAACCGCCGGTGCCGGTGCCTTTCGGGCACCCCATCTGCGCCATAAACCCTTCGATCACACGGTGCAGTTGCAAGCCGTCATAGAAGCCATCCGCCGCCAGTTTTTTGATTTGCGCGACATGGTTCGGCGCCTTGTCATCAAAAGTCTCAATAAAGACTTCACCTGTATCCAGGGTAAGAATTAATTGGTCGCTCATCGTTCTATTTTTCCATCTACTTTGACCGGCACTTTGATATCGCAAATGTCTTTTACGAAGCCGTCTTCAGTTATTTCGTCGCGCGCCTTCAAATAGCGGATGAATGTTTCTGTATCGGTGCGCATAACACGAATATCGCGGCGTTCGTTCTCCGGCACTTCTGTCGCCATCCGTACACGCATCAACGGCGTTGGCCGCGTCGGCGGCTCCCCGCGGGAAATGCGGCGTGTCGCCTCAAACCCATCGACAATCCAGCCCCATGCAGTGTAGCGCTTGTCGAGACTTTCGCGCGCATCGCCAATCATTAAAAAGAACTGGCTGTTGGCGCTATTCGGATCGTTCGCCCGCGCCATGGACATAACCCCTGGGCAATGAACCGCCCAAAGTTTGACCTCAGCGTCCGTCACAAAATCGCGCAAGGCTTCCGGCTGCGCAGCGGCCGGCATTCCATTAATGAACCCAAGGCGCGGTGATTTCTTATCGCGACCGATTTCACGGAAGTTAGTGACGTCAGAAGTGTCGCGATAAAACTCGCCATTGATATTCGGCAAATGCGATCCGCCGGTGCCATCGTTTTTCGGGTCGCCGCCCTGCGCCATAAAGCCTTCGATGACGCGGTGAAAACGCAAACCATCATAAAACCCTTCGCGCACCAATGTCTTGATTTGTTCGACATGAGCCGGCGCAAAGTCAGGGCGCAGCTCGATGACGACGAGACCGGCCGGCAGGTCCATATAGATTGTGTTTTCGGGGTCGAGTGGACGCCATAGATCATCACTCGCCTGATCGACAATTTGTTGCGGCGTCAATTGTTCCGCCGGGTCTTCGGCGATATTTTGGGCAGTCGCAATGCCAACTAATGAAATAGCGGCGGTCGCGCCGAACAGAAATGTTTTGATACTCATAGAACTCAGACTCATTCTTTCTAGTCGCCCATGGGCGGCATTTCATCGAATTGCTGTGTCGCCGGATTGGGCTGATCCCAACTCAACGCACGGGACGCAAAGACAGAGACCTGCGGCTGGAATGCATCAGGATCATCAAGCGTAGTGGCGACCAACACTGTCACGCCCGCCATATTGGTATTTGTATTGTACATTTGTGACCCGCAATTGGGGCAAAAATGGTGCGTCACCGTGGCGCCGCTATCGGCCTTCATTTCATAGCCTTTGACGTCGCCGGTAATTTCGACGGCGGGCGCCGGCACGGCCATCAGCGCCATGTGACCGCCAGCGCTGGATTTACGGCAATCGGTGCAATGGCAATTGCCGGCGAAAAGCGGCTCTGCCTCGCCCTTGTAACTGACAGCGCCGCACAGGCAGCTTCCGGATAGTTTTGGCATCGGCCTAACTCCTTATCCTAAATGACTGGTTCTGAGAATTTTTTTGCAAGCAGTTTTGCAACATTATCAGGCACAAACGAAGCAACGTCTCCGCCGAGGCGCGCGATCTCTTTTACAAGCCGCGATGCAATTGACTGATAGCGAGCATCCGCCATCAAAAACACTGTTTCGATATCGTCGTTCAGCGCCTGATTCATGCCGACCATCTGAAATTCATATTCAAAGTCGGAAACAGCGCGTAGGCCTCGCACAACGATGCCGGCGCCAACGGATTCCGCAAAATTGACGAGCAGTCCCTCAAATGGTTTTACCGTGATTGCAACGCCCGTTTCGCTGGTGATAAGCCGCATTTCACGCTCAACCATGGCGACGCGTTCATCAAGATTGAACAACGGTCCCTTATCGCGATTAATGGCAACGCCAATGACGAGTTCGTCAACAAGTTTTACCGCACGCTCGATGATATCGACATGCCCCATGGTCAAAGGGTCGAACGTGCCCGGATAAAGACCGACGCGTTTAGTCATCGTTTGCCTCTTCGCCCTCTTCTTCGTCTTCATCCTCGACGCGGCCGACCGAAACCACGCGTTCATCCTCGCGCGTTTTGAAAATCGTAACACCTTGGGTATTGCGGCCCGCGACACGAATGCCGTCGACTGTGGTTCGGATCAACTGTCCGCCATCGGTGACCAGCATGATCTGATCGGAATTTTCGATCGGGAACGACGCCACGACGCGGCCATTACGATCCGTTGTCTGGATTGCGATGATGCCTTTGCCGCCGCGACCTGACGTTCGGTATTCATAAGACGAAGTCCGCTTGCCGTAACCGTTTTCGGTAACGGTCAGCACAAATTGCTCGCGCCCGCCTAACTCGGCGAGGCGTTCCGTTGAGATCGCAACGTCAGGAATATCTGCATCATCAGCGTCTTCTTCCTGATCGTCACCGGCGGCGCGGCGCATAGCGGCAGCGTGTTTCAAGTACGCTTTCGCCTCTTCCGACGTCGTATCAACGTGATGCAGGATCGCCATAGAGATGACGCGGTTATCACCGTCGAGCTTGATGCCGCGTACGCCTTTTGAAGTGCGCCCCGCAAAGACACGAACTTTATCGACCGGGAAGCGTATGCAATTGCCCGCCGCCGTCGTCAGCAGCACGTCTTCATCTTCGCGGCAGATTTGCACGCCGATGATCTTGTCGCCCTCGTCGAGCTTCATGGCGATTTTGCCGTTGCGATTGATGCGCTGGAAGTCGGAGAGTTTATTGCGGCGGACACCGCCCGACGCCGTTGCAAACATAATCTGCAACTGGTCCCAGCTGTCCTCGTCCTCCGGCAGCGGTAATATATTCGTAACGCGCTCATCAGAGCCGAGGGGCAGCAGATTGACGAATGCTTTGCCGCGCGATGTTGGCGCGCCTTCCGGCAAGCGCCACAGCTTCAGCTTGTAGGCCATGCCCGTATTCGTGAAGAACAGCAGCGGCGTGTGGGTGTTTCCGACAAAAAGCTGATTAACGAAATCCTCATCCTTGAACTTCATGCCTGCGCGACCTTTGCCGCCGCGTTTTTGGGCCCGGTAGGTCGAAAGGGGTGTGCGCTTGACGTAACCGGAATGGGTCACTGTCACGACCATCTCTTCCTGAGCGATAAGATCTTCGTCTTCGACTTCGCCTTCCGCCTCGACGATTTCGGTGCGGCGCGGCGTCGCGAATTCTTCTTTCACCGTCATGAGCTCTTCGGTGATGATCGACATCACGCGCTCGCGATTTCGGAGAATATCAAGGAAGTCCGCAATTCTCTCCGCGAGACCTTTCAATTCGTCGCCGATTTCATCGCGACCAAGCGCGGTCAACCGTTGCAAGCGCAAATCAAGAATTGCTTTTGCCTGTTCCTCCGACAACTTCAGCGTATTGCCCTCAGTCATCATGTGGCGCGGATCGGCGACTAGCGCCACAAGCGGCGCCAAATCTTTCGCCGGCCAGTCGCGCTCCATTAATTGCGATTTCGCTGTTGCCGGATCGGGCGCCGCACGAATAAGCGCGACGACTTCATCGATATTGGCGACAGCAATTGCAAGACCGACCAATATGTGCGCGCGGTCGCGGGCTTTCTTCAGCTCAAACTTCGAACGCCGCGTAACAACTTCTTCGCGGAAGTCGATGAACGAGACCAAAACGTCGCGCAGCGTCATGACCTTTGGCTGACCGCGATCAAGCGCCAGCAAGTTCACGCCAAAACTCTGTTGCAGCTGTGAGTGACGGTAAAGTTGATTGAGGACTACGTCAGCCGCAGCATCACGGCGCAACTCAACGACAACGCGAATACCGTGACGGTTTGATTCGTCACGAATATCCGAAATGCCTTCGATCTTTTTCTCGCGAACCAGCCCCGCGATCTTCTCGATCATGTGGGCCTTGTTCACCTGGAACGGAATTTCCGTGATGATAATGCCCATGCGGTCCTTGCGCACTTCCTCGATAGTCGCGCGCCCGCGCGTCACCACAGAACCGCGGCCGAGCAAGAGCGCAGCCTTGGCGCCCGCGCGACCGAGCATGATCCCGCCCGTCGGGTAATCCGGGCCCGGCACAATCGAGATCAATTCTTCGTCGGTGACGTCGGGATTTTCAATCATCGCAATCGTTGCGTCGATGATCTCACCCAGATTGTGCGGCGGAATGTTGGTCGCCATGCCGACGGCGATGCCGCCTGCGCCGTTTACCAGCAGGTTTGGGAAGCGCGCCGGCAACACAATCGGCTCATGCTCGGAGCCGTCATAGTTCGGCTGAAAGGCAACCGTGTCTTTTTCGATGTCTTCGAGGAGCGCTTGCGCCGGCTTTCCCATGCGCACTTCAGTGTAACGCATGGCCGCCGGCGGATCACCGTCGATGGAACCAAAGTTCCCCTGCCCGTCAAGGAGCGGCAGCCGCAGCGAGAATTCCTGCGCCATGCGAACAAGAGCATCATAAACTGCGCTGTCGCCATGAGGGTGATACTTGCCGATGACATCGCCAACGACGCGCGCAGACTTTTTATAGGCGCGATCCCAGAAATACTTGTTCTCATGCATCGACCACAAAATGCGCCTGTGCACGGGCTTTAAACCGTCGCGCGCATCGGGGATCGCCCGGCTCACAATCACGCTCATGGCGTAGTCGAGATAGGACTGACGCATCTCGTCTTCGATCGAAATTGTCGAAACGCCGTCCTCGCCTGAGGGCGGTTCGTCGGGCGTCAAAATTTTGTTGTTATCGTCGTCCGCCACGCGGGAAAAACCTTATGGAATCAGGTGGAAAAAACAAGCCTCCGCTTAGCATTCGAGGCCGGTAAAGCCAAGCAAATGCAACAGATTCTGCGCGGTTTATTCCAAGCCCCCGATGCTATAGAATGAATGGCTGGGAGCGCTTGGGGAAAACTCTGATGAGCCACACATTTCGCCTTTTAATTTCAACTGCTTGCGCGCTTGCGCTCTCTGGATGCGGGAATCCGCAGGTAACGTCAGAATCTGACAGCGATTTAACATCCCTATCAGCCGATTTGCTAAGCGAGTTGGCGCCGGCCGATTGGGCTGATGCGGCAGCGGCATTTACTGGCCGCGACGGCGCGCAAAACGGTTATGTGGTATTGACCAATGCGCCCGGCGCCGGCGTTCTGATGCGGATAGATTTAAAGGGCCTCACCGAAGGCTGGCACGGTATCCATCTTCACAATGTTGGTGATTGCAGCGACATCGCCGAAGGCTTCAAAGCCTCTGGCGGTCATGTTGATCCTAATGATCGCGAGCACGGGCTCTTGAATCCGAACGGCTTTGAGCGCGCTGACATGCCGAACATTTACGCAGGTCCTGATGGCCGCGCCACCGCAGAAATCTACAATGACAGCGTTGCGTTGTTCGCAAGCGAAGCCGCGGCGGCGGAAGCCGGTCCACATCCGCTGATCGACGAAGACGGCTTCGCCATCGTCGTTCACGAAGCGGCGGATGATCATAAAACGCAGCCAATTGGCGGCGCCGGCGCGCGGGTCGCCTGCGCTGCAATTTCGGGGGAATGACAACAAACGAATTCTAGTACTGGCGTAGGGGTGGACGATGACAAATTTTGACAGACGGCAATTTGTGGCCGGCGCAGCAGCGATCACCGCCGCCGGCGCTTGTAGTTCGGCAAGCGCCCACGAAAATAAACTGCCCATTGGCGCATGGACGCCGCTTGCCGATCATCCCTTCCCCGTTCAGGAAATTTATCCGGCGCCCTTCTGGCGCGATAGCATTTCAACCAACACGCTAAAGCCGCAACCGTTTAACATTGTCGTCAGCGCTGGCGGCCTTACGCCGGGTACGGAATATAATGTTACAGACCGGGTTACCTATTATGATCCAGTAACGAATATTTGGGGCGCCGGAACACGCCTGCCCGCGCCGCGTCATCACATTGCCCTCGTTAATAATAACGGCCTGCTCTACGCCATCGGCGGTTTTGCCCGCGATAATAATGGCGGCTGGCAGATGCGCGCCAATTGCTGGCGCCTCGGCGATGTTCTGGACGATTGGGATTATATGGCGCAGATGCCGTATCCGCAGGCAGAATCCGTTTGCGCATCGCTCGGCGGTTTTATTCATGTCGCCGGAGGCCGTTCCCCGTCGGGCAGCCTCAACCGAGAATGGGCCAACCATATCGATACGGATGAACACTGGATCTATGACGCCGCGTCCGACCGGTGGGAGCCGCTTGCGCCAATGCTCACTGCGCGAAACTCCGCTGCCGGCGCTGTCGTCAACGGCGTTATGTATGTCATCGGCGGGCGCACGGTCAGCGATGGCAACACTAACAAGGTCGAGGTCTATGACCCGCTATCCGATCGCTGGGAAAATGCACGGCCCTTACCGCAAGCGGCGAGCGGGCTCGCAGCCGCAGTGATCAACCGCAAAATCTATGTCTTTGGCGGCGAATATTTCTCACCGGGCACTGGCGGTGCTTACGCCGAAGCCTGGGAATATGACCCGCGCAGCGATAAATGGCGCGCCGTTGCGGCCATGCCGCGGCGTCGACATGGCCTTGGCGCCGTATCAATGAACAACACGATCTATGTGATCGGCGGCGCTGTGCGCGCCGGCGGCAATGGAACATCGAGCGCTGTTGATCGATTTGAGATCTAAATTGCGCGTGGGAGCGATTTTCCCCTTATGTGGGTGAACCAGGCTTATCCTTAATCCGCCTTGCCGCCGGGCCATGAGATTTGCTATATTAGACGTGAACTTACAGTGGGGAGGTCGTTATGGCCGGATTATTCAAAAAATTTGCAGCGATCGCTGCGGTCTCATTCGCCAGTATTGGCGCGGCGCATGCAATTGTCGTAAGCGGCGAAATTACTGGCGGTACAGCTGTCGACGCAGGCGGCGAGTTCATTATATTGGGTTTACCGTTCGATCCGCCGAACGGACCGCTAAACACCGTTGGCAACGACACGTTCCAAACGCCAAACGTTTACGCCTTTAATGAAGACCAGAATATTGAAATTATGTCAGACGTGGTCACAGACATTGGCGATGACGCCATGGCTGGCGACACAGTTGCAAGTCATTACATCTTCTTTGACCCCGGCCCCAATACCACAGTCGTTGCACGGATAACATTCGACTCCGAAATTTTTGGCGTCATGACGTCGACGGGATTGCTTGGCGATAGTGACTTCCTGGCCAATTCCGGCGTTACATACCTTAATCCAGGTCTTCGCGGGCTCGAAACTGGCGACGGTGTCGTTTTGATTGACGATTTTACTATTGAAATTGAATGGTTCGCGGGTACTCCGGGCGACTACATCCGGGTTTTGACAGCATTTTCACCGGGCGCGGAAATCCCGATTCCAGGCGCAATTCCGCTCTTCCTGACGGGCCTTGCCGGCGTGGGGTGGTTGCGTCGCCGCAAGAAGGCGTAACGCGCAAAACATACAGAGTTTGAAAGGGCGCCGATTGCGGCGCCTTTTTTTGTTTGACCAAAATTGCAATCCTTACGATGCTGGTGTCATGCCATCTCGCAGAATTATCCTAACAACCGGCGCAGCGGCAATTGTTGTCGCCGGCGCGGGCTGGGTCCTTAGTCGCCAACCCAAACTGGCGCGGGCGCCCTGGCGTGACGCTGGCGAAAGTTTTGGCGATCCGCGACTTGACGCTCTCGCCTATGCGGTCCTCGCGCCGAACCCGCACAACATGCAGCCATGGCGGGTTGAACTGACCGGGGAGCGCGAGATTTTATTGTTCTGCGATCAATCTCGTTTATTGCCAGAGACCGATCCGCCCAACAGACAGATTACGATTGGCTTTGGTTGTTTCATCGAGCTTTTCCGCAACGCGGCGGCGCACAAAGGGTTCTATGCGCAAGTTACACCGTTCCCGGATGGTGAGCCACAACCGACGCTTGATAATCGCCCGGTGGCGCATATTGAATTAAAAATGGGCGAACGGGTTGTGTACGACGCGCTATTTTCAGAATGCATGGCGCGGCGCACCAATCGCGCCCGGTTCGACACGGATCGCGGCCTCTCGGAGGAACAGAAAGTCGAAATTCAAACCGCCGC
The DNA here is from genome assembly GCA_013002535.1 of Hyphococcus sp. Taxonomy (GTDB): domain Bacteria; phylum Pseudomonadota; class Alphaproteobacteria; order Caulobacterales; family Parvularculaceae; genus Hyphococcus. Next base: position 98,825 of record JABDJK010000017.1, read on the forward strand.
CATTGCTGGCAACACAGCATTTGTAATTGACGATCCCGGGTTACGCGCGGAATTGCGCGCGCTGACCAAAGAAGCTTTCCAACTGGAGTGGAACCTTGCGCGCACGCGCCGCGAAAGCGTGCATGTCACGCGCATTGGCAAAAATGCGATTAATGAAAAACCTTACGGCATTGCGCTGGCGGGTCCATTGATGGATGCCCTTGGCGGTTTTGGCATGATCACTAATGACAAAATGGATACGCCCGGCGAGACGGCTTATGAGCAATCGATTTCATTTTACGACAAAGCCTGCGACTCCGCGATGGCCTATGCCGTCATCAAAACGCCGACTAATTCGCGCGTCGATCAGTTAAACACGGGCCGCGACTGGGTGCGCATGCAACTTGCCGCAACCCATGTCGGCGTTGCATTTCATCCCTTAAGCCAGGCCCTGCAGGAATTCCCGGAGATGGCGTCGCACTACGCCCATGTCCATGAACTCCTCGGCGCAAACAATGGCGAAACCGTGCAGATGCTGTCGCGTCTCGGATTTGCGAAATCGCCGCCGCCCGCGCCGCGTGAAGCACTCATGTCGAAGATTGTAGGCGTTTAAGTTTTGCCTGCTCCTCATCCTGAAGCGTCGCCATTCGCAATTGGAAAATTGCGGACGGGGCCTCGAAGGATGGCCGAACCACGCAAAACTACGAGTATCGCTTTGTTTCCATCCTTCGAGGCTCGCCGTTTATTTGCTACTCGCGAATAAACGGGTTCGCACCTCCGGATGAGGATTTCACTGAAACTGCTCAACTCGATCCGTATCAACCGGATAACAGTCCGCATAAACCGGATCGCCAATGACATTCCGCGACGATCAGCGTCGGCCGCCATATCGTTTGTCCGCGCGGGCGAAGCAGCGTAGAGCTTGTAAATATTTTCAGACTATGAACTCATCTACATGATTGGCGAAACATCATTGAATGTTCAGACCATAGCGATGAATATGTTCGCAATCATTTCCGCCGATTTGATCGCAGCCTGGCTATTGGGCGCGCGCCTGTCGCGAATGATGATTATCATGCTGACTGTGTTTTACGCATTCGCGCTAAGCGTCTAGGGCTTTGCGCTTGCGAAACATGGAACGGTTTTGGCGCGGCTGGTCGATCTATTGCAATTGCGCAGCGGCGCTGGCGGATCGTTTGCCTGGCGCCCCTCCCAGGAAACGTCGCTCGCCGTCATGCTAGCGTGCCAGTATCCAATAACATTGGCGTTTTTATTGTCTTCTTCGGTTCGCTCTGGTTCATGCGTGAATGCCGCCGACAAAAATTCGGCGGCGACGCAGCGTCAAACTGAATTTTCCCCGCGCAGGCGCCAACCTCAATCCGTATCGACCGGATAGCAATCTGCGTGGACTGGATTGCCGACGACTTGCCTGGATGCCCAAGCATCAGCGGCGTCGCGGCATTCGTCGACAGTGTCAAAGACGCCGATCAGTTCCGGCTCGCTTGTCGGTCCCGGCGTTAGATATCCATGGGCTGCATATTGATCCGCGCCGACCACCGTTGCGCATGCTGCGACGGCCAACGCGATAAAAGCGATGACAATTTTAGCTAAAACTTCTTTTCGCATGTTGAAACCACCCTTTTTGATTTCATCGACGCTAATGAAACACGATCATTGCGACGGGAGAAAGGCGTTTTTATTTTGCAGGTGCGAAGAAGATGCGAAATCTGAATTCGCCAAAAACGCGACTCGTGAATTTAGCGCTTTCCCGGCGAAAGCCGGGATCCAACTCCGGGGTCATTTCACAGGCACTATATTTTGGTACTGAGCCCCACGGTTAAACCATTGCCAAGCAAGCCACATAACAGCGCGGACGGAAAGACGCCTTCGAACACAAAAATAAAGCCCCAGCGAATTTCGCCGGGGCTTTTGATGAAATCACGTCTGTGAATTCGATATTCGCCAATATAAATCGGCTTCGAAGTCGTGTGGCGGAGAGCGCCCCCGCAACCACCGGGCCTTACGCAACTACCGGCGCCGGTAAAAAGCCCCTCTGTTTCACAAAACAACGCTTCAAAACGCTGAATGTGAGAGGCGCAAAAGCAAAAAAAGACCGGTTTTTTATGCCGCAATGCGGCAAAAACCAGTCTTAACGTCTTTTACGTGCCGTTTTGCGCTTGGCAGTCTTACGCTTGGCCTTTTTCTTAGTGGCTTTGCGTTTAGTCGCTTTACGCTTGGTGGCTTTCTTCTTCGTAGCCTTACGCTTGGTTGCCTTGCGCTTCGCAGCCTTTTTCTTTTTGGTCGCTTTGCGCTTGGTAGCCTTACGTTTAGTGGCTTTTTTCTTCTTCGTAGCCTTACGTTTGGTGGCTTTGCGCTTCGCAGCCTTTTTCTTGGTCGCTTTGCGCTTAGTCGCCTTACGTTTTGTGGCTTTTTTCTTTTTCGTAGCTTTCCGCTTCGTCGCTTTACGCTTCGTTGCTTTCCGCTTCGTTGCTTTTCGCTTGGTAGCCTTACGCTTCACGGCCTTCTTCTTGGTCGCTTTACGCTTGGTTGCCTTGCGAGCGGTTTTTCTCTTCGCCGCTTTTCTTTTGGTCGTTTTTCTTTTGACCGCCATGGTTCACCTCCGAATCATGAGTCGAAAGGTGAAACATAACGCAATTTACTAAAAAAGTATTGTTTATGTGCAACGCTAAAGCTGCACATGCGTTTTTTTGTACGTTTTTTGATTCGTTATTACGTTTTTTTTGTTTTCGTTTCGCAATTAAAACGGAACTTCGTCGTCTAACTCATAACTTTGTGCGTTTTGCGAACTTGTTTGATTCGAATTTCCGCCTGAGTCACGATCAAAACTTCCCGATCCGCTTCTTCCATCCAACATCACCATTGATGAATTGAAGTTTCGCAAAACAACTTCGGTTGTATATTTGTCCTGACCGTTTTGATCTTGCCATTTGCGCGTCTCTAATTGCCCTTCAAGGTAAACTTTTGATCCTTTTCGCAAATATTGCTCAGCAACGCGCACCAAACCTTCTGAAAAGATCGCAACGCGATGCCATTCAGTCTTTTCGCGCTTTTCGCCGGTGTTTTTGTCTTTCCAGTTCTCAGATGTTGCAACGCTCAAGTTGCAAACCTGTCCGCCGTTTGAAAATTTGCGCACTTCAGGATCGGCGCCGAGATTTCCGACCAAAATTACTTTGTTGACGCTGCCAGCCATGACTTTCTCCTTAAAAAACGTGCGCCCCATGCTCATCGCGCGGATTCGCGGTGGCCACAATCACTCTTTATCCACATTGCAGCGCAAATGTTCACACCTTGTTCTCGCTGTCAACGTCGATATAAAGTGACATTCAATGTTTGTAAGGCGCGCGGGCGCGCAAAAGTTGCGAAGAAAACGAAATCGATGAGTTTGAAAACGATCCGCGTCGCGGGCGCGCGCGAACATAATCTGAAAAACGTCACCGTAGAATTGCCGCGCGACAAACTTATCGTGATGACGGGCCTTTCCGGTTCTGGCAAATCATCGCTCGCGTTTGACACAATCTACGCCGAAGGGCAGCGGCGTTATGTTGAATCGCTGTCAGCCTATGCGCGTCAGTTCCTGGAATTGATGCAAAAGCCCGATGTCGATCAGATTGAAGGCTTGTCCCCGGCAATTTCCATTGAACAAAAGACAACATCGCGCAATCCGCGGTCCACCGTCGGCACGGTTACGGAAATCTATGACTATATGCGTCTGTTATGGGCGCGGGTCGGGGTTCCCTATTCGCCCGCGACGGGCAAACCGATTACGGCGCAAACGGTCACCGAAATGGTCGACCGGTTGATGAATGAAAAAGACGGCGCGCGGTTTTACCTACTGGCGCCGATCGTTCGCGACCGGAAGGGCGAATACAAGAAAGAATTCGCCGAATTGATGAAACGCGGCTTTCAGCGCGTCAAAGTCGACGGCGAATATTATGAAATCCCTGACGTCCCGGCGCTCAACAAGAAAATCAAACACAATATAGAAGTCGTCGTTGACCGTATCGTCATTAAAGAAGGCATTGAATCGCGCCTCGCGGATTCATTTGAAACGGCGCTCGAACTCGCCGACGGCATCGCCATCGCCGAGAGCGCCAACAAAGACGACGAGCGAACCATCTTTTCTGCGAAATTTGCCTGCCCCGTCTCCGGCTTTACAATTGATGAGATTGAACCGCGATTATTCTCATTCAATGCGCCCGCCGGCGCTTGCCCGTCCTGCGACGGCCTCGGCACGGAAATGATTTTCGATGAAGAGCTGGTGGTGCCGGATACATCGCTCGCCTTGAATAAAGGCGCGATTGCGCCTTGGGCCAAGGGCACGTCCCCTTATTATGCGCAAACGCTGGAGGCGCTGGGGCGCAAATACAAATTCAAGATGACCGTCCCGTGGGAGGAGCTTTCCGAAGACGCACAATATTATGTGCTTTACGGCACCGACGACGATGAGGTGAAATTCATCTACGCCGACGGCAGCCGCAAATATGAAGTCGTCAAACCGTTCGAAGGTGTAATCCCAAATCTAGAGCGCCGCTGGCGCGAGACGGACTCAAGCTGGGTGCGCGAGGACCTCGCGCGGTTTCAATCGATCACCAATTGCGAGACTTGCAACGGCCAACGCCTAAAGCCTCAGGCGCTGGCGGTAAGGGTCGGCGGCCTCAATATCTCCGAGGCGACAGCCTATTCCATCAAGGCGGCAAATGACTGGTTCAACGCGCTGGAGAAAAAACTCACCAAAAAGGAGATGGAGATCGCTGCGCGCATATTAAAAGAGATCCGCGAGCGGCTTCATTTCCTCAACAATGTCGGCCTTGAATATCTCACTCTATCGCGCTCATCGGGAACGCTGTCCGGCGGCGAGAGCCAGCGCATTCGCCTCGCCTCGCAAATCGGTTCCGGTCTGACTGGTGTTCTTTACGTATTGGACGAGCCGTCGATTGGTCTCCACCAGCGCGATAACGCCCGCCTTCTAGAATCGCTGACGCGCCTGCGCGATCTCGGCAACTCGGTCATCGTCGTTGAACATGATGAGGAGGCAATCCGCACCGCCGATCATATTGTCGATATTGGTCCGGGCGCCGGCATTCACGGCGGTGAAATCGTCGCCCAAGGCTCCGTCGCCAAGATCAAGGCGGCCAAATATTCCCTTACCGGCGATTACCTCGCCGGGCGCCGCGAAGTTCCCGTTCCCGCCGAACGCCGTAAACCAAACAAGCGAAAAACAATCAAGATCACCGGCGCGAGCGAGAACAATTTGCAAAACGTCACAGCGGAAGTGCCCATCGGGCTCCTCACCTGCGTCACTGGCGTTTCCGGCGGCGGCAAGTCGACCCTCATCATCGAGACATTATATAAGGCCGCCGCGCGCCGGCTCTATAATTCAAAATCTGCGCCTGCCGCCCACAAAAATATTGCGGGGCTTGAACATTTCGACAAGGTCATCGACATCGACCAATCACCGATTGGCCGCACGCCGCGTTCAAACCCCGCCACATACACCGGCGCTTTCACGCCAATCCGCGACTGGTTCGCCGGCCTGCCCGAAGCGAAGGCGCGGGGTTACAAACCCGGGCGGTTTTCGTTCAACGTCAAGGGCGGTCGTTGCGAAGCGTGCCAGGGCGACGGCGTCATCAAGATCGAGATGCACTTCCTCCCAGACGTTTACGTCACCTGCGACGTCTGCAAGGGCGCGCGTTACAACCGCGAAACCCTGGAAGTGAAATTCAAGGGCAAGTCCATCGCCGATGTCCTCGACATGACGGTCGAAGAAGGCGCGGAATTCTTCAAGGCCGTGCCGTCGATCCGCGACAAGATGGAGACGCTGAACCGCGTCGGCCTGTCTTACATAAAGATAGGCCAACAGGCGACGACACTGTCGGGCGGCGAGGCACAGCGGGTGAAACTATCGAAAGAACTCTCCAAACGCGCCACCGGCCGCACACTATATATCTTGGACGAGCCGACGACAGGTCTGCACTTCGAGGATGTGCGCAAGCTGATGGAAGTCATTCAGGAGCTGACCGACGGCGGCAACACCGTCGTCGTTATCGAACACAACCTCGATGTCATCAAACAGGCCGACTGGATTTTGGATTTGGGTCCCGAAGGCGGCGACAGCGGCGGCGAGATCGTGGCGGCCGGCACGCCCGAAGACGTCGCTGGCGAACCGCGCAGCTATACCGGGCAGTTTTTGGCGCCGATGCTGAAGGGGGCGAAGACGTCGACAAAAAAGCCGACAGCGAAGGCTGCGAAGAAAAAGGCGACTAGAAAAAAGAGGGCGGCGTAGAAATTATAATTCAACTATGCCAATGAAGACACTTTACAAATCAGCAGGGCGCAATTTTAGACGTGGGTGACATGTTATGCCTTAGGGGAAATCTAATTATTCATATGCCTCGCGCCGACAGTTTCTGTCTTCATAAATTCACTCAAATCATAAGCGATACTGATTTCATTTCAAATTTTTAAAATCGCTGGAATATATTGTCACTGGAACTTTTTCCGAGATTTATTCAATCCATATTCCACAATCGGTATTGGGTAAACGCGGCAAAGATATGAAAGAAAGTTTCGTGCAGATGCAGTAAATGAATTGGACGCTGGTTTACTCGCAGAAGAATTGGCTCGATATGCTCATAACTTACCAAAAAAAAGGGCTCTGCTTTCAAGACAAGAGCGCGCAAAACTGGCTACGCTTTATAATCAAAAACCTCAAGACGGATGAAATCCGCCAAGCGTAGAGTAGATGCAAATCCGCCATCATTCGCCTTCAACAAAATTCTGCACACCCTACTGAATACAAATAATTACCCAAACCGTCATCCCGGACGAAATGCAATTCGAAGTATTTCGTCGCGGGTCCGCGATCGCCGTCGATGTGGTCGCACTTTGATGTAAGCGATCCCATGCTAGCGCAGCGGTGTTGCACGCCCCGGCGCAACACGGGATAAGGAAACAAGCTCACCGCCTTCCTCCCGCACCACATTCCCGCTACAGTTCCGCAAACCAGCCACAGGAGTCCCGCATGGAATTCACCCGCAAGACGATGCCCGAACAGCATTATATATATGTCGACTGCGAGGCGTCGTTTACCACGCCGAACGCCATAGCAGAGGCCATGGCCTCCGGTTTCGGCGCCGTGTTCGGGTTCACGCAGGAAAAGAGAATTTCGCCGCTGACCATGCCCTCATCGATCTACATGGAAATGCCGTCGAGCGACGCCATGAAGTTTCGCGCGGCCGTGTTCGTCAGCGCCGAAGACGCCGCGAAGGCAGAGGGCGACGTGAAATCCGCGGCAATGGCAGCAGGCGACGTGGTGATGACGACCCATGTCGGCCCTTACGCATCGCTTAATCAGTCGCACAAGGCGCTTTGGGATCATTGCGACGCGGAGGGATTGCCAAAGGCGATGCCAGTCTGGGAAATTTACGTTGACGATCCGGAGAAGACGCCCGAGGGCGAACTTCGCACGGAAATTTATCGATCACTCAGCGGCTAGGCGACGAACGGCATTAAAAAGCCTCGCCGCACAAACACTACTCCGACGATCTCTTCTCGCCCATGGCGGCTTCCGTTGCGCCGGCAAGGATTACGCCCGCGAGAATGCCGTGGGCCGGGCTTTCAAAAATATAAACGCCGATGGCGACGCCGGCGGCGAACATGATGAAATCTGCAAGGTAACGCATGGCGCGCCTCCCCTTTGCTGCACCGTCAATATTAGCTAGCGGCGGCAACCGCGCCGTTAAGAAAAACGGTCGGTCTTTTGCGCGCGCGTCAATACTCCGCATGCTGCACGCCAGGGCCGACGTTACATTCGTTAAATTGCTGCGCTGCGGGGTGGGTTTCGAAAGAACGGCATACTGCTTTGCCTCCCCACTGTTTAACAGTCGGGCCAATCTCAGGAAAGATCAGCGAGCGTTTCGATTTCGGGAGATGGGTCCTGCGGTCAAGCCGCAAGAAAGCAGTCGTCAGACGATTGAATTAGCCGAACCGGATTCAACCACGGGAGGGTATTCTTTCATAAAATCCATTACCGGTAGATAGTTAGCCTCATGAGTCCGGCGCGCCGCCGGACTTCATTTTCGGCGCGCTGACCAAAACCTGTTCGTCGTTTTCGGCGCTGAGATGCGCGGCGATGGGCGCAGCGTCCGCCGATATCGTCCATAGCGATCTGATTTGCTGGCGACGACGCTGACGAAAAACTCGTGGATCGCCATCATCCGCACCTGCCAGTCATTGACTGGTGATCACCGCAATCGACTGTTTGCCGCGAGCGCCGATATTGATAACGCGCGCAATCCAGCGGGTTTTCTTCATCGAGCAACCAGACGCTGCGCAAATTTTCGAATTTAATCGTCTTTGTCAAGATGATCGAAAGAACAAGACGCTGCGAACGGTTTTGCGTGTTGCGCAATGATGCAATGCTGCAATGCGTCCCAGGCGGCGAATGGCGCGTCGTGCTTGTAAAGCGGGCTCAAATGATTAACCGCTCGGTTGCGGCGCCGCGCCCGATCGCTTTCCCGCTGGCGCATCGTCAGCAGCCCTGCGCGCCGATTGCGGCGGCTTAAATTTCAATTCCGGGATTGTGGCATTCGCATGAGCGATGAGCGCAATCGAGGGCTCCGTCAGGCGAACGGCGAACCCCTCGTGAAAGATGCGCACAATTCCCCCCCCCTCGATCGGCGGCTTGTCATCAAAATCAGCGACGACGCGGTCGCCCTTCGTCACTTCGAATTCGCTGCGGATCGCAAGGCTGCGATGGGTGAAATTCATCGTGTTGCAAGTATGCTATTCGCCGCCATTGGCCCGAGAACCGAACGCTCAACGCGCCATTCGACCGCTCGGCGTGGGGTTTATAGCTCACTTCGGCTTCTGGTGCGGCTTCCCGCGAGTTTTCTGCTTGCAATTCCATTTGAAAAACCACCTAAAGTTGTATCGCTTAATCTTTGGTAAAAACCCGCGAAAGTCTGCGTTAATCATCGCGGCCCTACAAAAGACGGCAGATTTAACGGGATTGACTTTCCATGATCGCACTGGCGCTAATCGCCGCTGGCTACGCCGCTTATGGGGCGCCGTCCAATGAGGACGCTTATGTCGCCTTTACGGCGCGGGTAATGGAGCCGTGGGCCGAGACCGGCGACGTCATTCGCGAGGCGGAGATTCGCACCCATCCGGAGTTTCCGGCGGCGGTCGTTTTGGAGCGTTGTGAAAACCGCGTCGCGCGCGAGATTGTGCCGCCTCTTGGCGGCATTGAAGTAACCAACGGATACGAGTGCATTCAGGAAATTATTCTGAATGGATCGACGCGTTACCGCAATGTCGGGTTTTATCGCCACCAGGGATTAAACTGGGAATATTACGGTCCTGTGCAGGAATCAAACATTCCGATGTTAAGCCGGTTTTCCAAACCGCGCCGCGGCGAAGAAGAGGCAAAGCCCGGCGCCCTGACCTATGACGGCGCCCCGGAAGACCCATTTAATGCAAAATTTGATAATCCGTATGCTGATATATTGGAGCGGCTGGACGCGTACACGCCTGCGCAATACTGACGTTTAAGTATTGAAGCGAAAGTGCATGACATCGCCATTCTGGACAATGTATTCTTTCCCCTCAAGGCGCATCTTGCCAGCTTCTTTCGCGGCCTGTTCACCGCCTAACGATACGTAATCGTCATACGATATCGTTTCTGCGCGGATGAATCCCTTTTCAAAGTCCGTGTGAATGACACCCGCCGCTTGCGGCGCCGTCGCCCCGCGCCGGATTGTCCATGCCCGCGCCTCTTTCGGGCCGGCGGTAAAATACGTTTGCAACCCCAGAAGATCAAACCCGGTGCGGATCAAGCGATTCAGTCCCGGCTCCGCCAGTCCAAGCGTTTCAAGGTATTCCGCCTGCTCGTCATCAGCAAGTTGCGCCAACTCAGCCTCAATCTTGGCCGAGATCGCGATCGCCGCTGCGCCTTCTTCGGCGGCCCGCGCCTCGACCTGCCGCGAATAGTCATTGCCGTCGGCCGCAGACTCTTCATCAACATTCGCAACGAACAATACCGGCTTCGACGATAGAAGCTGCAGCGCATTCCATGCCGGCTTTTCGTCTTCGGCAATTTCGCAGTCCCGCGCCGGAATTCCTTCGCGCAAAACCTCGAGCGCACGATCAACAAGTACGATTGCAGCCTTTGCTTCCTTATCCTGGCCGCGGGCTTTCTTCTCCAAATTAACGCGGCGCTTCTCAAGGCTTTCAAGGTCCGCCAACATCAATTCGGTTTCAACGACCTCAAAGTCCGCAACGGGATCAATCTGATTGGAAACATGGGTGACGTCGTCATCGTCAAAACAACGCAACACATATACGATTGCATCAACCTCGCGGATGTTTGCAAGAAACTGATTGCCAAGTCCCTCGCCCTTCGAGGCGCCTTTGACAAGACCAGCAATATCCACAAACTGCATGCGCGCCGGTATGATTTCCGCTGACCCAGCAATTTTAGCCAGCTTACCGAGGCGCGCTTCGGGCACCGGCACGTCGCCGATGTTTGGTTCTATCGTACAGAATGGATAGTTCGCCGCCTGCGCCGCCGCGGTTTTCGTTAACGCGTTGAAAAGGGTCGACTTGCCGACATTAGGCAATCCAACGATCCCGCATTGAAAGCCCATCAATCGTCCTTTCGGGGTCTACCGCCAAAGATCTGGCGGAACGCGTCGGTAAATGGATTCGTGGCGCCAACATCTTCGTATTCTGATTTAGGTTTTTCTGGCGCAGATTGCGCCTTCACTTTGGTCGGCTTGTCAGTACGTACTTGCGCAATCTGTTGCGCAACGTCCGATGCAAAACGCTGGTCATCCGCTATCAAATGCGGCGCCGCTTTCGCAATCGCTTCAAGCAACGGTTCCAGCCACTCTGCGTCGCTCTTGGCAAAGTCACCAAGGACGTGGCCGGTTACTTTTGACTTGTCTCCGGGGTGACCGATACCGATGCGTACTCGTCGGAATTCATTGCCGACATGCGAGTCGATGGACCGGATACCGTTGTGACCCGCCGCACCCCCGCCAACCTTCACTCGTAGTTTGCCTGGCGCCAGATCAAGTTCATCATAGAAGACGACGAAGTCCGCCGGCTCTAGTTTGTAGAAATCCAACGCTTTACGAACCGCTCGCCCCGACTCGTTCATATAAGTTTGCGGCTTCAGAACAATCGCCTTCTCGCGACCTCCCGGGCCCTCGAGAAACCCCTCGCGCATTTCACTTTGAAACTTCTGGCGCGCCGGTCCGAACCCGTTGGCGTCAGCAATTGCATCCACCGCCATAAACCCGACATTGTGTCGGTGGCGGGCGTATTTGCCCCCGGGATTACCGAGACCTGCGAGAACAATCATGGATGCACTCCTTGCGCGGACGCATTTGATCGCCCGGAAGGAAATTTAAGATTCGGAATCGCCGCTGTCTTCGCCGTCGCCGCCCTCAGCCGCTTCCGCCGCCTCGTCATCTTCACCGGCTTCCGCGCCTTCAGCTTCGTCGTCTGCAGCATCATCAGAAGATTTAAGCGCAGATGGTGCTGCAATCGTTGCGACTGTATAATCTCGGTCCGTCGTCACCAGCGTCACACCATCAGGCAAAGCAATCGATGAAACGTGAACCGCGTCGCCAATTTCGAGACCCGTAACATCGATTTCGAAGATATCCGGAATCGCCGTCGCCGGTGCATAAATGTCGATGGCGTGACGCACAACGTTCAAAACCCCGCCGCGTTTTAGTCCCGGCGAGTCGTCTTCGTTGATAAATCGGACCGGCACTTCAACGTCAATACGGGTTTTCTCATTAACCCGCATCAGGTCCACATGGATCGGAAATCCTTTAACCGGGTGGATCTGAACGTCACGCGGGATAACCGGCTGTTGGCCGTCTTCGCCGGGCACATCGATCTTAGCCAATTGTGGGCGCAATCGGCCATGCATGAAGGCTTTCAACACCTCGTTTGAGCGCAGACGAATCGCCACCGGCTCTTCGCCGCCGCCATATAGAACGCCGGGCGTCCATCCATCGCGACGAACGGCGCGGGCGCCGCCTGTTCCAGTCCGCTTGCGCGGCTCACAATGAAATACGTCGGTCTCAGCCATTCTCGATCGCGTCCTTCGCTCAAAAAACAGCCGTTAGCGCCGGGCATCGCCCGCGCGGCGGCTTAAAATCTCCGTTAGAGCGGCGCTCTATAGAGGAAACCCAGGCCCCGCGCAACCACCGATTTCGCCGATTATTGGCTTAAATCGTACGCCGGAACGCCGCGGATTTTCGGCGAGCCGAGATGGCGCTCAGCCGCGAAACTGCTAATTTGCGCCAGCGAAAAAGGAGATATCGCTCATGGCGTTTATGGTTAGTCTTTTCAGGTCGCTCAGCGCGCTCCTAGCGCTCGCGGCTTTGGTTTTGGCTTTGGGCCTCGTCCAACAGGCGCAGGCCGAGTTCGAAGTGCCCGTTTCCTATCACAAATTGGATAATGGCCTGAAGGTCGTCTTGTCTGAGGATCACGCAGTTCCGACCACCACAATCGCTGTCTATTACGGCATCGGCTTCCGGATTGAGCCTCGCGACCGGACAGGCTTTGCGCACCTGTTTGAGCACATGATGTTTCAGGGCTCGAAAAACCTCGGAAAAGCGGAATTCATAGCGCTGGTGAATTCCAACGGCGGTGTTCTGAACGGATCGACCCGTTTCGACTTCACCAACTATTTCGAGGTCGTACCGTCCAACAAGACCGAGACTTTTATCTGGGCGGAAGCGGACCGCATGCGCGGTCTTGATATCACTCAGGAAAACCTCACCAATCAGCAAGGCGTCGTCAAGAACGAGGTGAAGGTTAATGTCCTCAATCAGCCCTATGGGGGCTTCCCGTGGCTCGACTTGCCGCAACTCGCCAATGAGAACTGGTTTAACGCCCATAACTTTTACGGCGACCTGGAAGATCTTGATGCGGCCACGCTGGAAGACGTTCAACAATTCTTCAACGATTTCTATGCGCCGAATAACGCGGTGGTCGTGATCGCTGGCGACATCGACACAGAGGAAACGCTTCAATGGGTCGAAGAATATTTCGGCGACATTCCGGCGTCTGACAATCTGACATTTCCGGATGTCTCTGAACCAAAACAGACTGCGCAAAAGCGCATATCAAAGACTGATAATCTTGCGCCGCGCCCTGCCCTTGCCTGGGCCTATCATGTGCCCGAACGCGGCACACCTGAATGGTACGCCATGATCGTCATTGATTTAATGCTGACCGATGGCGATGACAGCCGGTTCTATCAGAAATTCGTTCAGGAAAAAGGCTACACTGGCAGCGTCTCCGGCGGCATTAACTGGCCCCTCGGCAATGTCTACAATTACAACGGACCGATGATCTACTCGGCGTTCATGGTGCATGATGACACCCATGAACCGGACACGATCCTCGCTGATCTCGACGCTATCGTAGAAGACCTTCAAACCAATACCGTCAGCGACGAAGAATATGCGCGGGCGATGACAAAGATCCGTTCGCAGCTCTATAACGTCCTTGGCGACGGCAACCGCATCGGGCTTGTCGACCTGCTTGCGGCGTTCGCCTTGTTCGACGACGATCCGGGTCGCGTGAACCGGCTCGAAAGCGAGTTCGACGTCGTCACGCCGAAACTCATCCAGAAAACGGCGCAGGAGTATCTTACACCGGAAAACCGATCCATCATAACCCTTGTGCCGGGCGCCGGCGACGCGAGCGCGGGAGAATAATTATGACAATCCGTACACTGATATTAACCGCCGCCGCCCTCACCGCATTCAATGGCGTAGCGTTCGCTGACGGCCATGAAAAAGAAACGCCGCCGCCGGGCAGCGAGCCGCGCGGATTTTCCCTTCCCGAGATCGAGACGTACTCCCTGAAAAACGGCGTAGACGTAACACTGGCGACATACGGCCGCGTACCGAAAGCTGCAATTCGCGCCGTCGTTGATGTCGGCAACTTGAATGATGGCGAGACGCCCTGGATCGCAGACCTCACCGCAGAGATGATGGGCGAAGGCGCAGCCGGTCGCTCTGCATCGGACCAGGCGCTTGCCGCGGCTTCCATGGGCGGTGATTTAAACATTGGCGTTGGCCTCGATCAAACATTTGTGACGATGGATATTCTGTCGGAAAGTGCGCCCGACGCCGTCGCCCTCATTGCAGATGTTGTTCAACGCCCGGACTTTCCTGAAACGGAAATAGATCGTGTTAAGCAAAATCTGCTGCGCAACATCTCGGTCGGCGCGACGCAACCGCAGCGCATCGCCGATGACGCTTTTATCGGGTCGATGTATCCGAACCATCCATACGCGGATGCTGTTTTGCCGGACGCAGAAAAATTTACGGAGTTGACGCTTGATAATGTGAAAGCGTTTCACGCGGCGAATTTCGGCGGCGCGCGTACACATATTTACGTCGTGGGTCAGTTTGATCGCCGCAAAGTGAAACGCGCGATCAAAAAGGGGTTTCGCAATTGGGATGAAGGCCCGCCTCCATTGGCGTTGGCGCCCGAGACCCCGGACAATCCGGTTATCAATCTGATTGATCGACCGGGCGCGGTTCAGTCGACCATTCGGCTCGGCAAACGTGTTCCGGCTGTCGATAACACGATCGACCTTGAAGCGGCGGACACCATCCTCGGCGGGTATTTCTCTTCGCGCATCACACGCAATATTCGCGAAGACAAAGGCTACACCTACTCGCCGAACTCGGCGATCAGCCTTGAAAAGAATGCCGCCTACTGGCGCCAGAACGCAGATATCACTTCTGAATCGACAGGCCCGGCGCTGACGGAGATCATCAAGGAAATTCGCGGGCTTCAGCAAACACTGCCGCCGGCGAACGAACTTGACGGCATCAAGAACTATATGAACGGCATCTTCGTCATCCGCCTCGCATCGCGCGGGGGCATGGCCAGCCAGCTGGCTTTTGTCGATCTCCATGATCTCGGGATTGAATATCTTGAGAATTATGTCGGCGCCGTTCAGGGCCTGACGGCGCAAAGCGTTCAGAATGCGGCGCGCGAACATCTGAACGTTGACGATATGAGCCTGACCGTCGTCGGCGATCTCGCAAGCGTTCGCGCGCAGCTCGAAACAGTTGACGCCATCGCCGATCGTCTGCCGGCGGAGTAAGCGCTCGCGACACTGAAATCTCGGCAGCGACACAACCCGCCGCTCGGCCTCTATCCCCTTGCCCGCCCTTACCGGGCTCCGGCCCAATCTGGTAGGGTTTTCTTGAGGAGAACGGCGAAAATTTTAGGCTGTGGGAGCGGCGCTAACCAAATGATGGGTCACATCGTCGTTATTTCGATTTTGCGGTCTGGTGAGGTTTTGTGTATTTCAAATCCTTTGTGCCTTCCCACGGCTTGACCGTGGGATCCATCTACCAAAAATTCAAAATGCAATGAAGATTTGAGTGATGGGCCCCGGCTTGCACCGGGGAAGCAGAGTCACTGATATTGCAATCAATACTTCTCATAAGCCGATTATAAAGCGCTCAAGCCGCATGAGGATAACTGTCTGCCAAATCCGCGATTCATGAAAAAATACTATCTTGGGGATTAAACGCGGTTGGTTAATCCAACCGGATTTGCCGCAGCAGCAATGCACATTAATATGCCGGCGACACAACAGAGAACGGTCCACTGCCCATGATGAACATCACCGTCAACGACGATTACGCTTATCTCGAAGTCGAAGTATTTGGCGCCTATAACGAAACAGACATCGTACGGTTTTTCGATGACGCCCGCCGGCTTGTCGAACGCTACGGCAAGTTCAGCGAACTGGAAGTCCATCACGGCGGCAAACCGCAGAATATGTTCAAAACGATGATGGCGACCCATGCAAAATTGTCGAAGGACGACCCAAACGCAATGGCGTTTTTGAAACACTTTTACAAATACGCGCTCGTTTCTGATAATCCCGGCTTGATGTACCGCACCATGTTCGCCTTCAATAAAATGGGCAAATTGCAATTGCGCTTGTTCAAATCGCATGAACGCGAATTGGCGCGGGCGTGGATTGAAGATCGTGACGCGACCGATCAGTTCGTGCTGGATTAGTAAATCGATGAGTGTGCCGTGGGTCGCACAATGGTGCGGCAAGCGACACGCAGTTTTGAAATTTATTTCTGTGCCTTTTTGCCCACAATAGTCGCTTTCAATACAGTGTTGTGACTGGTCATCGTCGGATTTATTCCGGGGATCTCTGGCATTTTACCTGGTCGCCTGAATTTCTCGCGAGCCAATGGTTGGGAACCCTCGGTCCGAGGATGACGCAAGAATAACCCGCATATGCAAGGTCGCTTACCGTGAAAAGGACGGGGAATTACATCAATCTTGCTAGCGTTTGTAATCGCAGCACCTTCGATTGCATTCCCTTCCTTCGCGCTTCATAAATCCGGCAAACGCAAAGGGACTAAACATGTCATACGCAAATCACGCCGAAAAAGAATTCGATATCGTTGTCTTTGGAGCCAGCGGGTATA
Organism: Hyphococcus sp.; assembly: GCA_013002535.1. Taxonomy (GTDB): domain Bacteria; phylum Pseudomonadota; class Alphaproteobacteria; order Caulobacterales; family Parvularculaceae; genus Hyphococcus. The sequence continues at coordinate 115,333 of JABDJK010000017.1, forward strand.
CTGGCCGCCTCGTCGCAGAATATCTCGATAAAAATTATACGGGGTCCCTCAACTGGGCGATGGCCGGCCGCAACGAAGAAAAACTGAAAGCTGTGCGCGAGGAAATCGGTGCAAATGAAGCAACGCCAATATTGCTTGCCGACGCCGCTGATATGGGCGCTATTGAGGATCTCTGCAAAAAATCGAAGGTCATTTTGACAACGGTCGGCCCGTACCAGCTTTACGGTAATGAGCTTGTCGCGGCGTGCGCAAAAACTGGCGCCGATTATGTTGATCTTTGCGGTGAGCCGGCATGGATGCGGCAAATGATTGACGCCCATGGGGCCACGGCAAAGTCTTCAGGCGCACGCATTGTTTTCTCCTGCGGTTTTGACTCAATTCCCTTCGATCTTGGCGTCCAGTTTCTGCAAGACGCCGCTCAAGACAAATTCAACGAACGCGCAAACGAGATCCACTGCATTGTACGCAAGATGAAAGGCACGTTCTCCGGCGGCACAGCTGCAAGCCTCAAAGCCACCATGGCGGCGGCGTTCAAAGACCCGTCTGTTATTGAGCTTTTGAAAAACCCGTTTGCGCTGGCGCCGGGTTTTGACGGCCCGCGACAACCAAGCGGATCAAAACCCAAATATGACGAGGAGCTCGGCATCTGGCTCGCGCCTTTTGTAATGGCTCCGATTAACACAAAGAATGTTCATCGCTCAAACGCTCTCTTGGGGCACTCATATGGCGAAGATTTTAAATATTCCGAAATGGTGGCGACCGGTCCGGGAGTCGCTGGCGAAAAGACAGCGCAAGCGGTCGCATCGGATAATTCTTTGATGGGCGAAGATGCGCCCAAACCCGGCGAAGGTCCGACCAAAGAGGAACGCGAAGGCGGTCATTATGATGTGCTGTTCATCGGCGAGACCGCGTCCGGAAAAACGATTAGCGCAAGCGTCACTGGCGACATGGACCCGGGTTATGGCTCGACATCGAAAATGATTGCTGAAGCCGCTGCCTGCCTTATTGATAATTGCGATGCGATCGGCGGCGGCATCTGGACGCCCGCTGCTGCAATGAACGGGGCCTTGCGGGAGCGGCTCGTGAAGAACGCCGGGCTGACATTTGAAATCGAGTAAAGCGCAATGAGCGACAACGTTCCTGATCTTTCCGGAAAAATTGCCCTCGTTACCGGTGCGTCCCGCGGTATTGGCCGCGCCTGCGCGGTCGCGCTCGCGAAAGCCGGCGCCCATGTACTGGCTGTCGGGCGCACAGCCGGCGCTCTCGAAGAGCTGGACGATGAGATCAAGGCCGCGGGCGGCCATGCTTCGCTTATCCCTTTCGATCTTACTGAAGGCGACGGGATTGAACACATGGCGGCAGTGCTGACGGGCCGGTTTAAAAAACTCGATATATTGATTGGCAACGCGGCAAGTCTCGGCGAACTGGCGCCCCTCCCTGACATTGACGCCAAGGTCTGGCGCCAAACGCTCGATTTAAATCTCACTGTCAATTGGCGGCTCCTGCGCGCGCTTGATCCGATGTTGCGCAATTGTGAAAACGCGCGGGTTTTATTTTTGACGTCGCGCGTCGGCGGCGAATACGCCCGCGCATTCTGGGGCGCTTATGCGGTATCGAAAGCAGCGTTGGAAATGCTGGCGCGGACTTATGCGGAAGAATCGACAAACCTTGGAATTTCCGTGGGCGTCATCGATCCCGGCGCCATGCGCACTGGCATGCGCGCCGCCGCTATGCCCGGCGAAGACCCGGAGACATTGCCGGCGCCGGAAGAAATTGCGCCGCTCCTTTATCATGCGATGACGGACAAGGCGCACGGTTTCCAGCGATACGTTTTTAGGGACTGGAAATCTAACGCTTAGCTTTTTTATCGGCGTAAGGGTTCGCCGGTTGTTTTAAGTGCAACCGGATCGGGACAGCCTTGATGTCAAACGCCATTCGGATGCCATTGATCAGATACCGCCGATAGGACTCTGGTAGCTGATCTGCTCGCGTGCATTGCGCCACGAAAGTCGGCGGGCGTGTTTTTGTCTGTGCGATATACCGCAGTTTGATACGCTGACCGGAGACCGCCGGCGGCGCATGGCGCGCGACAGCTTCCTGCAGCCATTCATTAAGGTCCGGCGTTTTTACCCGCGCGTTCCAGTCAACGTAAATTTGCGTGACTGCCGGCATCAGTCGATGAACACCTGCGCCGGTGCGCGCCGAAAACATAATCATCGGAACATCGGGCGCCTGCGGCAACAAACGCGAGGCCTGTTCGCGCAAGTCTTTGGCGAATTGGTCGCGGTCCTCGATGGCATCCCATTTGTTGACGCCGATAACGAGGGCGCGCCCTTCGCGCAAGGCTAGATCAGCAATCTGCAAATCCTGTTTGTCGAAAGGAGATTGCGCGTCGAGCAAGAGCACCACGACTTCTGCGAACTGCACCGCGCGCAACGCATCAGCGACGGAGAGTTTTTCGAGCTTCGCCTGAACTTTTGCTTTTTTACGCAAGCCTGCCGTATCGAAAAGTTTTACCGGCCAATTGCGCTCTTTGCCTTCCCAGTTCCATTCGACCGAGATGGCGTCGCGGGTGATGCCTGCCTCTGGCCCGGTCAGCAGGCGGTTCTCACCAATGAGTTGATTGACCAATGTCGATTTACCAGCATTGGGGCGACCGACGATTGCGACGCGCAAGGGTTTCAGCGGGTCGTCCCAGGCAATCGTTTCTTCATCCTCGCCGGCGCCGAACACCTGCAGATGCGGTTCTAGTGCATTGTATAGATCTGAGATCCCCTCGCCATGTTCCGCTGACAGAGCAATCGGGTCGCCGAGCCCCAAGCCGAAGGACTCGTAATAGCCGCCATCGCCAGCGCCGCCTTCAGCCTTGTTGGCGACCAGAATAACCGGGCGATCGGTGGCGCGCAGGATTTTCGCAAACGCCTTGTCGAGGGGCGTCACACCGGCGCGGGCGTCGACCATAAAGATACAAACAACGGCTTGTTCAATGGCTATGTCGGTCTGCTTGCGCATGCGCCCTTCAAGCGCCGCGTCCGGCGCCTCTTCAAGGCCAGCTGTATCAATGACAGTAAAATTTAGATCGCCAAGCTTTGCTTCGCCCTCGCGCCGGTCCCGGGTGACGCCCGGCGTATCGTCAACCAGCGCGATGCGCTTGCCAACCAGGCGGTTGAACAGCGTGGACTTGCCGACATTCGGACGGCCGATGAGAGCAACTTTTGCTGACATGAAACTTCACTCGCGCCGTCCGAAGCGGAAACTTATCGCATGGAGATAAGTTTACCGTCCTCCGTCAAGACATATAATTTTTCATTGGCGACGACCGGTGCGATTACCGATGAACCGCCGGTCTTTGCCGATTCGACAATCGTTCCGTTTTCCGGCGTCACTTTGACGATCTCATTATCGCTGGAAACCAGCACCAAATGATCGCCAGCCAAAACCGGCCCCGCCCAGGTGATGCGGCCTTTTTTCTTTTTCTCTTTTTCGTAGCGCGTCAATTGAGTCACCCAGAGAATGGCGCCGTCATTGCGCGACAAACACACCAGCTCTGCATCGACTGACACGACAAATATGAAATCGCCTGCGACCCACGGCATTTGCAGGCTGGCGATCGGCGCTTCCCAAACAGGCGTGCCGCTGCGAATATCGATGGCTGACATCCGACCGCCATGGCTGACCACATAGACAAGACCACGGTCAATAACCGGGCTGCCGGCAATATCATTAAGGTTTGCCAGCGCTGTAAGGCGCGTTTGCCGCGCTAGAGTCTCGTTCCAGACCGCACGGCCGGTATCGGCGAGGAACGCAACGATTTCACCGGATGAGAACGGCGCCACCACCAGGTCGCCCGCGGCAGCGGGGCTGGCGGACGACAAGAAACGCGCTGTTTCTTCGAATGATTGATAGGACCACGCGCGCTCGCCGGTCGCTTGTTCTAGCGCCATGAATTCATTTGCGTTGGTCGTCAGATAAACACGCTCGCGAAAAGCTGTCGGCGCCGTTCGCACCGGTGCGCCGGCGTCAGTACGCCAAAGCTCTTCGCCTGATATCGCATCCAGCGCCGCAACAAATCCAAAACCGGACGTAACAAATATTCGCCCCTGATCAAATGCGACGCCGCCGCCGAAACCGATATGTGAGGCCTTCGGGCCACGCAAAATATCGCGCAGCCGAAATCGTTCTTTAATCTCAGGCGCCAGTTCCGTTTCCCAGATGCGATCACCGTTTTCGACATCAAACGCTGAGACCGTCGCTTCTGCATCAATGACGAAAATCCGGTCATTGACGACGATAGGCGGCGCGGTTACGCGGCCGCGCTCTGACGCCGACCCGATGTCGACTTTCCATTCTTCTTCAAGTTCAAGTGTGGCGCCGATATGATGCAAGGTGTGATCGGCTTCGCCGCCAGGCTGTGGCCACGAAACATTGACGTAAGACGGCGGCACGCTGATCGAAGCGCCAGCATAGCGTGGATCCGGCGAGAGCTGTTCTTCCAAAGCGAGAATTGAAATCCGTTCAGATTCCTCTTGCGCCTCTTCTTCGGCTTCTTCGGCTTTTTTTTCATCGCTCTTGCTGAAAACGCCAGTGACCGCGCCAATAGGGCCGGAGCTGCAGGCCGAAACCGCCAACAACGCAGAAGCAATAAACGTATATTTCAAAGCGTCACGCGAAACGTCAAAAGCACTCATACTATTCACTATCCTCAGATTGCGTATTGTCCGCCGCCGGATCTTCTGTTTCAGCTCCAGCCGGCTCCTCGACGCCCCCGTCGGATGGTTCCGCTTCGTCAGTTGTTTCGTTGCTTGACGCCTCTTCAGGAAGAAGCTCGTCTTCAATATGTCCTTCCTCGCCATGATCATGGCCGGCATGATCGCCGAGGCCGTCAACGCCTTCCTCGATGGCGCCGAGCAGATCGTCGACTTGCAAGTCGCCGGAAATATTGACGCCTGCTTTGCCAGTCTCTGCATGCGCCTTGAATTCTTTCGCCCGCTGGCTGATCGCCTCAGGCGCGGCAATATCATTCGCTAATCCTTCGAAAATCGCGATCGCGGTTTCGAAATCCTTTTCCTGGATTGCTGCGATTCCGGATATCTCCTTGGCGTAATATCCGAATGTGTCGGGACTTTGTTCGAGATCGCCAAGATCCGTGAAAACCGCATCGCGCCCATCGGCAATGGAAAGATATGCAGCGCGCAATCGCGCCAAAGTTTTCAACCGTTTCGGCGTCGCAGACTTGTTGTAGATATCGCGATATGCCTCAATCGCAGACAACCTTTCACCGTTTCGTGCAAATGACGCGGCGCGATGGAACTGCGCCAAAACGCCAACACCGGTGTTGCTGGTCTGTGCAATCGCAGCGAGATCTTCCCGGCCGGATTGCGGGTTTTCCGCCATCAATTCCAGCGCGTTGCGCAATTCTAGCGACTGTTCCTTGGCCGCGGCGTCACGCTGCGCGTTATAAATTTGCCAACCGGCGACACCGGCGACCAGCAGAACGGCGCCCGCAATGGCCGCAGGTCCATATTTCTGAAACCTCGCCCATTGGCGTTCTTCATCAAGATCCTGGTCTACTTCGCGTAATGCGCTTTCATCGTTCGCCACGGCGAGCTCGTCCTGTCAAAAGTTTCTTTGCGATGCGGCAGCAGTTTCTAACGGCCTTTGGGGAGCCGCGCAACGCAAACGCTTCAACTTAAATTTTGTAAGGAAATCGGGCCTTTGATCGAAATTTCAAGGCCAGCCGCATCACTCGCCGTCAAACGCCGTCAGCGCCGTCACATTATGGCCCATTGCCCGCAGCTTCTCCGCGCCGCCAAGATCTGGCAAATCGACGATAAAGGCGCACAACACAATTTCAGCCCCTGCCCGTTCCAGCAACTTGATGGCCGCGATTGCGGTTCCGCCGGTCGCGATCAAGTCATCGACGAGGAGAACGCGCTCATCGGGCTCGATCGAATCGACGTGGATTTCGACTTCATCAACGCCATATTCCAATTCGTAGCTCTCGCTGATGGTCTCTGCCGGAAGTTTTCCTTTTTTGCGGATCGGCGCAAAACCGACCGACAGCTGATGCGCAATCGCCCCACCCAAAATAAATCCGCGCGCCTCAATCCCGGCGACCTTGTCGATCTTAGCGCCGGCGAGCGGTTGGACTAGCTCATCGACTGCACGGCGAAACCCGCGCGCATCGTTCAATAATGTCGTGATGTCCCGAAACTTAATACCGGGTTTCGGATAATCCGGGATTGTCCGGATGACCGTCTGCAAATCCATGACTGGCCTCTTTGCGCTGCACCGCGCGCGAAGATGGCGTAGAAAGCGGCGCGTTACAAGCCTCGACTTATTTCGTAAGGGCGAGTTCGGTCAGGCTCTTGCCGATAGCGTC
>JABDJK010000020.1 GCA_013002535.1 Hyphococcus sp.
GTTTTATTGAAGGCAAGCCGGTTTGAAATGAGCGAAAAGAGCACTGAACAAATCAGGGTTACGAACATCGCATGGATATAGTGGAATGGGGTCCACACGAAACTCAGAAAGGCATAGATAGCGACGCCGGACACAACACCAAATATCGCGGCCCGCGCATCCACATTCTTGAATGCAAGCCCCACGATAAACGCCGACAATATCGGCATTGAGAGCAAGCCGTATAATTGTTGAACAGTGTTTATGATGCTTTCCTGCGACGCAAAGAACGGCACAAGCAAGATCGCCATTATTGTCATCACGGCGCAAACGCGGCCGCTTAATCGCGGAACACTTTTGACTTCGCCGACATAAGCTGTGTGCAAGTCACAGACATACAATGCCGCCGAAGCATTCAAGATCGAATTGAATGTTGTCAACACAGCAGCCGCGATAGCGGCGGCGAAAGCTCCGGACAACCATGCCGGCAAAACTTCAGCGACGATACGGCCATAAGCCGCGTCATTGATGTCGCCGAATAACTTGAACGCTACAACGCCGGGCACGACGATAATTACTGGCACAATAAGCAACCGAATAGCGGCGGCGGCAAGAACGCCTTTTTGCGCTTCTTTGATATTGGGCGCAGCCATGGCTCGCTGGGTTATTGTTTGGTTGGTGCTCCAATAAAAAGTTTGGATAAATATCATGCCCGTCAGCAAGGTATGCCATGGGATTGGTGAATCGCTGTCGCCAATCAGGGTAAGGCGCTCTGCCGGGATCCCCGAAAAATCGAAATCAATGGCGCGGCACGCAAGGTACACGACGAGTAACGCCAGGCTTAGAATAAGTACGCCGCTATAGGTGTCGGACACGGCAACCGCGCGCAGCCCCCCAAGAATGGCGTAAGCAGCGCCGACTGCCGCAAAGGCGATAGCGACGGCAATTATTGGAAAATCTACTTCCGTCATCGAAAGCAGGAAAAGCGACCCGCCATAGAGAATTGCTGGCAGGAAAATGAATATGTTGCCGAACAGGAAAAGTACAGAGATCAGTGCCCGGATATGTTTGTCGCCATATTTTTTCTGAAGGAGCTCGGTCGTCGTCGTGCAATCATTGCGATAGTATATTGGCAGGAAAATAAAGGCTAGGATAAAGAGACCGGCGACGGCGGCGAACTCCCACCATGCGAGCAACAACATCTGATTGCCGTTCATGCCGACAAGTTGATCTGTCGATAGATTAGTGAGTGTGATCGACCCGGCGACAAAATACCAGGCAAGCCCGCCATTAGCGAGGAAGTAGTCGTGGCCCGAACTTTTGTCGCCGCCCCTTGCGCCGCGACAATGCAGATACGTCGCCAGCCCAATTAACGCAGTGATAAGGACAAAAACTGAAGTCTGTACGGGATCGATCATAAATTTCTCAATTTCAGTTTTGACAGTTTCTTAATTTTGCTGTTTGCGCCAACAGGCTACATCAGCGGGGAATATGGTTTTTGCGCCAATCAGCGTGGTGGGTATATCGGGGAAGAATTGTGACGGTAGGTCGGAAATTTCGGCGTTGTAATTGAACGCATATTGAAGTTCGCCATTTGCGCGCATGCGCAGCCCCGTCGGTAAGGATTTTATGTTTCCGACGGAATTTTCCTGCGCTGCCGTCAGCGCCAAGTACAAAAAGTTTTCATCTGGAACCGTTGTGAACATCCAAATGCGATCAGATCGATAGAGCAAACCCGCGCCGGTCTCAGATTTGACGAGCGGCGCGAGGCTGGTTTCCACGTGGTCGAGCCAAATGTGTGAGAATACTTTTTCTCCAGCGAATTTTCCATGTTCTGTATGGAAGTCTGGAAATGATTCTGAGTGCGTCACACGGAGCGGGAAAATTTCTTGCAAAGGCCCCGGCGCTAAATTCTTGGGGATTTGTATGGTCTCTGTTTTTGATCCGCTGCGAGGACCGAAGAAGATAGTTGCGCGCGTTTTTGAAAATGCCTCAAGCGCGCTTGCGGAAACATGAAACAACGACGGAACGAGGACGAATTCGTATTTATCGAGCTCACTCCCCGGAGCGACAATATCAATGTCGCAGCCGAGGCTGCGCGCAACCGAATACCATTGCATAACGATCCGGATATAGTTCCACTGTGCACCCTGCGGTGCGACTTCAGACATCCACTGCGTCTCATAAGAAAAGATGAGGGCGACTTTTGGCGCATAGGATTTGAACGATGCGCTTTCGTTTTGCGTTTTGAGATCAACGAATTCTTTCGCTGCGCGCTGAACCTCTTCATAAGCTTGCGCCGGAGAATTATCAGGCCGCAATAACCCGGCATGCATATGCTCTTGCGCGAACGGCGCCTGCCGCCAACGGAAATAACATAGTAGCTCCGCGCCGTGCGCAGCAGCCTCATGCGTCCATAACCGCACCATACCGGGAAGTGGTGCGGGATTGTGGCGCGCCCAGTTCACTGGCCCAGGCTGTTGTTCCATTACTGCGAGACGCCCGTCGGCGCATCCGCGATAAAGGTCGTGGTGAAATCCTGCGAAGTCCGGATGTCCTTGTCGCATAAATTTTTCTTTTTCAGCGGCGGGATAATCTTCAACGTCCAGAAATCCTAGCGGGTAGCTGTCCCACCCAGCTATATCGATATCTTCCGACAGCCGGAAATGATCGAAGTCCGTAAAGTGCCCCATGAAGTTGTGATAAATTTCGCGGCCCGGCGAGTTGGCGCGAATGATATTGACTTGCATCTTATTGTAAGCGACCACTTGGTCGGAGGAGAACCGGTAAAAATCGAAAACATGCGACGGGTTGGGCTCGGTCACTGTCAAGTTTGGCAAGTCGACTTCGTCGAAAGACCGATAAACCTGCGACCAGAAAATCGTCCCCCATGCTTCGTTCAGCGCGGCGATATCTCCGTAGCGAAATTGTAGCCACTTTCGGAAAGCTTTCGCCGCTTCGGGTGAATAACTGCGCACGGTATCGTGGCAGCCATATTCATTGTCGGTTTGCCAGGCTTCGACCGCGTTATTTTGACCGTACCGTTCGACCATGGCTGTTACGATGCGCCGCGATTCTGCTGCGTATTGATCGGATGAAAAACAATAGTGGCGACGCGATCCAAACTGCCGCGGCCTGCCTTCGCGGTCATGGGCAAGAATATCCGGATGCGTATCAACGAGCCATTTTGGCGGCGTCGCGGTCGGCGTTCCTAGAATTAGTTTGAGACCAGCGCACCCCAGAACGTCGACTGCTTCATCAAGCCAATTCCACTCATAAACGCCTGGCGCCGGCTCAATCATTGCCCAGGAAAATTCACCAATGCGCACAACCTCTAGGCCTAGGTCGATCATGCGTTTCGCATCCTCACGCCATATATTGCGATCCCAATGTTCGGGGTAATAACAAACGCCAAGCCGCATAAAACCCTCTTTGGTCCGTTGGAAT
>JABDJK010000044.1 GCA_013002535.1 Hyphococcus sp.
CACGCGGTCAGGGCGCCGCCGAAGCCCGCCTTTTTGCAGATGAGGGCGCAAAAGTTTTCGTCGCGGATGTTCTAGTTGACGAAGGCGAAGCGGTCGTTGACGAGATCAAATCTCGTATTGGCGCGGATGCGGCAACGTTTCTGTCACTTGACGTTACAGAAAGAGTTCAATGGGACGCCGTAGTCAGCGCAATTGGAGCATCCGCTGGGCGCCTGAATATTCTGGTCAATAATGCTGGCATCAATCGAAGGACCCAGCTGTCCCAGATGACACTTGAAGACTGGGACCGCCTTCTCGATGTAAATCTGACAGGCGTCATGCATGGGATGCAAACTTGCCTCAAATTGTTGCGCGCTGCCGGCAGCGGAAGCATTGTCAATGTCGGGTCGTTGGCCGGTCTCATGGGTCATCCGACAACGGGTTATTCCGCGGCGAAGTTTGGCCTGCGGGGTTTGACTAAGTCCGCTGCATTGGAATTTGCCCCGTGGGGAATTCGCGTCAACGCTATGCATCCGGGGCTCGTCAAAACGCCGATCATTGACCCTCAAAGCCCCGCCTATCGTCATATGGAAAAGATGACGCCATTAGGTCGCGCAGGAACAGCTGAGGAGCTTGCCGAAGTCGCCCTATTCCTCGCGAGTGACGCATCCAGCTTTATCACTGGAATTGACGTCGCTGTGGACGGCGGATTTAGCGAACTCGGCGCCTATTCGGCGGTGTGGCGCGATGCGCAAGCCGAGAAAATGACCTAGCGAGCGCCAATCGAATGTGCTGAAAATGGGCAATAACCTTGCCGAACTCATTCTGCAACGCTCATATAGTTGTCGATCAAGTAAAACAAATGCATTTTGAGGGCGATTCAACCCGATGCCACGATTAGTTTACGCCATGAAAGAAAACAATATTCACGTGAGCCAGGTCGAAGGCTGCTACGATGAGTTGCGCCGGCTGATCGTTACGTGTGCTTTTGCGCCAGGAGATAAATTAAACGAAAAAGCGCTTATGGAGCGTCTCGGCTATGGACGCACGCCTGTTCGAGAAGCGTTGCTTCGGCTCGATCATGACCGTTTGATAGAGACCAGACAACGCAGCGGTTACATTGTGCGTTCGCTGACGCGAAAGTCGATCGCTGATTTGTTAACGACATGGCGTGGTGTCGTGCCGATGGTTGTCTCATTGTCAACGCAGCGTATGTCAGAAAAGGTGCGCGCAAAGTTGCTGGCGCAGGTGCAAAAATCCGGCAAAGCGGCGAAAGGCGACCCGTTCAAAACTTCATCGGTAACCAGACAGTTTTTCGGCACGTTAATTGAAATCATAGACAATGAACCGCTTGATTACATCTACCGGCACTTAGCTGCAGACCTAGAGAGAGTTTCAATTCTGCTCTTTCGCCTCCCGCATGGGAGAGAATGGGTCGACTCTTTGAAAATCGTCCACGAAATTTTAGAAGAGAAGGACCCATTAAAGGCGGCGGCAATAGCGCATAATCGCGTGACGCAATCTAGCCAGGCTCTCTTGGACTTCCTTGATGCGCATCCTCAGCCGGAATTGTATTTGCCGTATTTTCAATCGCGCGATTGACTGGGTTCGAGCGATAGCCGCCTGTTCTAATTTGCATGCCGACATGAGTGTTGCGCCTTGACCAATACCTGCGGCCGGAGTACTGATATATCAGATGCCTCACTATGCCCGAAACACAGCGCCGAACTCGCTTCTGTCGGGTCGAATGAGAAAACACAGCCGTCATGCGACGGTTCATGCCGCGCGAAGTCGGCGAATTAGGGAGACAGAGATCAATGGCGAACGACAGTTGGGATGTCATGCCCCGCGCGAGCGAAGCGAACATGGAGTTCGTACCGCACACGCCGTTTGAGGAATATTCCGAGAAATATAAAGATCACGTGATCATGGAACGCCGCGATGGCGTGATCATGGTCCGTTTCCATACCCACAACAAACCGATCTTGTGGGGCGCGCAAAGTCACCGAGCTCTGCCGGACGCGCTTCGTGCAGTTTCAGCGGACCGGGATAATGAGGTCATGATCCTAACCGGCACTGGAGAATTTTGGGTTGCCTATGGCGTGGCGCATGACCCAGCGGTGCAAGAGGCGACTGCTGAACAGCGCGGCCAAGCAAGCCTAGATTACATGATTGGCGACGGCATGCCATTGCAGGAAATACTCGTCAATGAAATGAGAATTCCGACCATCGCGGCGATCAATGGTCCTGGCTACCACATGGATATGGGCCTGATGTGCGACCTTGTCATTTGCACCGACGATACAGTGATGATCGATGTTCACCGCTGGATGGGTTTTGCATCCGGCGACGGTATCAACGTCGCCTACCAGGAAACAATGGGAAGCAAGCGTGCAAACTACGCGATGTTGATGGGCAACGCTGTTCCTGCGCAAAAGGCGCTCGACTGGGGTATGGTGAATGAAATCATGCCGCGTGAAAAGCTGCAGGATCGGGCTTGGGAACTGGCTGCGGAAATAATGCTTGGCGGCAAAGATCGCCGTGCATGGCGCCGGATGATGACTGAAATTATGCGAAAGCCATTAAAAACGCGCATGGCCGAAGATTTCTTTGGCGGGTTCGCCGCTGAAATGTACGGGTATATGGCTGACAGTGGCGTGAGCCACGATGATACCGGGCTCAAGGCGATGTGGGAAGCTGCCGGTATCAAACTGCCGAAGTGGCAGGACCTGTAAGTGGCTTTGCGACGCAGCACGTCGGGCGGCGGGAGTAGTCTCAAGTGAGACTGCTGGATCAAAATTTGATTCGGGTTTCTGACAGCGGATGGGACCTTGTCGGTCAAAAATGCGTTGACTGCGGCAAGATTGCCTACCCACGCAAGCGAGTTTGTCCACAATGTTTTAGCTCGGACTTGGACGAGTATCTGTTGAGCCGCAGTGGAACTCTTCACACATTCACGACGACATACCTTGGTTCTCCCAGCCTCAAACCACCATACACAATTGGATTTCTGGATTTGCCAGAAGGGATTAAGCTGATGGGCGTGATTTTAGCAGCGCATCCGACCGAAAGTAGCTTGACTGTCGGAATGAAGATGGAAATCGTTCTCGATGTTTTGCGTGAAGACCCAGATGGAGAAGATGTCTATTGCTATATGTTCCGTCCATTTACAGAGGAACATAGCCAATGACCATGCGGCGCGTCGCAGTAGTCGGAATCGGCGAGACCACGTTCGGAAAGCATGCTGATCGCTCAATTACTGACATTGGCGCGGAAGCTTGCATCAACGCGATCCGTGACGCCGGTGTTGAGCACAAGCGCATTGAAGTTGCCACCGGAGCGTTCGCCGCACAATGGAACGGTCCCCGTGGTCAGTATTTTGCGCTACCACACATCTTGCTACGCGAAATTGGGGTTACCAAAATACCGATTCATCGCGTGGAGTGTGGCTGCGCTACCGGCGCAACGGCATTTCGAGATATTTGGTATCGGATAGCATCCGGCGAGTACAACATTGGTTTGGCGTTTGGTGTCGAGCAAATGAATGTCGCGGATTCGAGCAGTATTTTAGGTTTAATCTCCGATCACAATCCCGAGCGAGAGCCTGATTTAGGTCTAACGGGTCCTGGCATCTACGCAATGATGGCGCGTCGCTTAATGGCGCAATACGGCGTCACACGCGAACAGATCGCAAAAGTCGTCGTCAAAAACCGGCGCTTTGGATCGAAGAATCCAGTCGCGCAGTTCCGTGAGCCGGTTTCGGTAGAAGAAGTTTTGTCCGCGCGTATGGTCAGCGATCCGCTGACCTTATTTATGTGCTGCGGTCGTGGCGATGGTTCCGCCGCCGTTGTTCTGATGGATGAGGATACGGCGCGCCGCTTCACTTCCCGGCCGGTGTTTGTCGCCGCCAATGTGCTGACATCAGGCGCTTACGACGATGCGATTGATTTTGTGTCATTTGACGCAGATATCCGCGCAGGACAACAAGCTTACGCAATGGCCGGTCTCGGTCCAGAAGACCTCGATATTGCGGAAGTGCACGATAGTTTCGCGCCAGGCGAACTTGTTCACTATGAAGATTTGGGATTTTGCGATCGCGGCGAGGGCGCGCGCTTTCTGGAGGACGGCAGTTCTGACGTGGGTGGGAAAATCGTCGTGAACACAAGCGGCGGCCTGTTGTCCAAAGGGCATGTTATCGGCGCGACGGGCCTTTCTCAGATCAACGAAATTGTAAAGCAACTTCGGGGCAGCGCTGGTGAACGCCAGATCGAAGGCGCACGAGTGGGCCTGACCCATAATTCCGGCGGCTACATACACAACGAGTTTTGTGCGGCCGCCGTCAACATTTTGCACAATTGAGGTTCAAGCGGTGAAACAGGCGACGATTGATAGTGAACACCAAGATGCGGATATAGAGGCGCTTTTTGGCTCCCCGTTCATTCAAAAAATGCAGTTCGATAAACTCAAATCGCTGTTGCTGCGATTATACGCGGCAAAACCATTCTGGAAGGATCGTATGGACAAGGCCGGTCTCGATCCGGCGACTATGTCCAGTCTGGATGAATTCAGTAGTCGCATGCCGGTTATGGACAAGGCGGAGCGGCGCAAGATTACCGAAGAGTGTGGCGGCGCCGTGGAGATGGCCGACCGCACGATCGCGGTTCCGATCGAAGATGTCGTGTTGATGGCGGCGACTTCGGGCACAACGGGCGAGCCAACTCCCTATCCGCATACAACCAAGGACATAGAGATCAATTCGGAACTGTTCTCGCGTTTGGCGCGGCGTGCTGGTATTCGCCGCGGCGACCGTATCGTCCACGCCTTTGGCCTTAGCATGTGGTTGGCGGGTGTACCCTACGTCCAGTTTCTCCAAAAGAGCGGCGCATGTGTATTGCCGGTAGGAGCGGAAGCTGGTTCAGAACGGATTCTTCGCACTATCAACCAGTTTCGCGCCAACGTTTTGTTTGGCACGCCGTCGCTCATTGAGCACTTGATTGAAAAGGCCCCCGGTATCATCGGGGCGCCCGTTAGCAGTTTAGGGATCAAAACGATCATCTGCGCAGGCGAGCCCGGCGCCGGAATACCAGAAGTTCGCGAAAAAATCGAGCAGGCTTATGGGGCAAAACTATACGATCATGGCGGCAGTATGGGACTTTCTTGCGACTGCGAAATTTATCAGGGCATGCATCATTTCGCCGAAGACTATTATTATTTCGAACTCGTCAATCCTGAAACATTGGAACCACTCCCCTTTGAACATGGTGCGCGCGGCCTGGCTGTTCAAACCTCGCTAGAACATGAGGGAATGCTTTGGGTGCGTGAAACCTTTGGCGACATCGTTGAGGTCTTGACGGAGCCGTGCGCCTGCGGAGAGGCCGGTTTTCGTTATAAAGTGATCGGCCGAGTCGACGACATGCTCAAGGTCAAAGGAGTCATGGTTTATCCGGCCGCAATCGAGGGCGTCATTGCAAGCTTCGCACCGCGCGTTACCGGAGAATTTAGAATTGTCCTGACCGAACAGCCACCCCGTGTGACGCCTCCGCTGAAAGTCAAAGTCGAGTATGGCGAAGACGTGCCAGAAAGCGAACTAGCCTTACTTGCTAAAGAAATTGAGGCGTCAATGAGGTCTCGTCTGAAAGTAAGTCCGGAAATTACCTGGGCCAAGCCATTCAGTCTCGATCGAACTGTGGGCAAGACGCAATTTTTTGAACGGAATTATTAAATGGGCGAAGAAGAAATCTTTGTTGTCGGCGTTGGGATGACGCCGTTCGGTAAATTTCCCGAGTTGAGCGTCAAGGATTTGACGCGCATGGCGGTCACGGGCGCGCTTGAGGACGCTGGATGTGATCGCACCGATTTGCAAGCGGCATATTTCGCTCAAACAACGCAAGGGTATTTGGAAGGGCAGGTTTTTATTCCGGGACCAATCGCATTGCGGGCAATGGGAATACACGGGATCCCGATGGTGACGATTGAGAATGCGTGCGCGTCAGGATCGACCGCGTTCTGGGAAGCGATCAATTTCGTTCGTTCCGGCTCCGGCGATCTTGCGCTCGCCGTTGGTGCTGAGAAAATGAATGTCGCCGACAAGAAAAAGGTGCTCGGCGTCTTCGACAGCGGTTGGGACATTTATGAGGAAGGCGAATCTCTACGCCTGCTCGCCGCGAGATCTGAGGGTCTTGAAATCCCCGAGAACGACCAAAACGACGCTCCATCAAGCGTCTTCATGGATGCATACGCGTATATGTCGCGCGTGCACATGAAAAAGTACGGGCTGACCCAGCGCCAGCTGGCTGCAGTTTCCGCGAAGAATCATCAACATTCGGTGCACAATGAGAGGGCGCACTTCCGGATGCCGTTTACCGTAGATGAAGTGTTATCAGCGCGTGCGCTCGCCTATCCGCTGACCGTGCCCATGTGTGCGCCGGTTACTGACGGTGCGGCCGCCGCAATTATTTGCAATAGCGAAGCGCTGAATCGTTATGGATTAGACCGGTCGCGCGCCATCAAAGTCTTAAACTGTACATTAGCCTCCGGTCGGGACGATTTGCCCGAAGACGGACCCAACGCAATCGCGCGTGCGGCCCGTAATGCATATGAAACGGCAGGGGTTGGGCCGGAAGAAATGTCCGTCGCTGAAGTTCACGACGCCAGCGCCTTCGGCGAAATCAAGCAATCGGAAAATCTGGAATTATGTCCAATAGGCGAGGGCGGGGTGTGCGCTGAGCGCGGCGACACGTCCCTTGGGAGCCGCATCCCGATTAATCCTTCCGGCGGTCTTGAGTCAAAGGGTCATCCGCTCGGCGCGACGGGGCTTGGCCAGATTTTTGAACTTGTCGGCCAGTTGCGCGGCGAGTGCGGCGAGCGTCAGGTGGAAAATGCGCGCTTTGCCATTCAGGAGAACGGCGGCGGCATGATCAAGGCTGACGAGGCCGTGTTTGTGCTGTCGATATTTGCAAAACAATAGGTGCCGACATGATCAAAAGCCGGGAAGTACGTCTTAAATCGCGCCCGATCGGACCAGTCGCTCTGGAGAATTTTGAACTGGCGACCGTCAATGTGCCATCTCCGCAAGACGGCGAGGCGCTGATCAAAAACCTCTGGATGAGCATCGACGCCGGGCAGCGTACGCTCATGGGCAGCGGAGACGCGGACATTGCCGATCTTCCACCCAAACGCTTCGAGCTCAATGAGCCGATGGAGTGCCAGGCAATCGGTCAGGTCATCGAATCGCACGACTCGAACCTTCCAGTCGGAACTTTCGTCAGTAGCAATTTTGGCTGGCGTGAATATTTTGTGTTCAAAGGAAAGCAGGACGGATTTACCTTGACCAAGCTCGAAGTGCCGGTTTCGCCATTGCAGGCGCACCTCCACATCATGTCCGTATACGGTGCGACGGCTTATTATTTCATCACGCAATGCGCGAAAGTGCAGGCTGGCGAGACGGTATGGATTTCAACGGCAGCCGGCACAACCGGTTCGATGGCTTGCCAGATTGCGCAAATTAGCGGGTGCAAAGTCATCGGCACGACGGGTAGCGACCGCAAGGTAGAATGGCTCATGGAGGAGTTGGGGTTGGATGCGGCGTTCAATTATCATGCGCCTGATTTGCGCGACGCGATAAAAGCCGCATGCCCTGAAGGTATTGACGTATACTTGGATTTTGTAGGCGGTCACCAACTGGAAACAGCGATCGATTTGATGAACCCGCAAGGTAGGATCATTAAAGTCGGGGAGACGTCATCATATGACGGAGGCAAAACGGACGGGCCGGGCAATTTGTTTCAAATTGTCCTGAAACGTCTCGACCTATTGGGCAGAAGCGTCTTCGACATCCTTGCTCAGCCGGCGAGGATGGAGAACGTTTATGCGCGTCTTGGTAAATGGCATGCCGACGGAACGATCAAGGTTCAAGAAACCGTATACGAGGGGATAGAAAACGCGGCACAGGCTCAGATTGATTTATTAGGTGGCAAAAACATAGGAAAAATGTTGGTCAAGGTTGGAGAGCCTGAAAACATCCGGTGAGCTGGCTGCGGATCTTTCATACTTGCAAATCTGAAAACGGAGAACGGTACTTTGGCCCAAACAGATAATCAGGAACTGGCCTCGAAGATCTTGCCAGATCTCTTGGGGAAACGGATGTTGGTTATCGGCGCCGGCGGCATTGGAAAGGCTGCGGCGCTCATGGCGTATTCTCTTGGCGTTGAGATCGCCGTCGCAAATCGGTCGCAGCCGAAACTCGATCAGCTTCGCAAAACGCTTCCGGAAATAAGCACGCACCTGATCAACGCACGCGAACAAACGTCGATCAACCGGGTGCTCGGCGACGTAAAGCCAGATCACATCGTACTGGCCACTGGGCGCGTGCAAGGGTTTGCTTCAGGGAGTATCGATTTAGCGGAAGCGATGGACTATTTTGGCGATCGGTTTGAGCCGATAATGGCGATCGCCAACTGGATAGCCTCGAACGCGAAAAAATCGTGTTCTTTTACAATCGTTAGCGGTTTCATCGGGGTTCCCACAATGGGCAATCTTGCTTGGTCGGCTGTTGGACCGGCGATCAAGGGATTGGTTGAGCATCTGGCGGTCGAATTGGGGCCGACCCGGGTAAACGCGGTCGCGCCGGGCCCCGTAGTCGATACGCAAATGGCCCGCGATGTGGTTGGAACCGACGAAGGCGTTTCCGCAATGGCTGCTGCATTGTCAAAACAATTGCCGATAGGCCGAGCGGTCGTTGTTGAAGACGTGGCGCGTCAGATCATGATGGTCGCCGGAGACCCAACCGCGACCGGATCAATACGATTCACTGAGGGTGGAATCTCTTTGGTGCCCAGTTCCGTGATTGCGGATTTGCACATGGAGAAAGAGGGGGACGAAAAAAATTGACAGCCTGCTCGAAAGCCTTCGAACCCGTTAACCGCATTCGATGTATCTCTTCTTCCAGCGATTTAGTTACAAGTGCAATACAATGAGCTCAACGGCAATAATTTGATCAGGGCCTTTCAGCGTCCTTTGACCTGCCACCTTTAAATCAACAATTCGGATAAAAACCTGACGGCTGAAAAGCGGTATTCTAAAAAATACGTATTGAGCGGCAAGCTGTCTAATAACGACTAACGCGTGACGAGTCTGTCTATTGCGGCCCTATCATAATACTCGCTGCGTTTAGCGTTGAACTTCTTAGCGACCGCCTGACGGCGCCGGGCTCTAGGCCCGGCTTTTGCCGCGCCCGAAGCCGCCTAAATTCCTTTCATGAATTTTGCCGTCTTCGCCTCACGGTGACGATCCCTGCCGCATGCCCGGCCTTTGGCCGGGGTAAGGGCGGCGCCAAGGTGCCGGCTTTTTGTTGAATTCCCCAGGACGGTCGGGGGCGGCGGAACGGAAGTCGGGGCTTATAGCGCCGGGCGGCCGCGCCGCAACCGCTTTGGCGAGTTTATCCGTATCCATTATTTTTATCTTCCTACCAAAACGGTTGCGCCCCGCCCTGTTGGCCCGTCGCTAAGAAGCCCCGTTTCCGCCGCCCCCGCCGTCCAGGGGAATTTGCGGCGGGGCGAGAGGCAAGGAGCGGCGAGCGATGGAACACCAAACAATCACAACACCAAGCGGAGAGTCAGCAAACGCGCACAGCGTTGGCGCTAGGCGCAACACAAAGGCGAATGCGAGACCGAAAACCCGAACGCGAAAACGGCGGGGCGCAAAGCGCGGCAAGTCCCGTGTAAACCTTTACGATGACGTCACCGCGAAGATTGTTGCAGAACTCGACGCCGGGCGCTTCCCATGGGCGCAGCCCTGGATGAGTGCAAAGGGGGCAAGCCGTGGCGAGGCCACGACCATCGCGGCAGGACTCCCCAAGAACGCGCAGACGGGTCGCAGCTATTCCGGGATAAACATTTTGCTATTGTGGGGCGCCGCCATTGAGAACGGTTTCGCCGATCAGATTTGGCTGACCTTTCGCCAAGCCAAAGCCTTGGGCGGTTCCGTGTTGAAGGGCGAGCGCGGCTCGATGGTCGTCTACGCCGACAAGTTTGTTCCGAAAGACGAACAAGCGAGAGTTGAGAAGGAGGGCGGCGACGCCAGCTTCGTTCCATTCCTCAAACGCTACACCGTCTTTAACGCAGCCCAATGCGAAGGCTTGCCACAGGAATTGACCGCGAGCGCCACGCCTCTGCCGGAATGCGAAACGATCCCGCGCGCCGAAAGTCTCATCAAGGCGACCCGCGCTGATTTCCGCATCGGCGGCGACAAGGCGTTTTATGCGCCGTCTAAAGATTTTATTCGCGTGCCGCCGCAACCGGCCTTTTTTGAGCAAATCAATTATTACCGCACCTGTTTTCACGAATTAGGCCACTGGACCGGCCACGCTTCGCGCCTCAACCGTGAGTTCAAAGGCCGCTATGGCAGCCACGCTTACGCCCGCGAAGAACTGGTTGCGGAACTGGCGAGCGCTTTTGTCTGCGCCTCGCTTTCGATTGCGCCGACCGTGCGCCATGCGGATTATCTGGGCTCATGGCTTGAGGTTTTGAAAGAAGACAACCGCGCCATATTCAACGCGGCCTCGCTCGCCTCAAAGGCGGCGGACTTTGTTCTGGGCTTTGAGACGCTTACGCCCGACGCCAGCGCGGCGGCGCTGGAGTGCGCGGCGTGAGGATGCGCAATTGCAAACCGAATTGTGAACATACCAAAGCGGGTTCGCAAACGCTGTTGCACGGCGGCGTCAGACCGATCACGGAGCGCGACCGGCTGTGCGTTCTGGCGGCGGCGCCGATGCGCGCAAGAACGCGCCAGAAGCAATGCGATCAAGGGCTCTTCGATCTCGCCAGTCACCGCCAGACCGACTTCATTGATGAATTGCGCCGCCTCAATCCCAAACCCCAACCATCAACCAAGGAGAAAGCATGATGGAACTCGCAACAATCCCGCTTGAACAGTTAAAAGTGTCAGCGCTCAATATGCGCGCCAGTCGCAAGAAACCTTATCTCGACGATATATTGCCGTCGATCCGCGAACGCGGCGTACTTGTGCCGTTGCTTGTGAGACCCAATGGCAAGGAAAACCAGTATGAAATTGTCGCCGGACGGCGGCGGTTTTTGGCGTCCAAATCAATTGTGAACGAAACCGGCGAAGCCGCGGCGTTGCCATGCCGGGTTCTGGCCGCAGGCGATGACGCCGCCGCCATCGAAGCGTCGATCTTGGAAAATGTCGCCCGGCTTGAACCCGATGAAATGCAGGAGTTTGAAGCGTTCAAGAACCTGAGCGACAAGGGCAAAAGCGTTGAGGAAATCGCCCGCATCTTTGGCGCCACCGAACTGACGGTCAAACGCCGTCTGGCATTGGGGAGTCTGATTCCCGCCATCCGCAAGGCTTACGCCGCTGACGAAATCGATGGCGCCAGCATCACAGCGCTGACTCTCGCCAGCAAAGAAAAGCAATGCGAATGGTCTGAGATGTTTCAGTCCGAAGACATGCGTGCGCCGCGTGGGCGCGCGTTGAAGCGCTGGCTTTTGGGCGGCGGCGAGATCGAAACTGGCGCCGCGTTGTTCTCGCTCGACACTTATGAAGGCGATATATTCGAAGATTTATTCGGCGAAAAGTCCGTCTTCGCCGATGCTGAATTGTTTTGGCAGCATCAGGACGCCGCTATTGAAGCGGAAGCGGAAAAACTGCGCGGCGGCGGCTGGAGCACGGTGACAATCCTGCCGCGCGGCGAGTTCTTTTCCCGCTGGGAACACGACCAGACGCCCAAGAAACAGAGCGGGGAAGTTTTCATCGAGGTTCGCCATTCCGGCGAAGTCATTATTCACAAAGGCTATGCACTGCGCCGCAAACAGCAGGCGATAGCGGTGGAGAAAAAAGAGCGCCCGGAGTGTTCCGCGCCACTGGAAAGCTTTATCGACTTGCATCGTCACGCCGCCGCGCGGGCGGTAATGCTGAAACATCAGGGAATCGCTCTGCGCTTGCTGGCGGCGCATTTGATGGTCGGTGCGCCGAATATCCGCTGTGCGCCCGATCCGCAACGGACGCGCAAAGAGGAAACAGCAGCGAGCATCGCCGCCTCAAAGGGCGAGGCGGTGATGGCGACGGAACGGGCGGAGATTGCGAAGCTCCTCGATCTTGAAGAACCCGCTCACATTGCGGGCGGCAATGAGGATGGCTGGCAACTCGCCTATGTGTTCGCGCGATTGATGAAACTGTCTGACGAGGACATCACCCGCACTCTCACCTTCATCATTGCGGAGATTATGACCGTTGGTCACGAAGCCGTAGAATGCCTTGCGAAAGTGACGCCAATCGACTTCGGCGCATGGATGACGCCTGACGATGCGTTTTTTGACTTGCTGCGCGACAAGAACATCACCAACGTCATGCTGAAAGAAATTGCCGGGAGCGAGGTCGCAGCGGCGAATGCAAGCGCGACGGCGAAGGCGCAGAAAGCGATCATTCGCGATTGTCTTGAAGGGCGCAACGGGCGGGAGAGGGCGGCGAACTGGCGCCCGGCATGGCTCAATGGGCTTTCCTACACCGACGCCGGAAAACCCGGCGTGGTTCGCCGCGCCGAAAAGGTCACGCCGCTCTTTGCTGAGTAGCGAATAGGGCGGGGCGTTGTTTGCGCTCCGCCTCTTTGTGGTCCGGTACTGTTCACGGTATTTGGATCATCAATGCAGAGTGTCAATTGCGCGCCCATTCCCTGCGCAACGGGTTGGTTCCCGCATGAACTGCGCCATTCGTCTCCTGCACTTACTCCGCCAGAGAGAACCATTCCCCGGCCTTTAATCCTCGAAACTGAACGACGACCGTTTCGCCCGAAACCGACATTGCCGAATTTTTTCCCCGCATAGAGTTTTAGGGGAGCCGCTTCGCGGCGCTTTTTATAGTGCTCCTCGCGCATGACGCTTTCGCGTCCAAAAAATTCATCAATGTCGGTCCTCCGCTTCGCTACGGCCCTAACGGATTCAGGCGTCCCGGCGCGCCGTTCTCATCGTTTCGCGTCAGGTCGGGGATTGGTTCTCCGGCCAAGCATTAGGAGACGAAAAGATGGCTCAATCACTTGGAACCGTAACGAAGCGCGAGAATGGCGCCTATGAAGGCACGCTGGCGATGATGACCTTGAACACCAAGATCACCATCGTCCCGAACGAAGCGAAGGAAAACGAGCGCCAGCCCGATTTCCGTATCTACGCTGCGCGCGGAAACGAAATCGGCGGCGGCTGGAACCGCGTCGGAAAGAACTCCGGCAAGGAATATGTCTCGCTGACTTTCGCGCATCCCGCCTTCGGCGACAAACGGGTTTTTGCAAACCTCGCCCGCGCTGCAGGCCAGGAAAGTGACGATACACTCGCTATTCTCTGGAATCCGCAAAACTAACGCGGCGTTCTGCTTCGAGCCCTCGCATCTCCGGATGCGAGGGCTTTTTTTTAATGCATACCCGAGCGCGTGAATTTACTTTTCTTAACGCCGTAAGCGGATGGCATTCATCATGCATTGCGTATCGCGGGGAGATTCGTGGTGCGGGGGTGCAATCCATGAACTGTATTTTGAATCATTGCCACGAGCATATTGCCGTGGATTTCGCGATTATTGCCTATTACGCAATAGCGGTTGGTGCGACGATTGTTTTCGCGCTGCTTTCGCAATCGAAAACAATTAAGACCGCTGCGTTGATAATTTCAGGCGTCTGGCTCGTATCGATTCTCTATTTTCTGGCGGTTGGCGGCTCGAAATACTTTCTTCTCGTCGCGCTCACAGACAGTGTACTCGCGTTTCTATTTTGGCGCATGGCGAAAACTGAGCTTTTTCCGGCGGCGCTTTGTTGTTTCATGATCGCCAATATCGTTGTCGTCATCGTTTCCGCTGCAATTCCGCTCTCTGAATTCTGGACAATATTCACGCTGAATCGAATCTTCGAATTGATGCTCGCCTACATCATTGGGTCGTCGATTTACCGAATTCGCAAACTGAGACCGCCCGACTTTGAAGAAGCTGAGGCGATGGACAGAAGCCTGAAATTTTTGGCTGGTTAGCGAACCGATGATCCGGATCGCTTAATGCTTGATCGGCTCTTTCGACGCGAGTTCTTCGCCAAGCACGCGCAAGAAGCGCAAGAATTTCGTATTGACGGTGATAGTCTTGCCGCTCGGCAACGTCACCGTGGTCTCATCACCATCAGCTTTTTCCGACAGCTTGTGACGCCAGGCTGCATCCTTGAAAATATCGAATGACATGGACTCGTTCTCGCTGTCGTTGCACGCGAGAATGTCCATATAGACTGTATCGCCCTTTGTCATCTCTCTCCCCTTGTTTTTATCGGCTGTTCGCGCCGCTCATCGTCAGGCGCGCCAGCCAATAAGAGCCCAAGCGCTGCTGCATCTTTAAGCGGCGCTGGATAGTGTTTGCTGAACTCTTCGGCGAGCTTAACCAATGTTTTTTGCGCCGGGTCTACCGTATTCTGATCGATTGCGGCGAGATTTTCGTCAAGCAGAAGGTGCGCCATGATGAGCGTGTGGATGGATACGCCGCATCTGTCGGCAACTTTTTCCAATGCTTTTGGGGATAGGGATTGCTCGCCGGTTTCAATGCGCGAATAGGCCGACTGACTCATATAGAGAAGAGCGGCCATGTCCTTTTGCGTAATGTTCCAAAAGGCGCGATAGACACGCAATAAGGGGCCGAATTCGAACGCCATAAGCCTTTCTCCGCACGATGAAAAGTGTCCTGAAAAAACGCGCGTTTGACAAGATTTTTGCCAAAAATTTTGATCGAAAAAGCAAAGAAATGTCGACGAAAATCGGCGTTTATGCAGATTCTGCATAGAATTCCCGGAAAACGCATAGAGATCAGCGAAATTCGCATGAAGATCCCGAAGATAGGGTACGAGCGGGTTCTCTAAGCTCCGTTTACGGTGGAAAGTTTCTTCGTCGGGAAACCGCCGCGTTCGTACATTCCTGACAATTGCAACAGCGACATCGGGGCGGTTTCCCGCAAGTTTTCGTAAGGAGAGATTATGAGCAAGAGGAACAAAAGCGAAGGCGACAGAAACGACCGTAGAATAGAAAAATCTAAATCCGGTGACGGGAAACGAAAGCGTTTCTCGCGAAAAAGTCCGTTTCTGATTACGACAGAAGCGGCGGACTATTTGCAGCTAAAAAAACGGACATTGGAGAATATGCGCTGGCGCGGGCAAGGCCCGAAATTCCGCAAACATGGTGGGCGTGTCTGCTATCATGTTGATGATCTTGATACATGGTCACGGTCTTCTCACGTGTGATGAATATCCTCACGCGTTTTGAGAAAAAACTGTCGGCGTTCGAAGTGCTATATATTGAAGAACGCGCCAATTATCGTCTACTTTTTGGCTGTCCGGACAACATTCGCCGGATAAACCGTCAACGTTCAATCGCGATGTTTCCGCCAAATCGAGTGGCCGGGTATTTGCGCTGGCGCGCTAATGAATTTGGAACACAGGTCTGGCGGTGCTTTGTCGTGCGAACGGCTTCACCGGGCGATGCGGTAACACGTATCCATGGCGTTAATCCCGGCGCAACATTGCTTCTTTCAACGCGTGGAAAAACATTTTCAAAACGGTTTTTGACCCACCTCGATGTGCTCAAAAAACGAGAAATGTTGCTGGAACATATTCCCGATTCCTACTGGCGGCAATTACAGCTGCGGCTCCACCTAAATCTCGATCCGCATCCCTTGAGCGACGATCAATGGTCCGCCGGACGCGCAAAATAAGCGGGTACATCGTGAAAACTAATAGAAAATATGTCGCTGTTACTGTGCTTGGAATCGCGTCAATTGGCATAGCTGCGCTTGGCAACATGCCAGCAAAGATTCTTTACAATCCTAGTCCAAGCGCGCCGATTGGGTTCTACGCAATCGATTCGCGGCGAAACTTTAGTATGGGCGGCTTTGTAGCAGCGCAACTGCCGGACGATGCTGAAAAGTTGGCGCTGGAACGCGGATATTTGCCGAAGAATACTCCAATTTTGAAGACAATTTCTGCGGTTCATGGCGATGAAATCTGCATCCAATCAAATTCAGTTTTTATCAATAGCGAGCCAGTTGCTTTGATACAGAACACCGACTCTGTTGGCCGCTTAATGCCCGTCAAAACGGAATGCTACGAGCTTAAAGCCCGTGAGTATTTTCTTCTCTCAACAGCCATCGAAAACTCCTTCGACAGCCGGTATATCGGTCCGGTTGTCGAAGACAATATCCTGGGCGTTGCGACGCCGCTGTTGATTTTTTCAAAGTAAAAATCTGCACAAGGATGGAGTAACTATGGGGCGCGGGGTGAAAGGGCGCGGAAGGCAAGATAAAACGGATCGGCGCCAGGG
>JABDJK010000080.1 GCA_013002535.1 Hyphococcus sp.
TCAGATGCCCAGTAAACTCACGGCGCTTTAGCGCGCCCGTCGACGCCTGACATTAACGCCATGCGCACCAATTCGACTGTGTTGCGCGCCCGGAACTTTGCGCGAATTCTCGACCGATAGGTTTCTACGGTTTTTGGGCTGATGCCCATCATTTTCGCCGTATCTTTTGTTGAATCGCCCGATAACATGGACTCAAGTACGGTTGTTTCGCGGACTGTAAGCAGCTGCGAAACATTTTCATCATTTGAATGCAGCATCTCATTTTGTTGGAATAGAATCGCAACCCCAGAAGATGACCGTTTCCGATCCCCACGCAACAGAGCGAATTCCAACTCTCCCTCAGCATTTATCGTAGTTTTTTACCGAAAGGAAAACAAGGCGCGCGCACGTTCACGCCGCCCAATAATTTCTGTACAGCGTAAAAAACTACTAAAAGTTTCATAATGTTAAAAAGCACACGACATGGGGAAAACTTTAGATTTCGCTAACGCAATATTCTCCGATTGATTGCAATTGCGTCTATCACCCGACCTAAAGTTGCAATGCTACGGCGCCGCATTGATAACAGAAAAAAGCGTAACGCGTGGCGTCGAAGATTTTATCTACCACAATCACAAAAACTCATTAAGTCACTGTTTTTATTGCATATTTTTTATCCGCCCGGCGGGCCCCTTTATGCGGCGGTTGGCTAGCCGATAAACAAAATGGAACGATGGCGATTGTTACCAGCCTTCGCGATGGTCGCGAGGTCGCCAATCCTTACATAGTACGGGGAGAGGTCTCAAAAAAAAATAACTTAGCGTTTTGGCTGCTGGCGCAATGATAGTCGGTATACAGATTACCTTAGCAACCGGCGCATCCGCCGGTAAAGACACCAGCGTTGAAACTATGGTCAATCTATGCAAGAATCTGGTTGACGCTGGCGATTTTGACAGCGTCGGCGCTTGTATGGGCCAGATTAACAGCACCTGTCCTGAGCTTTGCAGAGATCCGGGCGTGTCCAGGAAGCCATTGGCTTCAAGAATACCGGCGACCGCGTCAGCTGGTTTCGGGAGCAATTGAATGAGGGCGATTTTGATTGATCGTTACTAGCAACACTGAAAGGCGTCCCCACGTCTTTTAAGCGAAAACGCCCGGCCTTAGTTGGTCGGGCGTTTTTTTGCGGCCTATCCCAGATCGCCGGCTGTTTCCGGCGGGATAATATGGACATCGCGCTGCGGGAAGGGGATCTCGATGCCATATTTCGCGAGCGCCGTCTCAATCTCCCAATTATAGGCGGCGTTGACGGCGCCTGGCCGGCGCACAGCGTCATCGGTCAGCCAGACGACAAGTTCATAGTTTAGCGATGAATCACCAAATTCGACAAGCCAGACCTGGGGCTCGCGCCGTTTGTTTCCTTTCAACGTATGCGGAACATTGTCAGCCGCTTCGAGGGCGGCTTTTTTGACCAGTTCTTTATCGGTGCCATAGGCGACCCCGAAGGAAACGTGCACGCGCCGGTTGACCTCCCGCAAAGTCCAGTTGGTGACGCGGCCGGAAATAAACTCTGAATTCGGCACCAGAATATCAACATTGTCGTTGGTGGTGACGAGGGTCGAGCGGACATTAATTTCTTTAACCTCGCCAGTAATGCCGGATTCGAGATCAATGAAATCGCCGACTTTCAGGGTTTTCTCGAGGAGAATAATGATCCCGGCGATGAAATTCTGGAAAATCGACTGCAGCCCGAAGCCAATGCCGACGCCGATGGCGCCGGTCAGAACCGCAAGCCCTGTGAGGTTCACCCGCGCCGCCGACAGCGCCAGCCAGATGGCGCCGACAATTAAACCAATCTGTATGAGCTGGCCGAGGAGACCGCGAACCGATGGCGTCAAATTATCAGTTTTATTGAGCCTACCTTTGAAGAATTTCGAAAGGAACGTTGCCGCCCATAGAAGGAAAACGCCGAGAATAACAGCCCAGAGAATGTCAAAAACGGAAACCCCGCCAGCGCCCATGGGAAGCTTCAAACCATCGAGAAAATCAATGGTTGGTCCCAACAAGCGCAGGATATTGAGCGCCGCGGCGAGCCAGGCGAGAAGCGCGAACGCGCCCGACAGAAAAGGATCGCGGATGAACGAGGTCACGAACCGGATGACAATCCAGGCATTCAATAGGCTCGCGGCGATACGCAACAGGCTTACCGGCAGGCCGGCGGCGGCGAAGGCCGGCACCGTGATCCATATCAAGAGAACGGCTAGAAGCGGCCCGGTCATCGCTTTTAAAGCATTCGCGAAGCGGCTCGTTTCGCGGTCTTCGGGGCTCGCGGCGGGATCGTCCGGCGCAGCCGCGCCGCCGGCAAACACACGGTCGATCGTAGCCCGGATCGGCCGGGCGATGAGCCAGCCGAGAAACAAAGCCGCAGCGATTGCGGCGCCCTGATAGAGCGCGTCTATTGATCCGATTTGCTCGCGGACACGCGCGAATACGAATACGGCGTTTTCTATCGCGGATTGGAAGAATTCCTCCGCTGACTGAATATCTTCGGCGAGCGCGTCGCTGGCGCCCGGTTCGTCTCTGGAGGGCTCAGCCAGACTCTTGTCCTGCATCAGACCCCGGCGCCCATGAGGCGGCGACAGATATCGTCAAGCTGGTCGAGGGTGCGATAGGAAATGGTGACGTCGCCGGCGCCTTTTTTCGAATGATCGATGTCGACCTCAAGGCCGAGAATATTGGAAAGATCGCGTTCGAGGGCGCGCGTGTCGGCATCCTTGCGGGCGCCGGAAGCCACTGTTTTAACGTCCTTTTTGGTATTTGCATCACTGATTTTTCGTGATTTTGCCGGAGCGCCTGCGCGGGCCAGCGCCTCTGTTTCACGCACAGAAAGATCGTCCTTCAATACGGCCTTCAACGCCGCAGACGGGTCAGAACAACCAAGGAGCGCGCGGGCGTGGCCCATAGAAATCGCGCCGGATGTCACGGCCTCAATCGCTTGGGCGGGAAGCTTCAACAGACGCACCGTGTTGGCGACATGGCTGCGCGACTTGCCGACGGCTTTCGCTATCTCATCATGAGTGCGGTCATAGGCGTCGGCGAGGCGTTGATAGGCGGTCGCTTCTTCGATCACCCCAAGGTCGACCCGCTGGACATTTTCGATGAGCGCAATTTCTGCGGCTTCCTCATCCGTCAGCTCACGGATGACTACGGGGACGCTGTGAAGCTTAGCCTTTTGCGCCGCGCGCCAGCGTCGCTCGCCAGCGACAATCTCATAGGTCTTCTCGCCGGTCTGGCGAACCAAGATCGGCTGCAGGAGTCCGCGCGATTTAATCGAGGCGGCGAGCTCCGAAATGGCGTCTTTGTCAAAAACGCGGCGCGGCTGATCCGGATTGGCAATCAGAAATTCGATCGGCAATTCGCGCTTGTCCCGCGCCGGCGTCTTTGCCGACGGCGCATCGCCGAGAAGGGCGTCGAGGCCCCGCCCCAACCCTTTCGAGCCTAATCCCTTGTTTTGGCTTTTCTTTTTTGCCACTGCGGCCATGAAAAAATCCCCTGAAATTACGCCGCTTTTGCCCCGGTTCGCTCACGCTGAATGACCTCGGAAGCGAGTTGAATATAGGCCTGGCTGCCCGGACATTTCAGATCATAAAGGAGCGCCGGCTTGCCGTGGCTCGGCGCCTCGGAGATCCGGACATTGCGAGGAATGACGGTGTTGTAGACTTTGTCCTTAAGATGCGCCCGAACGTCTTCCTCTACCTGCGCCGTCAGATTATTGCGCCGGTCATGCATGGTAAGGACAATGCCCTGTAACTCGATCCGGTCATTAATTCGTGAACGGACTGTATCGATCGTGCGCAAAATCTGGCTGAGGCCCTCCAGCGCGAAGAACTCACATTGTAAGGGAATGATCACCGCGTCCGCTGCCGCGAGGGCGTTTACAGTCAACAGGCTGAGCGACGGCGGGCAGTCGATCAGAATGTACGAAACCGGCGTCGCACGTGACGACCGGCCATACTCTTCAATGGCGTCGGCAAGGCGATAGTGGCGCCGGTCCGCGTCGATCAGCTCGACCTCCGCGCCGGCGAGATCGACCCCGGCAGGGGCGAGAACCAGCCCTGGAATATCCGATTCATAAACTGCGGCTTCCAGGCGATACTCACCCGTCAACACATCATAGGTCGTCACCCCGCGATCAGCGGCGGTGACGCCGAGCCCAGTTGATGCGTTTCCTTGCGGATCAAGGTCGATGAGCAAAACACGCTCCCCAACGGCGGCTAACGCTGTTGCGAGATTGATCGCTGTCGTCGTCTTGCCAACGCCGCCTTTTTGATTGGCGATGGCGATGATGCGGGGGCTATCCGCGTTTTGTGCGCTCTTTGCTTTTCTTGCCACGGGAGAGGTTTTCGATTTCCAGAATGGTCGCTTGCGGGTTCGTATGGCTGGTATGACGTTTCACGTCCATATGCCAACATTTAGCGGCCTCGGTCAATTCATCCTCAACATCTTGTCCCTTAAGAAAGAAATACTTTGTGTTTTGTCCTTGAATTCCAGCGCCATAGTCAAGCAATTTATCAAGCCGGGCGAGGGCTCTGGCGGTGATAATGTCCGGGGAAAATTTGAGTTTCGTAGATTCGATTCGGTCCTGGATGACCGTCACGGCAACCCCCATAGCGTCCGCAGCAGCCGATAAGAACGCCGCCTTCTTGCCCGTTGATTCGATCATTGTGACGTGTACGTCCTTTTCGGCCAGCATCGCCGCCAGGACCAGCGCGGGAAACCCCGCGCCGGATCCTAGATCAACAATGGTCGATATTCCCGCGGGAAGTAGGGCGGCCAATTGCGCGCTGTCGAGATAATGGCGCGACCAACGCTCTGGGATGGTTGAGCGCGCTACCAGATTGTGCCGCGACGCCGAATCGAGAAAGACCGCGTCCATCGCTTCAAGGCGCGCCATTGCCGCCGGGCTGACCGCCGCGGCCGCGGCAAATTCGTCTTTGGTCAACATGTCAGCCCTCGGGGCGGCGCCGTCAGGAAGCGGCACGGGTGCGCTTCTTGATATGGGCAAGAAGGACGGCGAGGGCGGCCGGCGTAACCCCTTCGAGGCGCCCGGCCTGACCCAGCGTCGCCGGCCGCGCGGCGGCAAGGCGTTGGCGCACTTCATTGGAAAGCCCCGGCGCCGCGCCATAGTCGAGGTCGGCGGGCAGGACGAGCCCCTCATCCTTTTTGAAGGCAGCGATGTCCGCCTCCTGGCGCTGGAGATACCCGGCGTAAAGCGCGTCGAACTCCAGCTGTTCTGCGACCGCAGGCGTCAGGTCTTCGATTTCCGGCCAGACCTGCGCAAGCGCTTTAAGATTAACGCCGGGCAGCGATAAGAGATCGCATACCGAACGGCGACGTCCGTCCTGGTTAATTTTAAGGCCGTATTTTTCGGCGGCGGCCGGCGTCAGGTTGGCTTGCGCCGCCCACTCCCGCGCTGCGCTCAAAGCGTTTTGTTTCACGTGAAACATCGCAGCCCGGCCCGCGCCAACAAATCCGGCCTCTATCCCTCGCGGCGTCAGGCGTTGGTCGGCATTGTCGGCCCTCAGCGAAAGCCGGTATTCCGCGCGGCTCGTGAACATGCGGTACGGCTCCGTGACCCCTTGCGTCACGAGGTCATCAATCATGACGCCGATATAGGCCTCGGATCGATCGAGAATAAACGGTTCAGCCCCAGCAACTTTCCGGGCGGCGTTAACGCCAGCAATAAGGCCCTGCGCCGCCGCTTCTTCATAGCCGGTCGTCCCATTTATCTGGCCGGCCAAGAACAGACCCGGGAGGGCCTCGACTTCCAATTGGAGCGTCAGGGACCTTGGGTCCACATAGTCGTACTCTATTGCGTATCCGTAACGGACGACTTTTGCGTCAGCGAGGCCGGGAATGGTTGTCAGGAACGCCGCCTGAACATCCTCTGGCAAGGACGTCGAAATTCCGTTGGGGTAGACCGTGTGGTCATCGAGACCTTCAGGCTCAAGGAAGATCTGGTGTGAACCCCGTTCCGCGAAGCGGACGATCTTGTCCTCAATCGATGGGCAGTAGCGCGGGCCGCGGCCGGAAATGCCGCCGCCATAAACCGCGGATTTTGAGATATTCTCCGCGATAATCGCGTGGGTCTCCTCGTTCGTGAAGGTGATCGCGCAGGCGATTTGCGGCACTGTGATCCGGTCGTTAAGGAACGAGAATGGGACCGGTTCGTCATCGGCCGGCTGCATTTCCAGCGCAGCCCAATCGATGGTCCGCCCATCGAGGCGCGCCGGGGTGCCCGTTTTCAGGCGATCCATTTTAAGTCCCAGCCCATAGAGGCGATCGGACAGACCAACCGCCGGGGCCTCGACGCCGCCGCCCCAGGATTTGTCACCAGCGCGGGAGTTCGCGCGGCCCGCAGGTATGCGCTTATTGCCGATATGAATGACGCCCTTGAGAAAGGTCCCGGTGGTCAGCACCACCGCCTTCGCCCTGATTTCCGAACCATCCGCACTGACCACCCCGGCGATTGTTTCACGTGAAACATCGTCGGTGAGGAGGTCTTCTACTGCTATCTCGGCGATGTCGAGGTTTGGGTAGCCGGCAAGCGCCGCCTGCATCGCCTTACGGTAAAGCTTGCGGTCGGCCTGAGCGCGGGGGCCGCGCACCGCCGGCCCTTTCGACCGATTGAGCATTCTGAACTGGATCCCGGCCTCATCGATGATCCGTCCCATGAGACCGTCCAAGGCGTCGACCTCACGGACGAGGTGGCCTTTGCCCAGACCGCCAATCGCCGGGTTACACGACATCTCGCCGATGGTGTCTTTTCGGTGGGTGGCGAGGAGGGTGCGCGCGCCAGCGCGCGCCGCAGCCGCCGCCGCTTCGCATCCGGCGTGACCGCCCCCGATTACTATGACGTCGTAATTCGTCATTCGCTCGATTTATTCCTGCTTCCGCATTTTTGATTTGCGCGTCTTCGCGCGCGGGCGCCAAGTACAATAACGTCGTATTCAGTTTCCATGATCGATCTCTGGCTCGCTCATATATAGGGACCAAGCCAGATTGAAAGATGTTTCACGTGAAACACGCCGCAAGATGGATTCTGGCCGTTTACTTCCCGATACAGAAACTGGAAAAGATCTCGTCGAGGACGTCTTCAACGCCGACGGCGCCGGTGATGCTGCCAAGCGCACGGGCGGCAAGGCGTGCGTCTTCGGCCGCCAGCTCCGGCGCGGTCTCGATTTTTTCCTCGGCCCGCGTGAGGGCGGCGACGGCGTCTTCAACTGCGCGGACGTGGCGAGCGCGGGTGAGGGCCGGACCATTGAAATTGCCTTGGGCTGAAACTGCTGCGGTAAGAGCGGCGATGAACTCATCGACGCCGAGCCCTGTCAACGGCGAAAGGCTGACCGCGGCAACGCCATCAGGCGCGACGCCGTGGGGTATGGCGGGGTTAAGATCAGCATGGGTCCAGACCAGAAAATCACCTGGTCGGAGTAGGTCCAGTGTTTCACGTGAAACAAATTCGACGCGTGGGTCGAGAGCCGCCACCCGCAGGTCGGCTTGTTTAGCCCTACTGCGCGCGCGCGCCATCCCTTCAGCTTCAATGGCGTCGTTTGTCTCGTCACGAAGGCCAGCCGTATCGGACAGCGTCGCCAGAATACCGCCGAGATCTAGCCTTGCCTCTACAACATCACGCGTCGTACCGGCGACATCAGAGACGATCGCGACATCGGCGCCGGCAAGAACATTCACCAGCGACGACTTGCCGACATTTGGCGGGCCAATAATCGCAATATTAATTCCCTTACGGATTGTCCGTGCACGTCTCGAATTGGCGAGAAACGCGGTTAACGCATCCTTGAGCTTGGTGATCGCTGGGCCGGCCCTGGCCGCGACTGCCGCCGGCACATCGCCCTCATCGGGGAAATCAATATCCGCCTCAAGGGGGGTCAAAACCGATATTAAACGGCTGCGAAGGCCCTCAGCGGCTTCGGATAAACGCCCGCCAAGTTGACCCAAAGCCTGTTTTCTCTGCTCATTCGTTTCGGCATCGATAAGATCAGCCAGCGCCTCCGCCTGGGCAAGATCGAGCCGGCCGTTCCGAAACGCGCGCAGGGTGAATTCGCCGGCCTCCGCCGGTCGGGCGCCAAGCCGAGCAAGCGTTTCAGACAGGCACGCTTCCACCGCAGCAGATCCGTGGAGATGAAATTCGACGGTATCTTCGCCGGTAAAACTTTGCGGGTTTTGAAATAAAATGACGAGACCACGGTCAATCAGGGCGCCGCTGGTCGGCTCGCTAATTTCCGCCATTTTCGCCTCACGGATTTTAATCCGTTTACCAATTAACAGATCGGAAATCCTGAAGCTTTCCGGCCCAGAGACGCGGATGACCGCGACGCCGGCTTTGCCGGCGCCCGTCGCCTTGGCGAAGATGGTATCGCGGTCGCTCGCCATTTCTCATTTCACGCTGGCTCGCGGGACAACTCCCGCGTCATTTCTTGCCGGACTTCCCGCCGCCCGCCATGGCTGCGCCCATCATGGACTGAAATTGCTCCATGCCTTTGCCGCCCATGGCCATCATATTGGCGACAAAGCGCTCGGGGTCTGCGAGCGTATCCATGGAATCCTTCGCCCGTTTCATCATCTCGCCCATCACCATCTGGTTCATGGGCTCAACATCCGGCATCCCGAAAAATGTCCGTGCTTCCTGGGGGGTGCAGTCGATATTGATGGTAAATTTCATGGCCGCTCCTTTACGTTCCGGCCCCTATATCAAAGCCGGGGCGCAAGGGACAGCCGTCAAATGCGGCGCCAGCTATCCAGACGGCGCCGCACAAGCGATCCGGGATAGCGCCGGTCCGCCATCGACCTCATCTGGAGCATCGAAATAGACCTCCATACCCCTCGTCGGCAGTTTCGCCGGGCGGCCTCGCTCGTCGATTGGGAAGAGGTCGTAAAGATGATAAGCCCCGGATGCGAGGCCGCCAGCTTCATAAGGGGCGCGGACGCGATAGAGGACGGCAAGCGCCGGACCGTCAATGCAGATCGCTTCCGAGCCAGTTTCCCGGACAGCGGCGCCGATTGCGATATGGCATACTGGGTATCCGGCTCCCACTTCGTCAGTACAGTGATCTATATCCGGGTGTGTGCGGGCGAAGGCGAAGACTTCACGCCGGACCCTTAAGCGCTCCTGAAAATCCGGCCCCCTGCGCCAATCAGCTAACCCCGCGATCGTCTGATCTAGGTTTTCATCCGCACGGCCTAATTCATAGAGCATATCGTCCGACTGGCGGCGCGCTCGGCGCAGCTCCTGGCGATAATAATCCGCAGATTCCCTAGCCTTTTCAGCCTCTTCCGGCGTTATTTCGGGGTCATCGAGCGCCGCCAATTCCCGGTCGAGTGAGCGCCGTTGGGCGTCAATACTGTTTTCGGCTTCGTCATAATTCTTTTGGGCAAGATTGCGAATTTCCTCGGCGCCAAAAACACGCCGACCGGAAAGGTAACCGGACAAAAAGCTGCCCTCCGCATTAACGGCGCAGACGCCGCGATAATCGTTGCCGGTAAAGCCATACTCATAACCGCCGGCTTCATTGCAAAGACGCCGCAACCCCGCCTCGCGCCCTTCAAAATAGGCGCGCCCGTCGGCGCCGGACTCAAATTCGGCGCACGCCGCCGCCCGGTCGTCGAACGCTGCCGCGAGGAGGCCGTTGCCGCCGTCCTCGAGCCCGGCGCCATACCAGTCCCCGGCAAGGCACTCTTTTTGTGTCATCACTGGCGTCGCGCAGGCGCCAAGCGTAACCGCCGCTATTGCGACGCAGAGAAAATTTCGCATGACAATGGCCCCGTCGCCCCTACATGATCTTGAACACGAAAGATCGCCCGCCAGGCCGTAAAAGGTCAATGGCAAAGATCCAAGTCGCCGGCTACGAAAAACGGAGCGAGCAAACATGGCCAAAACAATCAGCTTCGCAGAAATCGGCGGCCCCGAAGTTCTGACCCTGACTGACGCCGCGATCGCAGCCCCAGCCTTCGGCGAAGTTCAGGTTCGCAATACTGCTATAGGCTTGAATTTCATTGATATATACAAACGCCGCGGGCTCTATCCTGTGCCGCTCCCAGCCATATTAGGCGAAGAAGCCGTAGGCATTATTGAGGCTGTCGGCGATGGTGTTTGCGGATATTCGCCGGGCGACCGCGTCGTCTATCTCGCCGGCGGCGGCGCTTATGCCGAGCTTTCCAATACGCCGGGAACCAGCGCGGTGAAACTCCCTGACGGCGTTTCAAGCGATATCGCCGCCGCGAGTTTCCTAAAAGGCCTTACCGTTGAGATGCTGGTCCGCCAGGTGTTCGCACTACAGGCCGGCCATACCGTCCTCGTCCACGCAGCCGCCGGCGGGGTCGGCACGCTACTTTGTCAGTGGGCGGACCATATTGGCGCTCGGGTGATCGGCGTCGTCGGCAGCGTGGCGAAGGCCGCTCTTGCGAAGGAAAACGGCGCCAGCGAAGTCATCGTCCGGGCCGAAACGCCGGACATTGCCGCGCGCGTGCGCGAGCTCACACAGGGCCGCGGGGTCAATGTAGTCTACGACTCCGTCGGCGCGGCGACCTTTCAGGGTTCCCTCGACGCGCTTGCGCCGCGCGGCCATATGGTGACTTTCGGCAACGCGTCCGGGCCGGTCCCGCCAGTGGCGCCGCTCGATCTTTCCCGTCGCGGTTCTCTTTCCCTTACCCGGCCAACGCTTTTTCATTATGCGACGCCGGATGGCATGCCCGCGATGGCGGAAACACTGTTTCATCATCTGGAAAATGGCGCTCTGCGGCCGCAAATATCTGAGATATTTCTTCTGGATAAGGCCGCAGACGCGCATCGGCGCCTGGAAAGCGGCGAGACGACCGGCGCGATCATCCTGAAACCCTGATCTTGTAAAACGGACGACGGCCTCTCAGTATGGCCGCGATAGTTTCGCCAGTTTTTGCGTCAGACGAGTTTCAATTTATGCCCCGAATTTTCACCGCCTGTGTGATTGCCCCAAGTATATTTGTAATTGTCGCCGGTTGCGGTGAGGTCGCGACAGAAACAAGCCAAGCGGCGCAGACCGTTGCTTCTGCATCCGGCTGGTCGATCGACCATGGCGGCGATCTCAATCAGTTCTTTGAGTGCCTTGAAGAAAGCGGCGCCGCGCTTGTATCCGCCCATCGCGGCGGGCCGGCGCCCGGGTTTCCGGAGAACGCGATCGAGACTATGAGCGCCGTTCTCGCCGATACGCCCGCAATCATGGAAATCGATGTCGCGACATCGGCCGACGGGGTTTTATATTTGATGCATGACGACACGCTGGAGCGCACAACCGCCGGCGCCGGCGCTGCGAACGGCAAGCAATGGGCCGACATCCGCAAACTGAAATTGGAAGATAATGACGGTAATTCAACGCCTTATGAACCGCCACGCTTTGATGATGCGCTCTTATGGGCCGACGGCAAAACCATCCTGCAGATCGATTTTAAACGCTCGACCCGGTATGAAGATGTAATCGAGGAAATTAGCCGTCAGGGTGCGGAGGATCGTGTTATCCTCATCGCATACTCACTGGCGTCAGCACAGAAGTTACATCGCCTGGCGCCCGGCGCTATGATCTCCCTATCGGTGAATTCACAATCCGAACTCAACCGGGCCGTCGCCGCTGGCGTCCCGGCGGATCGCCTGATGGGCTTTACCGGGACAGAGGCGCCGCGGCCACGGCTTTTTTCAACGCTGAACAGCCGCGATGTTGAAGTCATTTTCGGCACCCTCGGCGGGCGCAGTTCCATCGACAATGAAATTTTCCGCGACGGCGAACCGCAACGCTACGTCGCCCTCGCCGATGACGGCGTCGACATCATCGCAACGGATCGACCGCGCGCCGCTCATCAGGCGCTCAGCAATGCCGGTCGCGCAGCGACAGACGGCGTTTGCGGCGTCGCGCAAAATTAATTGAGGGGCCCCCCCGCGTCGAAACCGCGCCATAGCATACGTCTTGGCATTGAATAGTAAAACGGAGGCCCAAAATGAAACCAACAAAGATTGTCGCCAAAGATGAGTGGTTGACGGCGCGACAAGCGCTCCTTGCTGAAGAAAAAGCGTTTACGAAAACCCGCGACGCCCTTAGCGCGAAGCGCCAGCAATTGCCCTGGGTTCAAATCGAAAAAGACTATCGCTTTCAGTCCGATGACGGCGAAATCGGCTTCGGCGATCTTTTCGGCGATAACGATCAATTGCTTATCTACCACTTCATGTATGGGCCCGACTGGAAAGAGGGCTGTCCAAGCTGCTCTTTCTGGGCTGACAATTTCAATGGAACGGATGTTCACCTGCGCGCCGCCGGCGTCGCATTGGCGGCAATTTCCAACACGTCGATTAAAATGATCAACGCCTACAAATCACGCATGGGCTGGTCTTTCCCGTGGGTCTCTTCCATGGGCGGCGAATTCAATCGCGATTTCGATGTCAGTTTCTCAGAACAAGAAATCGAGCGCGGCGAAAAAGTCTACAATTTCGGCACACTCGGTTTTCCGTCTACAGAGGGTCCCGGGATTTCTGTTTTCGCCAAAGATGATAATGGCAAAGTCTATCATACATACTCAACATACGCCCGCGGTCTCGACATGCTGAACGGCGCCTATCACATGATCGACCTGACGCCGAAAGGCCGCGCCAGCGAGAAAGAGCACGGCAATATGCACTGGCTGAAACGGCGCGATCAGTATGGTGGGTAGCGCCTAGACGTGCTGATCGATCAAAATCGGATTTCCATCGGGGTCCGTCAGAGCAAATGACGCCGGGCCGTCGCCCGCTTCATCGGCCTCGGTGTCGAGTTTTACCCCTTCGGTTTTCAGGTTTTTCTGAATTTCACGCACATCTTGGAATTCAGCCAGCGTATTGCATTCAGCATCCCAGCCGGGATTGAAGGTCAACATATTCTTCTCGAACATCCCCTGAAACAGGCCAATCGTCGTTTTGTCATTACGCATGATCAACCAGTTCTGTTCGATGTTGCCGCCGACCTCTGCAAAGCCAAGCTTTTCGTAAAATGCTTTTGAGGCGGCGATGTCTTTAACGGCGAGGCTGACGGAAAAGGCTCCGAGGTTCATGATTGTGCTCCCTTTGACTAAATTTCGATCCCAATCCTAACGCGCCCGGCAACGAAAAATCGATCACCTAAAGGGGTGATTTGGCGCAATAGTTCTGATGTTCCTCGCGCCGTCGCTGGTATGGCCTTGTCTGAAGTTTTCGATAAATTCGATCTCCATGAAGCGCACCATCGCCCTTTACGCACTGGCCCTCGCAGCGACCGCATTCCTGCTGGAATGGATCGCGTATAAATACATCACCCGCGTTTTCGCCGGTGAAATTTATTTTCTGTTTCTGGCTGTCGGTTTTACTGCGCTCGGTCTTTGGGCTGGCGCAAGGCTAACGCGAAAGACGGCGCCCGCGCCCTTTCAACGCAATGATGCGGCGATCATCAGCCTCGGCATTTCAAAGCGTGAATTCGATGCACTGGAATTACTCGCCGCCGGGCAAAGCAACAAGGAGATTGCCCGCAGCCTCGATATCTCGCCCAACACAGTGAAGACCCATCTCGCAAAACTATATGAAAAGCTGGAGGTCCAGAACCGTACGCAAGCGGCGCAGAAGGCAAAAGAGTTGGAACTGATCCCCTGAATACCCGTCGGACAAGCCCAGAAAAGCCCTTTTTTGCTTGCCGTTATAAATAAAATTCGCAATTGAAAATATGAGCGCTAAGCTCGGTAGTGTTCACATACTTATCGATGCGAGAAGGGGAAATCATGGGTTTTTTAAAATTGTCCGGTCTGTTTGTGGCGGCATTTGCAATCATGACGCCGGCGCTCGGCCAGGAAGAGCTGGGGCGACGACTTGAAGAGGCGATGAAACCAGCTCTTGAAGGAAAGGGTCTACCGAAGCCTGAGCTGAAAAAATTCGGTTACAATAGCGGCGCAAAGTATTGGGTCTCGCCGATGTTGAAGAACTCCCACAGCACCATCAACGGCGAACAGTGGACCTCGAACGGCAGCCCCGTCATGGAGTATTTCGATTTTTCGGTAATCAATCCGAGCGGCGCAAACACGGCAAGCGCGTTCCTGAACTGTTATACGGCAGATGGCGCCATCGTTCCGCAATTTTCCATGAATTTCGCTTTGCCGCCGAAGGCGGCAAAAAATCTGAGCTCGATGGACGTCCCGCCGCCGGCGAGCGGCGACCCCGGTGTGTTTGACTTCCATAAGGTATGGTGCGCGGTCGGCGCAAATACACCGGTGGTGGCGTTCGGCTGGACCGAGCGCCGTCACGCCGGTGACGTTCGTAGAGACAATTTTTCCCTTGAGCGCGTCGCCGCCGAATAGCGGCCGCCACGACCTTATCTGCCGGGCGCGTCACGCCATAAAGTGAGAATTCACGCCGATTCACCCGTTTGGGCGATTGGCGGCGACCGCCGTTATACGGCATACGGATAACAAACGCACATAATCCACGGGGCCATCCTATGCCAAGTTTTGCCGACAAATTGACGGGACCAGAAAAGGACTTTGTCACGGCCCTCCGCCGTATCATTAAGATGGCTGACAGGGCGGCTAAAGAAGCGCCGGGCGCCATCATGAGCGCCAAAGATGCGCTCTGTTATAATGAACAAGAGACTTTCAAATACGGCCTCGCCAAGGGCAAATCCGGGATCACGTTTCATTCTATGGTGATGTACGCCAACGCCGATATCGCCGATCTAGGAAAGTCATCCCTTACCGGCGCAAAGTTTCAAAAAGGCTGCATCAATATTCCGGATCCTGATGCGTTTGACCTCAAGGCGTTTGAGAATTGGATGAATGCGAGCGCCAAAAAGGACTTTTCGCCAGTCATCGAGCACTACCGAAAAAAACGAATATAGAAGGACGCCTCATGGCCCAAAAAATCTCAACCTATTTGATGTTCGCCGGCGAAGCAGAAGAGGCGGTAAATTTCTACGTCGAGAATCTGGATGAGGCGAGCGTCAACTCGATTGATCGCTGGAGCGATGACGAGCCCGGTCCAACCGGGAAAGTGAAAACAGCCTATTTCACCCTGTGCGGGCAGACCTTCATGGCGATCGACTCGCCCAGCGTTCATGAGTTTTCATTTACGCCGTCGATTTCATTGTTCGTCGACTGCGAAAACGAAGCGCAGATTGATACGCTTGCGGCGAAATTCCTTGAGGGCGGTAAGAGCTTGATGCCGCTCGATAATTACGGGTTTTCGAAAAAGTTTGCCTGGCTTGAGGATCGCTACGGCGTCTCCTGGCAATTCAATTTGCCGTCTGACGCTGCATAGGAAAGGAATTTTCCGATGAAAAAAATCGCATTCATTTATGGCGGCATCGCCGGCGCTATCATCATTTCCGTTATGACGCTGGGGCTGGTCGTCAGCGAGGGCGAGGGCGCCTCATCGTCAGAAGCCTTCGGCTATTTGACGATGTTGATCGTCCTGTCGATGATTTTCGTCGGCGTTAAAAAGTATCGCGACCAGGATCTTGGCGGCGTCATAAAGTTCGGTCCGGCATTTGGACTTGGCGTCGCCATCGCGTCGGTCGCTGGCCTGTTTTACGTCATGGGATGGGAATTTTATCTCGCCGCCACCGACCACGCGTTCATCGATGACTACACCGCCGGCGTCATTGAATCGAAACGCGCCGCCGGTATGGCCGGCGCTGATCTCAACAAACTGATCGCGGATATGGAGGCGATGAAGAAGACCTACGCCAATCCGCTTTTCCGTATGCCTATGACTTTTCTCGAAATTTTTCCGGTAGGGCTGGTCGTCGCACTTTTTTCTGCGGCGCTCTTGCGCAACCCGAAAATCCTGCCGTCGCGCGGGCCTACAACGCTAGAACGGCCCCAGTGACAGCGGAAATCACTGCGACAATGGCGCCGCCAATAATGAAGTAAGCGACTTCCGCTGCGCCGAGACGGCGCAAGACAAATACGAATGCGCCAAGAAATGCGGCGATACTCAAAAGCCCGATAAGGCCCATTGGGGTTATCATGGGTCAAAATCTCCTCTCCGGATTTTCGATAAATCAGGATTGTCATCCGTATGGCGACGGTTGTCGCGATGGATATGTTTTAGGAGCGCTGCAGGACGATAACGCGGCGAGAATGTGACAAGCGGAAGACCGGTGATCACATTCTGCTTATGATTGTTTCAAACCCCGCTAGCCTCTGGGGCTCGACATGGGCGGCGTCGCTCTGGGGCCTACAAGCTTGATTTTGCTTCTTTTTTCTGGGTCCGCAGCGCCGCTTTCATAAGCGGCGATGAGCCGGAACGCGAAATAAACGCCAAGGCCTGCGAATATTATGCAACCCAATGCATGGCCGATCAGGACGCCCGGCGCGCCTCCGATGATGGAACCGAGCCAGACGAATGGAATGACGCCAATCGTATTGCGCCCCCAGTTGAGCCAGGTCGACCAGTACGGCCGGTTCAAATTATTGAAAGAAGCGTTGGAGACAAACAATGCGCCGTTGAAGAAGAAAAGCGGCGCGATCACCGCCGCAAACCAGAATATTAATTGTGCGCCCGTTTGATCGAGGCCAAACTGCCGCGCAACAAACCCGTTCAGTGCAAAGAGTATAACCCACATCGCGGCGATATATAGCGCCGTGAATTGCAGTGCGCGTCGCAGGGCCTCGCGCACCCGGTCATAATTGCGCGCGCCAAAATTCTGGCCCACAATTGGCCCTACCGCACCGGAAAGGGCGAAAATGACGCAAAAAGCGAGCGGCGAAAGTCGGCTGATGACGGCAAACCCGGCGACGGCGCCGTCGCCATAAGGTGCGATCGCGCGCGTCACAATGATGGCGCCGATGGGCGTTGCGATATTGGTGAGGATCGCTGGCCCGGCAATGCCAAAAATGGGCGCGAGGTCTCGTTTGAAATGGTCGGCGTCGAATTTTGCGAACCCGCCATAATGTTTCAGCACCGGGTAAAGCGCGGTCGCCATCATTGCGAAACGCGCTGCAACGGACGCGAGCGCCGCGCCGTCGAGCCCAAGGGAAAGCCCAAAAATCAGGATCGGATCAAGGATTGCGTTGACCGCCCCGGCCGCAAGGGTCGCGTTCATCGCCCGTTTGGCGTCGCCATGAGCGCGCAATAATCCAGAACCCACCATGGCGAGCGCAGCGATCGGCAGGGTCGGCACGACGATGCGCAAATACCGCACCGCCATCTTTTTGGTCTCGCCTTCGGCGCCAATCATATCGAGAATTTGCGGCGCAAAGATCCAGCATAAAGCCCCCATCACCGCGCCGATGGTTACGGAGACAACGACAACACTCATTGCAATCCTGCGCGCCTCTTCTTCGTCGCCTCGGCCAATGCGCTGGGCGGCGAGGGCGCTCATGGCGATCATCATGCCGATTGTGAGCGACATGTTGAAGAACAGGATTGTCCCGGCGAACCCGACCGCGGCCGCGAG
The DNA here is from genome assembly GCA_013002535.1 of Hyphococcus sp. Lineage (GTDB taxonomy): Bacteria > Pseudomonadota > Alphaproteobacteria > Caulobacterales > Parvularculaceae > Hyphococcus. The sequence goes on from JABDJK010000080.1 coordinate 17,472, forward strand.
CTCAGCTTTGCCTAAAAGCGAGATGAAATAGAGATCGACGAAATCAACGAGGAATATCGACACGAGGCCGAGGCTCGACGTCATCGACATGACGATGACGTGGCGCATCAGATTTCCGTGGAGAAATTTCGCTCTTGGTTTTTGAGGTTCAGTTTCGGACAAAGGTTATCGCCACGCTCGGATCAAATCAGCGCGCACCATGACGGAATGCGCGCGCGCGCGCCATCCATGTTTTCAACGCTTGGACGCAGAAAATCTCACGTTCGTGCGAGACAAGAATAAAGGGGCCCAAATCTGGACCCCTTCTTCTTCGGGATGTCGCCTCAATTAAAAAACGATATTGAAGCTCGGCGAACAAGCCATAGTGGAACCGGCTTCGCAAACCTCGTAACTATATGATCCGCCGCCTTTATTCCCGATATTGTCGGTATAGGCGCCGTCATTGGCGGTGGTCGCGACCACTGATCCATTGCGGCGAATATCGACGCTGGCTCCCCCGGCGCCAGCCCAGGTCAGGTCCGCATGCTGCACGCCCTTCACTTTGTAGCCATTGCCCGAGGCGCTGATTGCCGGCGCTGAATCGGTAGTTGCGGATGCGGCATTGGAACAGCCGTTTTCGCCGCCGCCATTGAACGCCTTCGCCCAATACCAATAAGTGGCAGCCGGCGCGGCGGACATGTCGGTATAGCTGACGCCGCCAGTTCCGGCGTTGGCGCCGAGCGTGTCGATGGACGAGCCGGCGTTGCAATCGCCCCCTGGATTGCTTGTCGAACGCCAGATTTCAAATCCGAACTCATCGCTTGCGTTGTCGGTAAAGGCGAGCGAAACGCTCGAAGACGTAACGCCGGTGACGCTCATGGCGGACGGCGCCGGCGGCGGCGATCCAACCTCAGTGTTCGACGTGATGACAATATGGTCAACCGAGAGCGTATCCGCCGGCTCGCCATTCGTTTGAGCTGCGTCGCGCGCCTGAATGCGAACGGCGCCGGATGTGCCACCCGGAAGTACGAAGGTTTGTGAGGTCGACGACGATGTCTGATCGACCGTAAACATCAGATTGTAAGAGGCGCCGTTATCGGTCGAATAATAGAAATTCGCGCCTTCACCGCCGGAGACCCAGGCGTTTGCAGTGAGGACTACGCCGCCTGCGCCGCCAAAGACGTCAACCGTCCAGGTGTGCGTAAACGATTGTTTTCGCCTCTTTTTCGGCCCTCCGGCGCCCAGTTCAGTGATCGTCTGAACAACGCCGTCATCACCGTGGGTCGCAGTAAAGTTGCCAGAAACCGAACCGGCGCCAGCAATCTCTCCATCGGCAACGTCGTCGATTGTCGACGGGACGCTTTGCGTCGTCGCCGACGCAGTGTTGGTGTAACCGGATGACCCCGCGCCATTGTCTGCGCGCACGCGATAAAAATAGGTCGTTTCCGGATTAAGTCCATTGTCGCCGTATGATGTTGTGTTGGCTGAAAGCGTCGCGACGGTCGACCAACTGGATTCATCTAGCGAACTCTGGACAACGAACGAGCCTTCGTCAGACGAATTGTCCGTCCACGAAATATCGATTCTGTCCGACCCTAAAGCGGACGCGGAAAGACCGCTTGGCGCCGCTGGCGGGTTTTGCACCGGCGCATCCCGGAAGGACGCGACATAGGCAGCGCTCTCGTTTAACGTCCGCGCCGCCCAGGCGCCGCGCGTCGGATCGACCGCAGGGTCAACGCCCGTCGCCACGCCGAGATAATTGACATTCGGATTGGAAAACCGTCCAACGCGAGAGGCGCCGGAACAAGAATAGGCCATGGTTGTTCGGAAATAGGGCGAGCCGAAATCATCGATAGACCCGTCATTACAGCGACGGTAGCCGTAATTGTAGGCGCCGTTGGCGCCGCCGCCATGTTGCGCCCGGTCATGGAGCGAGCCTTGGTTATGGCCAAGTTCATGGGCCAATGTCCGGTTGGTGAGGCAAAACTCCGCCGTCACATTGAACGCTGTTGTCGGCGAGGCCGGGCGATACCCGACACCGCAAAACCCGCCGCCCGAGGCCGTCACAAGGCCGACAAGATCGGCGCCGAGCGTATCGCGCGCCGGGTGCACCTCATCGATAATCCCGTCGCCGGTCAGGCGCAACTCGGACAGCATCTGGGAAATGCCTTTGCCGTCCTCGAGATAGTCCACCTCCATCAGGCCGACGAGGTTCATAGTAATGTCGACGCCGCTGGCTGCGTATGACGCGTTCATATCGGCGACAGCGGCGGTGATGTCCGCTTCGATTTGCGAGCAATCGACGCCCGATGTGCCGCCGACGGTCTCGCACGCATCATCGGAATAAGCGATCAATAGGTCCTGTTGTATCGGATCTGCCTCAGTAGCGGCATCGAACCCAGGAACAGCGAATTCGCCGCCGCCATCAGGCAGCACATCCGGTTCTTCCTGCGGGAAGCCGCTGAAATCGATTTCGTTGAGGACAAACCCGCCACGCCGGTCGCCCGTGATCTGATAGGCGCGGCCCTGATAATCGATCCGCGCTGAATAAGCGTTGCCGCGCATGGTGACGATGACGCCGTCCGCTTCATTGCCGCCGACATTGCCGTACCAATTCAGCGTGCCTCCTTTTTGGCGCTCAACACGATCGCGCACGGCGGTGACTGTCTCACCGAACAGATCGATCTCGAAAGAAGGCGCGTTTAGCGACCGGCGATTGACATGAATTTTTTGTGCGGCGCTGACATGGCCAGGCAGATTTGCGGTCGTCGGCGCGCCGACAGACTCAAATAGCGGCGCCGCTGCAAAGGCGGATGAGAATGCGATGACGCCAGTTGCAGCGCCTGCAAGCAAGGTAGAGCGTATAGTCATGAAATGGTCCCCGGTTACGCGACAAGTACTGATGCAAATTCATTGCCGCATGGATGACCATGTTTGTCAAATGAATTGATTTTATTAAGTTTTTAGCTTTCGTCGCGGTAAGGTTCTGGAATTTCATCATGAAATTTTCAGCGAGATTTGCGGTTCCTAGTCAAAAAAAGGGGCGCGACAAAGCGCCCCCGATCAGCGTCGAGCCGCAACGCGAATTGGCGCGATTGCGTCTATGGTGCGGCGAACGCAATTGGGCGAAAGCAATAAAGAGGCGGCGATGGTTTCCCTGACAGTAAACGGTGAGAGAAAAGAATTTAGCGGCGATGAGGAAATGCCGCTGCTCTGGTACTTAAGAGATTTCGCCGGCGCAAAAGGCGTTAAATTCGGCTGCGGCATCGCCCAATGCGGCGCCTGCACCGTTCACTTAAATGGCGAGGCGGTTCGCTCATGCGTGACGCCCGTTAGCGCGGTTAACGGCGCCGAGATCACAACCATCGAGGGGCTCGCAGACGGGGACGATCTTCACCCTGTCCAACAGGCCTGGATCGAAGAAGATGTTTCACAATGCGGCTATTGCCAGGCTGGTCAGATCATGGCGGTATCTGCGCTCCTTAAAGACAATCCGAACCCGAGTGACGACGATATAGATCGTAGTCTGACGAATATCTGCCGCTGCGGGACTTATTATCGCTTGCGAAAAGCCATTCACACGGCGGCAGCCAAATTGCGGGAGAATGCATAATGGACGGCGCACGCCTGTCAACTTCTCGTCGCGACTTCATCCGCTACGCCGCCTCTGCCGGCGCACTAATCATTGCCGCGCCTGCCTGCTCGCGCGGAGACCGCGAAAAAGAGGCTTCAACCGCAGAAGCCGCTATCGCCTCCGGCCCGCCGGTTGACGTCACCCCCATGATTGCGATTACGCCCGACGACCGCATTCTTCTCGCCTTCCCGAACCCGGAAATGGGTCAGGGCGTTGATACGGCGTTGCCCATGCTGGTGGCGGAGGAACTCGGGGCTGATTTCGACAAGGTCGAGACCTCGCAATTGCCGCTGGCCTTGATGCCCGACGGCGAGGGCGGCTTTACCTGGCGCTATGTGCCGCAAGGATCCGGCGGGTCTTATTCCATTGTCGGTCATTGGGAGGGTCTGCGTCAGGCCGGCGCTATAGCGCGTGATCTCCTAGTTCGGGCCGCATCCGCACAGCTGGAAGTTCCCGCGGACGAACTGACCGTCGCGAACAGCGTCGTCACCCATGCGGCCAGCAACCAAAGCCTGACCTTCGGCGCCCTTGCCGGCGCTGCGGCTGAATTGGAACCGCTGGAAGAAGCCCCACCGCTAAAACCGCGCGAGGAATTCTCGATCATAGGGACGGCGCGGAAAATGAAAAACGCCCGCGCAATCGTTACCGGCGAGGCCGTCTACGGCATCGATGCAGAAATGCCCGGCATGGTCCACGCGGTGATGGCGCGATGTCCGTACTTTGACGGCACAGCCAACAGCGTTGACGACGCTGCTGCGCGCGCTGTTCCCGGTGTAATCGATGTCGTCAAAATTGACCGCCCGCCGCTCGGCGAGCCCTACACCGTTCAAGCTGAGGGCTACGCCGTTATCGCTGAAAACACATGGGCGGCGATTAAGGGTCGCGATGCCCTCAAAATAGATTGGGATCATGGTCCGTATTCTGATGAAACAAGCGCAAACTTCAGGGCCCATTGCGAAGAACTGTTGACCCGCGAGGGCCAAATCGTTCGCAATGACGGCGATTTTGCCGCTGCTTGGGAAAACGCCGCTTCAACCCATGAGGCTTATTACTGGCAGCCCTACGTTTCTCACGCGCCGCTGGAGCCGCAAAATTGCGTCGCCCATGTGCGCGAAGATGGGGTCGATATCATCGGCCCCATGCAATTCCCATCGGGACCCAACCGCTTGATTTCAAACGTTTTAGACCGGGACCGGATGACTATCAACGTGACTCCCACGAGGCTCGGCGGCGGCTTCGGCCGGCGTCTGTCCAGCGATTATGCGCTGGAAGCCGCGCTTGTCAGTGACGCCGTCAAACGGCCGGTTAAACTCCTCTGGACCCGCGAAGACGATATGCGTCACGATTTTTTCCGGCCCGCCGGCATGCATCATATGCGCGCTGCCTTCGACGCCGATGGCAATATGACTGCCTGGACTCACCGGCTCGCGAGCGCGTCGAAATACTATCGCCGCCCGAATATGCCGGATACGGATCTTTGGACGTCGGAACTTTACCCGGACGACTTTCCAGCATATCTGGTCGAGAATTATCGGCTTGAGTATTTCCCGGCAACCTCCGGCGCGCCGCGCGGATCATGGCGGGCGCCCTCGCACACCGCCAACGCCTTCGTCGTCAACAGTTTCCTTGATGAAATTGCCCGGACGCGCGGTGAAAATGCGCTCAAATTGCGCCTTCGAATTCTGGGCGAACCGCGCGAGCTCACCTATGCAAACCATGGCGGCCCGACCTTCAATCCAGGCCGACTCGCCGGCGTGTTGCGTCTGGCGGCGGAAAAAGGCGGTTACGGCGAGGCCATGCCCGAGGGTCAGGGCCGGGGCATTGCCGCTCACTTCACCTTTGGCGGCTATGTCGCCCACGTCGTTGATGTAGAAGTGAATTCCTCTGGCGACCTCAAAGTTCTTAGGATCGTCGGCGCCGTTGATGTCGGCACGGTGGTCAATCCTAATGGCATCGCGGCCCAGCATGAAGGCGGCGTCATTGATGGTCTTTCAACCGCATTGCGTCTTGCCATTAATGTCACCGGCGGGCGCGTCACCACCGGCAATTTCGACGAATATCAAATCATGCGGATCGCCGAGGCGCCGCACGATATCGAGACCCACATTATCGATAATGGCGAACCGCCGGCGGGGATGGGAGAAATGGGCTTGCCGCCATTGGCGCCGGCGCTGACAAACGCTATTTTCGACGCGACCGGCAAGCGTGTCCGTGATCTTCCGTTAGCGGATCAATTACGCAGTTAACTGGAAAAAGGAGCGATGATGAAATTCGCTATGGGCTTGGCGGCCGCAATAATGATGGCTGCCTGCAGCGCCGATCCAGCTGACGCGCCATCGCCAAACAATGGCGCCGGCGAGAACGCCGCATCTCAAATCACCGCCTTTGTCGGCGCAAACATCATACCGATGGATGGATCCGACATGGTTGAGGTCGGGACAGTCATTGTCGAAGGCGACCGGATCACTGCGGTCTTTTCATCCGGCGAAATCGACCCACCCGAAGGCGCAGAAATTATCGACGCCGCGGGGCAATTTCTGATCCCGGGGCTTGCTGAAATGCACGCCCATATCCCATCGGGCAATAGCGGTTGGGCGACCGAAGATATCCTTTTTCTCTATGTTTCTCAAGGGGTTACTACAGCGCGCGGGATGCAAGGGGGGTCCGGTCAGCTAAAGCTCAGGGCGCGCGCAAACGCAGGAGACATCATCTCACCAACGCTTTACCTGGCAGCGCCCTCCATGTCGGGCAATTCCGTCAGAAGTCCGGCGCAAGGCGTGGAGCGCGTCCGCAAAGCCAAAGATGATGGTTGGGATTTGCTGAAGGTTCACGAAGGGCTTTCGCGTGAGACCTATGACGCCATCGCTGATACGGCCAATGAATTGGAAATCCCGTTTGGCGGGCATGTCTCTGACGAAGTCGGCCTCCAACATGCCGCCAATAAAGGCCAGCGCACCGTCGATCATCTCGACAATTATCTGGACTTCATGGGCGCGGAGACGAGCCCGGTGATAGACGAAGCCCTTTCCCGAGCGGTTGCGCTGACCAAAGGCGCTGGTATGGGCGTCGTCCCGACCATGGCGCTATGGGAATATTTCGCCGCGAAACCCGGTGACTTTGATGATTATAATGAACTGCGCTTTGTCCCAAAGAATGTCGTCGATGGCTGGGCCCGGCGCGTCGCCAGCGGCGGTAATACGGAGGCGAGCGAAGACGAACAAGCAATCTATTTTGAAAACCGCCGCAAACTGTTAAAGGCCCTCGCTGATGGCGGCGCTGAAATCTTACTAGGATCCGATGCGCCGCAACTTTATTCCGTACCGGGATTTTCAATCCACCGCGAAATGGCGGCGATGGCGGAAGCTGGGATGACGCCGGCGCAAATTCTTCACTCCGGGACCGCAGCGCCGCGGGCGTATTTCGCGGAAAAGGACACGTTCGGCCAGATCGCGCCCGGTAACCGCGCCGACCTTATTCTCGTCGGCGCCAACCCTCTTGACGACATCAGTAATGCAAGCAATATCAACGGTGTAATGGTGCGCGGGCGCTGGCTCAGCCGGGACGATATCGACGCGCGGCAAGATGAATTAGCGGCGAAATACGGAAACTAATCCGCCGGTCTTTTACGTATTCATTGAGTCGAAGAAGTCCTTGTTGGTCTTTGTCTGTTTGAGCTTATCAAGCAGGAATTCGATGGCGTCGGAAACGCCCATTGGCGAGAGGATACGGCGCAGGACGAAGACCTTCTGCATGTCCGCGGGCGAGGTAATAAGGTCCTCTTTCCGGGTGCCGGACTTGGCGATGTCGATCGCCGGATAGGTGCGCTTGTCGGCGACCTTACGGTCGAGAATAAGCTCTGCGTTGCCGGTGCCTTTAAACTCTTCGAAGATAACCTCGTCCATTTTCGAACCGGTCTCGATCAAGGCCGTGGCTATAATGGTGAGCGAACCTCCTTCTTCAATGTTTCGCGCGGCCCCGAAAAACCGTTTCGGTCGCTGCAACGCGTTAGCGTCAACGCCGCCGGTTAGAACCTTGCCCGACGACGGGACGACAGTGTTATAGGCGCGGCCCAAACGCGTTATCGAGTCGAGAAGGATCACGACATCGCGTCCATGCTCGACCAGGCGTTTGGCTTTCTCGATGACCATTTCCGCGACAGCCACGTGACGCGTTGCTGGCTCGTCAAAGGTTGACGAAACGACCTCACCTTTCACCGAGCGCTGCATGTCGGTCACCTCTTCCGGGCGTTCGTCGATCAAGAGCACAATCAGGTAAGCCTCCGGATGGTTCGCCGCGACAGAATGCGCAATATTTTGAAGTATAACGGTTTTACCGGTTCGCGGGGGCGCGGTGATCAGCGCGCGCTGGCCCTTGCCAAGGGGCGCAACGAGATCAATGACCCGGGCCGTCATGTCCTTCGTTTCTTCGGTTTCTATTTCCATGTTGAGCCGCTCATCGGGATAGAGCGGGGTCAAATTGTCGAAGTGAACTTTGTGGCGGGCTTTTTCCGGTTCCTCAAAATTAATCGAGCCGACTTTCAAAAGGGCAAAATATCGCTCGCCGTCTTTCGGGCTGCGAATTTCACCGATCACCGTGTCGCCGGTCCGCAGCGCGAATTTTCTGATCTGCGATGGCGAGACATAAATATCGTCCGGACCCGGAAGATAGTTTGCTTCCGGGGAGCGTAAAAACCCGAACCCGTCTGACAGGACCTCGAGAACGCCGCCGCCGGATATTTCAACATCATGTTCGGCGAGCTCTTTCAGAATCGCAAACAGCATGTCCTGCTTGCGCATGGTCGAGGCGTTCTCGACTTCCAGTTCCTCAGCGAAGGATAAAAGCTCCGCCGGGGTTTTCTGTTTTAGCTCATCGAGCGACATTTTTGAGGGAAGCGACATGAGGGTTGGTCCTAAATGCTGCGCGCTATCCGGCGACCGGCCGGAATTCTCGTGAGGTTTCAGATGTTTAAAGTAATGTGCGAGACCGTGGGAGGGCCCGCAAAATTGGTGAGTTGCGCTACATATAGGCCGCAGCGGCTATTCGTCAATATTTAGATCAACCTCAGAACGGCTTGATGATCACCATAACGACAATGACGATTAGGGCGAGGAACGGAACCTCATTCATGATGCGCCAGAATTTATCCGTCCGCGGGCGTTCGCCGGCCTCAAATTTTCGCCGGGCGCTGGCATAAAACCCGTGGATCGCAGATATCGCCAACACCAGCGTTAGCTTTACGTGAAACCACCCGTTACCGAGAAAATCAGGGTTCGCCCACAGCATGAGGATGCCAAGCACCCAGACGGCGACCATGGATGGGTTGATGATGCCTTTCAGGAGACGCCGTTCCATTTGCGTCAGCATGCGCTCAGCTTCGCCGCCTTTTTCGGACTGATGGTGATAAACAAAAAGTCGCGGCAGATACATCATCCCCGCCATCCAGGCGATGACGAAAATCAAATGCGCTGATTTAATCCAAAGATACTGGTTGAGGAGAAATTCGCTCATCTGCCTTTTCCGCGAATAAATTCGGTAAGCGCCGCAACATTTTCCGGCGGCGTTTGCGGAACAAATCCATGGCCAAGATTAAAGACATAAGGAACGTCATGGAACAGCTTCAAAAGCGTCTCAGCGGCGTCGAACATCGCCTTGCCGCCATTAACCACCAGCAACGGATCGAGCCCGCCCTGAACGGTTACATGATCTGACAAATTCGCCCGCGCCCAGGATGGGTCCATGCCATAGTCAATCCCCAGCCCGTCAGCATGGCCGATCATGGCGTACTCAATCGACTTTTCACCGACGCCCTTCGGAAAAAGTATGATCGGTGTTTCCGGGCGAGAAGCTTTCAAGGCGCTTGCAATCTTTTCGAGCGGTCGGATCGACAGCTTGTCGAGGACGGGCCAGGGCAGGCCGGCGGCCCAAGTATCGAAAAGTTGTATGGCGTCCGCTCCGGCGTCAATTTGCGCTTTTAAATAGGCTATGGTGTGAGTGGTCAGAATGTCGATGAGCTCTGTGATAAACGCCGGATGCTCATAATATTGAAAGCGTAGCGCCGCGGGGTCCTTCATCGATCGGCCCGCCAGCATGTAGGTCGCGACGGTCCACGGGGCGCCGGCAAACCCGATCACCGCTTTATCTTCGGGGAGGCTGGCGCGGGTTTTTGTCACCGTTTCAAACACTGCAGAGAGATCGCTCAGAATATCCGTCTCGCGAAAACCGCTGATATCCGTCTCGTGGGTTACGGGATCGAGAAGCGGGCCCTCGCCCTCAGCAAAGCGCAAGTTTCGCCCGAGCGCATGGGGAATCAGAAGTATATCTGCAAAAAGAATTGCCGCATCCAGATCGAACCGGCGGATCGGCTGCAATGTCACTTCACTGGCAAGATCACTGTCGAAACACAGATCTAGAAAAGACCCGGCCTTTGCGCGCAGCGCTCTATATTCCGGAAGATAGCGCCCTGCCTGACGCATATACCAGACCGGCGGCGTAGCGCTGACATCGCCGGAAAGCGCGTTCAGGAATTTGGAATTTCTGGACAATGGGGCTCGGAACTTTCCTTGTTAACTCTTTATAAAGGAATCTTAAAAAAGGATTAAAATAAGGATTCCCTATGGAAAGCGGGGATAATCCAGCACAGAGATAAATTCCATAGGTAAGACCAGCTTTCACCCCATAAAAACCAACATGGGAGAACTATTTCCGGAACAGCTGGAAAACACCGCTAACCATCACAAATCTCGCATGAATTTTTGCAGACCATATTCACTGCGGCTCTTGAACCTAAAGATTGATCGATATGGTGGGAAAATCCGGTGAGCAAATTTCCAGCCATACTTTTTCAATTCGACGCCGGGCGCCGAATGGGCGCCGAAGCAAAGATTTCCCGGCGCTGAAATCCGGGCTCGCGAAGATCGCTGTTTTTCCCTAAGACATCCCCAGGATGACAGACGCACAAAACGAAGAGAACGAAGTAAGTGAACGCCCGGCGCCGTTGGCGACTTATTTCCACGTACATCTCGTTTCAGATTCAACTGGCGAGACGCTAAACGCAATGTTGAAAGCGACGGCCTCGCAATTTGCGGCGGCAAAACCGCTGGAGCATATTTTCGCACTCGTACGTTCGCGGACGCAGATGGAAAAGACGCTTGCGGCAATCGAAGCCTCTCCCGGCATCGTTCTTTATACTGTGATTAATCCGGAATTGCGCCGGCTTTTGGAGATGCGCTGCAGTGAATTGCAAACCCCGGCGATCTCAGTGCTAGATCCGTTGATGGACGCTTTCACCGAGTATCTCGATCTTGAACAGACCCATAAAGCCGGCGCCCAACACCAGCTTGATGAGGATTACTTCCGCCGCATCGAGGCGCTTGATTACACGCTTTCCCATGACGATGGACAGATGACATGGGATCTGGAACCCGCGGATGTTGTGCTGATCGGGGTTAGCCGAACCTCGAAAACGCCGACTTGCATGTATCTCGCAAATCGCGGGATCAAGGCGGCGAATGTGCCGCTGGTGCCTACGTCGGATCCGCCAAAGGAGCTGTTTTCATTAAGAAAACCGCTCATTGTCGGATTGATAGCCGCGCCGGAACGACTGGCGCAGATCCGCAAAAGCCGCATCGGCGAGATGAATGCGGAAGGGTCGGTCGATGAATATTCCGATCTCGATGTAATTCGCGCCGAGGTGATCCGCGCTAAACGTCTATGCGCAAAACACCGCTGGCCGGTTATCGACGTTACCCGAAAATCTGTAGAGGAAACCGCCGCGGCGATTTTGACAAAACTATCTGCGAAGAAAAACCAATGACTGATACCGCGAGCATTATACTGGCGTCGGGCAGCACGATCCGGGCGGAGATTTTGAGAAGCCACGGCGTCAATTTCTCCATTATCAAACCAGGTGTTGATGAGGACACCGTCAAAAAAGAATGCGCGGAACAAAATCTAGACCTTGAAACAATGGCGATGCGCCTTGCGGAAGAAAAATGCATGGCGGTGGCGCGCGATAATCCAGGTTTTGTCATAGGGTCCGATCAAATTCTCGAATTTGAAAACCGCGCCTACGACAAACCAAACGATATGGGTGAAGCGAGGGCGCGTATCACGGAGCTTGCCGGCAAACCACATAGCTTAATCAATGCAACGGCGCTTGCCCTTGACGGAACGATTGTCTGGCGCAATTTGGCGCGACCGGTTTTGAAAATTCGCCCACTCGAAGACGCGGAAGTTGATGCCTATATCGACGCGGCCGGGCCGGCCATACTTTCCAGCGTTGGCGCCTATCAGATTGAAACCGCGCCCGGCGCGCAGCTGTTTGAGAGTATCGCCGGCGACCGCTATGCGGTCCTTGGTCTGGCGCTATATCCGCTTTTAAAAGCAATGCGCATAAATGGCGCTTTCGGCGAAGAAATGAAGTCGGCGAAGCCAGTATTGGCGGGTGTTCTGGGCCATCCCATCGGCCATTCGCTGTCCCCAGTCCTTCACAATTACTGGGTCAAAAGCGCCCACATAAACGGGCACTATGTAGCGATCGACGCCGGACCGGACGAAGCCTCATTCGCCAAGGCTGCAAACGCGGCGCGCGCTCTTGGATTCGCCGGGTTAAACGTCACAATTCCGCATAAAGAACATGCATTGGAATATGCCGATAGCGCCAGTGATCGCGCCAGGGAGATTGGCGCGGCAAATATGTTGAGTTTTCGCGATGATGGCGTCTTTGCTGACAACTCCGATAGCGCCGGGTTTGCGACACCGCTTTATGGGAAAATTCCCGATGAAAAAGTGAAGGCATTGCTCCTCGGCGCCGGCGGAGCCGCGCGAGCGATTATTCATGCCATCAGGTCTTTTGACAAAGGCGCCGAAATCACAGTCGCAAACCGCACCATAGAAAAAGCGGAAAAACTGGCGAGCGAGTTTGGCGTTGAGGTTGCTGACTGGGACGAGCGCGATGCGGCGTCGATCGATAAAAACTTACTCGTCAACACAACCAATCTCGGCATGAAAGGTGCGCCGGCGCTGGATTTTGACGTCTCAAACTTACCCGCGAAGGCTGTCGTTTATGACATTGTCTACACGCCGCTCGAAACGCCGCTGTTGCGCGACGCCGCGGCGCGCGGTCTCGCCAGCGTAAGCGGCATAGAAATGCTCGTATGGCAGGCGGTTCCGGGCTTTGAGGCCTGGTTCCGCAACCCGGCGCACCCGGTGACGGCTCAGGTCGATGAAGCCATGTGGGCGAATTTACTCACTGAGATGGAGGGCCGATAGCCCATGATCACTGTCGGTCTTACCGGTTCCATCGGCATGGGGAAGTCTACGGCGTCGCAAATGTTTGCCGAGTTGGGTGCGGCTGTCTGGAGCGCTGATGCAGCAGTCCATCGTCTTTATGGCAAAGACGGGGCGGCGCTCGGCGCCATTGAAAAATTGTTTCCGGGTGTTGTTGGCGAAGACGGCGTAGATCGCACGGCGCTCGCAAAAATCGTATTATCGGATCCGGAAAAACTTCGTGCGCTGGAAGCGGTGGTGCATCCGCTTGTCGGAAAAGACCGTGCGGAATTTATTCAGGCGGCGGCGCATGCTGGCGCGCCTATGGTGGTTCTGGATATCCCGCTATTATTCGAGAATGCATCGGATGAATATTTTGATTTCATTGTCGTCGTCTCAGCGCAAGCTTCGGTGCAGCGCGAACGCGTTCTCGCCCGTCCCGGCATGAGCGAAGAAAAACTGGACGCGATTTTAGCACAGCAAATGCCTGACGCGGAAAAGCGCGAGCGCGCTGATTTCGTCGTGAGCACGGATCGCTCGCTCGACGAGACCCGTGCGGAAATCGAGCAGATTTTTAATTCGCTGGCCGGCCGAAGCTCTTCCGACTCTTCAGAAAATTAGCATACCGGGTTTTCGCGTCGACAAACGCTTCCGGGCTATGCCAATGCTGCCAATCCGGCTCGATGAACGGGTCATCAAAGGCATGCTCCGTTTCCGGATAAATTGTTATATCGATTGGCCGGCCGTCTCGCTTTTCAGTCTCAAAATAGGTGATGCATTCCTCCGCATCGACCATGCTGTCCTCGCCGGCGATCAGCGCCAGCGTCGGCGGCGCCTCTCGCCATTGCCGGAACCGGGACAATGTACCAAGGCCACAATAGGGATAAACCAGAATTGCGCCGGAAATTTTGTGCGAGGTCGCGGGCCAGTTTGTCAGCCCGGCCGGGCCCTTCCCGCGTTGATCCATGGTCAAGTAATCCATGACTGACCAGGCGCCGTGCGACCAGCCAGCGAGAATGATCTGTGTAGGATCAAGTTCCGGGTTCCGCACAGCAATTTCCACCGCCGCCATAATATCGCCGGCGCGCTCTTGACCGACCAATCGCTTGCCGCCGCAAACCGCCTCCACGGCCTCCGGGCGCGACATGCCGCGCGGGCCGACACTGTCAACGATCAGTGCGGCGAAGCCTGCGTCATTGGCGATATCCGCCCACTGCGCCTGAAATGGCGGTCTGATCCCGGCGCACCCGTGAAATTGAATGACCACCGGAAAAGGCCCCGCGCCATCTGGCAAGCGCAATTCCATCGCGGGTTCAATCAACGCTACGCGGTCATCAAAACTCGCCGCTGGCGTCGCGGCGCTGTAGAGCGATAGATAAAGCGGTTCAATGCGCCAAAAAACGACAAGCGCCGCCGCAATAATTGAACCAATAATCGCCCAGCGTTTCATCGTTTCACTTTCAAAGGAGGCCGGCGTTTGACGCTAACGCTTTGAGTGATTGTGCCGGCCGGGCGCCAAAATGGCTGATCACTTCACTGGCGCACAGCGACCCCAGGCCGCCAGCTTTCGCCAGATCCGCGCCTTTCGCCAGACCAAAGAGCAGCCCCGCCGCATAAGCATCGCCCGCGCCGGTCGTGTCTTGAAGTTGATCGGGGCCGATTGCATCAACCTTCACCGTGTCGCCGTCTAGCGGAATAAGAACAGACCCTTTTTCGGACATAGTGATCGCGGTGAGCGGACATAGCCCGCGCGCCTTTTCAATCGCCGCGTCGATGTCATCGGTTTCAAAAAGCGCCTTCGCTTCATCCTCATTGGCGAGGAGAATATCGACGCGCGCGCCGATGAAGTCGTGCAAGACCTCAAACTGCCGCTCAACAACACTGGCGTCAGAAAGCGTTAGCGCGGTGCGTTTACCGTTGTCGCGAGCGACCTCACAGGCGTGCAAAAAGCCGTCGCGCGCATCGGGCTGCTCGAAAAGATAGCCCTCGAAAAATGTAATTTCCGCGCGCTTGATTTGAGCCGGATCAATATCGTCCGGCGTCACAAAGCCTGCCGCCCCAAGATAGGTGGACATCGACCGCTGGGCGTCGGGCGTCACATTAACAAGACAGCGCCCGGTTCCAGGACCGTCGGGCATCGGTTTGGTATCGAATTCAACGCCCATGGCGCGCAGATCATGGCGAAAAACTTCGCCAAGGGCGTCGTCAGCGACTTTGCCGACAAACCCGCCCTTGCCGCCTAATGACGCAACACAAGCGATAGAATTCGCAGCCGAACCGCCAGAGATTTCGACCGCCGCCGCCATATCGGCGTAGATTTTTGTCGCCTGTTCCTCGTCGATTAGGATCATGCCGCCCTTTGGAATGTCATGGGTCTTCAGCAGCGTGTCATCGGCTTTTGCAAGAACATCGACAATGGCGTTGCCGACGCCGAGAACGTCCAGCTTATGATCGGGCATGTTTGTTCATTCCTCACTTGGGCGCGGGGCCTTGGGGTTCGCGCGCTTATAAGTAGGCTGCTTATAAGGCGCAAGCCGGGCGGCAGATGGAGAAACGGAAAGGGTTGCGCATGCGCCAAATTGTAATAGGGGTTTTGCCATGAACAATGAGTTTGGAATCCGAACAAAGCTTGCGGCGATCATCTTCGGTCTCGGCGCAGCGGGTTGCGCCAGCACGTCCGCGCCGGTCAGTACGGCGCCACTTGCGCCGTTAACCCCCGCCGCGCCAGCCTATGCCCTTGACGAATTTGAAAATGCGTCCGCTGCCGACCTAGATCGCCTGCTGGGCCCGCCTGCGTTGACACGGCGCGAGGGCGCCGGCGAGTTTCGCCGCTACAGCCTGTCGACCTGCAACCTGATTATTATTCTTTATCCGGATGAAAACGGACGGTCGCGGGTCGCAGAAATCGATGCCGCGCCCCGCAGGGCCGATGATGAAAAACCGACCGCTGATGAGTGCCTCGCGAACGGCTAGCCGCTGTCAGGTTTGGCGTCAGTTTTTTCATCCGTCGCATGAGCGACGCCCATTTTCTTTTCCGTGTGGCCTAGAAAGAAGACCAGGATTGCGGCGGGAATGCCGACGACGGCGGTGATCACGAAGAACCAGAAAAACCCGACGCCTTCGACCATAAAACCGGAAAATCCGCCGACAAATTTGCCCGGCAGCGCATAAAATGAACTGAACAAGGCATATTGCGTCGCCGTGAATGCAGTATTGGTAAGGCTCGACATATAGGCGATGAGGATCGTGCCGGCGGCGCCGTAAGCGATATTGTCAATCACGACAGCAAACGCCAACCCGCCAGCGGTGGCGTCGGAAATCGCCAGCCAACTATAAATCAAATTGGTCAGCGCCTGGGACAAAACGCCGATCAACAGGGCTGCGCGTATGTTCAGTCCTGCAACGATAACGCCGCCCAGGAATACGCCGAAGAGCGTTGCAAATAATCCCGCGCCGGACCGGATCGCACCGATGGTGGTCTTGTCGTAGCCAAGATCAACATAAAGCGGGCCGGTCATATAGCCCATCAAGAAATCAGGAATTCGAAAGAGCGCAATGAAAAGAAGGATCACCAGCCCGTGGACGCCAAAGCGCGAAAAGAAGTCGCGAAACGGTCCGACGACCGATTTCGACATAGTCTGCGCGACCGACAATCGCGGCGGCGGGACATACTCGCGTATCTCTACTTTTGGGGCGAAAAGCGCGGTAAGCAAACCGATGCCCATCAACAACGCCATAAACTGGTACGCCGCCGGCCAATTGACATTGTCGGCGACGATGAGCGCGCCGGCGCCGGCAACCATAATCGCGACGCGGTATCCATATTGATACATCGCCGCCATGACACCCTGTTCGGCGTCGCTCGCAGCCTCGATGCGCCACGCGTCAATGGCAATGTCCTGGGTCGCTGCAGCGAACGCCATGGCGATAGCGACAAGCGCAACATATAAAAGGCTTTTTGACGGGTCAGCGAATGACATCGCGACGAGAGTCAACGCAATACCGATCTGCGCTGCGGCCATCCAGGCGCGCCGCCGGCCGATCATTTTTTCCAAGAATGGTATGGGCATACGGTCGACGACCGGCGCCCACAAAAATTTAAACGTAAAGGCAAAACCGGTCCATGCGAACAAACCAATCTCACCCTTGCTGACGCCGGCTTCAGCCAGCCACAGCGACAGGTTTTGGTAGATCATGTAAAATGGCAGCCCGGCGGAAAAACCGAGAAGCAACATGACGATCGCCCGCGGACGCATATAGGCGCTGAGCGAGGAGGCGATCGAAGACGGTCCGGCGGTGTCGGGTTTTGCGGTGTCAGTCATTTCGACTGCTTAAGCGCGTTCTTTGGCTGAATAAAGGCGCAATGCGACAGGTCGCGCGGTTGCTACGACGCTTCGGAAAAGCTCGACCGGGAACCGCCCCAATTGTCCAACATTGCCGTTAGATCGTCAGGCTCAAACGGCTTGGAGATAAAATCGTCCATGCCGGCCGCCATGCATTTTTGACGGTCTGACGCCATGGCGTTAGCGGTAAGCGCAACGATAGGGACATAGGCCCGCTCGCCGGAAAGTTTGCGGATTTGCCGGGCAGCTTCAAGGCCGTCAACCTCGGGCATGTGCATATCCATAAGGACAATGTCATAATCGTCCCGCTGGAGCGCAGCGACGGCTTCGCCGCCATTGCGTGCAACATCGACCGTGTGGCCTGCGCGCTCGATGATCGCTGTCGCTAGCACGGCGTTGATCTGATTGTCTTCGGCCAGAAGGATATGGAATTTGCCGTTTTGATTTGGGGGCCGTTTGGCTGGTTGTTGCGATTCTGGCTTTCCGGAGTCAACAGGAGACGAGGTCGCCTCATTGCTGTCAGCGAAGACTTCCGCCTTTGCCAGCTTCACGTCGCCGCTAATTTGTTCGTACAAAGAAGACTGACGAATAGGCTTGATGAAATAGCCGTCGAAGCCGGCCTTGCGCAATTCAACAAGTCTATTCCGGGCTTTCGGCGATAACATCACAAATGAACGATCAGGCTTTTGTGTCAGCGCCGCGTTACCTTCGTTGGCGATATAAATGTCGCAGAGCAGCACCGCGTTTTCATGTTTGTCGATCGCTTCTATCGCTTGCGTTGCGGTTTCGGTCAGAACAATTGTTTCGACGCCGATGGCGGAGAGCTGCAATTCCAGGCTGCGCGCCAAAACTTCCGAACGCGTGGCGACAATAACCGGCGCGTCGATCTTCTTGCGATCGTCCGCGGTGTCGACGTCAAAGTCGACGGTCATTTCAAATGAAAAGACGCTGCCGCGGCCAACTTCGCTCTCAATGACGATATCGCTGTTCATCGCGCGAACAATGCGCCGGGCAATCGCCAACCCGAGACCGGTGCCCTCTTTTTTCTTTTCCGTATCGCCGTCGGCTTGCGAGAATTCCTCAAATATTGACGCTTTCATGTCATCCGGAATGCCGATGCCGGTGTCGCGAATGTCCATGCGCAAAGTGGCGCCGACATCATCTGTATGCAGAAGGTGCGCCTCAAGCGCGACCCCGCCAGCATCGGTGAACTTGACGGCGTTGCCCGCCAAATTGATCAACACCTGACGCAAGCGTGACTCATCGCCAAACAGCTTGCGCGGTATCGCCTCGTCAATATAGCCGGAAATTTCAATGCCCTTGTCGGCGGCGCGCGGCGACAACAACTCAACCACGCCTTGCACCAGCGCGTGTGGGCTGAAGGGCTGTTCATCAAGCTCGATTTTGCCGGCTTCAATTTTTGCAAAATCGAGAACGTCATTGATGAGCGCCAAAAGGGCGACGCCGGACTCGCGGACCGATTCCGCATAGGCGCGCTGGTCCGGCGCAAGCGACGTATCGAGCAACAGGCCGGTCATGCCGAGAATTCCGTTGAGCGGCGTGCGCATTTCATGGCTCATTGTAGCGAGAAACCGCATCTCAGCGCCCGAATCTTTAGAGCGTTCGGAGCCTTCCGTCGGCCCCGCTTCGGGCCGGGTCTGGCGCTCCACCGCGTCGGCGTTCGCGGCGCCATTGCCGCCGATTGATCGGCCGGCGTAAAGACGCTCTCCGCCGTCAAGCGGCGTCTCGGACCATTCAATTGTCAGGGTGCGGCCGTTTGCGTTGGCTTTGGTGCGATAATTTGATCTGGCGCTGTTTTTGCCACCGGGGCAAAACGGCATGCCGAGAAATTTTTCAACGGGCGCGGCAAACAGGTCAGCAAATGATCTTGAAACAAAACGAATGTGATCGTCGCTGTCGCACAAAACGACCAGCTCACCAGGATCAATTCCTTCCGCACCGGTATTTTCCATTCACCGCCATCCCCTGACATCCGCGGCTAATATGGCGTTTTTGCTTTGAAAAATGGTTTAGAGGCGTGGTTAAACTTGAAGTTAAAAAGCCGCGTTTCGTTGATGTTTTTCGGCGGGCGTATTGTTAACGACGCCCGGTTTGCGCCGTCGAAAACTAACGGCTTCAGGAATATGACGGCGTTTGAGGCCGTCATGTCCATCAAGGTCGGCAAGGGTGCGCGCGATACGCAATATCCGCGTATAGGCGGGGCCGAAAATCCAAGGGTTTTGCGGCGCGGGACAATAACAATATTCCCTCTGCATCTGGGTCCGCAAATTAGTTGAAATTTGCACCGCTTAGCGTTGCATCGGTGGCGCCGGCGCGATCTATTTGCGCTTGCCGTTCAATCGCGACGCGCGCGGCAACGGTTTCGGGTTCCTTACCGCTCGCCTGCGGGCCACCGGCGCTATCGAACCATCCAGGCCCAACTCCCCATGACAGCGAAGCCTTCCCCGGCATGGCTTGGGGCGGCGCCCATTTCTATGAGCACGCCGAGCGCAATCGCGAGCTCGAAATGGCCCTCCTCTTTTGGTAAATCCGCCGATGCGAGATTGACGGTGATCCGCTTGGGCGCGACCCCTAACCCGAACACGCCCTCTCACTTGCGAAACGGCCTTGTCCGGTAAACCGACTACGGCGAAGGTCGGTTGTCCGTTGACGAGTTGCGTTTGCACTGTCGCCGGGGGCCGGGCTTCGACGCCATGAAACGCGAATGTCGTGACTTATGCGATCATGAAATACCCATTCAGCGCTAACGCGTTTCAAAATGCCGCGGCGCCATGGAATATCGCTTAGAACATTTGAAGAACAAATTCTTTGCCCTAGCACAATAGCAGGGTCTTGACGAACGCCGCCGCTTGGCGTGACTTGGGAGCGACGGAAGGAAGCGATTGAATGAGCGATATAATTTCGCCGCCTAAACCTGTTTTGGCGTTTCGGGTCGGCGTTACTGGCCACCGGTTGTCGCGTCTGGACCCAAGCCAGATCGGACGGATCAATCAGCAGGTTAACTGGATCCTCGCAACCGTTGAGGCGGGCATGCGTGTCGCCCATAAGAAATTCGCCGTCGAGTATGCCGATAAAGATCCGATCCAGTACTTTGTCAGCGCGCTCGCCGACGGGGCTGACACGCTGGCGGCGCAATGCGCGCTCGAAAACAAATGGCGGCTTCTTGCCCCTTTGCCATTTTCAAAAAAACTCTACCAGACGGATTTTTCACCGACCGACCGCGACGAATTTGAAACCCTGATTAATGACGCCGACGCAATTGCGGAACTGGACGGCTTGCGCAATGCCCCGGCCCAGGAAGACCGGGCCTACCTTCAGGCCGGACTGGTCACGCTGGATCAATCCGACCTGCTCATCGCGATCTGGGACGGCGAGGAGGCGCGCGGCGTTGGCGGCACTGCGATGATCAAGGAAGAGGCGTTGACGGCTGGAAAGCCCGTTCTCTGGATCAACGCCAATCACGAAAAACCAATCGTTTTTCTGACAACGGATAATGAAGAGCAAGTCGTAACCGAAGAGGCTGTTGCGGAGGCTATTGAGCGCGTAGTCGCGCCGCCTTCGATGGAAGAAGTCGAACACCCCTTTGCCGGGCAGGACACCCATGCACTGATGGCCTACCATCAGTATGCAGAGGAGCATGCGCACAAAATTAATTGGGGCTCCTTCTTTCAGTTCTGGGAAAAAGCCTTTGCCGGCAAGTGGCCGTTCACTATAGCGCTCCTGGCCCGATCGCCTGCGTCAGAAATAGAAAATGCGCGCAAATCCACTCTTGCCGAAAAACTGGCGGCTTCAAGCCACGACCAGAAAGTTTTTAACGATTTGATCATCCCGCGTTTTGCCTGGGCCGATCATCTCGCGATCCACTATGGCAATCTTTATCGCTCGTCCTACTATTTCAATTATATGTTCGCAGCGGTCGCGGTATTTCTCGCCCTGCTCGATCTGGTCATGCATGATTATCACATCGGATCGAAAACCTTGTGGATTTCGATTGAGGTGACGCTGATCTGTTTGATCCTTTTGGTGACAACGGCGGGCAAACGCGGGCGCTGGCACGAAAAGTGGATCGATTATCGTCAGCTGGCGGAAGAGCTGCGCATGTACAGGCTCTATTTCCTGACATTGGGCTTTAATTCCAGCGACGAAGAAATCGCGAAAGGCGAAGGCGGCGAGGCGGCGGGGTGGGTCGACTGGTATTTCGCGGCGACCCGGCGTGAGGCGGGAATGACGTCCGGCGCCTTTGATAAGGATTCAATCCAGTTGATTGCCAAGACAATTCTTGAAGAGGAAATCAAACCGCAAATCTCCTACCATGGCGGCAAGGCGGATATGCTGCACAAGATAGAGCACCGGCTGCATCATTACGGCGAATATGCCTTTGGCGCGACCCTACTCGTGTGTCTCGGTTATTTGACGCTTGTCGTTCTTGCTGGCGACACATCGCCTTTGGCGAAATGGGCGAAATATACGAAATACGACGTCAAAAACTGGGTGACCATGTTGACCGGGTTCTTGCCGGCGCTCGGCGCGTCGTTTTTTGGGATACGGGTTCAGGGCGAGTTTGGCTCAACTGCAGAGCGCTCCCATGCAACAGCGGCGCAACTGCAGAATATGTCGACCAAATTTGAAGCCATCATCAACGCAAAAACGCCGCGGCTCGAAATGCTGCGCATTCGAATATCAGAAGCCGCCCGCGCGATGTTGATGGAGAATATGGACTGGCGCCTTGTCTATATTTCCAAACCGTTGAATTTGCCCGGTTAAGCGCAATTCTTGCCAATCTGTAAGCCCCGCGGGGAAATTCGCGTCTTGCGCGAAAGCCTAAAATTGCGCAACCACATCCACGCGTGCGCGAAATTCATGCGGGCGCTGCAGTAAACGCCAAATCGATGTCAGCTATTTCTGTTTTACATTCCGAAAGTGACGGCGCCCTCGGTGAAAAAATCGCCGATACATTGAAAAAGGGCGGTCATTCCGCGCACGCAGTCGCGAGCGGATCGCCGCAGGAACCAGAACTGCCCGATAGCGATGCGGCGATCGTGATTTGGTCGCAGGCGGCGATGAAACTGGCGCGACTGCACGATCAGGCGCGCGAAGCGCTGGCGCGCGGCGCCCTCATTCCCGTTGCCGTTGGCGGGGCCCCGGCGCCCATCGGTTTCGAAGAAGTGCCGCCCGTGGATTTGTCCGGCTGGGTCGGCGACGAAAATGATCCGCGCTGGCGCTTTGTACTCGAAGAGATCAACTTGGCGACCCGC
This sequence comes from Hyphococcus sp., assembly GCA_013002535.1. GTDB lineage: Bacteria > Pseudomonadota > Alphaproteobacteria > Caulobacterales > Parvularculaceae > Hyphococcus. The sequence goes on from JABDJK010000080.1 coordinate 39,971, forward strand.
ACCAGAATTCTCGAAGATAACGATCTCTGGGCTACGGCGGAGCGCGAAGAAAATGAAGCAGAAAATTTGGACGGGCAGCAAGACTTTCTCGCTGATACTGGCGGTGATTTTCAACAAACGTCGTCCGACGACGAAATCCAGCAGGGCGATCTTGAAATTGCACAAACGCCAGCGCCGGCGCCGGTTCAGGCCAGTCCGTCAAATCTTATCGCGTCCGCCCGGGTAAAATATTCCGGCGCTGCCGCCCCGGTCTATAAATTTGACTTTGATGAAGCCGATGCGACGCCGAAGTCAGGCAGCAGGTTCAGCCCTGTTTACGTAACCGCCGGCGGCGCTGTTGTGCTCGCTGCGATTACTGCGGTGGCGGCGTTTCTGGCGCCGACGCTAATTTTTTCTGGCGATCAACCGGCGCCTGTCGAGCGGGCGGCGGTAGAGGCGCCGGTTGAAGGAATCGTCGCCGCAATTGACGCGCCCGCCGACGCGGCTCCGCAAGATTTGCCAACGGTCAATCTTGGCGTTGTTCAACCTGCCGAAGACCGGGCGGCGACGGATGCGACTGACGGCGCGGCTTTATTGGCGAGCGCGGCTCGCACTGCACCAGATATGGCGACCGCTGAAACACCGTCTACGGACAATATAGAGGGCCTGGCGGCGCCGGCGGATGAACCTGCTTCTATTACGTCAGAACCGGAATTGGCCGACGCATCACACGAGCTCGCAGCGCAGGCGAACCTTGAAGCTGCAGATGCCTCTGCGACTGACGAGCCGATAGAGACCGTAGTCGACGAGACAGAAACCGCCATTGCGAGCGCGAAAGATTCAGACGCGGTTGGCGACCTGATCGCGGCGCTCGATGCCGGCGACGCGCAAGCGCTTGCGACCGAAACTGCAATTGACGATGTGCTGGAGGAGCCCGCCGCGCCTGACGGCCTTGCCGGGGTTGAGGGCGATGCATTGGCCGGGCTGATCGCCGCGATTGAGCGCGGCAAAGACGAGCTTGGGATAAATGAACCAGCGCCCGCGGCGACGCCTGCTCGGGCCATTCAAGGCGTAAAGGATTGCAGCGTCTGCCCGGAAATGGTCGCGCTATCGGGCGGCAGTTTCCAGATCGGCGCGCCCGTAGGCGAAGCTGCGCGACAGGAAACTGAAGGCCCGATGGCGTTTGTCGCCATCCAGCGACCATTTGCGATTAGCGCCAGCGAAATCACATTCGCGCAGTGGGACGCTTGCGTTGCCGACGGCGGCTGCGCTTACCGCCCGGCAGACAGTGGTTGGGGTCGCGCAGACCGCCCGGTGATCAATGTCTCTTTCGCTGACGCAACCTCTTATACACGCTGGCTCTCGGCGAAAACTGGAAACACCTACCGATTGCCGAGCGAGGCCGAATGGGAATTTGCCGCCCGCGCCGGCAACGCAGGCCCACTCAGTATCAACGGCGCTCTCTCGCCGACCGTCGCAAACTATAACGGCAATTATCCCTTCGCCGGACCACGCGGAGAATTCCGTGAGCGGACGACCCCGGTCGCGAGCTTTGCGCCCAACGCCTATGGCCTCTTCGATATGCACGGCAATGTCTGGGAATGGACGTCAGATTGTTGGGCGGCGAGCCATGCCGGCAATCCTGGCGACGGCAGTCCCCGCAGCGGCGAATGTTCATCGCGGGTATTAAAAGGCGGCGCCTGGAACACCGGCGGCTGGCGCTTAAGATCCGCGCACCGGATCGAAAAACGCGCCGCCGCCCGCGAAAACGACATTGGATTCCGCGTCGTTCGTGGCGAATAGACCGCAACGCTTTCACATAAACGCCTTTATTCCGCCTATATCCGGGGGCTAGTGTGCGCTCGGGCGAGTATCGATCATACTGGGAGAGACCCCATGCATAGAATATCAAGCTTGCTGGCCGGCGTAGCAACATTCGCGCTTGTCGCCTGTACATCGACGACTGATAAGCCGGACGTCGATGTGGTTGATGCGGAAGCCGACATTGCGCAAGAATCCGTCGCGGTAACGGGAAACTCTGTTGTAATGCGGCAGAAGGCGCTCGGAGCGTATGCGTCATCGCCAGCGATGATGCCGCCGCCTGACCCGCAAATCACGGAGGAATATCCGGAAACCGATCCGAACCCGGTTAAGCTCGTTTCCGAAGAACCGGTCTCAACGTTTTCGTCCGATGTCGATACATCGTCATACTCGGTGACGCGCCGTTATATCCTGCAGAATCATTCCCTGCCGCCGTCCGACGCCGTGCGGGTCGAGGAGTTTCTCAACTATTTCACTTATGACTATAAGATGCCGGAAAGCGCTAATGCGCCGTTCACGCCAACGGTTTGGGTGACGCCTTCGCCCTGGAACGCCGGCGCCAAACTCATGCATATCGGCGTCAAAGGCTTTGATATTGAGCCCGAAGAAACACCTGACGCGAACATCGTTTTGCTGCTTGATGTCTCCGGCTCGATGAACAGCGAAAACAAATTGCCGCTGGTCAAAAAGTCGATGGAGTTGCTGGTCGACGAAATGTCGAAAGACGACATGATTTCCATTGTCGTTTACGCCGGCGCTGCGGGCGTTGTGCTGGAGCCGACGCCGGGCAATGAGAAGACCAAGATCATGGAGGCGCTGAACGCGCTATCTGCCGGCGGCTCTACTGCGGGCGGCGAGGGCATCGCCCTCGCCTATAGCCTCGCGGAAGAAAATTTCGACAAGGACAAAGTCAACCGGGTGATCCTCGCCACGGACGGCGACTTTAATGTTGGCGTCGTCGATGCGGACAGCCTTGAAGATTATGTCGCTCGCAAGCGCGAGACGGGCATCTTTCTGACGGTGCTTGGGTTCGGCCAGGGCAACTATAATGACCTTATCGCCCAGAAGCTGGTGCAGGCTGGCAACGGAGTCGCCGCTTATATCGACACGCTGAACGAGGCGCGCAAAGTGCTGGTGCGCGAGTTTCGCTCGACGCTTTTCCCGATTGCTCGCGACTTAAAATTCCAGGTTGAGTTCAACCCGGCGGCGGTGCGCGAATATCGCCTGATCGGATACGAGACACGGATCCTTAACCGCGAAGATTTCAACAATGACGCCGTTGACGCTGGTGACATTGGCTCCGGCCATACGGTGACGGCGATTTACGAGTTTGTGGAAACGGGTTCTGACGCCGGGCTGATTGATGACCTGCGTTATCAGGACGCGCCGGCGGCGAGCGGATCTGCCAGCGAATATGCATTTGTCCGGCTGCGTTATAAATTGCCGCAAGAGGACGAGAGCGACCTTATCGAGAAGCCGGTTCTCATTGCTGACGCTTATTCGTCCCTGTCGCGCGCGCCCCGCGATGCTCGTTTTGCCGCCGCCGTTGCCGCTTTCGGTCAGAAAATTCAGCGCGCGCCCTATACGAAAGCAATGTCGCTTGACGACATCATTGATATGGCAAACGGCGCAAAAGGCCGCGACCCTTACGGTGACCGAGCGGAATTCGTTCAAATTGTCCGCGCCAGCGAAACGCTGTTAAGCGCCGGTGCAAGCGACGATTAATAAGCGTTACTCATCGCTTAAGACGCCTCGCCGGCATGCGCATTTCTGACGCATAAAAATTGCCGCCTTCGCACGCCCTTCAGGGGTTGCGGGGGCGACGCCACCTACCTATATCCCGCCCGAACAATAGCGCTGATCTTAAGGAAAAGCGCAAGATTAGGGTTTAATCTAAGGGGCCAGCTCGCTTCCGGCGCTTTTCAGGCGCATTTCCGGTCAATTTTGACAAAACCGGAATTTCGCTGATCGAAGGCCGGGTCACCAGATGAAACGGGCGGCTCGCTGACAGGAGAGACTATTATGGGTAAGGTTATTGGCATCGACCTCGGCACGACGAACTCATGCGTCGCCGTGATGGAAGGCAAAGAACCAAAAGTTATTGAAAACGCCGAGGGCGCGCGCACGACGCCGTCCATCGTTGCGTTTTCCGAAGACGGCGAACGTCTGATCGGCCAGCCGGCGAAACGCCAGGCGGTCACCAATCCGGAGAATACGTTCTTCGCAATCAAGCGGTTGATCGGTCGTCCATACAAAGACCCGACCGTTGAAAAAGATAAAGGCATGGTGCCTTACGCGATCGTCAAAGGCGACAATGACGACGCCTGGGTCGAAAGCCGCGGCGAAAAATATGCGCCGTCACAGATTTCAGCGTTCATCCTGCAAAAAATGAAAGAGACGGCGGAAGCCTATCTCGGATCGGATGTGACGCAGGCCGTTATCACGGTCCCCGCTTATTTTAACGACGCTCAGCGTCAGGCGACCAAAGACGCGGGTAAAATTGCCGGCCTTGAGGTTCTCCGCATCATCAACGAGCCAACAGCAGCGGCGCTTGCCTATGGCATGGACAAGAAAACCGCGAGCCAGAAGATTGCGGTTTACGACCTCGGCGGCGGCACCTTCGATATCTCGATCCTAGAGATTGGCGACGGCGTTTTTGAAGTGCTCGCAACCAATGGCGACACGTTCCTTGGCGGTGAAGACTTCGACCTTCGCATCGTTGATTATCTCGCCGACGAATTCAAAAAAGATCAGGGCATTGATCTGCGCAAGGACAAACTTGCGCTGCAGCGCCTGAAAGAAGAGGCCGAGAAAGCCAAGAAAGAACTTTCCTCGACATCGAGCTATGAAGTAAACCTGCCGTTTATCACGGCGGATGCGTCAGGCCCGAAACACCTCACCATGAAACTCTCGCGCGCCAAGATGGAAAGCCTCGTTGAGGACCTCGTCAAGCGCACGGTTGATCCTTGTAAGGCGGCGTTGAAAGACGCTGGCCTGACATCGGGTGACATCGACGAAGTTATTCTCGTCGGCGGCATGACCCGCATGCCGAAGGTCCAGGAAACGGTGAAACAGTTCTTCGGCCGCGACCCGCATAAGGGCGTGAACCCGGATGAAGTTGTGGCTCTTGGCGCCGCGATCCAGGCCGGCGTTCTTCAAGGCGACGTCAAGGACGTTCTTCTTCTCGACGTGACGCCTTTGTCGCTTGGTATTGAGACCCTTGGCGGTGTCTTTACGCGCCTCATTGAACGCAACACGACGATCCCGACAAAGAAATCGCAGACTTTCTCGACGGCTGAAGACAATCAATCGGCGGTGACGATCCGGGTCTTCCAGGGTGAGCGCGAAATGGCGGCCGACAACAAGATGCTCGGTCAGTTCGACCTTGTCGGCATTCCGCCGGCGCCGCGCGGTGTGCCGCAAGTCGAGGTCACCTTTGACATCGACGCCAACGGCATTGTCCACGTCTCGGCGAAAGACAAGGCGACCAACAAAGAGCAATCGATCCGCATTCAGGCCTCTGGCGGTTTGTCCGATGATGATATCGAGCAAATGGTGAAGGACGCTGAAGCCAACGCAGATGCTGATAAAGAACGCCGCGAAGGCGTCGAGGCGAAAAACCGCGCTGAAGCCCTTGTCCATTCCACCGAGAAGAACCTTGAGGAATATGGCGACAAGATCGAAGGCGAGGATAAAAAAGCTATCGAAGAATCGGTCCAGTCGCTAAAAGAAGCTCTCGAAGCAGAAGAGCCCGACCTCGAAGATATCAACGCCAAAGCAACAACGTTGGCGCAGGCCTCCATGAAACTGGGCGAAGCCATGTACAAGGAAGGCGCAGCAGCGGCCGACGAAGACGCAGCGGCTGACGCCTCTGTCGGCGGCGCGGATGAAAGCGATGACGGTGTTGTTGACGCTGACTTCGAAGAAGTTGACGGCGACAAGAAAGACTAGTTCCGCGAAACACCTCCCGCGTTTGATTAAGGGGCGACGGGATGACGCCAACACTGCCAACCGATGACAAATTCGGCGCGTATGCCCTCTCTGGCTTACGCGCCAATTTGCGTGGTCTTGGGTGTTCCCTGCCGAAAAGCTATGGCGCAAAGCGAGTCGCGTCCTTTCTCCGCAAACTGACCATTGTCGGGCGCGATGACCCGTTTGACGTGACGCCCTTTCCCGGTCAGAGCGCTAGGCTCTACCCCCGCGACAATCTCTGTGAAAAGCGCGTCTTCGCCGCCCCGCAATTGTGGGACGCCGATGAGCGCGCAGCGCTCGAACGCGCAATCATTGCCGCGCCCGCTGGCCGGCCGTTCATCTTTGTCGACGCAGGCGCCAATGTCGGGCTTTATTCGCTCTATGCCCGCAGCGCCGCTGCGGCGCATAGCCGGGCTTTTAGAGGTCTGGCTATCGAACCGGACCCGGAAAACGCGCGGCGGCTGAAATTTAACCTCTCCGCCTCCGGCGCCGACGAAATCACACTGGCTGAGACGGCCCTCGCGGCGGAGGAAGGGACTGTCCACCTCGCTTCTCACGCCGATAATCGCGGCGAAATCAAATTAAGCGACGATGGAAAGCCGGTGCGCGCTGCGCCTTTGGCGAAAGTGATGGCCGAGGCCGGAATTCTTGCTGCAGACGCGTTGAAAATCGACATTGAGGGGGTCGAATTCGACGTTCTGAGCACCTATTTCAAGGATCAAGCGCCGGAAAAAAGACCGGCAACGATCATCATGGAGACCCCGCGAAGGGACGACGGCAATGCCGCCGCGGTCAATTTGTGCCGCGAAAATGGATATGAAATAGCCGAGCGAACCCGGATGAATTCGGTGTTGGCGAAGAGGGATAGTTAAGGGTCGGTCGAAGTTTATGGCGCAACAGTGTTTCTATGAGACCCTCGGGGTCGAGCGCGGCGCGGACCAGGCGGCGATAAAATCGGCGTTCCGTAAGCGCGCAATGCAATACCACCCTGACCGCAATAAAGACGATCCGGCAGCGGAGCAAAAATTCAAAGAGCTCGGCAATGCTTACGAAATTCTTTCCGACGACCAAAAACGCGCGGCCTATGATCGCTTCGGTCACGCCGCGTTTGAAAATAGCGGCATGAATGGCGCCCGCGGCTTTGGCGGCGGTGCGGCTGGTATGGGCGCCGGCGGGTTCGCCGATATTTTTGACGATATCTTCTCCGAATTCATGGGCGGGCGCGGCGGGGCGCGCAGAGGTGGCCCGGGCCGCGGCGCCGACCTCAAATACAATCTTCAAGTTACCCTAGAAGACGCCTTCAGCGGCAAAAAAACCGAGATTAAAGTGCCGGGCTCAGTTTCCTGCGAGACGTGTGAGGGCTCCGGCGCTAAACCGGGCTCCGGCCCGACCCATTGCGGCACCTGCAAGGGCGCAGGGCGCGTGCGCGTACAGCAAGGGTTTTTCACGATTGAGCGCACCTGCCCCCATTGCCATGGCGAGGGGCAGACGATCTCCGATCCGTGTACCGACTGTTCAGGTCAGGGCCGGGTCCGCCGCGAGCGCACGCTTTCCGTCGATATCCCGGCGGGGATCGAGGACGGCACACGCATTCGCTTGTCGGGCGAGGGCGAGGCGGGTCCCCGCGGCGGGCCGGAAGGCGATCTCTACATCTTTGTCGGCGTTAAAGAGCACCAGTTATTCGAGCGCGACGGGCCTGATCTTTACTGCGCCATGCCGATCCCGATGACAACGGCGGCTCTCGGCGGCGATTTCGAGACGCCGACCATCGACGGGGGCCGCGTCAACATCAAGGTGCCCGAAGGCGCCCAGACCGGCAAACGTTTCCGCGTGCGCGGCAAGGGCATGACCCAGCTTGACCAGTCAGGCCGGGGCGACATTCGCCGGCGCGGCGACCTCTATGTTGAGGTTCAGGTCGAAACCCCCACCGGCCTCAACGCCGAACAGAAAGATCTTCTCAAACAATTCTGCGAGGCCGGCGGCGGCGAAAACTGCTCCCCCCAACATCGCGGGTTTTTTGAGAGAGCGAAGACTTTTTGGGATAATGTGACCGACGGTCTGTAGTCCTTATCGCCCAAACGCTGCATAGAAATATCACTTTCGATGGCATCGATATTGTTGCAAGGGCGCCGAATGGCCTAGCATCAAGACTCTGATTTACGGTTTTTGTTATGTTGCGCGGTGCGCCATTTTCGATGCGATTCAGACAATAACGCGATCAATGTGCGGCTGACCACAGTGAAGGAAGAAACTTGAACGCGAGACATGCATCCGAATTGTTTATTGATATTGGCGGCACAAATATCCGGATTTCGCGCGGCGTCATAGATGGTCTGGGCGAAATCGAACACTTTAAAACTCAAGAATTCAGCGACTTGAAAGGCGTGCTATCCAAATACAAAAGTAAGTACGCTGAGGAACAGGTCGAAACTGTGTATGCCGCTGTTGCGGCGCCGGTTGTTGGAGACAGAGCAAAATTAACCAATGCCGATTTCTTTGTGTGCGCTGACGACGTAACCGCAATTTATACCGGCGCCGACACTACAGTAATAAATGACGGCGAAGCGCTCGCATGGCAATTTGCAAACGAAGAAGCGCTTGACATTCGATATATCCAACGTGGCGCGAAATCTGATTATGTAAATAACCTGATCGTCGCGCCGGGGACCGGGTTGGCTGCAGCGGCATTCTTTGGCGACCCTGTCAAACCGCGCGTTATTGGAACAGAATACGGTCATGTTCGCCCTGCGCCCTCTTCAGCACTACAGTCAGATTTATTCAATTTCTTTTTTGAGCGCGACGAATATTTGTCTGCGGAGACTTTAGTTTCGGGACCTGGGCTATTCAATATTTACAAGGCGTTGTCGGCGAAAAATGGCGCAACTGGCGCCGCCATCGACCCAAAAGAAATTGTCGCTGCGGCAATTGAAAAGACAGACGAAAATGCTACCCAAGCAACCGATATATTTCTAACTCTTCTAGGTTCAATTTGTGGCGATCTGGCGCTTACGTTTAGCGCTGATCGTGTATGCATTGCAGGCAATTTGATTTTAGCAATGATGCCGCTGCTCGAAAACTCCGCAATCGTTAACGAGTTTACGAATAAAGGACGCATGTCGCATTTGGTTTCCGCGACTGGGTTTGGCATTCTCGAAGTAGAAGAACCAGTGCTTGCGGGTCTTTATGCTTTCTCTCGAAATGACGTTTTGTAGTCTTGTCTTGCGGAAATTTCAGCGACTACGATTGTTAACTGCGCGGCCACCGGGCTTTAGCTTGCAGTGCATCATCCCACCGCCGCATCTTCAAACCGATCCGCTTTCGCCAGGCCCGGAAAGAACTTGAACCAGCTTGCCGCGCAGGCGAGGGAAACGCATCCGCCCAAAATAACCGCGCCGACGGGGCCTAAAAACCGCGCGGCGACGCCGCTTTCAAACTCGCCGAGTTCATTTGACGCGGAGATGAATATGAATGATACAGACGAAACTCGCCCCCTCATCTTGTCCGGCGTTGCAAGCTGGATCAACGACTGGCGCACATAGACCGAGATCATGTCGGCCGCCCCCGTCACCACCAGCGCCGCGCAGGATAGCCAGAACAGTTTTGAGAAGGCAAAGCCGAGCATGGCGACGCCATAGACCGCGATAGCGCCCAACATCCATGTCCCAACTTTTCGGGTGAGGCTGCGCCGCGCGAGAAGAAACGCCACAACCACCGCGCCCGCCGCCGGCGCCGCGCGCAAAATGCCGAGCCCTTCCGCGCCGATATGCAAAATGTCACGGGCAAAGACCGGGAGCAGCGCCGTCACCCCGCCAAAAAAAACAACGACGAGGTCAAGCGAGATCGCGCCGAGCACAATCTTGTTGTCGCGGACATATCTGATGCCCTCAAAAATTAGCGCAAGCGAGCGTTTTGAATTATCAGGCTCATGTTTTGGCGTCTTCGCGAGCGAGAACAACCCGATGGCGATCACCGTCATGACCCCCGCGACGGCGTAAACGACGTCCGGTCCGGCGATATATAAAAACCCGCCGATGGCGGGCCCGATGATCGCCGCTGACTGGTAGCCTAGTGAATTCCACGCAATAGCGAGGGGCAAATCCTCGCGCGGGACTAGCGTCGGGTAGAGCGCGTTGGACGCCGCCGGCGTGAACGCATTGATCCCGCCCATGGCTGCCGAGGCGATAAAAATCGCCGGGATGGCAATGTGGGTTGGCGTAAAGCTCGCCCAGTAAAGCCCGCCAATGACCAAAAGGCGAAAGACGTTCGACGCGATCAGGATGAACTTGCGGTCTATGCGGTCCGCCGCCTGTCCGCCCACAAGGGAGAGCAGCAGGACGGGTACAAACTGTGCAAGACCCACTAGCCCCAGGATAAACGCCGCTTCCTCAATCGAGCGCGTCTCGCGGGCGAGATCATAAATCTGCCAGCCGATTGCAACCGTGATCATCTGGCGTTCCGCCGAGATCAACTGGCGGGCAATCCAGTAATGGCGATAGGCCTGATGGCGGAAGATCGCCAGCGATGGAACTATGGAGCGGCTTTTGATCATGGTCATTGTGTGGAGGCGGACCATAGGCTGCGCCGCTGCGCTTGCAATCTGTTTATCGCGAACCGGTGACGCTCTGCCGCGGTTGCTTTGTCCGGCAGGCGCGATCTCGCCAATGGTTTGCGCCGTCAAAAGAGCGCTGCATTAAGACGGCGCGAATGACAGATCCGAACCGGAAAAAAGAAAAGGGAAATCCGATGAACAAGAATGTAATCGCGGCGCTCGCGGCAGGCGTCAGTATTGCGTCCGTTGCGCACGCAAATGACGCCGAACCGTCTGTGTTGGGCTCGCCTCCGCCGATGGCTGGGACACTGAACCCTGCGCCTGCATCGGCGAGGTCGCCGACGGGGACGCAGGCGTTGCTGAAGATATCCTCGGATTCGCGAGCGCTGAAGACACGGAATAGATGAGCAAATAAACCCGCGGCGCGATTTCGGTTTGTTTCGCGGACGGGTTGTGGTTTGCACCTACCCCCCCCCTCCCCCCCCCACCGTTCTATTCTTTCACTTAACCCGCTTTTGGCGGATAGTTATCGTCACGCTTGCGGGATGCCGTATAGTGGGCGTCATGATAAATTTAATTTACAATACGAACTGTTTGCCTGGCGCCTACGCGCGAAGGCGCGTTGATAGCAACTTGGCCGCCTCCCCGGCGAAACGGCTAGCTTGATAAAAATGGAAAATTTCAAATGACCAAAGACCAACTCTTTCTCCTGGCGCCGGGATTTGAAGATAATAACCGGCGAGAATACTGCCCGGAATGCGCAGAAATGTGGGGCCTTCTCGCCTATTACCCGGCGATACGGGAGAGCCTGGAGATTCACTATGAGCCGCTTGCGCATCCGCGCGTCGGACTGACCTCGCTCTTGGGTGAGGGAAATTGGAACTGCCCGACGCTCGTGATTGCGGACGGAGCGGACGCCGGGGAAAGCGCGACGGTGCGAACAGAAAATGGCCGGCAATTCCTCGATAACGCCCGTGATATCGGGAAATATTTCGCTCATAAATTCGGAACGGCCACCCCGCGAGGCTCGTAATTATGCCTGATTTGACCTATGATTTGGCAATGTCCGATGCGCCGCCATATCGCTACGCAAAGCAGCTTTCCTTCAGAAAAGTGCGCCCGGCGAGCGACGCCAAAATGCTCATCGCGTTCGGACGCGCGCTATACCGCGCCAGCACCGGCGGCTGCGAGGCGTTTGCGCGTGAGTTCGGCGCAAGCGGCGCAGGGTTCATCGGCTCAATCGAGAATTGCGTTGCGCGCAACCCGGACTTCGCAGCCTTTCTTGATGAAGATCAGCATACGGTCGGTTTTGTTGCCCTCGGCGTTTCGCCGCGCGACGATGAACTGGGGCGGGTGCATCATTTTGTCGTTACGTCCTCCCATCGCGGGCAGGGCTTTGGCGGTTTGCTCGATGATTACGCCCGCGGCACGCTGCGCGCCGCCGGATGCAGCCGGGCGATATTGAATGTCACGGCGCATAATGAGCGTGCGATCCGATTTTATGAAGCGCAAGGCTGGCGCCTGCAATCAACGCAAGACGGCGCGACCGAAAAGCCCGGCGGATTGCGGTGGTATGAAGTTGCGTTATAGGCTTCGCGGATATTCGCGAGAGATTTAATATGCCGAAAAATTCCATTCTTGTCGCCGGCGCCGGTGGGCGCATGGGCAAAACCGTCGTGACGGAAATTTTGCGGACGCCCGGCCTCACTCTTGCTGGGGGTTTTGAGCGCCCGGGCGGCGAAGACATTGGCAAGGATATCGGCGTTCTCGCCGGGCTCGACGCTATCGGCCTGAAGGTCGAAGACAGCGTGGACAATGGCGTCAAACGCGCCAGCGCGATGATCGACTTCACCGCGCCCGAAGCGTCCGTGGCCAACGCCAAGGCCGCCGCCCTTTCCGGCGCCGCCCATGTGATCGGCACCACCGGCTTTTCGGACGATCAGGAAGCGGCAATCGCGGCTTTCGCGGAAAAGATCGCCATCGTGAAGTCCGGCAATATGAGCGTCGGGGTCAATGTCTTGATGGCGCTGGTTGAGGATGCTGCGAGCGCGCTCTCCGATGATTACGATATCGAAATAAGCGATATGCACCATAAGTTTAAGGTGGATGCGCCGTCCGGCACGGCGTTGATGCTGGGCGAGGCCGCAGCCAGGGGCCGGGGCGTTGACCTATCGGAAAAATCCACTGGGATCGAGACGGGTAGGGCCGGAGAACGGCGAAAAGGCGATATCGGATTTTCCGTCCGGCGCGGCGGCGGCGTTATCGGCGAACACGCCGTAAGCTTCGCTGGAACCGAGGAGGTAATTATCCTCAGCCATAGCGCTATAGATCGCGGGTTATTCGCAAAGGGCGCGGTGGCGGCGGCGAAATGGGCCGTCGGCAAACCGCCAGGGCTTTATTCTATGCGCGATGTATTGGGTTTGCGAAAAGAAAATTCTTAACCAAGAAAGTAGAAAATTCGAACGATTGCCGCGACACTCCTTCAACCATGACCGGCTAGCTTCGTCCCATATACAAGGGGCATATCCATGCGGTCAGAAATTATCGGCGGCGCGCTTATCATCGCAACGGCAATAGTCGGTGTACGGTATTTTGAATATCAATACCCGGTTAAAGCCGCCGCCGCAGAGGAGGCGAAATTTGAAGCGACGTTAGCCCAGGCTGCAGCTGTGCAGAACCGCTGGAGCGATGTCGTCAGAATTCCGGCGGCGCGTGACAATCAGTTTTATGTCGATGCGGACGTCAATCGTCGCTCTGCGAAATTTCTGATCGATACCGGCGCAAGCTATGTCGCTTTGCGCGATAGCGACGCCCGCAATGCCGGCATCTATACGTCGTGGTCGGATTATTCCTACCCGGTGCGAACCGCGAACGGTGAGACTAAAGCGGCGTTTGTGACGCTGGAGGAAATGGAGATCAACGGCATTCGCGTTGAGAACGTCAAAGCCTTTATCCTGAAGGACGATCAGCTTGCGACGAACCTGTTGGGCATGAGTTTCCTGTCGCGGATTGAAAGCGTTGAGGCTCGCGCAGGTGAAATGATTCTTCGCGGCTAGACCGTTTCGCGCGCCATCAGGCTCGGCAAATTTCCGACATCAGCGCCGGCGTGGCGCATGAAGAATTTCCGCAACGGCGCGATTCTTCCGACCGCGCCCATGCCAATGTCGCGCGCCGCTCTAAGGGGCGCGAAATCATTGGAAAACAGGCGATTAAGGGCATCGGTGCCAAGCGCCAGCGTGACGGAATCAAACCGCCGCCAGCGCTGATATTTTTCCAGCACTGTCATAGCGCCGATGTCCAGCCCAACGTCGCGGCCTTCGGTAATGACATCCGTCAATGCGGCAATGTCTTTAACGCCGAGATTATAGCCCTGTCCCGCAATCGGATGGATAGCCCGCGCCGCATCACCGATCAGGGCAAGCCTCGGTGCAACAAACTCATGGGCGAGATGAAACGCCAGCGGGTATGACCAGCGCGGCCCTTCCGGCATTACTTTTCCAAGATGGTCGCCAAACCGGTTTTGGATTTCCTGCGCAAAACCATTCTCATCAAGCGCCAGATACGCTTTCGCCGCATCGCTTCGTTCGGTCCAGACAAGCGATGAGCGATCATTCGTCATGGGCAAGATTGCGAAGGGCCCGGACGGCAAGAAGAATTCATGGGCGACGCCTTGATGTGGACGCTCATGGGCTACCGTCGCGACAATCCCGGTTTGATTATAGCGCCAGTTGTTGATCTTGATATTGGCCTCACCCCGTAGCGCGGAGAAACGCCCGTCAGCAGCGATGACGAGCGCGGAATGAATTTCGTCTTCGCTATCGAGTATGGTTTGTGCCGTTCCGGCTTGGTAAACGGTTGAAAGCCTTTTTGCCGGCGCGATCATGCGGATATTTGGATTTTGCTTGATCACATCCAATATTGCGCGTCGCAGATGGCGGTTTTCGATTATCCAACCGAGCGGCGTCTCGCCATCCAATTCGCTTGAATCAAACTGAAGCGAAAAATTGGAGATAACGCCATTTTGCAGCCGGTTTTTTGCGCGCCCATCAGTAATGAGAATATCGCGTATGGCCTCTGCGTCGGCCTCCAGCGCGTCCCAAACACCCAAGCGCTGAAATAGCCTGGCTGACGCGTAAGAAATTGCAGTGGTGCGGCCGTCGAAGCCCGCATCTTTGAGCGTTTCCGGATCTTGCGCATCGACAAGCGCTACCGAAAAACCGCGATGCGCAAAGGCGCAGGCCGCCAGGCCTCCAGCCAGACCGCCGCCTATGACGCAAATTTCTGTTTCGATTATTTCTGCCATATTTACGGAAGTTTCGCGCCTTACAGGCAATCAGTCTACACAAATGGATGGCGCTGCGTCGAAAAGCGCTTCAAGACGGCAAATATTTGAGGCCTTTGTCACCGATGAAACAGCTAGCCTATATTACCCTTATTGCGCTTGTCGCCGTATCCGGCGCTGCTAATGCGCAGGATTTTTCCGCACCGACAGATTCGACGCGTTATATCCTCGATACAGTATTATTCTTATTTGGCGGGTTTTGCGGGCTGCTATTCGTATTTTCGTTCGCGCTGCGCGATGCGGGCCTCGCCCGTTTGCAGAATGCGCCAGCTGTGTGTTTGAGGATGGTTGGCGCCGTTGGCCTCGGTGCGATCGTGTTTTGGCTGTTTGGCTATAACTTGATCTACACGGTTGAGCCCGGCGGATTTCTTGGAGAATTTAATAGCTGGTCGCCAAATGATCTCGACGCCGCCGCCACCGGCCGTTCTGCCGGATCCCACTGGCTATTTCAATTCGGCATTGCGCTGATTCCGGCGGCAATTGTCTCTAGTGCGGTTTCCGAACGGGTTCGATTATGGCCGTATTTGATTTTTGCGGCGGCTTTCACCGGGCTTATTCATCCAATAATCGCTTCGTGGGAATGGGGCGGGGGATATCTCGATCAGGAATGGCGTTTTGTCGATCTTGGCGCCGCGGCCATTCATATTGCCGGCGGTGCGGCGGCCCTAGCCGCAATCCTTATCGTTGGGCCTCGACCTGGAAAATATAAGGTCGCAGCCCCCTATTCCACAGGATCGACGGCGCTCCCGATTAGTGCGTTTGCGACAACCCTGATCTTGCTGGCGCTTATCGGGATTGCCGCCGCCATGACGGAAACTGCAGCTTCCGTTGAGGCCGTGATCGTGATTTCCGTTATCGCGGTAAATATCTTGATTGCGGCTGCGGCCGGCTCTTTTACGGCGCTGCTTCTGACCCAAATCGTTTATAAAAGAACCGGCCTAATTACATCGTTAGCTGGCTGTATAGGCGGTGTTGTCGCCTTGTCTGCCGACCCGCTTCACCCTGAAATTTGGCAGGCTTGCATGATAGGCGCGGTCGGCGGCGTGATTGTTACTGTCGCGTCGCCGTTTCTAGATCGTTTCAAAATTGACGATGCTGGCTTTGTTGTCGCCAGCCATTTTTTATGCGGCGTTTGGGGTGTTATTATTGTGCCTTGGCACAATCCGGATGCTGGTTTTTTAAGCCAATTCGTTGGGGCGGGCGCGATATCGGCTTTTGCATTTGCGATGAGCCTGTTTTTCTGGGTCGCATTCAAATACTCGGTTGGTGTCCGGGCAAAGGACGCCTGGATCGATGATGATGCGGACATGGCATAATTCGAAATCGTTAATGTGCGTTAACCCTTTTTGATGAACCCCATGGCAATATCCGCGCCTATTTCGATAACAACGCCCTGATCGCAATTATGCCAAAAACGACGAGAAAATATGTTCGCCGGCGAACGCCGCAGAAAGATCAATTTTCAGATTTTGTAGATAGTCTAAAAACGTTTGCGCGAAACATTTTAATGCGCACAGGCGGCCTCGCGATGATTGCGCTTTCGATAATCATCGCCGTTTCACTTGCTTCTTTTTCGATTAGCGATCCAAGCATGAACACGGCAACGCCTGCACCCGTTTCAAATATAGCGGGCGCCGCCGGCGCATATATTTCAGATTTTCTTTTGCAGTCGTTTGGCGCGGCGGCCTGGTTGTTTGTCCCGCCTTTGGCAATTTGGGGATTTCTTGGGCTCCGGAATGGAGCGCCGGAGGAAGTCGAAATTTCATTCTGGTTCAGGTTATCGCTATTTCCGATCGCGATCATTGCGTCTGCGATAGTTGCTGCGGCGGCTCCGACGCCGGCAACATGGCCATTCGCAATAAGCGCAGGCGGCGTCATTGGCGACCTTGGCTTGGCCGCCGCAACGGGCCTCCTGTCGTTCCTCTCTCTCCCTATAGCATCCTTTATTGTAACAGCTTTTTTTATCATGTGTGCGTTGGCTGCGTATGTGATTGTTTGCGGTCTTACACGTGAGCGGTTGGTTGATGCTGTCTGGTGTGCGGAAGAATTAGTTTTGACCTCCCGTGATTTTATTCAAGACCGTATCGATACATTGCGCGGCGGTAGCGCGGACGAAGTTGATGAATTCGACGAGTCCATTGAACGATCTGAAGGTCTGTCCGATGGAGAGCCAGAATTGGTTGCACCGGCTCGGCAACGTAAAATCATACGCAAAACCAACAAGTCAAAACAAAGCAAGCGCGAGCGCCGCGAAGCGCAGCCGGTGTTGCCGGTTTTTTCTGCATGCGATTATGAGTATCCGCCGCTCAATCTACTTTCCAAACCGAATATGGCGAAACGCACAGTCATTTCAGATGACGCGCTGGAGCAAAACGCCCGGATGCTGGAAACAGTATTGTCTGATTTTGGTGTGCGCGGTGAAATCATAAATGTGCGCCCAGGTCCGGTCGTTACGCTGTATGAATTGGAACCGGCGGCGGGGGTGAAATCGTCCCGAGTCATTGGCCTCGCCGACGATATTGCGCGTTCTATGAGCGCTGTTGCGTGCCGCGTCGCGCTTGTGCCGGGGCGTAATGTAATCGGCATCGAGCTGCCCAATCAGGACCGCGAGATGGTCTTTTTGCGCGAATTGCTGGGCGCATCGGAATATGAAAACTCGGACGGCGAGCTCACGCTGTCGCTTGGCAAAGGAATCGGCGGAGAGGCAGTGTTTGCTGATCTGGCGCGCATGCCGCACCTGCTTATTGCCGGGACAACCGGTTCGGGTAAATCGGTCGGCATCAATACCATGATTTTGTCGCTGCTTTATCGAATGGCGCCGGATGAATGCAAGTTGATCTTGATCGATCCCAAAATGTTGGAGTTATCGGTATACGAAGGGATTCCACATTTATTGGCGCCAGTTGTCACTGATCCAAGAAAAGCGGTGGTTGCGCTGAAATGGACGGTGCGCGAAATGGAAGAGCGCTACCGAAAAATGTCGAAAGTCGGCGTCCGCAATATTGAAGGCTTTAATGCGCGGGTCGCGGAGGCTGAAGAAAACGGCGAAATTTTGTCGCGGACGGTTCATACTGGCTATGACGAAGGATCCGGCGAGCCGTTATACGAAACCGAAGAACTAGAATTTGAAGAGATGCCCTTCATCGTCGTTGTGATCGATGAGGTCGCTGATCTCATGATGGTTGCGGGCAAGGACATTGAAGGCATGGTGCAGCGACTTGCGCAGATGGCGCGGGCGGCCGGAATACACCTTATCATGGCGACACAGCGTCCTTCAGTCGATGTCATAACAGGTACGATTAAGGCGAATTTTCCGACGCGTATTTCATTCCAGGTCACGTCAAAGATCGATTCCCGCACTATTCTTGGCGAGCAAGGCGCCGAGCAGCTTCTCGGGCAAGGCGACATGCTCCACATGGCAGGCGGTGGACGGCTGCGCCGGGTACACGGCGCTTTCGTTTCAGACGACGAAGTAGAAAAGATCGTAAAATTCTTGAAAAAACAGGGATCACCGGAATACGTTCAAGACGTCACCGAAATGCGAGACGATGATGGGTCCGACGGCGGTTTCGAAATCGGCGGCAACACGTCTTCCGGCGACGCCCTTTACGATCGTGCCGTTGCGGTTGTCTTGAGAGACAGAAAAGCGTCCACGTCATACGTCCAGCGGCGTTTGAAAATCGGTTACAACCGCGCCGCTACTTTGATCGAGCAGATGGAAGAAGAAGGCATCATTTCGTCAGCCAATCATGCCGGAAAACGCGAAATACTAGTCGGAGAAGATGCTGCATAACGGCCGTTTCGGGCATAAATCAAATTGTGCGATTGTGGAACGCACTATGGTAAATGATCGGTTTGGAAACCTCTGATAAACCGACCAAAATGAATGACCGGCAATTAATGTCAATTCATTAAGTTCGAAACCCAGCTTCGCAATTCGTGCAGGTTGGGGAGACGTCGTGCAAAAAAATCAGCGGCAGACTGAACAAATAACATTTGATAATGGAGGTGTGCGCCCGTTTAAGGCGTTTGTCTCCGGCGTACGATTAGCGGTGAATGTTGATAACACAAGACATTTCTTCTCGTTAATGGACGCCATCGACGGCCCACAGCACGAGAGAAATTTTCAGCGCTATCTGAAAACTCCAACCGGCGCCCGAATTAACTCCGAAAAGTTTGAAATAAAATCTATCCTCGAAAATCGCGATCGATTGCGATCTTTTCCTGACGGCAGCTTGGGGCGGCGCTATCTCGAGTTTTTGGAACTCGAAGGATTGGATGTTTCGATGCTCTATGAAGCGGAGTTGGAGGCCGCGTCTTCAGCGCTAAAACTGGATCCGCCCCGGCGACTGTACAATGAAACAGGAACAGCGATTCACGACCTGTTGCATGTACTTACTGGTTACGGTCGAGATCCTCTCGGCGAAGCTTGCCTTTTAGCATTTACGGCGGAACAGTTCGCTTTGCGCGGTGTTGCCTTCGCGGCAAATTCAATCGCATTGCGCGAGCAATTACGGCAACCAAAGACGCCAGTTTTCCGCGCGCTAAAGGAAGCGCGTTCAAGAGCAAGGCAAATGGTGTGGATTGCAGAGATCGACTGGCGCGATTGGTTGGCATTGCCAATAGATACAGTTCGATCTGAGCTTGGCCTGTCGCAACGCAGAGAATTATTCTATTCTAATGACGCAATAGAAACTTCGAATTGTATTGCCGACAAAAGCGCGGCTTAGTAACTAACTAATCCGCTGGCGCAAGTTCTTGCCGATCTGACAATACTTTTTTACAAATTGGCGCAAATGGCGATCGCCGCGCAGCCAGGACATCATAGTCGATCGCTGGAAGGCGCATTACGGTTACAAGGCCATAATCGGGATGCTCTTTTTCAAAGAGCGGCTCGTAACCAAATTTTTCGAAGAGGGGCATAAGCGGCGCGTTTACATCCATATAGCAGCTTGTGGCCCCGTTGCGGATGCCGAATTCATAAATCATTTTTAGCATACGCACGGATACACCGGTCTTGCGGTATTTTGCAGCAACCATATTGCGCGTACAGATGCTGGCCGTAGCTTGCTCGGCCGGTGTTAATTTCGCCAACTCGTAAAAGTCAAAATAAGGTTGGGTTCCGCCGTCCCGAACGAAATTTAACCGAACAACAGCGACGATTTCCCCATCTTTGGAGACGACGCCATGAAATCCGGTCTCGTCTAATGGGTCAATAATTGTACGACCATCGTGATCAGCGTATGACTGTTTTCGGTGTAATTCTTCGACGTAGATTTCGTATCGAAAATTGAAAACCTTTTTCGGGCAATCGTCGTAGGCGTACACTTTATAGTCGAAAGGCATGTCGAACCTACTTGAACGCCGCCACATCTTCTTCGGTAGCGTACGGCGACGCATCATCAGCGTTCAACTCTTCCCAGTTCCAACCGAAATGAACAGAATTATCCGCGTTCGCAACCGCTGCGTCCAACATAATTCCGTACAGGTATCCGGTTGTTTTCATTGCGTACGCTATTGCATCATAATCCTCTTGAGAATGAATCATGTGCGATACGTATTTTTCCATCAGCTTGTTGTGGCCAATATCGATCTCTGCATGGTCACGCAAAAAAGTCATAGCGCTGTCAGGAACGCCAATATTGCGTAGGCTGTCCATAAAGGGTTCGCCATTGGCTGTTCCATTGAATTCCAGGAAAAATAAATACCCCAGGTAGCCTAGGGGATTGAGGTTGTAAATCTGATAAAATCCGTATGCCAATAATGCGGACGTCGCCGGATGCGGATTTTCGTATTCTACGTGCTTCGGATCGCCGCCTAGCGAGACAAAGTCATTTAATGCAAGCTGATCATGTCCAATCTCGGACGAGGCGTGCGCAAGAAACGGGCGCACCATGTCTCGTTGACGGCCTCGAAAATAAACAGTCGCCAGCGCCTGAAGTTGTGGATTTTCACGCGTGTGATGAAAAATTTGTCGAAGAACGCTGCGGTACTCAGGGATAGTTAGATCACCAGAAGCGAGTTTTGAAATCGCATTGCACTTGATAAAATCATTGCGCGCATCTTCAAAGATAGATTTGAGTTTATTCATCATTTTTTTTAATCATTTGTTAATGAATGAAAAAACTTAGTTTCCCACAAAAAGAAACGCAACCCGTGCCAAGTTAAAAGTCAGGTTAAAAGTAAGGTAAACCAGCCGGTTTTGTTGTTCATTTTGCATGATGCAATAGAGTGGAAACGGCTGAATTCAAAGGAAAATGGAAAGAACGCGCGCCAAATTCCGCTGTTTTTGCGTCCCGTAATAGCGCCTGCGTTAACTAGGCCATAAGCCGGAATTGCTATTTTTCGCCCAATCCTGTCTTAGGAAATTGCTGTCAAACTTGGACAATTGTCGCGTATGGACGAAAAATTGAACAGATGGACAGCGCGATTTGAATCGCCGTCTGTAGAGGCCGCGTTTCAATCCGCAAAATTCCACGGCGACAAAGGCAACAATTTTCGCGCTCTTTTGTTGGCGGTTCCTATTTTTGCGGGATATGCGCTGCTTGACAACTCCATGTTGAGCGATGCGGACGCTGCGGTAAAATTTCGACTTCTAACCTGCGCAATAAGTGCGTTCATTTTAGCAGCCTTTCAGCACCCAAATTTGGAAAAATACCAAGAATTTTTCACTTGTTGTATTTCACTGATAATGAGCGGCACGATATTTTTCATTCTGTATACGCAGGGCAATATCGATCACAATTATTATGTTGGCTTGATACAGGGCGGAGTTTTTATTTGCTTCCTGCTCCGCGTCGGTTTTGTAAGCGCGTCAACGGTTTTGCTTATTTACCTCTTTGGATTTGTTGCGTCACTAAGCTCGCATTTATCGTCGGATGAAGTTCGTGCACAGATTTTTATACTTTTTTCAATGTTTCTAATTTGTGCTTTCGGGAATTATCTGTTGCAGCGATATCGAAGAAGCGATTTCATCAAGAGTAAAACGATTGAGCTGCAAAACACCCAGCTTAAGAGTCTATTGGCGGATGCAGAGAAAGACACTCAGCGAAAAATTGCCGCGTTGAATACATTGGTTCACTTCGTGAAAACGCCAATTCACCAAATTAACGGATTCTCGGACGTAGTTCTAAATAGCTTGGAGAAGCTAGAACAGAACGCGTCGGAAACCCCCGGCATTGATGGTGCGAAATATATCAAGGATGCCACCGCCAACCTGACACGAAGCGTCAACGGGCTATTAGCTTATCATCGTTTGGATGAACTAGAGGCGAGGAATGAAATCGAAACGTATTCACTTGACCTTGCCGTAAAAGATTTTGGCGATCGGCTTCATCGCGAGGTCGATTATTCGTACGAAGGCGCGGTAGGTGAAATTAAGGCGAGTCAAGAAGCAATCTCGACGGCGTTTTTGGCCCTATCGGATTACTATCGTGATCGAGGCGGTAAAGTTATTATAAGCGCCTCGGCAAAGCGCGAGGGAAGCGAAATCGTTATCAACATTTGCGATAATCTAACTACGTTGTCCGAGGAAGATTTCCATTCCCAAACTACGCCCCTCATCGAAATCGACAGCTATCTGAACACGGCCGGCAGCGAGATGCCGATGGCGCTGCGCACCGTTGCCAGAGCAGTCCAGATCGCCAGCGGAGAATTTTCTCACCAACCGCTTGAAGCCGGAAACAAGTTTGAAATTCGGCTTTCGCTTGGAGCAGCTGAGCTCGCCGCATGAGGCTTGTTCCGGCGGCGGCCAAATATTACAAAAAACTAACTCCTCGCCCGTGAATGACAAAGCTTTAAAGTCTATGTTTTAAGTGAAATCGAGCTGTGTACGGATCGCTTGAACGAAGCCGTGCTGATGGCTCCAAAGGACCATCAGGGAAAGCCAGTTTTTTATACCATTCTCGGTCATGTCTCGCGTTCAGGGATGAGCCAGTGCATTTCCATCCATTATTTCGACACTCAGGCGGGCGAGCTCCGCCAGCTTAACTATCCGAGCGCTGTAATCTTGGGATACAGCTTGGATGCCAAGCATGAAGCGATCCGAATTAACGGAGCCGGAATGGATATGGGGTTCGTCCTTATCTATGCGCTGGCGGAGAAGCTCTTGGGGGATGGATACGCGATTGAGCAGAAGTGGGTTTAGGCCGCGCCGCATACGCCCGGATAACGAGGAATATTCGCTCACTTGCCTGAAATAAAAGCTTCACGGCGTTTCAACAGGATTCTTGCGTCTACATATTTATGGACGAATTTTCTCATAAAGGCCATAAAAATATGGACAAATGCGATAGTTAGTCTATATATAAGTAGACGGATAAGGCTTTGTGTCCATAAATATGTGGTCGATATGAGTGTAAAAGAGACAGTCAGAAGGCAAATTGCCAAGCAAATCGATAACGCTGCCAGCAGTGCAGCGAACACTACTTCCATGCCTTCAGAAGGCTGGATCGCGGCAATGCGCAAGGCGCTCGGTATGACGGGCGCGCAACTCGGGCGGCGCATGGGGCTATCCCGAAAGCGGATTTCACAAGTTGAAAAAGCCGAGATCGATGGCGGCGTCACCCTTCGCTCTATGCAAGACCTTGCTAGAGCAATGGACGCCAAATTTGTCTACGCGATCCTTCCGAAAGAAGGCGATGTCCAAAGCATTATTGAGCGCCAGGCCCGTAAAAAAGCCAAGGCGCTGGTCTCACGCGTCTCAACGCATATGGCGCTGGAAAAACAAGCGCTGGATGAGAAGCAGAACCAAGCTGAAATCAAACGGCTGGCCGATGAGCTTTTACGCGATCCCCCATCAGATTTTTGGGAGGAGGAATGAGCGGCATTATAGGCGAACCGGATGGCGCAACGCCGCTCGATCCCGACGACCTGGAAGGCCTGAAATTCAAGCACATCAAAACGCGCGGCGAGCTTGATGAACTTGAACAGGTCAATATCCAATCAGGCCTTCAATGGCTCTCAAGAATCCGTATCAAAGATGTCTTGAGCGAAGAGTTCATCCGCACGCTGCACAAGAGGATGTTTGGGGATGTCTGGAGCTGGGCAGGTACATTTCGCTCAACCGAAAAGAATATCGGTATCGACCCCATTCAAATCGGGGAGCAACTCAGAATGCTCCTTGATGATGCGCGCTATTGGGCTGAGCATGAACCCTATCCACCGTTAGAAGCCGCCGCGCGGTTTCATCACCGGATCGTGCAAATCCACTGCTTCCCCAACGGCAATGGTCGGCATGCACGCATCGCGACTGACGCGTATTTGCAAGAGCGCTTTGCCCATCCGCCGATAGACTGGGCGGGCGGATTTGATCTGATGCAAAGCAATGAGCGCCGGGATGAATACATTGCCGCGCTCAGGGCGGCGGATGCTGGCGATTACGAACCGCTTCTAAGCTTCGTTGGCGCGGATTGATCAGTGCAAGTTTTTCAAAAAATTCATGCATCAAAATGTGCATCATTTTGCGCATCAACGCCGAGATTGGCGGTCTCTAAGTTGTTGATTTTCTGTGGGTTTTATAGAAAATCTGGAGCGGGCGATGAGATTCGAACTCACGACCTAAACCTTGGCAAGGTTTCGCTCTACCCCTGAGCTACGCCCGCGCTCCGATACCGGCAAGCTTGTCGCCCGCCAGTGAGCGACGCTATATGCACGAGCAAATCCGCCTTTGCAAGCGCCAATACACTCATTTTATGGGAGTTTTTATGAGCGAAAACGAAATATCGCGGCCGCCGTCCCCGAAATCACGCGGCGACCTGCTCGAATGCTTAGATGAGTTCGGAATAAGCCACCGAACTGTTGACCATCAACCAGTATTTACCGTCGTCGAGAGCGCGAAGATAAAGGCCGACATGCCCGGAGGCCATTCCAAAAATTTGTTTTTGAAGGATAAAAAGGGCTCACTATTTTTGGCGGTTGCACACGCGGACACGAAGGTTGATCTCGTCGCCCTTGGCAAGATTATTGGCGCCAAGGGGCGCTTGTCTTTTGGAAATCCCGAATTGATGACCGCTACGTTGGGTGTTGAGCCAGGGTCCGTTACGCCGTTCGCGCTAATCAATGCGTCTCCGCAAGAATTGGCTTATGTCGTGATCGACCGCGCCATATTGGATTGTGACCCCGTTTGGTTCCACCCGCTCGAAAATTGCGCATCAACAGCGGTTTCGCCTGCTGACATGATTAAGTTTATAGAAAATTGCGGATTTACGCCTCTGATCCTTGATTTGGCTGATCCAACTGACGCTTGACAGGTTGCGTTTCTGCTCGCGCGAACGCATCTAGAATACTTAAGCAATGGAGATAGAGATGAGCTCGTTAATCGGGGCCAATGAGCCAAAAGCGGAATCGTTGGTAAAAGACGCAACCATCGATAGCTTCGAAGCCGATGTCATCAAAGAATCCATGGTTCGTCCGGTTATTGTGGATTTCTGGGCCGACTGGTGCGGCCCATGCAAACAGTTGGCGCCGGCGCTTGAGAAGGCGGTTGCAGACGCAAATGGCGCAGTTTTACTTGTAAAAGTTGATATCGACAAAAACCAAATGCTGGCGTCACAACTGCGCATTCAGTCAATTCCAACGGTGTATGCATTCCACCAAGGCCGTCCGATTGACGGCTTTCAGGGCGCTCTGCCTGAGAGCGAAATAAAGGCCTTTGTCGATCGAGTAATGGCGGCGGCAGGCGGGTCACCCAGCGAAGGCGACGATCCGAATGAAGACTATCTAAGCGCCGGCGAGGCCGCCTTCGAGGAAAGCGATTTTGCGGCGGCGGCGCAACTCTTTGGGCAGGTTGCACAAGCAGATCCGACGAATATCAAAGCACTCGCAGGATTGGCGCGCTGTTATGTTGGTTTGCAGGATTTTCAACAAGCCAAGCAGGTTTTGGAAACGATACCGGCGGATCAGCAAGAAGACCCCACTCTTCAGAGTATAAAAGCCGCCATAGCATTGGCGGAAAGCAACCCAACTTCAGGCGATCTGGCAAGCCTTGAGGCAAAAGTCGCCGCCGAACCGGAAAGCCTCGATGCCAAGTTCGATTTTGCCGGCGCGCTTCTGGCGGCCGGCTCAATGGAAAATGCGGTCGATCAGCTTTTAACAATTATTGAGACAGACCGTGAATGGAATGAAGACGCTGCGCGTAAAAAACTGCTCACTGTTTTTGATGCGTTAGGCGCGGGCAATCCGTTGACATTACGCGCGCGGCGGCGACTCTCGTCCATTTTGTTTTCATAAATAAACGGAGTTTCGAAGCCAAGCGATGCCCACTCCGCACGCAACTCGTCATCCAATTCAAGATATTCCGACGTGCCCAATCTTTCCGCTGGCAGGGGCCATATTGTTGCCTGGCGCACAATTGCCGTTAAATATTTTCGAGCCACGCTATTTGCAGATGGTGGATGATGCGCTTGCAGATGCAAGAATAATTGGAATGATACAGCCATCGGCCATAGGTCCGGAGACCGAACCCATTTCGCTTTTTAATGTTGGATGCGCCGGACGCATCACCACATTCAGCGAAACGAGCGACGGACGGTATCAAATCGTACTTTCAGGCTTGCATCGCTTTTCAATTCGCGACGAAATTTACAGTGAGTTACCTTATCGGACAATACAGGCGGACTGGCTCGCATTTAGCGTCGATTCGCAAACTGACAATTCCGGGGAAGCTGTGGAACGGGACGCATTTTTGGACGCGGTGGGTGAATACCTTCATTCTGCCGGTCTTCATGCGGACGAAGATACGGTATCGAATGCCTCGATCGCATCGCTGACCGCGTCGCTTACGATGGGAGCGCCATTTTCGCCCAGCGAAAAACAGGCGTTGTTGGAGGCAAAGACGATTGCCGATCGAGCATCATGTCTAATGGCGCTTATGAAAATGTCCGGTGATGATGACCCAGAGCATCCTATACAATAAATTATCAATAATTCCGCTGCCAGAAATCAAAGCTTTATGACCACCTCAAAAACCGAACCTGAAATTGATCGAAAATTGCTCGAACTGCTTGTCTGTCCGCAGTCAAAGTCAAAACTGCACTACGACAAAGAAAAACAGGAATTGCTTAGTAAACGCGCCAAACTTGCTTATCCAATCCGGGATGGTGTGCCAATTATGCTCACGGACGAAGCCCGAAACATCAGTGATGACGAACTCGCAAAGCTCAAATAGCGCTCATTTGGCGTGCTCTCGGGGCTGGCGAAGACAATCGCATTTGGTGTAAAACGGTCGGTCAAAAAAGGAATTCCATGCCGACACCCCCCCCCGTAGATGCGCCAGCTCACGACCTAGTTTATTGCGATTCACCAGAAGCCGCCGTTGAGCGCCTAATTTATCTTTATGATGAGGCGCATTCGAAACTTCAGGCGCGTTTTGAGCAATTTATGGAGGGGGATTATGCGCCCGACGATGGGTATGCACCGGCCTATCCATATTTGTGCGCCAGCGTGCCGGCGGAAGCCGCCCCGCAAACCTCAAAGCTCGCCTTGGGGCGCGTTGCTTCGGCTAGCATTCATGGCGCCTCGATAACGCAGCCACGGCTGTTTGAGCATTATTTTCGCGGGCAGATTGCAAGAATTATTGATCGGTTCTCGGCAAAAATTTTTGTTGGAAAATCCTTCACGCCAATCCCGCTTTCGTTCGCGATCGAAAAAGCGACTGCGGCGTTAAGCCAGGAGAGACGGAACGAACTTCAATATCATTTTCATACGCCAAACCTTGTTGCGACGAACGATGATATTGTAGACGGCCAATTTGTATTGAAACGCTCCGGCCCATTGCCGTTATCGCTATTCTCCGCAGAAAGGGTCGATTATTCGCTGCACCGTATTCAGCATTATACGGCCACTAAGCCAGACAGCTTTCAAGACTTTATTCTGTTCACTAATTATCAGCGGTATGTTGATGAGTTCGTTGAGTACAGTTTGAAGGAAGTGGAGGCCGGTCGGGCTGCGTCATTGATAGAGCCTGGAGATGTCGTTTCTACAAAAGGAAAAGCGGGGCAAAGAGGATCGGCGCGTTCACCGCAAATGCCCGCATATCATCTAACGCAGCCTGGCCATCAGGGGATAACGCTCGTCAATATTGGCGTGGGCCCCTCTAACGCAAAGACAATAACTGATCATCTCGCCGTCCTGCGCCCGCAAGTTTGGCTTATGATCGGCCATTGCGGTGGGTTACGGCGAACGCAGCGGCTCGGAGATTATGTGCTGGCGCATGCATATTTACGCGAAGACAACGTTTTGGATGATGTTTTGCCGCCGTCAGTTCCATTGCCGACGCTCGCCGAAGTGCAGTTGGCGATGACTAAGTCAGTTTCCGAAGTTTGCGACATCGACGAAGTAAAACTGAAAGAACACTTACGTACAGGCACCGTCGTAACGACGGACGACCGAAACTGGGAATTGAGATTTGAACGCAACGCCGTTCGCTTGAACAAGGCGCGCGCGATAGCGATTGATATGGAGTCAGCGACAATCGCGGCAAATGGATATCGGTATCGGGTCCCTTACGGCACGTTGTTGTGTGTTTCAGACCGACCGCTCCACGGCGAAGTTAAATTGCCGGGTATGGCAGATGCTTTCTATCAGGAACGGGTTAGCCAACACCTCGAGATTGGTGTGCGTGCAATCGAGATCCTGAGAGCCGATGCAAAACGCGGCGCCCTTCATTCCCGAAAATTACGAAGTTTCGACGAGCCGTTTATGCGCTGAATTGTTCTGGGCCCAGAGCTAGTTCAGCCGCGGCGTTAACTCAATTTCGTAAATCCAAGGCCAATTTTTTCCCGTAACGAAAAGTCTTTCGCTTTCCGCGTCGTAGGCTATGCCATTCAGGACGTCGGTTTCACCCTTCACGTAATCCTCATCAGGCAATATGCCCCGCATATCAATCACGCCGGTCACCTTTCCAGATGCGGGGTCTATGCGTACGATAGCATTCGTCTGATAGACGTTGGCGTAAACTTCGCCATCGATCCATTCTAGCTCATTTAGAGCGGATACTGGACGATCGCGAAGTGTGACATCGACCGATCCCAAGATGTCAAACGTTTCTGGGTCGATGAACTTCAAAATTGAAGAGCCGTCGCTCATCACCAGATGTTCGCCATTGCTGGTCAAACCCCAGCCCTCTCCGAAATATTGAAAACTTCGTTTCTGCTTCAGAGAGGATGGGTCGAACACCATTCCGTATTGTTCGCGCCAACTTAAAACGTAAATTTCTCCATTGTGAATTACCGAGCCTTCGCCAAATATTTGGTCCGGTAATTCCTGCTCCGCCGCGACTGCGCCCGTAGTAATTTTGATCCGCCGTAATTTTGACTGTCCGTATTGGCCTGTCGTTTCGAAAAGATCGCCGCTGTAGAAAAACAGCCCTTGTGTATAGGCATCTGTACTGTGCGGAATTTTTGAAATGACCTTGTATTCATAATAGACCGGTGCGGTGTCCGCCCGAACCGGCTCCGCCATTCCTGCAAGGATAAAAAAGAAAATTGAAACAAAAACCATAGTCACAAAGTTTTTTCGTAAATCCGATAGGTTTTATAAATTTCTGCGCCCATATCAGTTAACATCGTCAACATGGCAGGATTGGTTTCTAGTATCCAGGATAATTCCGACTCGGTAACACCGTGATCCATGTTCGCAGAATTTACCATGTCTATGATTTTGTAGGCAAATGCCGCACCGACGGGTTTCCCCTGTAGGCGTTTTCGCACGCCCATCAAAGGCATTCTGGCTTTTGTTACGCCCTTGACTTTTAGGCGCCATAGAAATTTCGCCCAATTGAACGGCAATAGTCTTCCATTAAAATCTCGAGTGACTTCGTTTATATTTGGCAAAACGAGGCCAAATGCGGCGGGTTCGCCATCATAGTAGCAAAGCACCACATTATACTTTGAAATGATCGGCCGAAGCTCGCTTGCCATATGTTTGGCGTGATCTTCGGTAAACGGAATAAAGCCCCAATTATCAGACCAGGCGTCGCTGTAAATATCGATAATGATTTTGATATCGCCAAGTAAGTCGCTCGCGTTCAGGCTGCGGATCGAAACCTTCGGACTCGAAAGCGCTTTTTCGACAAATCGAAGACGTTTTTCCGGGATAAATTGACGTTTTGGCATATAGCGCAATGCGTACATATCCATCGCTTTTGAAAATCCATTCGCCTCAATCAGCTTTTGGTAATAGCGGCGCCCATGGGGCATCATGATATAAGGCGGCGAATCAAACCCGTCGATCAGCATGCCGCATTCTTCATTTACGGAAAAATTAAATGGCCCCGCGATTTTTAACATCCCTTGTTGACGTAGCCATTCGGATGCCGTTTTCAGGAGGCCGGTTGCGACATCAGACTCGTCTATAGACTCAAAGAATCCAAAGTGCCCTGCGCCATCATTATAGTGATTGATGTGCCCTTGATTTACAATCGCGGCAATCCTGCCAACAGGGGCGCCATTTTTGTACGCGACCCATAATTGGTTCGGCGAGCCCCTTAAGCCTGGGTTCTTTTCAGGATCTAAGCGTGGTCCTATTTCAAATTCCAGAGGCGCAACATAATTTTCATCGTCAGCATATATTGATGACGCTAGCCTGATAAATTTCTTGCGTTCGGAACTGGTGTTAACTGGCTTTATCTCGACTGAGCCGTCACTCATGGATTGCTGTTCCCTGCTGAAGCAAGACGCCAATAGGATCGAATGATTGGATTTAGCGTTATCGCAGACGAATAGCTACCTTTGCGCCGTCGGCAGTGACTTCAAAGATTGCTTTGGATACGTGCGGCGCTGAAAACCTGACACGTGGATTGTTTGATATTCCCCATGGTTCGGCGGGCAAACCAAGGCCCGTGCGATCGAGAGATCCATTAGCATTTCGGTCGTGGTAAAGCGCGATGGCGTATAGACCGGGTTCGGGTGCTGTCATGCAGTAGGCGGTGAATGGTTCACGCGCGGCAAACCGAACTTGTTTTACTCGTTGTTTCGGCTTCAGGAATGTTTCTTCGTTGTTAAGATAAAGGTCCGCCGCCACCAATCCGACGCTTTTTTCGACGTTTTCAATAATAACGCGAATTTCGTTTTCGCCGCCGTTACAACTTACATGTAAAAAATCAAACTCTGGCGCGGAATCTGCGAATACCGTGGATGGCGTTGCGGTTAACAACAAGCCTGCTGGAAGGGTGAGGCGCACTAAACGTAAACGCAAACGCATTACAAAATTACCCAATACACAGTTAACACTTGCCACTTTTGCCACAGAAATGTGGCCTGGGCGTGGACTTTTTCTTGTTAACGCAAAAGTGAAGCCAAACCCAAACTAAGACGCGAGCGCCTCAGAAAGCGCAGTATATGCGCCAACAACCGCATCCAGATCTTCGTTCGTGTGCGCGGCTGATACACTTAATCGAAGAATGGAAGTCGCGTTTGGCGTTCCAGGCGGGATAGCCAAGTTTACGTATACGCCGTGGTCCATCAAAAAGTTCCACGCCATAAACGCTTGTTCACGATTTGCCATTTTGACAGCGATCACGGGGCTGGTCTCAGCGCAAAGTTCAAACCCAAGCTGCGTAAACGCCGCATGAATTCGGTTCGCATTTTCCCATAATGAAGTCCGCATCGATGCATCTTCGGCGATTTTTTTTAGTGCAGCATTCGCCGCCGCGATGTTCGCCGGCGACGGCGATGCGGTGAACATATATGGCCGACTTGAAAAGCGAAGATATTCAAGTTCGGGATGGTTCGACATCACAAAACCGCCGATGGAGGCTAGGCTTTTCGAAAAAGTACCGGTGTAGAAATCGACATCCGCTAATACGCCATCTCGTTCACAAACGCCGCGGCCCCCGTCTCCGAATACGCCAAAGGAATGAGCCTCATCCAGCAATAGCTGTGCGCCGTGCCTATGTGCGACTTCCACAAATTCCCCGACAGGCGCGACGTCGCCGAACATTGAATACATGCCTTCGATACAAACGAGTTTGCCGGAAACGTTTTCATCTAGTCGGGACAGCCGCTTGTCCAAGCTCTCGGGGTCATTATGGCGGAAACGAACGGTTTGCGCGCCGCTAAGTTGGCAGCCGTCATAAATGCATGCATGGCAATCTGCGTCGATTAAAATGACGTCGTTTGGCGGTTGCGCCAGCGCGCTAATTGCGCCGAGATTTGCCTGGTAACCGGTAGAAAAGACGATGCAATATTTGTAGCCAGCAAATTCAGCCAAGTCATTTTCGAGTTTTCGATGCGCAGCGTAAGTCCCGTTTGCGAAACGCGAACCTGTTGTTCCAGTGCCGGCCTCATCGATGGCGATTTTCGCAGCATCAACCGCGTCCTTGTTGAAAGTCATGCCGAGGTAATTGTTGGTGCCGGCAAGGACGATTTCCTTGCCTTTTACGATTGCCCGCGTCGGCCCTTTTATTTCGTCCATTGAAACGCCGAATGGGTCGCGTTCGGTCGCCGCGACGAGCGCGTTATATTGTTCGGCTGTGCTCTTAAATTTATCGAAAAGGCTCATCAATCAGGACTGTTCTTTTTTGAGATCATGGATGGCGTCCACCAACTCACCAATCGTTTTAATTTCTGATATGGTGTTTACTGGAATTGAGATGTCGTAACTATCTTCGATGTCCATGACGATATCGAGAACAGATACAGAATCGATTTCAAGGTCTGCGATCATGTCAGTCTCACGCGTAAGTTTAACGCCCTTGTCGTTTAAGGGCTCTATCAACGAAGCAATTTTTCGAAATACAAGATCGTCGTCTTCTTGAATGCCTGACATATAATCCCTCTCCAACCGTTCGTTGGCTTAATCCTGTCTATAGCAAACCGTTCGCACGATACCAATCGATCGTTTGTGCAAATCCTGCTTCCAGGGTGATCGCTGGACGCCAAGCCGTGGTGCTAGACAGCAAATTTTCGCGCGCAACCCAATCTGGATGAAAAAATTCATTGACTTGCCCAATCCTTACACTCGGGCCTTTTCCGGAAATACGCTCGAAAGCCGCAAGAATTGCATGATAGACAGAAATCATCGATTTGGGGACTGGGAGATGTCTTGGTGAGATACCTAGCGCGCGGCCCAGCGTGTCGCTGATCTCCCGCCACGAGCGCCCGTCTTTGGTATCATCGCCGACTTCATAAATGGCGCCGGGCGGCGCCTCTAACGCCGCAGCGACAATCGCCGCAGCGGCGTCGCTAACGTGCAGTAATGTTGCTTTTGCAGGCGGGTTCGTGTTCGGGGCCGGCGCCCAGCCGGCAGCAACTGTTTTGAAAAAAGGCAGTGTCGCTGAATCGCGAGGCCCGTAAATGGCTGGAAGACGAAGTGAAACCCAGCTTCCGCCCGTATCGGCCACCGCATCTTCGCCCTGCCGTTTGCTCATTGCATATGGAGAAACGCTCGGCTGCCGCGCCGATAGCGATGATATATGGATTAAAACGGCTTGCGCGGATTTAGCGGCTGCGGCGATATTTGAGGCGCCACGCACATTTATCTTCTCGTAGTCATCGGCGCGCTTCGGGTGCGTCACGCCCGCAAGGTTAATGACGAAATCCGCTCCTTCACACAGCATTTTTAGCGCAACGGGATCGTCAAGATCGCCCGCAATAATCTGTAAATGTTGATCGCCCTTAAAAGCGTCTGGATTGCGAATTAGCGCGGCAACTTCAAAATTTCGTTGGCGAAGAATGTCCAGGAGTTCGCGGCCTATAAACCCGCTGGCGCCCGTTACGGCAAATCTCAATTTTACACGCGCGCTTCCGCCATAGCTGGCGAGGCCTCAGCAGCAGATTTGGCGACAGTCTCGTCGAAGGCGCCGTCAAGATATTTTTGTTTTACTTTTGCACGGGAGAGTTTTCCGGAGGAGGTCATGACCATAGAGTGCGGACGCGCCAAAACAATTGTTGCCGGTGCGCCAGCAGCATTTTGTATGACTTTAGCAATTTCGCGCTTCATGATTTCGCGAGCCTCATCATCCATACCCCGTCGCTCTACGACCACTACAATCTTTTCGCCTTGCCCGTCATCGACAGAAAACGCCGCGACGCCGCCGCTTCGAACGCCTTCAACCTTCTCCACCGCCCATTCAATATCTTGTGGCCAGATGTTTCTTCCGTTGATTATGATGAGATCTTTTGCCCTGCCGGTGATAACGATTTCACCGTCCAACATGTAACCCATATCACCGGTATCGAGCCACTCTCCGTGATACATCTCAGCCGAAGATTTCGGCGCGGAATAATATCCGGGCGTTAGGCTTGGTCCTTTTATAAAAATGCGTCCGACGACGCGTTCATCGACCGCATCGCCCTTTTCGTTGCGCACCTCAATGTCGTGACCCGGCAGTGCAGCCCCGCAAAGTACAAAGCCTCGATTATGTTCGGGTGATGTAACCGCAGAAGCTGGTTGGGCAATGCCTGATCGCGTGTAGTGGCGCATATCAACTTGGTCGACGATAATTTCTCGGTCCAGTTGCGGAAAAGCAATCGCAAGTGTCGCCTCCGCCATGCCGTAACTGGGCGTGAACGATTTTCGCGAGAAACCGAATGGTTCGAAAGCGTCAGCGAAAGCATTCAAGGCTTCAGCGCGCACCATATCGCCGCCGATGCCCGCAACACGCAGTGTACTCAGATCGATTGACCCCGGCTCGGCGCGCGCGGATCGTTTTGCTGCTAAATCATACCCAAATGAGGGGCTATAGGTTAGCGTGGCTTTCTGATCACTCATAATCCGTAACCAGAGTAAAGGCCGCCGGACGAAATCCGACGTTGACAGGTAGTCTACCGATAATTGTGCGAATAGCGGCGCCAGCAAAAATCCAATCAAGCCCATGTCATGATACAGCGGAAGCCAGCTTACGGCGCGATCGCCGGCCCGGGCCATTAAACCATGGCGCGTAATTGCCGTTAGGTTCGCGGTAACGGAGTTTTGCGTACCGATAACGCCCTTTGGCGCACTCGTTGAACCTGAAGAGTATTGAATGTAACAATTTTCGCCAGGTCCAAATGGCTTTGCTGCGGTCGATCCTATTGATAACGCCGCGACCTCCTCAAAATCGAGAATTTCTACGTCACCTGAATCTCCGGCGGCCTCCATAAGGAATTCTTTAAGCTCCGCCGGACCGATTGCGGCGGCCGCGTCGGCGCCTGAAATCATTTGCGTAATTTGCCGTAGATATCCGTCCTTGCCGCCAAGGTTCACCGGCATCGGCATCGGCGCCGGCACTAACCCTGCGCATTGGCAGGCAAAGAAAGTCAGCAAAAAAGTTGGGCTGGTTTCGGCAATAATTGCAATACGCGCCCCACGTTCGTAACGCCCAGCAAGTTTATCGGCGAGTAATTTCGCTTTTTCGAGAACTTCGGCATACGCCATCGAGGCATACACTTCGCCGCGCAGATTAAAGAAGTTGACGCCAGTTTCGCCGCGCGCCGCATAATCAAGCGCTTCAGGGATGCTAGCGAAGCCGCCAGCTTGATGTTCAAGGGTCTTGTTTGCGCTTGGTGTCGACTGGACTGCCATTTACGCCCCCGCAATTTGGCGAGTTAAAACCGCCATTTTCTTACCTCAGCATAACGGCGCATCCCCCCGCGCCCGCTGCTACTATATGTTTTACGGGTCGCCCCGCCAAATTCGCCCGTAGCTTTACTTCCACAAGTCTGTGCATTGCACAAAAATAAGCAGATACAAAGCTTTAGCGGGCCGTGCCAGGGGTCGCTTTGTTGCACCGCATCAAATTTTACCCAGGCCTTTTACAAAATACGAATTGGACGCCCGCGTCAATCCGCCGTCCATGCTTGAAGTCGGCAGTCTCCGCGCATAGTTTCCAGCGACATGGCGTGGCGATTTTTGCCAATATGCCTCAACGGATGAGTAAAATGCGGATTTTCGTCGGCTACAAGGCGTGGAAAAGTGAAGAATATCTGCTGAACCGGATGACCTTCGACGACCTTGTTCGCGCCTATATCACCTATCCAGCCATACAGATATACGCGCTAATTCTGATTGGCTCTCTTGCCATAGGTATTTGGAAAATGGGGGCGATTTGGCCGTTTTTGGCCTCGATTGCGGCTGGAATGCTACTCTTTCCGTTCGCGTGGTACGTCACACATCGGTTCATTCTTCACGGCAGCTGGATGTTCAAGACGCCATTCTTGGCGAGCTTGTGGAAACGAGTTCACTACGATCATCATCGCTTTCCGAATGATTTATCCGTGCTTTTTGGCGGCCTGCATACCACGCTTCCAACCATTTTCCTGGCGGCGGGTCCATTGGGGTGGCTCATTCACGGCGCCGCCGGCGCTGCAGGCGCAATAGCTGGAACGGTCATCATGACTTGCGTTACAGAATTCCTTCATGCCGGTGAACACCTCGCTTTTGAGCCAAAATCAAAATTCTGGAAAGACATGAAGCGGCGGCATTTGGCGCACCATTTCCACGATGAGTCCGGTAATTTTGGAATAGCTGAATTCTTTTGGGATCGGATTTTCGGTACGTTTTATGACAAAACAGAAGAGCGCAACCGCAGCGCAACGGCTCGAAATCTTGGTTACACTGACGAAACAGCCAAGAAGTACCCTTGGGTTAAAGAGCTTACCGACGCTGAGCCGCAAACAAAACAAGCGATGCGCTCGTCATAGATCAAATTTGCGGGCGCCATAATGTCGCGCCTTTAAATCCCACTCGAACCGGTTGATTTTGTTCGCCGGCTTTGCCAATTTCCCGCGGACTTTAATCGGGGCTGGTTGAAGCGCGCTGATGGGGACCATCCTGGCGCGGCCATATCAGCAATCACCCCACGATAAATCGGGATTTCCCAGGAGAAATACAAATGAGCATGTCGCTTTGGTTGGTCATTTTGGCCGGCTTTGTCGCTGTTGGATATGGCGCTTTTACCGTGAATTCGGTGTTATCACTTTCGCAAGGCAACGAAAAAATGCGCGAGATCGCTGGCGCGATCCAGGAAGGCGCGCAAGCCTATTTGAATCGCCAATACATAACGATCGCGATTGCAGGCGCCGTGGTTTTTCTGGTCTTGCTCTTTGCTTTCCAGTTTGACTTCGTTCCTGCAGTCGGTTTCGCCATTGGCGCGATTTTGTCAGGCGCCGCCGGTTATATCGGAATGTTGGTTTCCGTTCGCGCTAATGTGCGTACAACGCAAGCTGCGAGCGAAAGCCTAGCCAAAGGTCTTTCCGTCGCGTTCCGTTCTGGCGCCGTCACCGGCATGCTGGTCGCGGGTCTCGCGCTGATTGGTCTCGCTGCATATTATGCAATTCTGACAACGGGCATGGGCAACGCTCCAGAGAGCCGTCAGGTCGTTAATGGCTTGATTGCTCTATCGCTCGGCGCTTCATTGATTTCGGTATTCGCTCGCCTTGGCGGCGGCATCTTTACCAAAGGCGCCGACGTGGGCGGCGACATGGTCGGCAAGGTTGAGGCGGGAATTCCCGAAGATGATCCTCGCAATCCTGCGACAATTGCAGACAATGTTGGAGACAACGTTGGCGACTGCGCAGGCATGGCTGCTGATTTGTTTGAAACGTATGTCGTTACGGTTGCTGCGACCATGGTGCTCGGTTCAATTCTGTTCACGGCCAACGCAGCTGAATTCATGTTCTATCCATTGGCGATCGGCGCAGTTTGTATCATTACGTCAATCATCGGAACGTTTTTCGTAACGCTCGGCAAGGGCTCGACGAATATCATGGGCGCCTTGTATAAAGGACTGGTCGTTACCGGGCTTTTGTCGCTCGTAGCTGTTGCTGCCGTCACATTTCAACTGTTCGGCTTTTCGGAGGAAATTGGCCAGACAGCTGCCGGCAAGGGATTTACTGGCCTAAGCCTTTATATTTGCGGGGTTGTCGGTCTTGTAATTACCGGGCTGATCGTTTGGATTACCGAATACTACACCGGCACAGGGTTCCGGCCGGTTAAATCGGTAGCGCTTGCATCTGAATCCGGTCACGGCACCAACGTTATTCAAGGTCTCGCGGTTTCCATGGAAGCAACTGCGCTTCCGGCGATCGTCATCGTTGTAGGCATTATTTTGACATATAATCTTGCAGGTCTTTACGGTATCGCAACCGCCGTTACGACAATGCTCGCGCTGGCAGGCATGATTGTCGCTCTGGATGCCTTTGGTCCGGTTACAGACAATGCTGGCGGTATCGCGGAAATGGCCGGTCTTGAAGGGTCTGTGCGCGATACGACTGATGCGCTGGATGCCGTTGGCAACACAACCAAAGCGGTAACCAAGGGCTATGCAATTGGTTCGGCCGGCCTTGGCGCACTGGTGTTATTCGCAGCCTACACAGAGGACATTCGCCACTTTGCCGCACACCCGGCGGACTATCCGTTCTTTGAGGGTGTCTCGGTATCGTTCTCGTTGTCCGATCCTTACGTAATTTCTGGGCTCCTTCTTGGCGGCCTCTTGCCGTATCTCTTCGGCGGTATCGCCATGCAGGCTGTTGGCCGTGCGGCCGGCGCCGTTGTTGAGGAAGTTCGCCGGCAGTTCCGTGAAGACCCTGGCATCATGGCGGGAACTTCTAAGCCAAATTATGGCCGAGCCGTTGATATGCTTACACGCGCAGCGATTAAGGAAATGGTGGTGCCATCCATGTTGCCAATCCTTTCTCCGTTGGCGCTTTACTTCATCATCAATGCAGTAGGCGGCAAGGAAGCGGCTCTTGCAGCAGTAGGCGCCATGTTGATCGGCGTTATCGTGACCGGCTTCTTTGTTGCGATTTCTATGACCGCAGGCGGCGGCGCATGGGATAACGCCAAGAAATACATTGAAGACGGCAATCACGGCGGTAAGGGCTCAGAAGCGCATAAAGCGTCCGTCACAGGCGATACCGTCGGCGACCCCTACAAAGATACAGCGGGTCCGGCGGTAAACCCGATGATCAAGATTACCAATATCGTTGCCTTGCTTTTGCTTGCAGTTTTAGCCGGTTAAGGCGCAACAATTTCCACTCAAGAAAAGGCCGCTATATTAGCGGCCTTTTTTGTGTCGCCGTTCGGGTGAGGCATTGCTAACGTAAAATACATTTTTCGGAATTTCCCGGCGCCGGATATCGGTGTTCGCCACGATTATGTCGCTTAAACGCACATGCTTGATCATCGCCTTTTCAGGACGGGTGAGATCTCGTTCCCACCAAAAACGGTCGAAGTCGCGCAAAGCTGTAAACTGGTGAACCACAATAGCGCGGAAAGTCTCGCCGAGTTGCGATCCCTCACCGGGTAATGAATCTTCGCTGACGCCGCCCACCCAAAGGTCAATGTCATCGACATCGGCATACGCCATTGCGAGTTTTTCGCTGACGGAAACGTTCGACGAAATGTCAGAAAAATCCGTTGCCCGTTCAAGGCCGAGCGCTTCGCGCACATCGTTATATGACGGCAACCCGCGATCACGGCCACGTTGGATATTGAGTGCGGCAAGATCAAATCCGCCAGCGCCGGGCGGACCAAATAAAAAATTTCGGAGATCATCGACAATCATATTGTCGAATGCTTGGCTCTTTTGCGCCGCGAGCCCGCGAAGCACCGGGTCAATGTCATTTCTCGATGTTAGCAGTATTGGTGCATTGAAAAATGCATCGCGCAGCTCAAGATGGCCGTCAGCCACCTCGTGACCATCGCCGTCGATTCTCAACAATTTCTCGTTGATCAACGTATGCCCAAGTCGATAGGCGGCGCCGGAAAATTCCGTGAACAGACCGGGATTACCTTCGCGATACCCGCGATAGGGCGGCATTGCGTCTTCGCCGATCAGCGCTGGTAGAAATTCATTGTATGTGATGATTTGAATTTCAGCGATTACCATTCGCCTGGCGGCGAAATATATGTCGTCACCAGAATACCACGGCCGCATTCGTTTAATTTGATCAGCCCATCTGTTGTGCTCGCGTACAAACAGTGTGTGCATAACGGTCAACCCGATTTGTTCATTTGAACGGACATCCCCGGCGACGAAAAGCTCTGCCGGATCGATCGGCCCTTCGTTTGCATTTGGCAACAGTTCGGAATTCAGCGGCAGCAAATCACCGGGGCTGGTTTTCAATCGCCCGGTTCCATCATTGGCGCGCAAGGCGGCAGCGCGATCAGCACTCGACCCGTAGACCATAGAGCCGTCAATCCACGACGTTATTTCGTTCAACTGTTCGCGTGGGTTCTCAAGATCTGTGCCGGTCGCATCATCAAACAAGGCCCGATCAAAACGGATACGCACCTCACCGGTTCTGAATGGATCGAAATCTGGATCTCCAATAGGAACGACAATATCGTGCGATCTGTCATTGCTCTTTACAGCATCGCCTAAGGCGACGTCGTGATCGATAAATTGACCCCACTGCCATAAATAATCACTAGTATCGAATAAATTTGGAAATGATTGGTCGTCTTGATCTACAACTAGATTGCTTATCTCCCTCCCGCCCGCTCGGGTGGCCCCGGCCATTTCAGAAATGCCATCTGCATAGTCATTAGGCGCAAGGCGCAACAATTGTTCAAATGCCGCGCCGGCTGCCGGGTCGCTTAAATTATTGCCTGAACCGTCAAAACTTCTGAACTCACGGGATTGATTAAATACGCGTGATCCAGAACGTTTTTTCGATGCTTCAAATGCGTCTTTGTCGCGCTCAATATTTTGAGCTGGTGACGGTTGCCCCTTTGCATGGCTCGCCGGGGACAATGACATCGCCAACAGGCCAAGTGCAATTTGTGCGGTAAAAACACATTGTTTCATTAGTTTCCCTCCCAGAATTATCAAAATATTCGCTGGGAAAGAAAAAATATTCAAGCGCTGTCATAAAACAGGATATTCAATGGTTAAATTCGCGCTATGAGCGAATATATTTTTAAATCTCGATGGCAAGGCAACGTATGAGCGCAAAATTCGACGCTATAATATTCGATTGCGACGGCGTTCTGGTTGACAGCGAGATTTTGGGATTAGATGCGTCCACCGCGTATCTGCAAGAGCATGGATTTGACTGGACAGCGGCGGATTTGGTCAAACTATTTACAGGTTTTCGCGACGATGTTTTCGCTGAAAAACTGAATGCGGCGTATTATGAAATTCATCAAAAAAATCCCGGCGAAGCTTTCTTCTCTGGATTGATTGAAACGCGCCGCGCGCGCAGGCACTTGCTTCAAACGGTGCCTGGCGCCGAAAAAGCGATTAGCCAAATTGGAATAAAAAAAGCGATTGCGTCATCGTCACGCACTGAGTTCTTGGAAGGAAAATTGAAGCGAACGGGATTGTACGATCTATTCGCACCACACATATATTCCGCTGACAAGGTGAAACACGGGAAACCGGCGCCAGATATTTTTGATTTCGCCGCTGAGAAGATCAAAACGCCGCCAGCGATGTGCCTCGTTATCGAGGACAGCGAAAACGGCGTGAAGGCTGCGCGGGCCGCGGGAATGGATGTTTGGGGGTTCGTTGGCGGCGGTC
This sequence comes from Hyphococcus sp., assembly GCA_013002535.1. Lineage (GTDB taxonomy): Bacteria > Pseudomonadota > Alphaproteobacteria > Caulobacterales > Parvularculaceae > Hyphococcus. The sequence goes on from JABDJK010000080.1 coordinate 81,077, forward strand.
ATTGTTTTCCGGGGCACGACGCACGGCTCGTGGCCGCTGGCGCCACTAGGATTATAGATGATTTTACAGCGTTGACGCTCGCCCTTAGTTCGCCCTGACTATAGCTACCGGCACACGGTGAAATCGATTTAGATTTTCAGCAGATTTCTGTAAGGTCACAAGATGAATTTTGCTTCCGATAATTGGTGGGGTGTTGCGCCCAAAATCATGGACGCGATCTCCAGCGAGAACAACGGATCATCACCTGCCTATGGCGGTGATGACAGAACAGCAAAAGCAAAATCGAGGCTCTCGGAAGTTTTCGAATGCGAATGTGAAGTTTTCTTCGTTTCAACCGGCGGCGCGGCAAATGGATTGGCGCTTTCTGTACTTTCGCCGCCTTACGGGATGATCGTCTGTCATGAAGATTCCCATATTCAAATGGACGAATGCGGCGGACCGGAGTTTTTTTCATCGGGCGCAAAATTGCTTCCAATACGGGGTGACCATGGAAAGTTGACCGCTACAGGCGTAATAAAAGCGCTGGACGGATTTCCCCACCGGCCGCCGCACGGCGCACCGGCTTCTGCACTATCGCTAACGCAAGGGACAGAAACCGGAACAATATATTCAATCGATGAAATCTCGGAATTGTGCGCTGTCGCCCATGCGAGAGGTCTAAGCGTGCACATGGACGGCGCCCGGTTTGCCAATGCGGTTGCGGCGACCGGCGCGGCGCCTGCGGAACTTTCTTGGAGAGCTGGTGTCGATGTTTTGTGCTTTGGCGGCACAAAAAACGGTTGCCTTGCCGCAGAAGCCATAATTTTCTTTAAGCGCGAATTAGCCGGTGATGTTGAATTTCGCCGAAAACGTGCTGGTCACCTGTGGTCGAAGATGCGCTTCATTGCCGCCCAGTTTGACGCGTATTTGGACCGTGAATACTGGTTGGAGTTAGCCGGGCACGCTAATTTCATGGCTAAAACACTCTCTGACGGACTTGCGCAAATCGACGGAGTGAATGTTCTTTTTGAGACTGAGATCAATGAAGTTTTTGTGTCGTTTCCAAACGGCGTTGCGGAAAAACTGCGTAACGATGGCGCTACATTTTACCCATGGGTTACCCCTGGCGTATCACGCGATGCATGCGCTCAACGCCTGATAACATCATTTCAAACGTCACAATCGGATGTCGAAAAATTTCTGGATCATGTACAAACGCAGTGCAACAAGCCATAATTATCGCCAGCCAGATGTTTCTCGCTCGATCAGGTTTTGTAACAGAGAAATCATTTCCGGCGAGTCATTTAAGCACGGAATCAAGGTAAATTTTTCGCCGCCGTTCGATTCGAAAATCGAGCGCAATTCAATGTCAATTTCTTCCAGAGTTTCGATGCAGTCCGAAACGAATGCCGGCGTAATAACAGCGATGTTTTTTATTCCATTTTCAGAGGCGATTTTTATCGTCTGCTCCGTAGACGGTTCCAGCCATTTCTCGCGCCCGAATTTTGACTGAAACGCCATTGGCGCAAAATCGTCGCTCCATTGCATTGCCTCACGCAATAAGCGCGCAGTTTTTGAGCAATGACAAAAATACGGGTCGCCGGCATCAAAATAACGCTGGGGTATGCCATGAAAAGAAATGACGACGCGCTCCGGCGCCCACGATAAGGATTCTAGATGCCGTGTTGTAACGTCGCGGAGAGCAGCGATATACAAAGCTTCATCGTAAAATGGCGGCGCCATTCGAATGGCCGGCTGCCAGCGTCTATTTCGCAAGGCGTCGAAAACCGCATCGCCAACGCTCGCAGTCGTAGTCGCTGAATATTGCGGGTAAAGAGGAACGATGAGAATTTTGTCACACCCGGACGATGCAAGTTTTGAAACCGTCTTGGCGATCGACGGGTTTCCATATCGCATGGCCCATTCAATAATTATCTGATCTTCATAAAGATCAGCAACCGTTGACGCTTGCTTTCGCGTATAGTGCCGAAGCGGACTTTCATTCGCGACATCAAACCAGATTTTTTTATATTTTTTTGCGGTCGACGGTGGTCGAACATTCAAAATAATACCGTGCAAAATGGGAAGCCATATAAAACGCGGGAGATCAACGACGCGTTTGTCGGCCAAAAATTCTCGCAGATACCGACGAACTGCGCTGCTGGTTGGTGCGTCTGGCGTTCCAAGATTAACTAATAACGCGCCTATCCGCCCGTGGCGTGCGAGGGGATGGTCGTTGGGTCGGTGGTTTTGACTCACAAGCGCCTAACAGCAACGAAACAGCAATATGCGAACGTACATACAGTCCAAGTGCGCCAAGATTCAACAAAATTCGCAGCGCGCGGCTATCATTGCGTATCTATTCTTTGTGAGGCGCAGCTTTGTCTTTTACTCGATACCGGACCTCATCTTGCCGCCGAAACTTGTGTTGCAGTCGGTCATTCTCCGATAAAATGCGATAGGATTTTTCGCGAGGGCGAACCGCTTCGCTGGGCGATAACGTTGTGCGCCCTCGGAGCGCGGTTCGATCGATCGGCCGATAAGATTTTGGAGATTCGGCATTTTCGTCACGAGAGGCGCTGCGAAGCGCCAAGATGCCCGCGCCGCCTAACCCGCCTGAGGCCTCATTTTGAATGTACCAAAATATGACAATGCTGGCGGCAACCAAGATGCTAATGAATTCTATATGTTCCACTTGATCACTCTCGAATTGAACAAATTGGTTAACGGCGCCCCGGGCTTAAACGCGCCGTGCTTTTGAACAATCATCTGCAAACTCTGTGCAAAACCAAATACTTGTGCATTTGAAAATCTACTGCTCGCGGGCATCGCTCAAGAATTTTAGTTAATATAGCGATAGGGTAGTGATTAACGCAATATTTCGTGGGTTAAGCCTAATTTCCTGCAATGGCTACGCTGTCTGCATATGACGCTGTACAAAATCCTTTCCGCCAAATCGCGACCGCGGCCGGCGGATTGATTTTCTGTGGGTTTATCGCTGTAACGACAATTGCCACGCTTATTTTCCCGCCGGCGATTATAATTTTCGCCGCCCCGATCATTGTGCTTGGGATTTGGTTCCTCCCAAAAAGAAAATGCGTCCCCAACAAGATTGTCTGGCCTTTGATATTGGCAGCCGCAGCGCTAATGCCGTTTTGGCCAACATATATACATTTAAAGATTGGTTCGCTCCCCATCCTTACGCCTCCAAGAATTGTTTTTTATATTCTTAGCGTCATTTGGATATTCGACATGATATCGTCGCGCGTAAGGCGCGGATATTTCTTGCTAGGTTTGAAAAACAATAAATTCTTGGGCGGCGGCGTTATCTGCTTTTTTGCGCTCAACGCACTTAGCTTGCCGATGGCGGAGGGCAGGGTCCTTGCAAGCGAAATATTTTTTCGCCAGCTGATAATACTGGCAATACCGTTTTGCATTTTTGTAACATATGTGCGGAATTTCAAAGCTATTCGTCAAATAGCTGCCGCCACTGCAATTGGCGCGGGTGTTGCCGGCGGAATTGCAGGAGTTGAATTTCTGACAAAATCGCTCCTCGCAGCCAAGCTAGCGCCGTTTATAATGACGAGCGCGCAATGGTTGGAAATAACACAGGAGCTAAAAACACGCGATGGAATTTTTAGGGCGCAAGCGACGCATACACATCCAATTTCCCTTGGTGAATATTTAAGTTTCGCAGCGCCAATGGCGCTTTGTTTTCTGGCTACGGCAAGAAAGCGGGCACGGATTATTTGGGCGTTTATACTAATTTTGGTTGTTATAGGTATATTTGCAACGAACTCGCGCGGCGCTTTATTGGCGCTTGCCGCAGGAACTGGTTTTGTTGCTGCTGTTGCATTTTGTTGGCGAGTTAGACAGTTGCAAGGATCACGATTTCTGCCGCTTGCTGGATTGGCAAGTGTTTTTCTTATTGCAGCCGCTCCGGTCCTTGTTACCGGCGCAGAGAAAATTACAAACGGTGATTCAGGGACATCCGCGGCTAGATCAACACAAGGCCGCATTGATCAGATCAATATGGCGTGGCCAAAGATCGTCAAAAGACCGGTATTGGGATACGGAGCGGGTCGGTCCGCGCGTATTGTTGGGTATTATGGACGAGCGCTTTCTCTTGATAATTATTATCTTTCGCTCGCAGTTGAATTGGGATTTCCAGGGCCTTTATGTTTTCTGGCGATACTGTTCGCTGCGATTGTTACGACATTAAAACGCGCAAGCGACACGACTTTGCAAGCGATTTTTCAGGCGGAACGTATGGTATGGCTTGGCCTAAGCGGCGCCATGTTCGCGTTTTTAGTGTCGCGGATGATCATATCCCAAACCGGAAACCTGAATTATTTTTTTCCGATCTTAGGCGCAATCATTGGGGCTAACGCGGGGCGACGATTTCGCCGCCCTGCGCAATTTGCTTTAGCTTCTGGCTGACGAAATCGTCACGTTTCCAGCATCGACACTTTCGTGAGCCGCATTTAAGCGCGGGTGGTCGATCTTGAAAACGACTTGCTCCGTCAACTCGTACGCACCCTCGGTGCCAGCGATTATTGCCGAAATCGATCTCTGTTCATAAGTATAGCAAGCGCGCTCCGCTTGGGTCGTAAGGCGATTATACAACCCCAGCGCGCCGGCGCCCGGGTTTACTTCTGCCTGCTTATACTTGACGGGAAAAATTCCTTCGCATGCGACTGCGCGATTGGCGCTGAGGCAAATGCAAGAACGAAAATTGCGGTGCTCAAGGTTTTCATGCGGCTCTCTCCTGGATGCTTGGATTGCGCCCCATGTGAACCGCCTTTTTAAAGCTTTGGGTGTGAAAGCTATATTGGCAGCCAATAAAGAAATAAAACGCCTACGTTCTAACCGTTGAAATCCGTTTTAACGCGCAAACAAATCCATTGATCTCGTTTCCATTCACAGCACTGTGAACTTGACCCAGGCGGCCAATTGGTGATGAACATGGGCCTATGAACTACGGTGACAAATGGGCGCTCGTAACCGGCGCATCTGCGGGTATCGGCGCCGCTTTTGCCCGGTCGCTTGCGGAAAAAGGCGCTAATTTAGTTTTGATCGCCCGTCGTCGCGAGCGTCTGGATGAAGTTGCGCGCGAACTTGAAAATAAATTCAACATTTCAACAATAGTGATCGCGGCAGACCTTGCGAAACCAGAAGCGCCCGTCGCAATAGTTGATGAGTTGAAGAGCGCAAATGTACAAATTGACATATTGATCAATAATGCTGGGTTTGGCTTGCCCGGTTTCTTTTGCGACAACGAATGGAACGCTCACCAGGATTTTATTGAGCTGATGGTTACGTCCTACGCTCAACTTACTCGTTTGTTGTTGCCTGGTATGATCGAGCGAGATTATGGGCGGATCATTCAAGTCGCCTCAGTCGCCGGCCTCGTCCCCGGATCTGCGGGCCATACGCTATATGGGCCGTCAAAAGCATTCCTGGTCAGCTTTGCACAATCATTGGCTGCGGAATGTGAAGGAACCGGCGTGAACTCCTCCGCACTTTGTCCCGGATTCACTTATTCTGAGTTTCACGATGTCAACGATACGCGCGGCTTGGTCTCCAAATTGCCGAAATACATGTTCATGGACGCAGAGCCAGTTGTTGAGGGGGCGCTTCAGGCCGTCGAACGAGCGCACGTTGTTTATGTTCCCGGCGCCTGGAATAAATTTCTGGTTTGGTTGGTAAAGGCGCTGCCCCGGCCATGGGCGGCTGATCTGATGCGCGGGCAATCCAAAAAATTCAGGCGGACAGAAGAAAAATAGTTATTCTAGGCGAGCTTCTCCGACCAAGTCCGATGTTCACAATCCAAATCATACGCGGCCATAGCGGCTAGCGTGACAATATCAGTCACACCTGCGCCGACTTGCGCAATCTGCACAGGTTTATCGAGACCGATGAGCAGGGGGCCAAGCACAACCGCGCCGCCTATTTCGCCTAGCAGCTTGGTTGATATTGCCGCCGAGTGAACGCCAGGCGTGATCAGAACATTCGCTTCGCCCTGTAGGCGTGAGAACGGGTACACCGCGCGAAAGGTTTCGTTGAGCGCCATTCTCGGCGTCATTTCTCCCTCATACTCAAAATCAACGTCGGCTCGATTGTCCAAGATCGCAACGGCGCCGGAAACGCGGCGAGAATGTTCAGTGTTAGGATTGCCGAAATTTGAATGCGAAACAAAAGCAACTTTCGGCGTATATCCGAGATGCCGCACCGCGTGGGCGACTTGTACCGCAATATCGGCCAGGTCGGTCGGCGTCGGTAACTCCGTTACATTTGTATCCGCGATAAATAAAGTTCGCGTTTTGGTCAGAATTATTGACATGCCAATGATCCGGTCATTTGGCTTGGGGTCCAGCGCTAGTCGAATGTTTTCCAGCGCAACATTGTAATGGCGAGTGATCCCGGTAACCATTCCGTCTGCATGGCCGTGGGCGAGCATGCATGCCGCATAAACGTTACGGTCGACATTAACCAAGCGCTGTGCGTCTCGGAACAGATGCCCTCGGCGCTGCAATCGCTTATATAAATATTCCGTATAGGCCGCATTATGTTTTGCTGTCCGGGAATGGTATGTTTCAAATTCATGATTGACTGGCAAGCCGGCGTCCGCCAGTGCATTTTTGATCTCCACATCCCGTCCAATCAGAATTGGCGTTCCAAGCCCTTCCTGCTGAAATGCGTATGCAGCGCGGACAACAGCTTCTTCTTCGCCTTCCGCGAATACAATGCGCCGTGGCGTTTCGCGGGCCCGAAGCGATGAATAGATTTTTTGCGAAAATGACGCCGATGGGTTAGTTCGCGCGGCCAGTATTTCCGAATATTTCGTGAGATCTTCGATTGGTCGTCGGGCGACGCCTGTATCAGCCGCGGCTTTCGCGACTGCAGGCGGAATTGTTGAGATCAAACGAGGATCAAAGGGCGTTGGAATAATGTAACCGGGCCCGTATTGGAGGCGTTTTCCGTATGCGGCGGCGACTTCGTCAGGAACATCAGCGCGGGCAAGCGCAGCCAGCGCTTTTGCGCACGCTATTTTCATTTCCTCATTTATTGTGCGCGCACGCGCATCGAGGGCGCCGCGGAAAATATAAGGAAAACCCAAAACATTGTTCACCTGGTTGGGATAATCGGAACGTCCGGTAGCAATAATTGCGTCGTCTCTTACTTCTTGAATCTCTTCGGGAAGTATTTCGGGCGTCGGGTTTGCCATGACGAAAACAATCGGGTTTTTCGCCATGGATTTGATCATGTCTTGTGAAATCGCCCCGGCGACGGACAGCCCAAGGACGACGTCTGCGCCGTCCATGGCTTCGGCTAAGGTCCGTTTGTCAGTTTCGACCGCATGCGCAGATCGCCATTGGTCCATTCGCTCCGTTCTGCCCTTGTAAAGAACACCTTTAGAATCGCAGACCAGTGCATTTTCGTACGGCAACCCCATGGCCTTGATAAGGCCGATCACTGACAAGGCCGACGAGCCGGCGCCGGAAACAGCGACCTTGACATCGCTGATTGATTTCCCAGTGATGTCGAGCGCATTCACTAAGCCGGCTGCCGCAATTATCGCGGTGCCATGCTGATCGTCATGGAACACTGGAATGTCCATAAGTTCTTTGAGCCGTTCTTCTATAATGAAGCTTTCCGGCGCCGCGATATCCTCGAGGTTTATACCGCCGAATGACGGCCCGAGATATTTGACCGCATTTATGAATTCGTCCGCGTCGCTCGTATCAACTTCTATATCGACGCTATCGATATCGGCGAAACGCTTGAATAGAACCGACTTGCCTTCCATTACAGGCTTGGATGCAATTGCACCCAGATTGCCCATACCAAGGATTGCTGTGCCATTAGAGATGACGGCAACCATGTTGCCTTTGGACGTGTAATCGTAAGCAGTATCGGGATCGTCGGCTATTTTTCTTACAGGAACAGCAACGCCGGGCGAATAGGCGAGCGAAAGATCGCGCTGTGTCGCCATTGGCTTAGTCGGGCTGATCTCCAGTTTTCCTGGCTTTCCCCGGGAATGAAAATCTAAGGCTTCTTGATCCGTGAATTTCGTTCTGCTGTCGTCCATTACGGCCCCGAACACTGAATTGAATTTCCAATAGCGATTACGCTGATGATACTCAGGTGGCAAGCGGACCCAAGGCTTTGGGTCGGTTCTTATTGGCGTGATTTCCGGCCTGCTGCATTGCGACAAGCTATGCGAGGGACTATGTTTCTCTATCATTTCGCATTTGTGCGACCGGAAACTGAGAAGAAGCTCGATTAGATGTTCATTCAAACAGAAGATACGCCCAATCCACAATCACTCAAGTTTCTGCCGGGACAGGCTGTACTGGGCGAGGGCGCTTTAGGCATGGATTTTCCGACAATGGAAACAGCGGCGGCGGGCTCGCCGCTTGCGGCGCTGATATTCGAAACTGACGGCGTCATGGGCGTATATTTGGGCGGCGACTTCATCACTGTAACAAAATCAGAAGCCGTTGAGTGGGTGCACATCAAGCCGGCAATATTGGGCGCTATCGCTGATTTTCTTACAACGCGAATGCCGGTGATCGCTGAGGGCGTTTCGCCCACGTCGAATAATCCGGCAACGGCGTTGGAAGATTATGAGGGTGAGGACCGGGAAACGGTTGAGCAAATTATTGAGTTAATTGAAACGCGCGTTCGTCCGGCAGTGGCGGCTGACGGCGGCGATATAGTCTTCAAACACTATGAGCCCGCGACCGGTGTAGTTTTTCTGTCGATGCAGGGCGCCTGCGCCGGATGTCCGTCATCTACAATGACCCTAAAATCGGGTATCGAAAATATGCTGAAACACTATGTGCCAGAGGTCGTTTCGGTAGAAGCGGCTTAGGCCTGGATGTTGGTAATTAGTATCAATCGTTAAAAACACCCGAATGAAAGGATAATCATGTCTGACAATGTTTATGCAATCTCAAAGGTCGTCGGGACCTCGAAAAAATCAATTGAAGATGCAATTGAAAATGCAATCGCTAGAATGTCCGGTTCAATCAAAAACTTGGACTGGTTTGAAGTAATATCAACGCGCGGATATCTGGATGAGGGTGCAATCAGATATTATCAGGTGACCCTCGAAGTCGGATTCCGGCACGAAGCGTAGTCAACAAATGCCTGACGAAATTATCAATGATGCGGCTATGGATATCATTTTCCGTGACGCAAGAACGCGCAATGGTTGGAAAGACCGGGATATTTCGCGGCCACTGGTGCAGGCTGTGTACGACCTAATGAAGTGGGGTCCAACATCCGCGAATTGTTCGCCTGCTCGATTCATATTTGCGCAAAGCGATGCGGCAAAAGCGCGCCTCAAGCCGCACCTTTCCGCGGGCAATGTTGATAAAACCCTATCTGCGCCATGTTGCGTCATCATTGGCAATGACCTGGACTTTTATGAAAAGCTGCCAGAGTTATTTCCGCATACGGATGCGAAATCCTGGTTTGCCGGAAACGAATCGTTGATCGAAGAAACGGCAATGCGAAATGGCACGCTTCAGGGCGCTTATTTCATGATTGCCGCGCGCGCCCTTGGGCTCGATTGCGGGCCAATGTCAGGCTTTGATAGGGAAGGCGTCGATGGCGAGTTTTTTGCCGACACGAATATCCGCTCTAATTTTCTGTGCAACATAGGGTATGGGAATGACGACAATTTGTTTCCGCGTTCGCCGCGTCTGGATTTCAATGAAGCGTGCCAAGTGATTTAGTGGTAACAGCGACAAGTGAGGATTGAAACAAAACAGCGTTTCGTCGCCGCTGCACGCTCGTTGCGCTTGCTTCCATTATTAGATGCGCTGCGTTTTATAAGGTCGCGGTCCAAATCATCCTCTTTGAATACTGAATTTCGTGACAAACACCCAGATTTTGCGCCGCCGCCATTATGGTGGATGCACGATATGTACCGGCATACGTCATTTGAGCTTTATTGGCAGACCGGGATTTCGACGGCGCGCGTGATCGAGGAAAAAATCAATGGCAATATAGAAACAAAAACGCCGATTGTAGCCGACTGGGGGTGCGGGCTGGGGCGCATTATTCGCCACCTTCCATCCCGCTACAGCCGATATGGCTTTGATTACAATGGCCATGCAATCAAATGGAATAGGAACAACCTTGCCGACATCATTTTTAAAGAAAATGACTTACTTCCGCCATTACCTGTGGGCGCCAATGCGTTTGATGCAATTTACGCACTTTCGGTATTCACCCATTTATCTGAACAGGCGCATGAATTGTGGATAGATGAAATTTTTCGTTGTTTAAAACCTGGCGGAATATTCTTGGGGGCATTCCATATGCGGCCGGCGTCAGAACAATTGCTGCCATTGGAGCGCGAAAAATTCGATGCGGGCAAATTGGTTATCCGCGGCGGTGTAAAAGAAGGGTCGCGCACCTTTACAGCGCACCACCCGGAAGACTATTTGCGCAAAAGATTGTTCGCAAAATTTGAAATATTGGAAGGCCCGATTGATTTATTCGGGCAAGAGCTTTTCATCGTGCGCAAGCCGACAGTCGGAGCTAAACCGGAACGAATAAAAACATGTTGACGATGGGGATCGATACAGCGCTTTCGCATTGTTCAGTCGCCATCATGTTCGACGAGCAAGTGCTCGCCGAGAATTCGGTGCTTTTAACGCGCGGGCATGCCGAACAAATCGGTCCGATGGTGCGGGAAATATGCGCCCTGGCCGATGTTTCGGTGCTAGATTTTGATCGCATTGGCGTTGTAGTCGGGCCCGGCAGTTTTGCTGGCGTAAGGGTCGGGCTAGCGTTCGCACGCGGGCTCCAGATCGATGGCGGGCCGCAAATCGTCGGGGTTTCCAGCCTGCAGGGGCTTGCATTAGGCGTGCACGATGATGGCGAAGATAAAAATATCCTCGCCCTTATCGATGCCAGGCAGGGATATTTTTACGCTGCTGTTTTTGATCGTGACGCAAAGGTAATTGCGCCGCCATTTATCGGTAACAGGAATTTGATTGAAGAGACAGTTTTTGCGGCTGCTAAAGGCCGGAAAGTTTTATTATGTGGGCCGGCGGCTGGGGATTTTATTCAAATCGGAAATTTAGCCGGAAGCGCGTCAGAAAATACACATATTGATGCGAAGGAGATTGCAAATTTTTGCGCCTGTTATTCAGGGGCGAAGCAAAACGTATCACCGCTTTATTTACGCCCCCCGGACGCCGCCCCAAAAAAAACTGGCCGATATTCCGCAGTTTATGATAAATGATAATTGGACAATACGCGAGCTGGGCCGCGGTGAACTGGCCGAATTGACCGAGTTGGAAACGCGCTGCTTTGAAACGAACCCTTGGGGAAAGGCAAAGTTGGAAGCCAGCTATCGTGATCGCGCAACAACGATTACTGTTTGTGTGCGAGGAAACTCAATTATTGGGTTTTGTATTTGGCGCGTTTTTCCGCCAGAATCAGAAATTCTTTTGATCGGTGTTCGCCCCACAGAAAGAAACATTGGCGTTGCAAAAGCAATGATACGCAATGTAATTGAAAACTCCAGGACGCGCTCAGTGAAAACGCTTTATTTGGAAGTCAGCAACCGTAATTACCCAGCGATTACTTTTTATAAAGCGTCCGGCTTTGTTGAATCTGGCGTCCGTAGGGGCTATTATAGAAGCGGTGCGGACGCTCTTCTTATGGCTTGTAAAATTCAGTAGTTTGCTTACGGCCCTGTAATGGCGCGATCGGCTTGTTGCGCTAGTCAATAATCAACAAGACAACTTTCTGCTTACGTGTGTTCTGCAAGAGGATAATCGATGAATCGGCTTGAAAAGCTTTGCGTTGAAAAGGGTATGCGAATGACGGACCAGCGCCGCGTGATCGCGCGGGTTTTGTCTGATGCAGATGACCACCCCGATGTCGAAGAGATCCATCGACGTGCGGCTGAAATAGACTCAAATATTTCTATCGCGACTGTTTATCGCACAATGCGACTGTTTGAAGAATCCGGCGTTGTAGAACGCCATGACTTTCAAGATGGCCGCGCTCGTTACGAAGAGGCGACAGAAAATCACCACGATCATTTGATCGACTTGCGATCTGGAAACGTGATTGAATTCGTCAACGACGAAATTGAGGCTTTGCAAAAAAAAATCGCCGAAGAGCATGGTTTCAAGCTTGTCGACCATCGGCTCGAGCTCTACGGCATTCCGCTGCAGAAACGGGAAGAATAAATATACTATGAGCGCGGAATCTGCCGCGTGTTATTGACGGCATGGGGTAAACTGAGTAGTGTAATTTCCCAACTCAGGAGAATCTCATGGCCTCGTTGCGTGAACTTTATCCAATCCCAGAAATAGATAGTTGCTGGACTGTGCCTCAGGATTTTGAGGCGTCGTTCGATTGGGAGTATGACGACGGCCGCAAGCAGATGATGCACCTTTACCAGAAGGGTAAAGACATGCAGTGGGACGCCGTTGAGCGAATTGATTGGAGGCTTGCGCTCGATTCAGAAAACCCGATGGGAATGCCAGATGAGTCAAGCACAATCTACCACACGTCTGCTTGGAGGAAGATGAATGAGGCGGAAAGGATTGAAATCCGCCGACACTCTCAAAGCTGGACAATTTCACAATTCTTACAAGGCGAACAGGCCGCGCTAATTTGTGCGGCAAAGATTGTGCAACAGGTGCCCGATATCGACGCAAAATTTTATGCGTCAACGCAAGTTATGGACGAAGCCCGTCATGTAGAGGCTTACAAGAAATTTGTTGCAGGCTTTGGCGTCGCCTATCCAATGACAAAACCGTTGCAAACCTTAGTCGACCAAGCACTGAGAGATTCTCGGTGGGACATGACATATCTAGCAATGCAGGTCGTAATTGAGGGCCTCGCGCTGGCGGCGTTCGGAAGTATCCGCGACCTTGCGAAAAATCCATTGGCGCAACAAGTTAACGCCTATGTCATGGAAGATGAATCACGGCATGTCGCCTTTGGCCGGTTGACGCTCAAAGACTACTATCCGGAATTGACGCAAGCGGAACGCGATGAGCGCGAGGAGTTTTTGGTAGAGGCTTGTTATCTCATGCGTGATCGCTTCGAAGCAAAAGAGATGTATGAGCATTTGGGGCTAGCCTCAGATGAGCTCTTTGAAGAACAAAAGAATTCGGAATTCATGCAGCACTTTAGATCAATGTTGTTTACAAGAATTGTTCCAATCGTGCGCGATATTGGTCTGTGGTCTAATAAGATTCAAACGGCCTATTCGGACATGGGCGTGCTTGGATTCGCTGATATAGCGTATGAAACTCTTGTGGAAATGGATGAGGCGCGCGCTCGCGAACTCGATGAGATGAATCGGTTAAACCGTGAAAAATATGTCGCAGATACTGCGGCTTTAGGCGCTGCTGCGCAATAGCACCTGTATTTTAGAGCGGGCTATTGAGCTCTTAGGGACAGTATTGCGCACCAAGAATCCTTCCTTGTCCCGGTTCTTGTACAAGAATTACGCAGCCTTGATTTTCTGGTGGAAATTCCACGGAAATGGTTTGCCCCGCTTTCCGTACGACGCCTAATTTTTTTAAGCCAGTGACGACATTTAGCTCGGCTAAGGTTTCCCCTGCATTTTCACCACGCGGGATTTCGGTGGTTGTTTCTTGCAGAAAGCTAATCAAATAAGCATTGCCGCCGTCATCGCTTTTTCCAATTGAAACTTCGATTGCGTTTTGTGCTTTGACAGTTGCCAACGGTATAGGCCGGCGCGTCGTTGACTTGTTGACGGCCGCAGAAATCTTTTCTCGTGACGAGCCTATTGTTTCCGATTCCCCGTTAAACACCATCTGCGGCGTATAGACTGATGTTCGGCCGCGTATGTTCCGATTGTAGGCTCGCTGACGCTCAGTGTTCTCTTTTGAGGAATATGGGTCTTGCCACCGGCCCTTCGAGGTTTGCAGCATATTCCAATAGTCCACGTGCCAAGCGAGCCCGATGACGTTCTCCGATCGAACCAAGTCGCGAAATATCTCATTCGCGGAAACGCAGGAGTTACACGATTGTGAGGTAAACAATTCAGCAACTACGATATTTTCATCCGCAGTTTGGCCGTGAGCGGCAGACATAAAGGCCAAGCCGGCCGCGGCGATAGCGGCGGCTGCGCTGTTTCGGGAGTGGTGCGCTTTTGAATTTATCCGGTCTGTACGCACGTAAAATCCATTTAAACTGATTACAATATTATGCGATATTTGATGCTTGCCCGCAAAACAACCATGCTCAAATCTTTGCGATTAGGCGTAAAACCGTCGTGTTGCATATCATGCCTGGTGGTCGTAAATACCGGCGCTTGGTGAAACTGGCGGTATGGAATGGCGCAATCACAGCAAAAACAGGACAAGTCTGTGTTCATTCGGACTTATGGATGCCAGATGAACGTTTACGATTCAGAGCGGATGGCGGACCTTTTGCGCCCGCATGGGTATCGCGCAGTAGAAGCCGCTGAAAATGCGGATCTGATTATCTTGAATACTTGTCATATTCGCGAAAAGGCGGCTGAGAAAGTCTATTCAGAACTAGGCCGATTGAAGCAGCTTAAAGAGGCTGGGAATGCGGCGGGTCGCAATGTGAAGATCGTCGTGGCCGGTTGCGTGGCGCAAGCAGAGGGCGCGGAGATAAAATCGCGTGCGCCGCAAGTCGATATGGTGTTTGGACCACAGTCTTATCACCATCTACCTGAATACTTGGCGCGTTCATCGCGACTTCTCGACGAAGCGGTTGAGACCGAATTTGATGTCGAAGAAAAATTTGACAGCCTTGACAACGCCATTGCGCCACGCACTGTCACTGGCCCGGCGGCGTATGTCACAATTCAAGAGGGGTGCGATAAATTCTGCACTTTTTGTGTTGTACCTTATACGCGCGGCGCAGAAGTTTCTCGTACGGCAGATGAAATTGTCAACGAAGTGCGACTGCTATCTCAACAAGGCGTTCGAGAGATCACGCTCCTCGGGCAAAATGTAAATGCCTGGATGGGCCCGGCGCCGCGGGGTGAGACGTGGAAACTCGGCGACCTTTGCAGGCATCTTGCACTAATTGACGGAATAGATCGTATCCGGTTCACGACATCGCACCCACGCGATATGGACCAGGGACTGATCGATGCCTTTGCGGATGAAAAAAAATTGATGCCGTATTTGCACCTTCCGGTGCAGTCTGGTTCAGACAAGGTATTGAAAGCGATGAACCGCGGCCACACCGCTGCCGAATATTTGGACATTATCAATGCTGTGCGAAAAGCGCGCCCGGATATTGCGATTTCCGGCGATTTTATCGTTGGATTTCCGGATGAGTCAGATGCAGATTTTGAACAAACCCTTAAATTAGTCGAGGAGATCGAGTACGCCTCTGCGTACTCATTCAAATACTCCAGACGCCCGGGAACGCCGGGCGCTGGCATGCCAAAACAGGTCGCGGAAACGCAAAAGGACTCACGATTGGCGAGATTACAGGCGGTTTTGGAAGCTCAAAAAACAAGATTTAACCAATCTCAGATAGGTCAAACATTGCCAATTTTGTTCGAAAAGACAGGCCGGCATGACGGACAGCTGATCGGACGCACGCCATATTTGCAAAGCGTTCATGCAAAAGCGCCAGAATCCATGATAGGTTCCATTGAACTAGTTTATATTAAGGATGCTACGCCAAACGCTCTTTCGGGCGTGTTGCAAAAAGATAGTGAGGCCGTCGCTTGAGCGAACAACTCGAAGTTGATGAAATTGAGCTGATTGATTTCGCTGACAACCAGTTAACAGCAGAGTTATCAGGCGCACATGATGCACACCTTGCGATCATAGAAGAAAAATTCGACGTAAAAATTCATCCGCGTGGAAATCGCTTTTCGATCAACGGAGCGCAACGAAATCGCAATCGCGCGGCTAAGGCTTTACACCGCCTGTATGATAAATTGGCGCGCGGAGAATTTGTTGGCGTTGGCGAAGTCCGGGCGGTCGCAAATCTAGAAAACGAAAATATTTCTGATAACTCAATATCAAAATCTTCCGAAGCAATAAACTTGACGATAAAGACGCCCAAAAGAGCTGTTTCGCCGCGCTCAAAGAATCAAGCGTCTTACCTGCATAAACTCAATAGAGCTGCCTTGACATTCGGCGTGGGGCCGG
The DNA here is from genome assembly GCA_013002535.1 of Hyphococcus sp. Taxonomy (GTDB): domain Bacteria; phylum Pseudomonadota; class Alphaproteobacteria; order Caulobacterales; family Parvularculaceae; genus Hyphococcus. Next base: position 97,216 of record JABDJK010000080.1, read on the forward strand.
CCGGCACTGGGAAAACATATCTGGCGGTGGCGAACGCTGTTAGTCTTTTGCTGCGTGGGCAAGTGGAGCGTGTCGTACTATCTAGGCCTGCCTTGGAGGCGGGCGAAAGGATCGGTTTTTTACCAGGCGACATGAAGGAAAAGGTAGATCCGTTTTTGCGGCCTCTTTACGATGCGTTGCACGATATGTTGCACGCAGACTATGTTGAGCGACGAATTTCCTCCGGAGAAATCGAAATTGCACCGGTTGCGTTTATGCGGGGCAGAACATTGGCGCGCTCTGCGGTGATCTTGGATGAAGCACAAAATGCGACACCGGAACAAATGAAGATGTTTCTCACACGGCTCGGCGACGGCGCTCATATGACCGTCACGGGCGATCCCTCGCAAACAGACCTGCCGAGGGGAGTGAAATCTGGATTAATCGACGCCTTAGAAGTGTTGGATGGCGTCGATGGCGTTGAGATCGCCAAGTTTGATGCGGCGGACGTCGTGCGGCATCCGCTGGTTAGCAAAATAATAAACGCCTATGATCGACGATAAGACGCTCTGAAACGAAGATGAGCGAAAACCTCTTAATAGAATACCGGGTTAATCCAGGTTCGTGGGAAGATGTCGATTGCGGCGCAGTTTCGAAAAGCTGCGCAAACGTATTGGGGACGGAATTTCCGGATGCGAGTTGGCCTGTAAGTGTTTTGTACGCCGAAGATGCGATAATCGCCGAGTTGAACCAAAAATTTAGAAAACGTCAGGGACCCACTAATGTATTGTCGTTTCCGTCTGACGGTGCTGGTTTTTGTGATGTTTTTCTCGGCGATGTGATTTTGGCTTACGAAACCTGTAAACGTGAAGCAGAACAAGCAGCAAAAACGATTTCGGACCATACAACACATCTTCTAATACATGGTGTACTGCACTTGCTTGGGTTTAGCCACGAAAAGGACGAAGAAGCGATTCGTATGGAAGCAATGGAAACAAAGTTGCTAATGTCAATTGGCATAACGGATCCGCACAAGGAAATCCATGAGAATTTGTAATGACTTCTGATGACAGCCTCAGCAACAATCGGTCGGGTTTTTGGAGGCGTTTAGCGGCAGCGTTCTCGAATTCTGAAAATGAATTCGACGACACCCAAGTCAATGCGGAAACGGGCGTTGTCGAGCCACAAACACCAAAACGTCGCGAAATGATCGAGCGTGTAATTGCATTCGATCAAAAAAAGGTAGTTGAAGTCATGGCGCCGCGGGCTGACATCTTTGCGGTCGATGTCGAAACGCCATTGCAAGAATTGATCGACCTTTTTGCCGAAGCCGGACACTCGCGAATGCCAATTTATCGCGGCGATCTCGACGATCCGATAGGTATGATCCACATTAAAGATGTTGTGGCTGCAATCGCAGGCAAGACAGAAAAAAATGATTTGGCTGGACCGATACTGAAATCACTGCGACGTGACATTCTATATGTGCCGCCATCAATGCTGGTGACCGATCTGTTACTTCGAATGCAGGCATCACGCATTCATATGGCGCTCGTTATTGACGAGTATGGTGGGACAGACGGGCTTGCAACTATTGAAGATCTGATAGAGGAAATCGTCGGCGATATTAACGACGAGCATGATGAAACTGAGATGCCAGAGATTTCCGATGTCGGTGCAAATGGATGGAATGTCGACGCGCGGGTAGAGTTGTCCGAACTGGAATCCGTCGTAGGGATCGGATTGGATTCTTGCAGCGAAGAGGAGGTCGATACCGTGGGTGGGTTTGTTGTTTCTTTAGCGGGGCGCGTGCCGCAACGCGGCGAAGTCGTAAATGCGAATGACAGGTTTGAATTCGAAATTATAGAGGCCGACGCCCGCAAAGTTCGTAAATTGCGCATTCGCCCGTCTACAAACGACCTCAAAGACGCGGCGGAATAGCTATAGTGAAAGAAAATCCCGCCACGATGAGTGCGGTCATCGGATATTTCGCAAACGTTTGTGGCTGGCGTCGATGGGCAGTAGCGTTTTTCGCCGGGGCAGGCGCCGCTCTGTCGATGGCGCCGTTTTATTTTTTCCCTTTGCTTGTCGCCGGATATACGATTCTTGCAGTTTTCATAGATGCTTCAAAAAAACAGAAGCGACCTCGATTTTCAGCATTCATTGCTGGATGGTGGTTTGGGTTTGGATATTTTCTTCTCGGAATATATTGGATGGCGTTTTCGTTCTTTGTCCAAGCAGACGAATTCGCTTGGATGGCCCCCTTCGCTATTACCGCGCTGCCAGCTTTTCTTGCACTTTTTACAGCGGCGGCGTCGGCGCTGTCGTGCGCATTTTGGCCGCATGGATGGCGGAGGATCATATTTTTTACTGTAATATTTGCATCCTTCGAATTCCTACGCGGCCACGTTTTGACGGGTTTACCTTGGAATTTGTCCGGCCAGGCGCTCGCTGGCGCCGCAATCTGGGCTCAAACAGCCGCTTGGTATGGTGCGTACGGCTTATCTTTTGTTGTTATCTTGATATGCGTACTTCCAATGCTTGGAGTAAGTGATGCCGGCAATAATTTTAACTGGAAAAAGGGAGTATTGCCGCCCGTTATAGCGATTGCGTTTTTATTGTTGGTTGGTTGGCTGCGATTGATCGGTATAGAAAGCGGTCCGCAAAAGGAAATTAGCTTACGCGTTGTGCAGCCAAATATTTCACAAAGAGAAAAAATTGATCCAAGTTTCTGGGGCGAAAATTTCAATAAGCAGCTTTCATTATCACAATCCACCAATTCTAACGATCACAATCTAATCATCATATGGCCGGAAAACGGTGTGCCGTTGTTGGACGAATCACAACGCGCAATGACTATTTTGGCGACATCGCTCCCGGAAAAATCTGTTCTTGTCGCCGGGGCCGTGCGGCGAACAAACGCCAATAATGGGGCGCAGTCTTTTTACAATTCTATTTCAATTGCATCGCCTGTTGGAGATAGTCTGTTGATCACTGGGCAATATGACAAACACCACCTGGTGCCATTTGGCGAGTACTTGCCCTTCTTTGGAATACTTGACGCCGTCGGACTAGCGCAGTTGACCCCTTACGGTGACGCTGGTTTCGCCCGGGGCGAGGGGCCTGCCACATTTAAAATTGCCGGCGCCGAATTCGCGTTATTGATATGTTACGAAGCTATTTTCCCAGGCGAAATATATCCCAAAGGCCAGCGTCCCGATGGCATTATAACTGTAACGAATGACGCTTGGTTTGGTGATAGTTCAGGTCCCAGGCAGCATTTGGATCAAGCCCGATTGCGATCGATCGAATCTGGATTACCGATGGCGCGATCAGCGAATACTGGCATTTCAGCTGTTATTGACGCGAAGGGGCGTATAATTGAGAAGCTGCCGCTATACGAACGCGGTAAAATTGACGCGCCGTTGCCGCGAAAGCTGTCACAAACGCTCTATGGCGTTGTTGGTGATTGGTTGTTTGGTGCAATGTGTTTGGTCGGATTGATCGTGTCGCGCACCCGCAAAAAGTAATTTATACGAGTTAGCGTTGGCTCGATACAACCATTGCGCGATACGCCTGTTTTCCTGTAAAAGTGGGCGTTGCAGTGACAATCGCTGCGTAATGCGAGCAAGCTAATGTCAAAGCCTGGCGTTTCGGTGAAATCGAAATCGAAAACTAGCGCGCCCAAAAAGCGAACCGGCCCCCACCCGGTTGATGTTCATGTAGGCGCGCGTCTCCGGCTCCGTCGAAGTTTTTTGGATATGAGTCAGGAGGCGCTGGGCAGGGCGCTTGGCCTCACGTTCCAACAAATCCAGAAATATGAGAAGGGCTCAAACAGAATCGGCGCAAGCCGACTATACGAATTGTCCAAGCTATTAGAGGTCCCCGTCCAGTTTTTTTATGACGGTTATGGCGAAATAATTGGCGGATCAGCGGGTCATTCGGAAAACGCCGATGTCGATCCCTTTATGGAATTGATTAATTCGCCCGAGGGTATTGAGCTTTGTCGGCATTATTCGGCAATTCAGGATCCAAATCTGAAAAAAAAGGTATTGGAGCTCGTCAGAACTATTGCTCAATCAGATGATTTAATTAATCGCTAAGGCAGGATTTGGCGTCATTTTTGGGCGTAGACACCCGCGCCCGTATTGTCTATATGCGCGGCGATATAAACTTTTCTTTATATGAAAGGGTGGTACGTCGACATGGCGCGCAATTCATATTTATTTACGAGCGAAAGCGTATCGGAAGGCCATCCTGACAAGGTTTGCGATCGAATTTCTGATGAAATCGTTGACTTGATTTATCGCGAAGCCGCGGCTGCCGGTATGAGCGCTTGGGATGTCCGGGTTGCTTGTGAAACCTTAACGACAACAAATCGCGTTGTCATCGCTGGTGAGGTTCGCGCGCCAGAAAGCCTCATGGACGGTCATGGCGGCGTTGTCGCAGCCCCATTCGAAAAAGCTGCGCGCGATGCGATTAGATCCATTGGTTATGAACAAGACGGGTTTCATTGGGAGACCGCGGAGATCAGCGTTTTGTTACATGGCCAGTCCGCCGATATCGCCCAAGGCGTTGACAGTGCAGATGATGCAAATTCGGAAGGGGCAGGTGATCAAGGCATAATGTTTGGGTATGCCTGTCGCGAAACGCCCGCGCTCATGCCGGCGCCGATTTATTACAGCCATAAAATTCTAGAGGATCTGGCCGCCGCGCGTCACGCGAAAGTCGGCGATGCCGGTAAGCTTGGCCCAGACGCGAAAAGCCAGGTTACTGTTCGATATGTAGATGGTGAACCGGTTGAAATCACTTCGATCGTACTCTCCACTCAACATTTGGACGAAAGCTGGGATTCCCAAAAGGTGAGATCTGTTGTTGAGCCATATATCAGAAAGTCAGTCGGCGATCTCAAAATAGCAGATGACTGCGTCTGGCATGTAAATCCAACGGGCAAATTTGTAATTGGTGGTCCTGACGGCGATGCTGGTTTGACAGGGCGCAAGATCGTTGTTGATACATATGGCGGCGCCGCGCCGCACGGCGGGGGCGCTTTCTCCGGCAAAGACACAACAAAAGTTGATAGGTCGGCTGCCTATGCAGCAAGGTACCTTGCTAAAAATGTAGTTGCGGCGGGATTTGCAGATCGCTGCACCATCCAATTATCTTATGCGATTGGTGTAGCGGCGCCTTTGTCAGTCTACGTTGATTTGCACGGCGCCGGAAAAGTTGACGAGGCCAAATTGGAAAATGTGCTTGGCGAGGTTATGGATTTATCGCCCTCAGGCATCCGCCGGACTCTTGACCTCAATAAACCGATTTACGCCAAAACGGCGGCATACGGACACTTTGGTCGCGACGTCACTGACGACGGCGGTTTTTCATGGGAAAAAACCGATTTAGTTGACGCTTTAAAAAATGCGATCTGACGCATTGATCGAAAAATTCATTTGGCTTGCGTTATGGGAGACATTGAGGCTGACGAATTGATTGGCTAAGACCCAAGGGTGGAAAAAAGCAGTTACATTCGCAACCTATACGGTCGGCGCATCGACAAACCTTTGCGCGCTCGTCCGGCAAGATTAATGCAGGAGTTGTTGCCCGAATTTTCTATAAAATTCGAAGACGGTAATAATCCATTAGATGAATTGTTTTCGCAAGACCGCGAAACTTGGCTGGAAGTAGGTTTTGGCGGCGGCGAACATTTGGCGGCCCAGGCGATTAAGAATCCTGACGTCACATTGATTGGGGCTGAGCCGTTTGTGAACGGCGTCGCAAAAACCCTTTCGCTCATTGATCAAGACAATATTGAAAATATCCGCATTCATTTCGGCGACGCGAGGCCGTTGATCGAAGCGCTGCCGGATGAATCTATCTCTAAAATATTCGTTTTACATCCAGATCCATGGCCCAAAAGGCGACATCATAAACGGCGTATGATCAACTCTTGGTTCACTGAGGAGGCGGCGCGAATATTGAAAAACAATGGAGAAGCCCGCATTGCTTCCGATATTCCGGATTACATTCAGTGGACGTTAATGCATTTCCAAAATTCCAGCGAGTTCCAGTGGCGCGCAAAAGAAATGAATGATTGGAAAGTTCGTCCTGATGACTGGCCGCAAACACGCTATGAAATAAAGGCGCTAAGAGATGGGCGCCGGCCAACATATCTTTCTTTTGAAAGGCTGGCGCGGCTGTGATTTGCCTATCAATAAAAATGCGCCAAGATAGCGAATGGTTTGATTGATGTGAGGCTGGCTGTGCAACTCAAATTATTGACGGCCTTGTTTTCGTTAGTTTCAATGCTCGTTGTCTCCGGGTGCGCAAAGATAACGCTTGCTTGGGCAGACCTCTCTGCAGATGGGGCAGTGGCGACGCCGGACGTGCTTGGAGAATTCAACGGCGACGGACCGGTGACGTCCTTGTCACAATGGCAAGCGTCCAGGGCGCCCGCACTTCGCACGGCATTTGAAAAATATGTCTATGGCGCATTTCCAGATGAGAGTACTGTAAACGTATTGAGCGCGCGCGCTGTTGATTTGGATGCATTTGGCGGTCTGGCAACGCTCTATGAATCGCGATTGCAAGCTTCGGTGCGTTTTGGCGACACTGACAATAAAACCGAAGTCTTTCTCCTTAATGCCTTGATTCCTAATAACGCCCCGAACGCGCCGGTTGTGTTGATGCAGACCTTTTGTCCGCGTTGGGACACCATACCACACGAAAAAATTTCGCGGCCAAAAAAGTCGGGCGGTTGCGGCGGCGCCGGCTCTGGATTGATGCGTTACATTTTTGGTCGATACATTGCGACACCGCCGATCGAAGAGATTCTAAATCGCGGATACGCAATCGCAACGATTTATCCCAGTGAATTCGTTCCCGATCGGCGCGAAACGGGGCTGGCTGCGCTTGCCGCGTTATCCGATGGCCGGCCAGCAGGCTCGGAACAATGGGGCGCTATCGCAGCTTGGGGTTTCGGTTATTCGTGGATGGTTGATGCTTTAAGGCAGATGCCGGCAATTAGCGCGACAAAGTTCATTGCATACGGTCACTCGCGATATGGCAAAGCCGCGCTTGTTGCAGCAGCATATGATAAGCGAATAAATGGCGTTATTTCTCACCAATCGGGAACAGGCGGCGCCTCGCTTAACGCAGGAAAGAAAGGCGAAAGTATCGCCGATATTACCTCATCGTATCCCCATTGGTTTGCCGCGAGCTACGCAAATGCAGCGGATCGATATTTATTACCGATTGATCAACATCAGCTTTTGGCGTTGATTGCGCCGCGTCCGATATTGCTTGGAAACGCACGGCGCGATGTCTGGTCCGATCCAAACGGTGCGTTTCGCGCTGCTATGGGCGCCGATGCTGTATACGAACTTTACGGAGTAAAAGGGCTAGACCAACAACGTCTCGGTACATGGCGACCAGACGCAGAATTGTCATTCTGGATACGTCCTGGCACACATGGCGTCGTAAAAGAAGATTGGCCCGCGTTTCTGGAGTTTCTCGATGCGCATTTCGAAGGAAACATGAAGGACATAAACTAAGTGCCGGACGGCGAAACCCAATTTAAGCAAACAAACTTTCCGGAATTTTATCGGAACGCGCCTAGCTCTGTTTCGTTTCGAAAACTTCGAAAGCGATTATTGCGCCAAGCACAAGATACAATAATTCGATTTGGTTTAGATACGCCAAGAAATCACGATGTTTCTCAAAAATGGTTGGTTTGTGTTTCGGGCGGAAAGGATTCCTATTCGCTATTGGCGCTATTACTCGATTTGAAATGGCAAGGTGCGTTGAACGCGGAGTTGCTTGTATGCAACTTGGATCAGGGCCAGCCGGGATTCCCCAAAAATGTGCTCCCAAACTACCTGAAAATGTTGGGTGTGCCATTCCGTATTGTGACGGAAGATACATACTCTATCGTTTCTGAAAAAGTCCCGTCGAACAAAACATTTTGTGCGCTGTGTTCACGGTTGCGTCGTGGCATTTTGTATCGTGTTGCTCGCGAAGAGAATTGTGATGCGATTGTGCTTGGGCATCATAGGGATGACGCCTTAGAGACATTTTTCATGAATTTATTTCATGGGGGCCGCATGGCGTCGATGCCGCCAAAACTGATGAATGACGACGGTGATGTTCTGGTTTATCGGCCATTGCTACAATGCGCCGAAAGCGACATTGAGAAATTTGCTGCGGCGATGTCATTCCCCATCATTCCTTGTAATTTGTGCGGCTCGCAGGACGGACTCCAGCGAGTTGCTATGAAAAAGTTGTTAGACGGATGGGAAGAAAAATCACCAGGTCGTCGTGAAACAATTTTTCGGGCATTGCAAAATGTTCGGCCAAGCCACTTGGCCGATAAACGGATTTGGGATTTTGAAAATCTCTAGGCGTATCTACGACCGCCGCCAAACATCGCGCCGAGTAAACCAAATATTACGGATGATCCCCCCCATAGCAGCGCAAATCCACCTGCCGCATAAATTGCTCCGTGCGCAGTTGCGGGTATTGCAGGCTCAAATTGCTCATAAACCGATTCCGTAATGTCGCGTATTTGTGTCTTCGCTAATATCAAAGGGCGCGCAAGATCGGTCGCACCGTCAAGTTCGGCGAGGTGCGCTGTTAATCGCTCATATCTGCGAACGGCGGCGACATATGTTTGGCAAAGGGCGTCTAACAATCCCGTCGCGGTTCCGCATTCGGCTAATGCGGTCTCCCGCGTGTAGCCATACCCCGAAACGTTCGCGTCGAACTCTTCGACGATAGGGCGAAGCTCATCAACCCGACCTTGTAAATTTTGCATGTATTGGAGCGTAAAGCCCGGTCCCTGGGATGCCAAAACGGCGCCTGCGATCCCTAAAATAAAAGCAAGAAAACGTCCCATGAAAATTACCCCTCCGGCCCCAAAACCACATCCAGAAACGGATTTTGGCCGATTAAAAGTCGAAAATCCACCTAAAAAGGCGCATGAGCAGGGCTGACAAACAGGCGTAGACGCCCTATATAGCCGCCAAACGCATTTCGAATAATCGGAAGCGGGCCCCGCCGGGGCCCGCTTTTTCGTTAGGATTGAGCTTACTTTGACGCCGCTTGAGGAAAATATCTGGAAAATCGTGGAGCCCGCCGTAAAAAGCGCCGGTTTTCTGCTTGTGCGAATTCGCGTCACGGGCGCTCAAAGGAAAACTTTGCAAATTATGGCTGAGCGGCCTGATCGAACGATGTCCGCAGAAGATTGCGCACGGCTTTCGCGTGCAATATCGCCGATAATTGAGGACGCCGACCCGATCGCAGGGCAATTCGTTCTTGAAGTTTCGTCACCGGGAATCGATCGCCCCCTCGTCAAATTACAGGACTTTGCTGAATGGCAAGGGTGGCCAGCTAAATTACAGCTCGATCGGCTCGTTGAGGGGCGAAAAAATTTCAAAGGGATTGTTGCTGGCGTCGACGAAGGCCGCGTTGCATTCGATATAGACGGTGAAGATGAGACAGCGATATTTCCGTACGAATGGATTGCAAGCGCAAAGCTCATTCTCACTGACGAACTTATTCAAGAAAGCCTAAAAACCGGTGCGACCACGCCAAATCAACAGGAGATACATCATGGAGAAAATTGATGAACGCCGTTAGCGCAAACAAATTAGAGTTGCTGCAGATTGCAGACGCTGTTGCGCGTGAAAAGTCGATCGATAAGTCTCTTGTGATTGATGCGATGGAAGACGCGCTCGCTCGCGCCGCCCGTTCGCGTTACGGGCATGAGACTAATGTAAAAGCAGAGATTAATCCGACGACCGGCGAGACACGGCTGTGGCGCCTTTTGGAAGTGGTCGAAGAAGTCGAAAACGATTCGGCGGAAATTACGCTTGATGAAGCGCGTCACCGCAATCCGGAGGCTGAGCTTGGCGACTTCATGTCTGATCCATTGCCGCCAATTGATTTTGGACGGGTTGCGGCAATGGCCGCAAAGCAAGTTATTACGCAAAAGGTGCGCGAAGCGGAGCGTGATCGTCAGTATGAAGATTTCAAAGACCGTGTTGGTGAAATCATAAATGGTATCATTAAGCGGGTAGAGTATGGCCATGTTATTGTTGATTTAGGGCGTGCTGAAGCGATTATTCGACGTGACCAACAACTTCCGCGTGAAAACTATCGCAATGGCGACCGTGTTAGGGCGTATATAATTGACGTGCGCCGCGAAACGCGCGGACCACAGATATTTTTGTCTCGCGCGCATCCGCAATTTATGGCGAAACTTTTCGAGCAGGAAGTGCCGGAAGTATATGACGGAGTCATCGAGATTCGTGCGGTTGCGCGCGATCCTGGAAGCCGCGCAAAAATTGGCGTTATGTCGAATGACAGCGGTGTCGATCCCGTTGGCGCTTGTGTCGGGATGCGCGGATCACGCGTTCAGGCGGTTGTCAATGAATTGGGCGGCGAGAAAATCGATATCGTGCCTTGGAATGAAAATGACGCCACATTCGTTGTGAATGCCCTTGCGCCTGCCGAGGTTACAAAAGTCGTTCTCGATGAAGAGCTTCAACGGATCGAAGTGGTCGTGCCTGACGAACAGCTCTCATTAGCGATCGGCCGACGAGGACAAAACGTCCGACTCGCGTCGCAACTGTCGGGCTATGAAATTGATATCATGACGGAAGAGGAAGAGAGCGCGAAACGTCAGGAAGAATTCCGCATACGGTCTGAAGCCTTTATGGAGGGGCTTGATGTTGACGACATGATGGCCGGTCTGTTGGTTTCCGAGGGGTTCGCGGCGATAGAAGAAATTGCGCTTGTCGATCTTGATGAACTCGTTGAGATCGATGGTCTTGATGAGGAAACGGCGGAAGAGCTCCAGGCGCGGGCGCGTGATTTTCTTGAAGAGCAAAATAGAAAACTTGACGAGAAGCGAAAAGAGCTCGGCGTCGACGATGCGGTTGTTGAGCTTGACGGCCTCGATTTGAAAATGATCGTGGCGCTGGGTGAAAACGACGTCAAATCCCTTGAAGATGTGGCGGGTTGCGCGACCGATGATTTGGTCGGGTGGACTGAGCGTGTCGACGGTGAAAGAAAACATTTCGACGGAATTCTCGAAGGGTTCAACATTTCAGCTGAAGCAGCAGAAGAACTTATTATGGCCGCGCGGATAAAGGCCGGTTGGATTACCGAGGAAGATCTTGCTGAATTACGCGCAGAGCAAGAAGCGGCGGCTGCGGCTGAATTAGAGGAGCAGGAAAACGCTGAAGCGCTCGTGTGACACGGAAAGGCGTCAAAATCGCCGGTGCATAGCGACGGGTAAAACCGGCGACAAGGATAATTTTGTCCGTTTTGTGCTCTCGCCAGACGGAATAGTGACGCCGGACTATTCCGAATGTTTGCCTGGGCGCGGCGCCTGGGTTTGCGCCGACCAAACTGTATTGGCGTCAGCGATTGAATCCAGGGCCTTTTCGAAGTCCTTTCAGTCTGACGCTACAGTGCCTTCGGATCTGCTGGACTCGGTTGATTGTGGCCTGACCTCGGCTGCGCTTTCTGCATTGGGGTTAGCGCGCAAGGCGGGCGATCTCGTCCTCGGATTTGATGGTATAATCCGCCAATTAAAACGAAAAACTGGGCTGGCGATATTGGTGATGGCGAGCGATGCGTCTGCGAACGGCCGTCGGCAGCTCTATAAAGTTTCGAAAAACGTTTTGACAATTGCTGAAATTTTCACATTAGACCAGATGTCTCGGGCCGTTGGCGGCGGCAACGTCGTATATGCCGGTTTACTGCCTGGACATTCGGCTTCGCGATTTTCGAAACTATCGTATCGATTGATAAATTACCGAAGCGGTAACGCCGCTTTTGGACAAAATGCGGGCAGTAGACCGCAGCATCATACGGATGTATGCCAATGATGCTTTCGATGAAAGCAATGACTGCGTCTGTTGTGGCGCAGCCGAAAATGCGCTGTATAGCGGCGCAAAATGGAGTTTGAATGAGCGACGACGTCGAAACCGAAGAAAAGGCGAAGAAACCGCGCCGCCCGCTTACGCTGCGCCGTACCGAGACTGGTGCGGTTAAGCAGAGCTTTTCGCACGGCCGCTCCAAAACGGTGGTGGTTGAAACCAAACGCCGTCGCGTCTTAAGCCCCAAGAAGCCTGGCGATGAAAGCGCAGCGCCAGAGCGTAAAACGGTAAAGAAGAAGACAGCTTCCAAAAACGTTGTAGAAACACCTCAGGCCGATGATGCGCCAAAATCTGGTGCTGTTCTTCGCACGCTTTCGGAAGATGAGAAGCAAGCTCGCGCTGACGCCCTGGCGCAGGCCCGCAAAGAAAAGGCTGCGCGCGCCAAAGTCGAGGCGGCCGAGCGCGCTGAACGCGAGGCGCGAGAAGCCGACGAGCGCGAGAAGTTAGAGGTTGAGCGTAAGCGGCGCAGCGAAGAAGAGGCCAAGCGAGCCAAGGAAGCCGAAGAGCGCCGTCAAGCAGAAGAAGAAGCGCGTCTTGCTCTGGAAGCGGAAGAGGCTGAGCGTAAAAAACGCGGTGAAAAAAGTGGTCGCGTAAAATCTGAAGATCAGAAGGAAACACCGGCCGCAGACGCCGATCCTAATAATCCCCTTGCGCAATTAGGCGGGCGACTGAAGACACGTCGCAAAGGCCCGACCGACGAGCGACAATCCAAGACAAAAGAAGCGCCGCGACGCCGCACGGGCAAACTGACCATCGCAAATGCATTGGACGACGAAGAAAGACAGCGATCGCTGGCTTCAGTCAAGCGAGCCCGTGAGCGTGAAAAGAAAGCACGCCAAAAGCGCGGCGAGACGGCGCGCGTTGTTAGAGATGTTACAATTCCCGAGACAATTACTGTTCAGGACTTGGCTGGCCGTATGTCTATGCGTGCAGTCGATCTAGTCAAAGAATTGATGACGCAAGGTCAAATGGTGACGGCGAACGCTGTTCTCGATGCAGATACGGCTCAGCTGATCGCGGAAGATCTTGGACACACGGTAAAACGCGTTGCAGAATCGGACGTTGAGGAGGGGCTAGGCAGTGACGTCGATGATCCATCTGAAATGGAGTCGCGCCCTCCGGTTGTTACCATCATGGGGCACGTGGATCACGGCAAGACATCGCTGCTTGATGCGCTGCGCGAAACCGATGTCGTTAGCGGCGAAGCTGGTGGAATTACCCAACATATTGGCGCATACCAAGTCGATCTAGGCAAAGATCGTCGGATCACTTTTTTGGACACGCCGGGACATGCTGCATTCACCCAAATGCGTGCACGCGGCGCCAATGTTACCGATATAATAATTTTGGTAGTTGCTGCCGATGATTCGATCATGCCACAAACTGAGGAGGCGATTAGCCACGCCAAAGCTGCCGGCGTTCCGATAATTGTTGCTATCAACAAAATCGATAAGCCGGACGCTAATCCGGATAAGGTTCGCACAGATTTATTACAGCACGAGATTCAAGTAGAAAGCCTTGGCGGCGAAGTGCAGGATGTCGAGGTGTCCGCGCTTAAGAAAACAAACTTGGACAGCTTACAGGAAGCAATTTTGCTTCAAGCCGAACTTTTAGATCTTAAAGCAAATGCAAAACGCGCGGCTGACGGCGCTGTTGTTGAATCCCGTCTCGACAAAGGTCGCGGCGCCGTCGCTACCGTTCTGGTTGAGCGCGGGACATTAAAGCGTGGCGACATTATTGTCGCCGGTGGCGAATGGGGCAAAGTCCGTGCAATGACAGATGATAGGTCAGCTGCGGTCAAGCAGGCTGGTCCGGCAATGCCAATTGAAATACTCGGACTCAATGGCGCGCCCGATCCGGGCGAAAAATTCTACGTCGTAGATACAGAAGCGCGTGCGCGTGAGGTAGCGGAATTTCGACAAAGACAGCAGCGTGAAAAGCATGCGGCCAAGTCTTCTGGCACATCGCTGGAACAAATGATGGCGCAGCTTCAGGATTCTGAAATTAAGGAGCTGCCAATTGTTATTAAGGGTGACGTGCAAGGCTCAGTAGAGGCGATTGTGTCATCACTGGAAAAATTCTCTACTGACGAAGTGCGTGTGCGTATCCTGCATACTGGCGTCGGCGGCGTATCAGAAAGCGATGTGATTTTGGCGCAAGCCTCGGCGGCGCCGGTAATCGGGTTCAATGTGCGCGCAAACAAACAAGCGCGAGACGAAGCGGAACGTTCGAACGTTGAGATTCGGTATTATTCGGTAATTTATGATCTCATTGACGATATCAAGGGCGTACTTTCAGGTATGTTGGAACCTGAGCTTCGGGAGACATTTCTCGGAAACGCCGAAATATTGGAAGTATTCAACATTTCGAAACATGGCAAAGTTGCAGGGTGCCGTGTTTCTGAAGGTAAGGTGGAACGCGGCGCTAAAGTGCGCTTGGTCCGCGACAGCGTGGTTATTCACGAGGGCGAATTGTCTCAACTCAAACGTTTCAAAGACGATGTAAACGAAGTGCCTGTGGGTCAGGAGTGTGGAATGTCGTTCGCAAATTACGAAGACATGAAGCAAGGCGATGTTATCGAGTGCTTCCGGGTCGAAAAGATTTCGCGAACGCTTTAAGGCGTCAAAGTATACTCATGCCTAAACGAATTGGTAAAAAGACAGGGCCGTCTCAACGGCAATTGCGTGCTGGCGAATTAATTCGCCACGCGCTGGTTGAAATGCTTCAGCGCGAAACTTTTCGCGAACCAGCGCTTAACGGAGTATCAGTCACCATTTCGGAAGTTCGTTGTTCTCCCGATTTAAAGAATGCCAGTTGCTTCGCTGCGCCGCTGGGCGGCGAACATCAAGCTGATGTTATTGATGCCCTAAACAAGATTGCACCATACTTGCGGCGTCTTCTCGGCCAGAAGATTGAGATGAAGTTTACGCCGGCGCTTGTTTTCAAGAGTGACGAAACCTATTCCGAAGCGCAACGGATAAATAGGCTGCTTACGCAACCGAAGGTCGCGCAGGATTTGAAGAAAATTGGCGACTGACGCGCTCGCTGAATCTACGGTTAATTGTATCTAAAATGGGTCGACGCAACAAAAAAGGCAGACCGGTATCAGGGTGGCTGGTGCTGGATAAAGCTTATGATTTCGGCTCTACGGACGCCGTTTCAAAAGTCAAATGGTTATTCAATGCGCAAAAAGCCGGGCACGCCGGTACGCTGGACCCGCGAGCGACAGGCATCCTGCCGATTGCACTTGGCGAGGCCACCAAGACCACGCCCTACATTATTGGCGCAAAGAAGAAATATCGTTTCACGGCGAAATGGGGCGCCGCAACTTCAACGGATGATACAGAGGGCGACGCTATTGCAACTTCGGATCTTCGCCCATCGCGCAGGGAAATTGAAGCGATATTGCCCCAATTCATCGGCGAAATTGATCAGGCGCCGCCGCGTTTCTCGGCTGTAAAGATTCGTGGTGCGCGCGCTTATGACCTTGCGCGTGCTGGCGAAGAGGTGGCGCTGGAGTCGCGAAAAATACTTATCGGTTCCCTGGAACTCGTTAATTTGAAGTCTGAAGATGAAGCCGTATTTGAGGCGGTTACTGGAAAAGGCGCGTATGTCCGGGCATTGGTGCGTGATATTGCTGTCGCTCTTGGTACTGTTGCGCATGTATGTGAGCTAAGGCGAACAGCGGTTGGCCCATTTTCCGAAGATAACGCGGTGACCATAGGGGATATAGAAGCGGTAGATCTTGTTGAAGACCGGGATGCGTTTTTGATGCCTATTACTGAGGCGCTAGCATCTATTCCGCAAGCAGTTGTTGACGGTCCGCAGGCGAGTAAGATCCGTTGTGGTCAGGCGGCGATCTTAAGCCCGCAATGCGCAAAAGGGGTTCGCGGCGAGAACGCCGGTGAAATTCCCGCCGTATTGGCTTTATTGTATGATAAGCCGGTGGCGATATGCTCTCTAGACGGGTTGAAATTGAAGCCGGTTCGGGTTTTTGCGGCCAGCTAATTCTCGGGCCATAAAAATAGTTGGCTGCATCGTTTCAGTTACTACGATGATCAAAAATTTGTCCCTAAAATAAAAAACGGGATCAGATACACTGTTCCCGTTTTTAACGTGTTCTCAATCGGGTGAGTCGTCGCCCGGTTAGTCTTTTTCGATTTCTTGTCCAGTAGATTGGTCAACGATTTTCATCGAAAGCCGCACCTTTCCACGATCGTCGAAGCCAAGGAGCTTAACAAATACTTCGTCGCCTTCCTTCACTACGTCAGTCGTTTTTTCCGGGCGACCGTCAGCTAATTGCGAAATGTGCACCAGCCCATCGCGCGGCCCAAAGAAATTGACGAAGGCGCCAAAGTCCATGGTTTTAACGACTTTCCCTTTGTAGATTTCGCCGACTTCGGGCTCGGCGACGATTGAGTGAATCCACTTATATGCGGCTTCAATGTTCGATTTTTCGTTTGACGCAATCTTGATCAAGCCCTCATCATCGACATTAATCTTGGCGCCGGTCTCTTCGACGATCTGTCGAATAACCTTCCCGCCCGATCCAATCACATCGCGAATCTTTTCTTTATCAATCTGCATCGTTTCGATTCGCGGCGCGTAATCGCCGAGATCGTCCCGCGCGCTTTCGAGCGCCTTAGACATCTCACCGAGTATGTGCATGCGGCCGTCTTTTGCTTGAGCAAGGGCAATCTGCATAATTTCTTCAGTGATACCGGCAATCTTAATGTCCATCTGAAGAGATGTGACGCCCTCATCAGTACCTGCAACTTTGAAGTCCATGTCGCCCAAATGATCTTCGTCGCCTAGAATATCTGAAAGAACAGCGTAGCGCTCGCCCTCAAGAATCAGTCCCATTGCGATGCCAGCGACGGGACGCTTCACAGGAACGCCGGCATCCATCAGAGCCAAAGACGAGCCGCAAACGGTCGCCATCGATGACGAACCATTTGATTCTGTGATTTCGGAAACAAGCCGAATGACATACGGAAACTCTTCTTGAGAGGGAATGACCGCTTTCATTGCGCGCCATGCAAGCTTGCCATGACCGATTTCACGCCGGCCCGTGAACCCCATTCGTCCAACTTCACCGACAGAGTAAGGCGGGAAATTATAGTGTAGCAGGAATTGTTCTTTGTAAGTTCCGGCGAGTGCGTCGATAAACTGTTCGTCTTCGCCGGTGCCCAAAGTCGCCACAACCAACGCTTGCGTTTCACCGCGTGTAAATAGCGACGAGCCATGGGTGCGCGGCAAAATGCCGGCTTCTGCAACAATTGGTCGTACAGTTTTGGTATCGCGGCCGTCGATCCGCTCCCCGGTATCCAGAATGCCGCCACGAACAATATCAGATTCAATCGATTTAAAGGCGCCGCCAACACTCGATTGAGATGGAGCGGCCTCATTTTCATCGTCGCACAATGCCTCAATTGCTTTCGCTTTTGCGGTTGCGAGCGCTTCTTGGCGGTCTTGTTTCACAACAAGCTTGTACGCCGCCCGTACATCTTCTTCGACGATTTCGCGGACTTGCTGCTCAATTTCGGTATTATCAGCTGGCGCAAAATCCCATGGATCCTTTGCGGATTCCTCAGCGAAACCGATGATGAAGTCGATTGCGTCTTTTGCGGCGTCATGTCCAAATTTGACTGCGCCCAACATTACGTCTTCTGACAGTTCTTTGGCTTCTGACTCAACCATCATAACGGCGTCAGACGTGCCTGCCATGACGAGATCGAGCTTCGTATCGCCCATTTGATCAATGGTGGGGTTTAATACATAAGCGCCGTCCATATACCCAACGCGCGCAGCGCCAATAGGCCCAAGAAATGGGATGCCGGAAATGGTCAATGCTGCTGAAACGGCGATCATAGCGACGACGTCTGGATCGTTTTCAAGGTCATGGCTGAGGACTTGCGCGACGACGAGGACTTCGTTTTTGAACCCTTTTGCGAACAATGGACGGATGGGCCGGTCAATTAGTCGCGACGTCAAAGTTTCTTTTTCCGTCGGCCGGGCTTCGCGCTTGAAATACCCGCCTGGAACGCGTCCAGCAGCGTAGTATCGCTCTTGATAGTGGACCGTAAGTGGAAAAAAATCGAAATTGGGATTTGCCGCTTTTGCGCCAACGACTGTCGCCAGAACAGTCGTATCGCCATAGGTTGCTAGAACGGCGCCATCAGCTTGCCGCGCCATTTTGCCCGTTTCAAGAGTTAGCGTACGACCGCCCCATTCGATTGATTTTTTAGTGAGATTAAACATCTTTTCTTCTCTTTCGTAAAAAGCGCTGTGCGCGGATCGCATAACGCTTGCTTTATGAAACCGGATAAAAAAACGCCGCCCAATTCTGGCGGCGTTTTCGTTATCGCGGTTGCATTCTTATGGCTCCATCGAGCCGGATTGTTTCGCCGTTCAAATAGGCATTGCGGCAAATTTCCATTGCTAGCGACGCATACTCCTCTGGCGTCCCCATACGTTTTGGGAATGGCACCATTGCACTGAGCGCGTCTTTTACCTTGTCATCCATTCCCATCATCATTGGTGTCAGGAATATACCGGGCGCTATCGTGTTTACACGAATGCCTACAGACATAAGATCCCGGGCGATTGGAAGCGTCATCCCCGACACACCGGCTTTCGACGCCGTGTAGGCGGCTTGCCCAATTTGCCCATCAAAAGCTGCGACGGAAGCAGTGTTTATGATGACGCCGCGATCACCATCTTGGCCGGGCTCATTTTTTTCCATTTCCGCTGCAACAAGACGAATGCAATTGAAGGTGCCGACGAGGTTGATGTTTATTACTTTTTGAAAGCTTTCAAGGCGGTGCGCGCCATTTTTGCCAATGGTTTTCTCACCTATCGCAATGCCAGCGCAATTGATGAGGATACGCGGAGCGCCGAGTGCGGCGACGGTTTTTTCGACTGCCGTCGAAACACTTTCCTCATTGGAGACATCGGTGTGGCAAAATATGCCGCCAAGTTTTGCGGCTAAGGCCTCGCCTTTTTCATCATTCATGTCCCAAAGCGCGACTTTGGCGCCTTTTCGGCCGAGCGCTTCGGCTGTCGCAGCGCCGAGACCAGACGCCCCGCCGGTTACAATGGCTGAGACTTCAGAAAAATTCATTCATCTTCTCCGGGAAATTCAATTTGCATCGGCGCTTGGTTTGTTAGGATACGCTCGAGAATTCGGCTCTATCGGCGGATGCCGAGCTCACCGATCAACTTTTTGTATCGATCTTCATCCCGCCGTTTCACGTAGTCGAGCAGGCGACGGCGTTGCGAAACCATTTTCAATAAGCCGCGACGAGAATGGTTGTCTTTTTTATGCTCTTTGAAGTGTTCAGTCAGGTTGGTAATGCGCTCAGTAAGGATTGCGACCTGGACTTCAGGAGACCCAGTATCATCGTTACCTTGGGCGAATTTTTTGATTAGCTCGGCCTTGCGGCTTGGCGCAATAGACATAAAATTTCTCCGCAGCGTCTTGAAATATGCCGGCCCCGCCGGGACGCCGTCCAGCAGGGTCGATGAATTATGACGCGCTTATGGGCGAAGGGCGTTCAAATATCAAGGTCCAGCCTAACCTTGCGGCAAACTGGCCCATCACTCTTTCAGCGCGGCTTCATCGGGCATCCCTACAATGTGAAAACCCGCATCTACGTGATGGGTCTCACCGGTGCACGATGCGCCGAGGTCTGACAGCAAATACAGAGCCGCACCAGCGACCCCTTTGGGTTCGGTATCGTCGCGCAACGGGCTTGCCGCGCGATTGAATGAGAACATATGGCGCCCGGAAGAAATACCCGCCGCAGCTAGAGTTTTGATCGGTCCGGCTGAAATCGCATTAACGCGAATTCCCCTCGGGCCAAGATCGCGCGCAATATACCGCATCGACGCCTCGAGGGCGGCTTTCGCGACCCCCATGACGTTATAATTGGGGATAACGCGCTCTGATCCCAGATAGGTAAGCGTGATCATTGAGCCGCCTGGTTTCATCAATTTGGAGGCCCGGTTCGCAGCATCCACAAATGAGTAGGCTGACACATCCATCGTGTCTTTAAAATTTTTGCGGGTCGTGTTTTCGACGAAGGACCCTTCCAGTGCTTCTTTGTCGGTGAACGCAATCGAGTGGACCAAGAAATCTAAATCACCCCAGGCGTTATCAATTACACTAAAGGCAGCGTCCATTGAGCCATCAGAAAGAACATCACATTCGACGATTAGTTTAGATTCCAGACTTTCCGCAAGCGGCCGAACCCGGCGCTCCAGCGCTTCATTTGCATAAGTGAACGCAAGCTCTGCGCCTTGCGCGTGCAATTGTTGTGCAATGTGCCACGCAATTGAATTCTTATTGGCGACTCCCATGATCATACCGCGCTTGCCGCGCATTAAGTCGCCGCTTGGAAAAGGTGCTTCACCGCCCATTTCGCTATCCTTATTTGTCAACCATGCCGTGGAATCGGCGCTGCATTAGTTATACGAACAGGTCAAACGCGCTCGACTGCCAAACATCCGTTAGTTCCGCCAAAGCCAAAACTATTGGTAAGGAAGCAGTCGATTTTAGCGTTGTCGATGCGTTCGCGAATGACAGGTAAGTCCTGGAATTCCGGGTCGAGATTTTCGATATGCGCCGACGCCGCCAGAAACTTCTCTTTCATCATGATCAGGCCGTACACAAGCTCTTGGGCGCCAACGGCGCCGAGCGAGTGGCCAGTAAGAGACTTGGTTGACGAGAATGGCGGAATTTCAGACCCGAAAACTTCTCGCAACGCTTGTGTTTCTTTTTGATCGCCAACCGGCGTCGATGTGCCGTGTGGGTTCACATAATCGACCGGTTTGCGGACTGTTTCCAGCGCGCCATTCATACAGCGCACAGCGCCTTCGCCGGACAGCTGGACCATGTCGTAGCCGTCTGAGTTAGCGAAATAGCCGGTGATTTCACCCAGAATTTCTGCGCCGCGAGCCTTGGCGTGCTCATATTCTTCTAGGACTACGACGGCAGCGCCGCCGGCAATCACAAAGCCGTCGCGATCCTTGTCATATGCGCGACTGGCGGTTTCAGGCGTATCGTTAAAGGCCGTCGCCATGGCGCCCATGGCGTCGAAAATATTGGCAAGCGTCCAGTCAAGTTCTTCGCCGCCGCCCGCAAACACAATGTCCTGTTTGCCCCACATGATTTGTTCCGCGGCGGCGCCAATGCAGTGAACCGATGTCGCGCAGGCCGATGAGATTGAATAATTGACGCCAAGAATTTTAAAGGGGACTGCGAGTGTTGCGGAATTTGTCGACGACATTGCTTTTGGAACAATAGTCGGGCCGAGTTTTTTCGTATTTCCAGTTTCTCGAGTTTTGTCCGCAGCAGCGACGATTGCGCGGGTGGAGGGCCCGCCAGACCCCATTATTATCCCTGTGCTTGGAGCGCTAATTTTTTCTTCATCGAGCCCGGACATCTCAATAGCTTCTTGCATGGCGACATAGTTCCATGCTGCGCCTTCGCCCATGAAGCGTCGTGTGCGCCGATCCAAAACTGATTCTACATCCAGTTTCGGGCGGGCCCAAACTTGGCATTTAAAACCATGGTCAACAAAATCGTCGGCAGTCGTAATGCCGGATTTAGATTCACGGAGCGAATTTGAAACCTCGGCAACGTTATCGCCAATCGACGAAACGATACCCATGCCGGTAATTACCACTCGCCTCATATTCGCATTCACTCCCAAGCCTGCATTGCGGTTAATGCTAAATCAGCTTCCTTGGACGTCCAATTGATCTGGCGTGAACAAGCCAACCCGCAGGTCCTTTGCGGTATAGATTTTTCGACCGTCCACAAACATAGCGCCGTCGCCGATTCCGAGCTTGAGAGCTCGGTTCATGACCCGGCGCATGTTGATCTCGTATTTGACCAGTTTTGCGTCAGGCATGACTTGACCGGAGAACTTAACTTCGCCCGCGCCCAGCGCGCGACCTTTTCCCGGCAAGCCTGACCAAGTCAAATAAAACCCAATCAATTGCCAAAGCGCGTCCAATCCGAGGCAGCCAGGCATAACCGGGTCGCCGGGAAAATGGCAATCGAAGAACCATAGATCCGGATTTATGTCGAGTTCAGCCTCGATCAAGCCCTTGCCATGTTCGCCGGCTTCGTCATTGATCTGTGTGATGCGGTCAAACATAAGCATTTGCGGCACTGGCAGCTGCGCAGTGCCCGGCCCGGCGAAACCATGATAGCCGCATTCAAGCAATTCTTCGCGGTTGTAGCTGTTTTTCTTTTCTAGCATTTACCTGACTTCGCTGGTTGATTGCGCCGTTAGGTAAAGGCGGGCGCTCGCAGGGTCAATTCTGCGCCGCAGAAAACAGGGTTGAGATTTCGGCTCCCCAAAGCGCCCTTTCCGGGGCCCACCCTTTTGCGCCTTTGGCAGTCACAAAAAACCAGCCGTCTTGGACTTTGGAAACCCTGGCGATTACCCCGCCGCCAAGATGCGCCTTCGCAGGCGCCGCATAATTGGGCCTTGCCCGCAGCGGTAGCCGTTCTGAGCGAACAAGGACCGTTTGTGCGCCGGACAATTTGGATCGGTGGATCCAGCATTCATCGGATTCAGCGTCCCGAATCTTGCGCCAGTGATCGCTCGTTTCTGCAACGACAAGAACCGGTAAACCTCGACGCTTGTATGTTAATCTGACCGGATGAGAAAAGCTCGGACCAGACCGGCAATAGGTTTCGCTTGTCTTGAGTGAGACAAATCTGGGAACCGGGTAGCCGGATGGCGTATCAACCCGCACTTCTACGGGCGCGGCGCCGTCGGCGCTATTCGCAGCGGCGAACGCGCCAAAGACGATAATAATCGAGATCGGGAGGAAAACTAATCGCAAAACAAACACCACGTGTTCAAAAAACAATATATAATGAACAAACCCTTACCCGACGACAATTCGCTTAATACCAAGTTAACCAAAATAGAAAAATCGGGCCGAAGCGGCATATAGTATGAGAATTATGAAGCTTGAAAACCCGCGCGTTGCGTTGACCCGAAAATTACCGTCGCCAGTCGAGAAGCGGCTTGCGGACCTGTTTGACGCGGTAATGCGCGAGGATGATGCGCCGCTCTCGCGCGAAGCATTGTTAGAATGCGCGCGTGATTGCGATGTGCTTGCGGCAACGCTGAGCGATCGGCTTGACGAGCAATTTTTTGACGCCGTAGGCGATCGCCTCAAACTCATCGCAAATTTTGGCGCCGGGGTCGATCATATCGATGTAGCGGCCGCAAACGAACGCGGGATCACTGTTACGAACACCCCGTCGGTGCTCGCTGAGGATGCCGCCGATATGGCGATGGCGTTGATCCTGGCCGTGCCGCGCCGACTGGTTGAGGGCGTCCGCGCTCTCGAAAACGGCGACTTCCATGGCTGGTCGCCGACCTGGATGCTTGGCCATCGGGTGCGTGGCAAGAAACTGGGCATTATTGGCATGGGCCGCGTCGGCGAGGCGATCGCGCGGCGCGCCAACGCCATTGGTCTTTCGGTTCACTACCATAATCGGAACGCCATTAATCCGCACATAGAGAAGGAATTGAGCGCAAGCTATTGGGACGATCTTGATGCAATGCTGGCTGAAATGGACATAGTTTCGGTCAATTGTCCGCTTACAGAGTCGACTTTCCATCTGTTATCGAAAGCACGATTAGAGCGCCTTCAATCCCATGCCTATGTTGTTAATATTTCACGCGGCGAGATTGTCGATGAATGCGCGTTGGCCGACCTCATTGAAGCCGGGCGGATCGCCGGCGCAGGTCTTGACGTCTATGAGCGTGGCAGCCCGAACGCGAAACTAGCGGCTGCGCCCAATGTCGTTCTTTTGCCGCATATGGCCTCGGCCACGGTGGAGAGCCGTATCGAGATGGGCGAGCGGGTCATCATCAATATCAAGATGTTTGCCGACGGCCATAAGCCGCCGGATCGGGTCATCCTGGGCCTTGACGAGGGCCGTTCGCCCGCGACTTAACGCATCGTTAGGGCTCAACCGTTGCCTTCCAGTCACATCTGTTCACAACCCGTTGTCGTCAATAAAATTTTAGTTGAATCGCAACCATCGCAGCGCAATCCTCTTGCCGTCGCCGAAGTATAACCGGCGCTCTCAGTAAGCATTGTTTTGGGGATGATTGTTGTGCGGAAGATGATGGGGATCGGGGCCTTGCTCGCGGCGGCGACTGCCGCCCATGCGGATTCCGCTGAGCCGGTCAATCTGTTCACTATTCATGCAAATCCAATGATCGCCGTTGCGGCGGTTCAGGCCCCCTTCGAAGCGCTGCCGGGTCAGGCGGTGCGGCTGTCTGTCTATGACAGCGAAGACGCTTTCCTTGAGAATGTTATTGCGAAACATGAAGCGACTGTCGGAGAGGACCGCGTTGCGGTGATGCCGTTGGAAGAACTGGCGCCCGGTGAATATGCGTTCGTCGCTTATCTCGATGAAAATGGAGATGGTAAACTCAACCGCGGCAAAGTGCTTGGCCGTCCCAAAGAGCCGGTGGCGTTCTCCAATGGCGTCAAACCAAAACTGCGCAAACCGAAATTCGAAGAAACGAAAGTTTCAATTGAGCCTGGCGCCGTCGTTGTCATTAAATTCGACGACTAAAGCGCCTATTCTCGTAAGAATTCAGCCTCGATTTCCAACGTAACTTTGTCGCCGACAAGGCCGTCGAAGCGGTCGACGCTAAAGTGGCTGCGCCTGATTATTCCAGTCGCTGAGAAGCCGACAACATACGCGCGGCGCAAGGCGTCGCGGGCGCCGCCGTTAAACTCGACATTCAGCGATACAGGTGCGTTGGCGCCGTTCAAGCTAAGATCGCCAGTCATCACTCCACTGGTCTCACCGGTAATTTGGATTGATGTGGAGCGAAAGGCCGCTTGCGGAAACGCCTCCGCACTAAACCAGTCGGGCCCCATCAGCGTTGCGGCGAATTCATCATTGGCGATGTCAAGGCTGGTCATGTCGATGATGGCTTCGATTATGGCGTCCTGGGGGCGCTCCGGGTCGAAATCGAGGCTCGCGTCAAATCGTTCAAATCGCCCGACATAGGTCGAAAAGCCAAGGTGATCGACCTTAAAGAGAAGGCTCGCATGTTCGCTGTCGAGGCGGTATTGGCCGGCGCGAAGCGCGGTCGCCTCTGCCCGGACGTTCGGCTTCGCGATATCGGCAAGCACCGACGCACACCCGCTTGCGGCAAACGCCGCAGCAAGTACAAATATTCTGACGCCAGTGATCATTTGCATCACCTCTGTTGCGCTTCTGCGCCGCAATCGCATGCCGGATCCGCGGAAAGCTTTACCGTTCGTGTCTGAGCGGCGAGCCCGTCATAGATGAGGAGCCGCCCGGCAAGGCTCTCGCCAACGCCAGTGATCTCCTTGATGACCTCCATAGCGGCCAGCGCCCCGACGACGCCAGTCACCGCCCCGAGAACGCCTTCCTCAGCGCAATTGACCTGCTGGTCCAGCGGCGGCTCCTCTGGCGTCAGGCAGCGATAACACGGGAGGACGCCCGGCGCCTCGAACGGTTTGAATGTTGCCACCTGTCCTTCGAAGCGCCCGACTGCGGCGGAAACCAGCGGCGTTCGCGCGGCGATGCAGGCTGTGTTCAAAGCGTAACGCGTTGCGAAATTATCGACGCCCTCAACAACGAAGTCGACGTCGCTGACACGGTTGCGCGCGTTGGTATCGTCAATGCGCAAGTTCAGCGGTTTGAATTTAACACCAGGGTTTAGCGCATTGATGAAGTCGCCCGCGGCGTCGACTTTTGCGCGGCCTATGTCGTCCGTGCGGAAAATGACCTGGCGCTGAAGGTTGGAAAGCGAAACAACATCATCGTCAGCTATATGCAATTCGCCGACGCCGGCGGCGGTGAGATACTCAATGATCGGCGCGCCGAGGCCGCCTGCGCCAACAATCAACACCTTTGCGTCGAGCAGATTCTTCTGCCCTTGGCCGCCGATTTCCTTCAACAGGATATGGCGCGAATAACGCGTTAGTTCATCTTCGTTCATGCCGTTTAAATTGCGCCGTGACCGCGCCGAATTCAAATGCTAAAATCGCTGTCATGCAGAAAACCATGATCATTATCGGGGTTACGATTATCGTGATTGGCCTTTTGTGGCCGTTCATCATGAAGCTTGGCCTCGGCCGTCTCCCCGGCGACATCGCGATCAAGCGTGAGGGGTTCTCGTTCTATTTTCCGATTACGACGATGATTATCGTTAGCATCATTGCGACGATATTGTTTCGACTATTCGGGAAATAGCTAGACCCCGGTTGAGCCGAACCCGCCGGCGCCGCGGGCGGTGTCGTCAAGCTCGTCGACCTCTTCGAAGACGGCCTGCCACACCGGCGCGATCACCATCTGGCCGATGCGGTCGCCGCGCTGTATGATGAAATCATCCGTTCCGTGATTAATTAGAATAACTTTCAATTCGCCGCGATAGTCTGCGTCGATAGTGCCCGGAGAGTTGACGCAGGAAATGCCGTGCCTCGCGGCAAGACCGGAGCGCGGGCGCATCTGCGCCTCCCATCCCGGCGGTAGGGCGATGGCGATCCCGGTCGGAACCATGAAACGCTCGCCGGGTTTTAATGTCAGCGGTTCGTTGATCGCCGCGCGGACATCACAGCCGGCGGCAAGCGCGGTCTCATAAGACGGCAGATCAAGCCCTTCACCGTTTGGCAGGCGCTTGATGCGTATATGGGGAGAACTGGCGGTTTCGGTTTTCATCGCTGATAGGATCATGGGTTTATCTCTGATCGGATTCGGGGGCTTTTAATCATGGATTTGGCCCGTCTCAGAGAAATAGTTTTCCTCAGAATGCGGGCTCCGGGCGCGACAAATGTCACAGCTTTGCTTTTTGTTCGGCGCCTTACTCCTATTGGCTTTGCGGCGGAACTGGTCTGGTGCACGAAGAGTAAGCCGCGGAAAATCGGGGTTGCCGGGGCTGTATTGAGCGGCGGGCGGTTCATCTATTCAAAGCGCCAATTTGTGGACTGTTTGGGGTTTTGCCTTTTGCGGTTCAAAGTTCCGTCGTCCTGGCGAAAGCCGGAATCTATCTCCGAAATTTTCAGCGTTTGTTGATGGCGCGGGTGATGGGCCCCGCCCGGCTGCAAATGCGGCCAAGTAATAAACAACGCGCCTTCGCGCCTGGGCGCCGGGGGAGCGGTAAAATAAAAAAACGGCGCGCCTCGGGATGAGGGGCGGTTATCGGCGACGCATCAAGTGTCCCAAAATCTCCATCGCTTTTTCCTCGCGCGCGCTCCAGTCGCCTTCTTGGATAATGTCGAACGGGACGTCGAGCGCCGTGAGGCGTGCGACAGCGGCGTCGTAAAACCACGCCCGTGTTTGTGCTCCGCCGGCGTAGCGGACGCCGTCATCAATCCATTCAACATTCGGTGAAAGGACGATATAATGATCGGCGAGATTTTCTTTCGCAATCATCGCTTCCAGTATTTCAGATTTTTGGCCCAACAAATGCTCCGCCCAGATTGCGGTCTGGATGATATCAGTGTCTTCGACCAAAACCGGCCCGGCGTCCGCCGCCATGGCGCGGCGCATGGCGGCGTGGGTCCGGGCGAGGGCGACGAGGCCATCTTCTGCCCAGTCGGCGCCTTTCTCGCTGCCCGATTGCATGTAGTGGACGTCATAGGCGCGGCCATATTCAGGCAATGCTCTACCGCCGATGGTGTCTGCAAGCTTTCGCGCCAAGACGGTCTTACCGCTGCTCTCCGGGCCTAAAATACAAAGCCGTTTCTGAAAATAGGGCCGAGCGGGCGCAAGAAGATCGCGCCAATGTTCCGCCGGATCATCGCGAATGTCGCTTGCGGCGACGGGATAAATCTCGCGGTCGGGATCGATCATAACCGGCGTTGCGTTGAGATCGTTCGCCAATCGAAAGATGTATGGCTCCGACCCGAAGACATGGGAAATAGGCTGCGGCGCGTGCTCGCGGATTGCCGCCTCCCAGATTTCCCAGAAATCCGGGTGATCCGCCGGCCCTTGCGGAATATCGCGGTGCATATGGACGATATTGGCGCCAGGTATGGCCTTGGCCATCCACGCTGCGCGGAGCGCGCCGTCGATCGGCTCGGCGTCTGTCGAACAGACGAGCACCGTCAGTTCATCGACCATGTTGAGCGCGGTCTCACAGACAAAGCGGTGCCCGCGGTGGGGCGGCATGAACTTGCCGAGGAAAAGCCCGTGGCTGATCACGTCGCCGCAACGCCCGCGCGGTGGGCGCGACGCCAATTGAAATAGCCAATGGTCGAAAGGACGAGAAAGATTGCGTAGAGCGCCGCCGTCGGCTGCAGGTCCTGGCTCCAATAAAGACCGACGGCAAAGACGTCGCCGATAATCCACAGAATCCAGTTTTCGAGATAGCGCAGCGCGAGCAACATTTGTGCAGCGAGGAATATCGCCGTCGTCAAACCGTCGGCGAAGGGCGCGGCGGCGTCGGTCATCGCGGCCATGACGGCGCCAATAGAGATGGAAGCTAAAATAACGGCGGCAGCAATGATGGCGCCCTGCTTCATCGTCAGACGTCTGACGATAACGCCGCCGGTTGCATCTCGCTTGCCGAGCCAGTGCATGAGGCCATAGGCCTGAATGCCAAAATAAACGAATTGCAGAGCCGACTGGCCATAGAGTTTGTTTTCAAAGAATATCCAGACGTAAAGCGTCACCATGGCCATGCCGAATGGGTAGTTCCAGATCGAGCGCCGAACGAGCAGTGTTACGTTGATAAGCCCCAGGAAAAATGCAGCAATTTCAATCGGCCGCGAGCCGACCATGGCGATGAGGAAATCGAGCATTACTGCGGCTTATTCCGCCGCTTTGACGAGGTGCGGGCCGCCAAGGGTTTTGGCGATGCGTTCCGCCAACCGCCGGGCGACTTCTGTTTTTGGCATATCGGGCCAGGCTTCCTCGCCGTTTTCGGTGATCAGGATCACCGCGTTTCGGTCGCCCCCCATGACGCCCCCCGAAACAACATTGTCTCCAGGTGAAACATCGTTCGCGACGATCCAGTCGCAGCCCTTTCGCTTGCGCTTGGCCTCGGCGTAACAAACCACATCCTGCGTCTCCGCCGCGAAACCAATAACAAGGCGAGGACGGCCTTCGCTCATCTGCGAAATGGCTTTTAGAATATCGGGGTTTTCCGTCACCTCTATCGAGGTGAGCCCGCCTCGCTCCTTTTTGATTTTCTGATTGGTTTCCGTAGACGGGCGATAATCGGAAACCGCTGCGCAGAAAATGGCGCAATCAGCGGGCAGCGCCGTTTCGCTCGCGGCCAGCATTTCGCGCGCCGTCTCCACGCGGACAGTTTTGATGAAGGCCGGGTCCGGCAAATTCGTCGGGCCGGTAACGAGGGTGACATCGGCGCCCAAATTGCGCAGGGCCTCGGCAAGGGCGTAGCCTTGCTTGCCTGATGAGCGATTGGCGATATAGCGCACCGGATCCATCGCTTCATGGGTTGGCCCGGCGGTGATGAGGACGTGTTTGCCTTTCAAGGGGCCTTCAGTCTCGCGCATGAAATACGCTTCAACCGCGTCGGCAATGGCGGCGGGTTCGGCCATGCGGCCATAGCCAAATTCGCCGCAAGCCATGTCGCCCTTTTCCGGGCCGACGATCAAAGCGCCGTCATCGGCAAGGGTTTTCAAATTGCGCTGGGTCGCGGGGTGATTCCACATGCGCACATTCATGGCTGGTGCAAACATCACCGGCTTGTCGGTGGCGAGAAGCGTTGTGGAGGCGAGGTCATTAGCGAAACCGTTCGCGGTCTTCGCCATCAAATCCGCCGTCGCCGGCGCGACAACCACGAGGTCGGCGGAACGCGACAATTCAATGTGCCCCATCTCTGCTTCGGACGTGAGGTCGAAAAGCTCCGTATAGCATTTATCGCCGGATAGACTGGCGGCGGAGAGCGGCGTAATAAATTCCGCGCCTGCCTTAGTGAGAATGACGCGCGACCTGACTCCGCGCCGCGATAATTCGCGTATCAGCTCAAGGGCTTTATAAGCGGCGACCCCGCCGCCGATGATCAGTAATATTTTGCGTTCGCTCATGGCCCTAAAATAGGACCCGATCGGGTTAAAGTCACGTTTGCGTTTTACGCAATCTGCTCAACCCGTGCGCCCTGGCACAAGGGGTATTCGTTGAGGAATGGCTGGATCGCGTCGCGCATCGCCTCGAAGGACGGACCATAGCAATAAAGCGCAACCTCATTTGAGCCTTCCCAATAGCCGCGGAAATCGCCCTTTTCGCCCATTAGGCGCTCCATCTCTTCAATGACGTGGTTTATATCGCTTTGCTCATAGACTTCTTCGGGCAAGTCCTGGCCGTCGAGAAAAACACCGATGCCTTCGAATTTGCCGAACGGGATTTCGCGGCCCTCGCTATTCGGGCCATTTGCATCGAGGATAAGCTTTGATCCTTTTGGGGCGCCGAGGTCTTCGAGCTTGTCGGTGATTGCTTTCAGGTTCACGTCCGATAAATCGCTGACGCGGACTTCGAGGTCGCAATACTCAATTCCCGCCGGCTCCTCGGCAAGCTGTGTGCCGCCGCCAGTAACCGCGCCTATGCCGGCTTTCTCCAATGCGTCATGCAGCGGATCTTCGAAATGGTCGCCTCGGTCGATGGGCTGCACTCGCGCATTAAGGCGCGCCGTTAAATAGACGCCTTCCGGCTCGTCCCGTTTTTTCGCACCGCCAAATTTGATCCCGAACATTGATGCCGTCTCCTGCGATAAACTCAAGACGCCATCATCGCCCGGCAAGGCAAATTTACCTTTGCCGGGGCGCTTAAAATTCTAGCGAAAAAAGAAAGCAGCTGCCGCGATCACGACAGCGCTGAGGCCCAGCCAAACGCCGAGATTATGGCGCGGAGCGGGCGTTTTTTCCTCGCGGCGCATGGCGGAGAATTCCTCCGCCGCCTTGCCGATTTCCTCAACATAGTGGGGCAGCTTCGGCGCGACATCCATGGCCTTACGAGTTGCGGCGCGCAGCTTTTCAGCCTGGGCGCGGGGGCCGAGAGAATTCTCGATATAAGATTTCACGGTCGGCGTCGCGGCTGCCCACATATCGATTTCGGGGTCAAGCATGCGCGAAACGCCTTCGACCGTCACCATGGTGCGCTGAAGAAGAACCAGCTCGGGCCGCAAATGCATGTCGAAAAGATCGGTAACGTCAAAGAGCTGTTGCAGGACACGGGACATGTCGACCTGCGCCGCGTTGCGGCCCTGTAACGGCTCGCCGACGGCGCGCAGCGCCTGCGCAAATTCTTCGCGGGAATGTTCCGGCGAAATATAACCGGCGTCGAAATGCACATCCGCGGTGCGCCGATAATTGCGAGAGATAAACCCGTAGATGATCTCCGCGAAGGTGCGCCGCGTGTCCTCATCAAGTCGTCCCATAATGCCGAAATCGATCAGCGCCAGGCGCCCTTCGCCATCGACGATCATATTCCCCTGATGCATGTCGGCGTGGAAAAACCCGGCGTTCAGGGCCTGATCGAGAAAGATGTCGACCACGAGATTAGCGAGCGCCTTGCGATCAACGCCTTGTCGTTCAAGCTCCGCGAAGTCCGAGACGGATACGCCGTCGATCCATTCCACCGTCAGCACGCGCCGCGCTGTCAGCGGCCAGTGGACTTTCGGGGCGCGGGTTTTCGGATTGGCGGCGAGGATCTCTTTTATTTCAGACGCCGCGCCCGCTTCCATGCGCAAATCGAGCTCGATGGCGGCCGAAGCTTTTAAAGTCTCGATGAATTTCACCGGCTCCATTCGGCGGATGGTTTTTGACGCCGACTGCAACACGCGCGCGGCGCGGTCAAAGGCGCGAAATTCACGCGCCGCTTTTTGCTCGATTTCCGGCCGAAGAATTTTTACTGCAACTTCCTCGCCGCTGTCTTTAAGTCTCGCCTTGTGCGCCTGCGCAATCGACGCCGCCGCGATTGGCGCTGAAAAATCCGTAAACAGATCATCAACCGGCTTACCAAAGGCTTTTTCGATCTCGCGGCGGGCCTCGGCTTCCGGAAAGGGCGGCATCTTGTCCTGCAAGCGGGCGAGATCATCGGCGAGTTCAAACCCGATTATGTCGGGCCGCGTCGCCATAAACTGGCCAAGCTTAACGTAGGCCGGCCCCAGTCTTTCGAAAGCGATTGCAAGGCGCTCCCCCGGCCGTTTGGTCCCATTCGCAGCGCCAAGCCGCAAAACCGAGGCCAGCGCATTCAAGGGCGCCGGCGCCAGATGCGCGTATTCCCGAGGGATCAGCGCGTCATGGCGCGCCAGCGTCCAGCCGGCGCGGGCAATGCGGGCAGTGTCGTTAATCGCGGTTAGCATGAAAATTTTCTCAAAGCCGCCAACCCATGTGGAGGGCTGCGACGCCGCCGGTGAGGTTTTCATAGGAAACGCGCGAAAAGCCGGCTTTCCTGATGCGCGCAGCGAATTCTTCCTGGCCCGGAAATCGCCGGATCGACTCCACCAGATATTGATAGCTGGCGCGGTCTTTCGCGACTTTCTCCCCGAGCCACGGGATCACATTAAACGAATAGGCGTCATAGGCCTTTTGCAAATGCTCCGTAATCGGATGAGAAAACTCTAGGCAGATAAATCTGCCGCCGGGTTTTAATACGCGCCGTGCTTCGCTGAGCGCCGCATCCATGTCGGTGACGTTTCGAATGCCGAAGCCGATGGTGTAGGCGTCAGCCATGCAAGCCTCGAAGGGAAGTTTTTCTGCGTCGCCGCAAACCCGCGTAATTTGTTCGGCATATTTTGCGGCGTCGCGGCGCTCCTCGCCGGCGGCGAGCATTTCATGATTGATGTCGCAGATGCTGGCGCGCGCCGGCGGTTTCGCGCCCGCATTTGGGCGACCGTTCGCGCGTTTCAAAAACCCGAGCGCAATGTCGCCAGTGCCGCCCGCCACATCGATCAGATGCTGACCCGGTTGCGGCGCCAGACGATCAAGCAGCACCGTCTTCCAGACGCGGTGGACGCCGCCGGACATCAAGTCGTTCATGAGGTCGTAATTGCCCGCGACATTGTTAAAAACACCGCGCACCAGCCCCGCTTTTTCACCTGCGGGGACCTCGCGAAAGCCGAATGAGGCGTTTTCTTTGCGCTGCGTCATAAGAAGCATATATATTTTCCGCCATTCCGCGAGAAGCGGTCTTGACGCCGCATGTCTCGTTTGACAGTGTTAACCAGTTGAATTCGCTTATTTTTCGATAGGGATTTGGCTGGCGATCGCCGCCTGCGGGACGCCAGCGGGGCAGACAGGCAAAACATGATCAAATCAGAACTGGTGCAAAAGCTCGCAGATGAAAATCCAAACCTTTTTCATCGCGACGTTGAACGGATCGTTTCCATCATTTTCGACGAAATTTCAGACGCGCTGGCGCGGGGCGAGCGGGTCGAGCTTCGGGGCTTCGGCGCCTTTTCGGTAAAGCATCGTCCAGCACGGGTCGGGCGCAATCCGCGTTCAGGTGAGGCAGTTCACATCGAAGAAAAATGGTCGCCGTTTTTCAAGTCTGGCAAAGAGCTGCGCGATCGTCTCAACAAAGAAGGCCGCTTCTCTGAAGGCGTCGCGGGCAGCGCTGGCGCGCCCATGGGCCCGGCTGAGTAGGCGCTCCAAGCGGATACGACCTTTTAAAATTTTATCTATGTCCAACTGTCCTTCTTGGTTTGCTGCGGCGTAAGAATTGCGCATTTGCAAATCAATGGCGGCTTGTGAGAATATAGGCCCATGGACATCAAAAAGTGGCTGTTCCGAATTTTGTGGATTCCGGTCCTTGTGATCGCGGTGCTTTTCCTGATCGCAAACCGCGAACCGGTGTCGATTAGCCTCGATCCGATTTCAGCGGCCGCGCCGTCGTTGACGACGATGGCGCTGCCATTATGGGCGTGGCTTTATTTTATGTTATTTCTTGGCTTCGCGGTCGGCGCCGCTGCCATGTGGACATCAGGCCGCGACGGGCGAATAAAGGCCCGCGCCGAGCGCCGAGAATTGAAGTCTTTGCGCGCGGATTATGAAGCGGTCTCGCGGGAACTTGCTTCACTGAAAAATTCGCCTGCGACGAGCGATTTGCCAAAAATCGAAAGCGCTGATGTGTAGTTACGATATCGAAATAATATTGGCGACGAGAGCGGTATGAGAAATATCGCGGTCAAGATCTGCGGTATCAAAACGCTGGATGCGGCGCTCGCGGCGGCGCGCGGCGGCGCTGATTTTCTGGGCTTTGTATTCTTTCGAAAGAGCCCCAGGGCGATCTCCGCTGAGGCGGCTGAAGAAATTATCATGGATTTGAAACAGGCAAGTTTTGAAGAGGGCTTCGCCCTGCCAAAAACCGTCGGGCTTTTCGTTGACGCCGGTGAAAAAGAGATGTCCGAGGCTGCGCCGTTCCTGACACATTTCCAATTTCACGGCCATGAAAGCCCGGAACGTTGCGAGGAGATGGGGCTGGAATTTGCGGTCGAAGTGATCAAAGCGATCCCGGTGGCGGCCGCTGATGATATTGCCGCGGCGGCTGAATTTGCTGAGCCCTGCGATCTTCTTCTCTTCGACGCAAAACCGCCGCCGGGCGCGACCCGGCCGGGCGGCCATGGCGAAGCGTTCGATTGGGGCGCGGTCGCTGGTTATACGGGAGAGACCCACTATTTGCTGGCGGGCGGCCTGACCCCGGACAATATTGCTGCAGCAATTGCTGCGCAAAAAAACGCAGCATTTTATGGCCTCGACGTCTCGTCCGGCGTTGAGAGCGCGCCGGGCAAAAAAGATATCGCGCTCATTAATGCATTTCTGAAAGCAGCGAAATCCGAATGATTTGCGCGAAAATGCTGCGGATATTGTGCGCAGCATAGTTGATGTCTGCATGGACGCGCCTCTTGTTTGCGCCTAGACTTGACGCGCAAAACCAAATTTGGAGCGCTGCCGAGGGGTATGGTTAACATATTGAAAATAAAGAGTTGTTGCGCAGCATTTTGTGCAACATTTTTGGTCGCTTGCGGCCATTTTGAAACGGTTGAAAAAGGCGGCGGCGCCCGCGCAATGAAAGCCGCGGGCGTTGATGTTGCAGCGCCGGAAGATAAACACGCGATATTCAATTTGATGCGCGAGGGAGGTTATGTCCTCGTCATGCGCCATGCGGCGTCGCCCCACGATCAGGAAAATCCATCGGGCACGGCTGAGGGTTGTGTCCTCGGCGAGGGCCGCGGCCTTTCGGTGGAAGGCCGCGAGAGCGCTAAAATGCTGGGCGAGCTTCTGGCAAAAGAGAATGTGCCGATCCTCAAGGCCTATACCAGCGATATGTGCCGCGCCTGGGATACGGCGGTCCTGACGGTTGCCGGACGCGCCCCGGTCATACCCCACGCCAGCCAGAAAACGACTGACCCTGAAACCATCGCCGCGTTCAAATTGGCGGTAGAGGCCGAGCTTGCCTCCAATCCCGGCCAGAACATCGTCCTCGCCAACCACTCCAATATTGCGCCGCTCTACGGCGCGATTGAACGCGACGATGAGGCGGAATTACCAGAGGGTGTGATTTCGGTGGTAGAACCGTCAGCGTGGTTCGGCCTTGATGATGGGACCCTGATGCGCCTCGGCCCGGCCTATAAAATGATCGTGACCAAGCCACCGAAGAAGTAGGGCCTCACGCCGCCAGAGTTTTACGCTTTCGCAAGCGCAAAAAAACGGGCATTAACGTCGGTATAAATTTTTCAAACCCTCATCCTGAGGCGCCCTACCACGCGTTAGCCCGTAGGAACTCGAAGGATGGCCTTGCAAACTTAACCATCCTTCGAGGCTCGCCCGTTGGGCGCGCACCTCATGATGATCAAGAGGAAGTATGACGAAGCCTTCTCCTCCTAATTCCTACCGCACCGGTCCCGACGCCGAAGGGCGCTTCGGCAAATTCGGCGGCCGCTTCGTCGCCGAGACCCTTATGCCGCTTATCCTGGCGCTGGAGAAAGAGTATGACGCGGCGAAAAAAAATAAGGATTTCAAGGCCGAACTCGATCACTACCTTAAGCATTATGTGGGCAGACCGTCGCCGCTCTATTACGCTGAACGCCTGACGGAGTATTGCCGCAGTAAGGCCGATGAGGCGACTGGTAAGGCCGGTGCAAAAGGCGCAAAAATCTATTTCAAGCGCGATGAGCTCAACCATACCGGCGCCCACAAGATCAACAATTGCATGGGCCAGATTTTGCTGGCCCGGCGCATGGGAAAGACCCGGATCATTGCCGAGACCGGCGCCGGTCAGCATGGCGTCGCGACCGCTACCGTCTGCGCCCGCTTCGGTCTGCCCTGCATCGTTTATATGGGTGCGACCGACGTAGAGCGCCAAAGCCCGAACGTTTTTCGAATGAAATTGTTGGGCGCGGAGGTCATACCCGTGACCTCCGGTAGGTCCACCTTGAAGGACGCTATGAACGAGGCGTTACGGGACTGGGTCACAAATGTAGACTCAACATTTTATATCATTGGGACGGCCGCGGGACCGCACCCCTATCCGGAACTCGTTCGCGACTTTCAGTCGGTGATCGGCGAAGAAGCCAAAGTCCAGATGATGGAAGCAGAGGGGCGCCTGCCTGATGTCGTTATGGCGTGCATCGGCGGCGGCTCCAACGCCATCGGGCTTTTCCATCCGTTTCTGGATGATACTCAGGTCGAGATTATCGGCGTCGAGGCCGCCGGCAAAGGCGTCGATACGGACGAACACGCGGCAAGCATCGCCGGCGGTCGGCCCGGCGTTCTCCATGGCAACCGGACTTACCTTTTGCAGGATGACGATGGCCAGATCCAGGAAGCGCACTCAATCTCGGCGGGGCTCGACTATCCCGGCATCGGGCCGGAGCACGCCTGGCTGCATGAAACAGGCCGGGTGACGTATGACTCTGCGACCGATGAAGAGGCTTTGGAAATGTTCCAGCTCTGCTCAAGGCTTGAGGGGATCATACCGGCGCTCGAGCCATCCCACGCCCTGGCCCGCGCCATCGATAAGGCGCAGGAAATGGACCGCGACCAGATCCTGCTCCTCAACATGTGCGGGCGCGGCGACAAGGATATTTTCTCAGTGATGGACGCGCTCGAAACGCGGTAGGGCCAGTGAAAATGCTTAGGCTTGGCGCGGCGGTGCATGGCCTTGCGCAAATTTCGGTAAATACATCAATGTTGTATGCGTCAAACGCGATTTTATTGCAGTGAACTCTTTCCGCGTTTGCGTCAAACCGTGTCATCGAAAACGATATCTGTAGTTTTGTTTGCGCGCGCGAATTAATGCCGCTGCGCTGCGTCTGCTTTATGAACCGATCATTCAGCGACAGCGGAAGATAATGCGAATTATCCTTTCATTGTGTATTGCGTTCACCTGCGTGACATCCGCTATTTCTGCTGAAAGCCGCAGCCAGTTGGGCGTAAACCAGAATGTATTGCTGTTTTGCGTGGCTTGAAAATGAAGCTGACCAGTTTTACCGGCGGGCGACGTTTAATAAAACCAGCTTTCAATTCACTCCGGCGCGCACGGCCTGGTATGACCTGACCGCAACGTCGACGGACTATGATTTTTTCGTCATTATTCAAGAAGCGATCGATCTCGCTGACGGCGGCGCGCTTCACGGCGGAAAAGCCAATGCGCCGCTGGCAAAAATGGCTCGATGAAAGCTACGCCCTTAGCCAAATGAAGCCGGGCCGGAAACAGATGAGGATTTTATGACCAAGTACGCACCGCGAAAAACCGCCGCCGATTTTGACCCCGCCATTCTAGACTTATTTGACGGCTATGTGCATGGGGCCATCACGAAACGCGATTTTCTTGAGCGCGCGGCAAAGTATACGGCGGGTGCAGCGGGGGCGCTGGCGGTATTGAACGCGTTGAAACCTGACTATGCGCTCGCCCATCAGGTCGCCGAAGACGACCCGGCGATCGAATCCGAATGGATTGAATATAAATCGAAGAAGGGTCACGGAACAATCCGTGGGCTGACGGCTTGGCCGGCGCCAAAAGATGATTTCGACGGACCGTATGGCGCCGTATTGGTTATCCACGAGAACCGCGGGCTGAACCCTTATGTTGAGGATGTAGCGCGCCGCATCGCCAAGGCCGGGTTTCTGGCGCTGGCGCCGGATGGCCTCTCGCCAAAGGGCGGCTACCCTGGCAATGATGATGTCGGGCGCTCGATGCAACGCGAACTTGATCGCACCAAATTGCTGGAAGATTTTTTCGCCGGATTTGAGCACATTGCACAACATAAAAAATCAAACGGCAAGGCGGGCGCCGTTGGCTTCTGCTTCGGCGGCGGCGTGTGCAATGCGCTCGCGGTCGCTTACCCGGAAATGGCGTGTTCAGTTCCGTTCTACGGCCGCCAAGCGTCGGCGGAAGATGTACCGGCGATCAATGCGGCGCTGCTTCTCCATTACGGCGGCAACGACAAACGCGTGAATGCCGGCTGGCCGGATTATGAAGCGGCGCTGGAGGAGCACGATAAAACCTATCAGGCGCACTTCTATCCCGGCGCCAGCCATGGCTTTCACAATGATTCAACGCCGCGCTACGACATGAAGGCCGCGAACCTTGCCTGGGCGCGAACGTTAGAGTGGTTTGAGCGGTATTTGATGTAAACGCTGCTTTTATTCGTTGTCGCTATAAGGCGCGTCCGCGATCTGGCTTATGCGAGACAAGATTCTCCATTCGCCGTCGTCGCCTTTCACCCACGTGTCGATCATATCGAAATACGGCGGCAGTTTCCCGACGCCTTCCTGCGACCAGTCCATCGTCCAGGTGACGCGGGCAACAGCAATCGCGCCTGCGTCTTCGGTGATCGTGACGGAGGTGACGTCGGCGGCATACGCGCTCATGCCGTCCATCGACAAGTACATTTCTTTCGAAAAAGGCGGCGCATCACTATAGGCGCGCACAAGACGAAAATCGCGATGCATCAGATCAGCGACGGCGTTGAGGTCGCCATCGAGCAGCGCCTGCGCCCAGGCTTTTTCCTGCGAAATGATTGCATCCTTCGGCGCTGCGACGTCGCCGGCGGCGGCGCTACTTGCAAACATTAGCGCAATAATGGCGGCGATCGTCTTTTTCATGATGCTCTCCCGTCAATTCATCCGCGCGCAACATTATGCGAATCGGCCGCGATAGACTAGGGATCGAGCCAATGCCCATGAAGACGTGGTATGATCTAAGCACAAAAATGCTGCGCAAAAAAATTGCGCAGCATTTTTCAATAATTAGGCCAGTTTTAGTTTAATCGTCGTCGCTGTAATCGCGGCCCGCAATGCGAATATCGCCGTCGCCGCGGGCGCGAATGTCGCCCTCAGCTTTTGCAACATAAATCCCGCCGGAAGATGTCGCGACAACATCGGGGTTGGTGGCGGTGCCTCGGAATTCAAATTCGCCGGACCCGTGAATGCGGACATGCAAATTTTCTGCGCGGCCGGATCCGATTTCGCTATCGCCAGAGCCGTGAATAGAGACTTCGGTTTCGCCATTGACGCTGGCGACGGAAATATCGCCTGAGCCCATGATCGAAATGTCTGCGCCGCCATCAAGGGCGCCGGCGTCAATGTCGCCGCTTCCGTGAATTTCAAATTCGCCTGCGCCGGCGACGTCGCCCATTTCAATATCGCCGGACCCGTGAATGCGGGCCGACGCAGGGCCGGCAATCTTGCCGGTGACGATATCGCCCGAACCGTGAATTGCCGCGTCAAGGCGCGCCGCGGTTCCTGCGCGAAAATCACCGGAGCCGTGAATTGAAATGTCGAGGTCTTCTTTGACATTGCCAATTACCAAGTCGGCTGACCCATGAATTTTAACGTCAGCGGATTTCAAATTTCCGACCGCGCCTTCGATGTGCCCGCCGGAATCAAAGTGGCCGTTCACGTCGCCGGCGGTGAGCATCATCACCGTATCGACGAATTGGAGGTCTGTGCCTTCGGGAACGGTCAGGCGAATGGTCGGATAGTCTTCGAGGAATTTTGTGAAGGCGTTTTCTTTGTACTTCTTCCACGAGACTTCGCGCCACCAATCCATGTCCGACGGGTCTTCATGGGAGCGGATCGAAAGGACGCCGTCGTCGGTGTCGATAATCACCGGATAGTCCGCGTCGGCGCCGTCAGTTTTATTAAGCGAAACGCGGTCGCCGCGCCCGACTTTGATCTCAACTGTGCCAATGAAGTCGTCGATCGCGATCATGTTGACGCCGTTATAATCCTCTGCAGATGCGGCATTTGCGAGCGCACAAGCGGCCGCACCGGCTATGGCAACATGTTTGATAGATTTCATGGGTTTGTCCCTCCGTCGTGAAATTTCTGGCGACAAGTCTAGGGCCGCGCGCCGCCCGCGACAATCGTCGCAGGCTCGGTTCGCCGCGCGGAAAGGGCGGGTTGGCGTTTACCGGCTGCGGGTTTGCCCTTAGGGTCCGCCAAAATTTATCCGGGGCCAATGGGAGGACTTCACAATGATAAAATCGCTATTCACTGGTATTGCCGCGCTCGCGCTTATGGCTGGACCGGCATTCTCGCAAGAAAGCGATCTTAACGCAGCAGTTGCCGCTGACTGGGAAGAAAATCTGAAACCGCTGTTTGAACATTTTCACGCAAATCCCGAGCTCTCTCATCGCGAATTTGAAACATCAAAACGCCTCGCTGCCGAGATTGAGGCGCTCGGCTATGATGTGACGACAGGCGTTGGCGGCACCGGCGTTGTTGCAGTGATGGAAAACGGCGACGGGCCGACGGTGATGATCCGCGCTGACATGGACGGACTGCCGGTGAAAGAGGACAACAACCTTCCGTATAAATCTGTCGCGACACAGGAAGACATCGACGGGATCGTAAAGCCGGTCATGCATGCTTGCGGCCACGATACGCATATAACGTCGCTCGTCGGCACCGCGCGGCAGATGGCCACGCGGAAAGACAACTGGTCCGGGACGCTAGTCCTTATTGGTCAGCCTGCTGAGGAACGCGTCTCCGGTGCGCGCAAGATGATGGAAGACGGCCTGTATAAACGTTTCCCCAAGCCTGATTACGCCATGGCGTTTCATGCATCTTCAGGACTGCCGTCGGGGCGTATTGAGGTGCCCCTCGGCATTCGTGCGTCATCGGCCGACAGCGTCGACATCATCGTTCACGGGATCGGCGCTCACGGCGCATCGCCTCATAAAGGTCTCGACCCGGTGCTTGTCGCATCGCAAATAGTGGTGACGCTGCAATCGGTTGTCGCGCGCACCATTGCGCCGCAGGAGGCTGGCGTCATCACCGTCGGCGCCATCCATGGCGGCACGAAGCACAATATCATTGGCGACAAGGTAGAGATGCAGTTGACAGTCCGGTCCAACGACGAAGCGGTGCGTCAGAAATTGCTCGACTCGATCGACCGCGTGGCCGAAGGCGTGG
The DNA here is from genome assembly GCA_013002535.1 of Hyphococcus sp. Classification (GTDB taxonomy): domain Bacteria; phylum Pseudomonadota; class Alphaproteobacteria; order Caulobacterales; family Parvularculaceae; genus Hyphococcus. The sequence goes on from JABDJK010000080.1 coordinate 138,546, forward strand.
CCGTTTCACTTGGGACGCCGAAAGATAAATTACCTGAGGTTGTTCGTTCAAAAACCGAAACCACGCCGCCAACCATCAATGACAAAGGAACGGCGGAGCGGGTGCGCGCGGCGATTACTGCTGCAATGGGCGAAGATGTTCTGATTGAACGGCCGCGCGAGGGCATGGGCGCTGAAGACTTTGCTTATTTCGTGACGCCGGATACGGGCGTCAAAGGCGTCTACTTCAATGTCGGCGGGACGCCGCCAAAGAAGCTCGACACCGCGTCATCTCATCACTCGCCATTCTTTATCATTGAGACGCCTGACGTTGCGATCAAACGCGCAACCGAGGCGATGGTGGTGTCCGCGATGATGTTATTTCAGGAAGAGTAAGGGTCAGTTTAACCCGCAGCAGCGGATTTGCCAGTAATCGACATTGAAGGCCGCCACATCTTGATCGTGTCGATCAGCGATTTCGATTTCACCGGCTTTGAAATGTAGTCATTTATGCCGGCGTTGATGCAGATATGTTGATCGGCCGGTTCGAATTGGGCGGTGACCGCGATGATCGGCGCTTGTTACTTGTCGCCGTCGCGTTCCATGCGGCGAATCTCAGTCGTTGCTTCCAGCCCGTCCATTTCCTGCATCTTCACATCCAGCAAGATGAGATCAATGTCGTTTTAGGCGTAATGCAGGATCGCTTTGCGGCCATCGCGGGCGAGCAGGATATCGCAGTCGAAATAGGACATGACAGCCCTGAAAACCATGAGATTGGCTCCATTGTCGTCGACAATCATAACGACAGGCTGTGACTAAAATGGCGGCGTGCTCGCAACCGGCGCTGGCGCAGTCTTTTGGATAGACGCCAACCCTGATCGCACGGTGTTTTATCGCTGGTTAACGGAATGTCTGTGACGGGCAATTGTGAACATTTGAAACGCAATATTGCCCTCAAATTAGGGCGTTAGCACCGTCTAATCTTTTTGAATTCAACGTTAGATTATTGCGGCGCATAGACAACCACTTTTATTTCGGCAATGCCGTTGTCGGGAAACAGCCGGTCGATATCGATCGCTGTCCATGCCGGATAAGGTTCAGTGACATAGCGGTCTTTTACGCGCGCCATCACGCCGATCTGACCGGGCAAATCCGTATGGTAGCTCGTCATATCAACGACATCGTCCCAGGACGCGCCCGCCGCTGCCAGGACATAAGCGATTGCCTGAAAGGCGTTGTCAAAGCTGCGCTCCAGGTTCTCGTCCGAAGCGGGAACAAGGTTGCCCTGTTCGTCCTGCGGCAGCCCTGCAACAACGCCGGCCAGGTAGATAAAGTCACCGGCGCGAACGGCAGGACTGTAATGAAGTTGGCTGACAACGCTTTCGAAGCCTTCCGGTACGATCGCCACAATCGGCGCCGAATTATCTGTAGCAGTCGCGGCGCATGCGGTAAGGTTCAAACTAAGAATCGAAAAAAGCGCGGTTTTGAACATTGACCTGTTCCTTTCCGTAAGCGTATCGCTGCGGAATTCGTGCTGGCGCAAAAAAACGTTGTCGCGCCGGTTCAATACATTATGCGCAAATTAACGTTGGACGAAATGGTCATG
>JABDJK010000095.1 GCA_013002535.1 Hyphococcus sp.
CGGCAAAATGTAAAGGGAGCTTGACATTATAGATTTTCACGCTATGTAAAGGGTGCTTTACAAAACAGGGAAATCAAAGGAACAAGCGTCATGAACCGGGAACAGTTAGTAAGCGGATCAAATCGCAAACGCCGGAAAATGCAAAATGGCCTGACCGAAATTGCGATTGCATTCGTTTTTGTCGGGGCGCTTTATCTTGGCGATGCATTGAATGACATAGGCGATGCGGCGGCCGGTTCGCTGATCCCCGCGGCGCCCTAGATCCTTGTTTTGATGAACTGGGCACGGGCCTATGTCCGGCGTTTTCGAGGCTTCGATAAGCTGGAACGTTCGCAGGAACTGACAAGCTTTGCAGTCGGTTTCGGTGCGGCCGTTTGGGTGATGGCGATGTTCGGGGTCGCAACGTCGATTTCCGGGACGCCGACGCCGCCTCTCGCTATGGCGGCGCCGCTGGCTGCGGGTATTTATGCATTAGCGCGGATTATCGCTCTATTGCACTATCGATAAAGGGACAATGAAATGTCTGAAAAACGAAAAACCGCTTGTCGGCGTTACCGGATCGAGACATTTGTTGCGATGGCGATTTATCTCGCGGCGGTGTTCATCGCGACGCAGGTGTCTGGGAATGTTACTGACCAAACTGCGCTAATCGCGTTGTCGCTGGCGCCGATCGTTCCAATGATTTACGCGGTCTATGCGTTTTTCAAATATTACCGCGTGATGGACGAGCGCGAAAGGCGCATTGCCTCGGACGCGGCGGCGCTCGCGCTGGTTATCTCGGTGCTCGCCGCCATTACTATCGGCTTTATGCAAAGCTTGGGCGGCTTTGCCATTGATGACGTCATGAACTGGTTCGGCCCGTTCATGATCGTCGTCTGGTCATTGATCCGAATACGGATCGGCGGACCTGATTGGTAAAGGACCGGGCTGGCGGCAATGGAAAACAAGTTGAAAGAATTGCGGGGGGAGCGCGGCTGGTCGCAATCCGATCTTGCAGAACGCCTTGATGTTTCGCGCCAGACGGTGATCTCGATTGAGCGCGGCAAATACGATCCCAGCCTGCCGCTGGCGTTCAAGATTTCGAGCGTATTCGGCGAGGCGATTGAGAATATTTTTACGCCAAATGAGAGTGGTTAGATGAACAAAAAACGAAATTCAGGACTGGTATTCCTTCACGCAATTGTCTGGGCGGCGGGAACGCTCGGGGAGAGTTATGTCTTTAAGTCTGAGCCCTGGGCGCAAAACCTCATCCCGTGGATGGCGGTCGCGTTTATATTCTCAAACGGCGTACTATTGGCCGCGACGGGGAAAGGGCGAGGGTGTTAGGATTTTGTGTCATTGCCGGACTTGTTCCGGCAATGACACACTCTTGGTTCTTTGCTTCGTCTTTCCCTGCATACGCCGGAATAAACAATTAAAAAATTAATGACGCGCTTCGCGCAACTTTCATTGCTACGCTGGATTCCCGTTTGCGCGGAAATGAGGGGTGAGAAAATTCTTTCCAAAATTCACACATTGCCTCCCTGCGGTTTAACCGCAGCGTCCAACACCTGATCCGTCCACTTGAAATGCCATGGCGAAAGATGGGCCCTGCGATCAAGTCGCCGGGAAGCAAGGAATGAAATCCAAAAATCCCGGCGCCGGTCCGGCGTATTCTACACCCAAACAATCGCGTGAGGACGAAATTTAATATATGAAATTTTATCCCCCATCTCGCTGACGGGGGTATAGTACCGGTCGCAATAAGAGACAGAGGAACTTTTCGCTCCCCATGACTTCGCATTTCCGATTTTCACGCGCCGCGCTGCGCCCGTCAAACCAGACCACTTCCGGTTGCAGCCCACATCGAGCAAGGAGAAGAGGTTTCTTCCTGGAGAGAGTTTCTTGCCGCGTGAGCTGCCTTGGATGAAAATTTCTGTCGTGATCCCGACGATTGATGCGGCGGCGCGATTGCCCGCTTGCCTCAACGCATTGATCCCGGCGGCGGTCGATGGGTTGGTGCGGGAGGTCATTGTCGTTGATGGCGGCTCGTCGGATGAAACGGCGAAGATCGCAGAGGCTGCCGGCGCAAAGTTTATCAATGCGCCGAAAGGCAGGGGGTCGCAGCTTGCCGTTGGCGCAAAGGAAGCGCGCGGCGAATGGCTCCTGTTTCTTCATGCCGATACCGTCCTTGGCGAGGGATGGGCTGACGAGGCGAGGCAGCTGATCGAGAAAGCCAAATATGCCGCCGGCGTTTTTCGGTTGCGTTTCGACAGCGATGATTGGCGAGCGATGCTTATCGCGTTTGGGGCCCGTCAGCGTTCGCGGTGGTTCGGCGCGCCTTACGGCGATCAGGGGCTGCTAATTTCGCGTGAAATATATGACGAAATTGGCGGATACAATGAAGCGCCCTTGTTTGAAGATGTTGACATCATCGATCGACTGAAACGCCAGAAAGGAAACGGCGCCATTCAGCAGTTCTCGACTTATGCAACGACCTCGTCAATGCGATATGAACGCGACGGTTATTTTGCGCGCGTTTTTGGTAATGCGGTTTTGTTTGCGCGCTATCGTCTGGGCGCCTCGCCCGAAGAATTGGCGAAGGCCTATCGCTGATGCGCGGCACAGTGATTATTTTTGCAAAGGCGCCGCGCGCCGGCGCCGTCAAAACCCGCCTTGCTAAAGGCGTTGGCGTTGGCCGTGCTACAGCGCTCTTTCGCGTCATGGCTGAACGCACAATAGCTGAAGCGCGCAATGGCGGATGGCGAACAATGATTGCAATCGACCCTGATCACGCAGCGACAGGCGGTTCTTTTTATGAAGCTGGCGTTGAGCGAATACCGCAAGGTCACGGCGATTTGGGCAAGCGAATGGATCGCGCCATCAAACGTGCGCCCGCCGGGCCAGTCATTGTGATCGGCGCCGATGCGCCGGGCTTTCGCGCGCAGCATTTGCGCGCGGCGTTCGATAGGCTGCGAAGCGCTGATGCCGTTATCGGCCCTGCCGATGATGGCGGCTACTGGCTCATCGGCTTTGCTAGGCGGCGCCCAATGCGGTGTTATTTTGGCGTTGTGCGCTGGTCGACGACGCACGCATTGCAGGACACGCTGGCGGGCCTGCCCGAAACCTATAGGATCGCTTTATTGGAAGAGTTGCATGATGTTGATGACGCTCGTGATCTTTTGCATTTCGGATTGCGATCAACAGCGCGGTAGGAGAGTGACATGGGCAAGATTTTAAAATTCGGCGGCGCCTTGTTGGCAATTGCGCTTATCGCTGGCGCGGTTTTCGTTTTCAAAATTCTGCCTGTTCGCGCCGACGCAAAAATGAACAAAGTTATCGGCGCCGATATCGTCGTAACGGCTGACGCGGCGGCGCTGCATGAAACATTGCGCGTAGCAGACCTTCACGCCGATACATTGTTATGGAAACGCAACCCGGCCAAGCGCCACTCACGGGGGCAAACTGACCTGCCGCGTTTTCGCGACGGCGGTTTCGCGTTGCAAGTCTTTACGGCCGTCACAAAATCTCCGAAAGGGCAAAACTACGAAGAAAACACCGGCGGCAGCGACAACATTACATTGCTGGCATTCGCGCAATTGTGGCCGATGAAGACCTGGGGTTCCCTTTTGGAGCGTGCGCTTTATCAATCCGAACGGCTTGAGCAGTTGGAAGAGGATGCTGGCGGTGACTTTCAATTCGTACGCACACGATCTGATCTGGAAAATGCGTTAGCGACCGACAAGCTTGCTGGCATTATGGGCGCCGAAGGCGCGCATCCGCTAGAGGGCGAGATCGGCAATGTTGATGTCATGTTTGACGCCGGCTATCGCGTCCTGGGCTTGCAGCATTTTTTCGATAATGAGCTTGGCGGCTCGCTCCACGGCGTCAGCGGCGACGGCTTGACCGAATTCGGACGCGCGGCGGTAATGCGTGCAATTGCGATGGGAATGGCCATAGACGTCGCGCACTCATCGGAAGCCGTTGTGCGTGATGTGCTGGCGATGATTGATGCGCCGCTGATCGTTTCACACACCGGGCTCAACGGTCATTGCGACAGCCCGCGCAACATTTCGGACGAAACTATGAAGGCGATTGCGGACGCCGGCGGTCTGATCGGGGTTGGCTTTTGGGACGGCGCCGTCTGTGAACCGACCCCTACGAGCATCGCCAAAGCGATTGCTTATGCGGTCGAATTATTGGGCGTGGAGCATGTCGCGCTGGGATCTGACTTTGACGGTTCCGTTCATACGCCGTTTGATGCAGCGGGCATTTCGATGTTGACGCAATCGTTGATCGACGAAGGCTTGGATGCAGACACCATTCGCGCCGTTATGGGCGAAAACGCGATTGCGTTTTTTCTGGAGAATTTGCCGGACGAATAATCAGGGTTTCTTTGGCGGCTGCGGACGCGTGAACATCCACATATCATTCGTCGACAGACTGTTCTTGTAAGTGTAATTGTCGACTTTCGCCTTCTTTAAATCTTCCGCGTTGGTAATGCGGTTCTGAACGGCCCAGCGCGCCATTGATCCGCGGGCGCGTTTGGCAAAGAATTGAAGTGCGCGCAGTTTGCCGTCTTTTTCATCTTTAAACACCGGCGTGATGACGCGGCCTTTTAGTGTTTTCGCATCAACTGCACCGAAATATTCTTTTGAAGCCAGATTGACGATTGTGTTGTCGTCATGGCCTTTCAGAGTTTTATTGATTTCTTTCGCGATCTTGTCGTCCCAGAAATCATACAAGTTTTTCCCGCGCGGATTTTTCAGCGACGATCCCATCTCAAGGCGATAGGGCTGGATCGCATCGAGCGGCCGCAACAATCCGTAAAGGCCGGAGAGAATGCGCAAATGATCTTGTGCAAACTTAAGATCTTCCTCACTCAGAGATTTCGCTTCCAGTCCCCAATAGACTTCGCCGTTAAACGCCAGCGCGGCTTGTTTGGCGCCGGTGAGGCGGCCTGAAGTCTTGAACGCTTGAAACCGTTCATAGTTCAGCTTTGCAAGGTCATCTGAAATCTTCATCAGCGATTTCAATTTGCCCGGCGTCAGCTTGCGTGTGGTTTCGGCAAGCTCGGCAGTGTCTTTGATGAGCGCCGGTTTTGTCGGTTTGGGCGCATCGGGCGCTTCATCAAAATTCAGATTTTTCGCGGGCGACAATAAAATCAACATCTATTCGGTCTTTCAGTCCTGCAGCATTTTTCCGGGGTTCATAATCCCTTGCGGATCAATGGCGTTTTTCACCGCGCGCATCAAGGCGAGTTCTGTTTCACTTTTTCGCGAAGCGATGGCGTCGCGTTTGTGGCGGCCAACGCCATGTTCGGCAGAGATCGAACCGTTAAACTTTTCAATCACGTCATAGACGGCGTTCTGGATGTCTTCGCGTTTGTCGTCGAGCGCAGTCTTCGCGGCGCCTTCTTCGGGGATAATGTCGTAGTGAATGTTGCCGTCGCCAATGTGACCGAAGGCGACGATGCGCGCTGACGGCGCGATTGAACGAACCGCTTCATCTGCGCGTTCAAGGAATTGCGGGATATCGCTGGTGGCGACGGAAACGTCGTGCCGCGCGCCAAGCCCTTGCGTGTTGATCGCTTCAGACATGGAATGGCGGATGCGCCAGAACATGGCTGCATGGGCGTCGCTGTCGGCGATCGCTGCATCATTTAACAGGTTCTGTTCATGAGCGTCTGCTAAAGTATTTTCTACGACCGCACGCAGGCCGCTTTTTTGCGCCGACGAAAACTCCATCAATACGCACCAGGGATGCGGTTCCGCCAAAGGGTCGCGCGTTTGGGGAATATTGCCAAGCACGATATCGAGGCATTGCCGAGACAACAATTCAAAACTTGTGACTGACCCGCCCGTTGTGCCTTGGGCAAATGACAATAGCGAAACTGCGTCTTGCGCAGACCCGACGCCCGCAAAAACGCTGATCTTTTCTTTTGGCGCTGGGAACAGTTTCAGGACGGCGCCAGTGACGATCCCGAGCGTTCCTTCGCCGCCAATAAACAATTGTTTCAGGTCGTATCCTGTGTTGTCTTTGCGAAGGCGTTTCAGCCCGTGAAATATTTCACCGTTCGGCAGCACTGCCTCAATGCCCAGAACCAGATCGCGCGTATTGCCGTAACGTAGGACGTTAACGCCCCCGGCATTCGTGGAAATGACGCCGCCAATCTGGCACGATCCTTCCGAACCGATAGAAAGCGGAAACAGTCGTTCGATCTGCTGCGCTGCGTCCTGCGCCGCCGCCAGCGTCACCCCGGCGTCAACAGTCATCGTATTGTTGAGGGGTTCGATCTCGCGAACAGAATTCATGCGGTTGAGCGATATGAGAACTTCATCACCGAACGGTATCTGCCCGCCAACCAACCCCGTGTTGCCGCCTTGCGGCGTGATTGCGATGTTGTTCTCCGCACAGATTTTTACGACTGCAGCAACTTCGTCAGTTGATTCGGGCGCAACAATCATCGCGGCGTTGCCGGGCCAGCGATCGCGCCATTCTGACAAGTACGGCGCGGCGTCCTCACGATCAATGATCGCCTTCGCGCCAAGCACGTTGCGAATCGCATCAAGGCTTTGGTCGCTTGGGTTCTGTCGGCGCTTTCTTGTCACGAAATTCCAGAAGTTGATTTATGTAATTTGTCTAGAAACACTGTGGTCGATACGCAAGTATTTCTGATCGTCATTCACCTTCGCAGGCGCACCGTTGACGCGCTGCTGCCGGGAGTGGCAAAACTTGTCGCAAACCCGAGCGGGAGGGAGAATTCTGAAATGCGTATTGTGCAATTATTGTTGGCAGGCGGCGTTCTCGCCCTTGCGGCTGCTTGCGGCGGAGGCAAAGGCGACGCTGCCAAAAAAGACGAAGCGGCGAAGGTTGGCGGCGACCTTGATCTCGCGGCGGCTGCGGTTGCAAACAACGGCCGCCCGGCCGATGACCGGGCGGACGATGAAAATCGGAAACCGGCCGAGGTTTTGGCGTTTACAGGCATCAAACCGGGAGATGTCGTTTTCGAGATGGAGGCTGGTCCCGGCTATTACACCGAGCTCATTTCGCCGATCGTCGGTCTCGGCGGTAAGGTGTACATGCAAAACCCGGCCGGGTTTGATTCCTTTCTTGGCGATGCTGTTCCCAATCGGCTTGCCGACAATCGTTTGCCCAATGTGGAATATGTGAAATCCAATTTTGATGATCTCGTGGTCGCCGATGGCGAAGTCGACGTCGTCACCTGGATCTTGGGACCGCATGAACTATATTTCCTGCCACCGGGCGGTGAGTCCTTAGGCGGCGTCGAAGAAACCTATGCCGAGATAATGCGTATCCTGGAACCGGGCGGTTATTTCGTTGTTCTTGATCACGCTGCAGAATCGGGCGCTCCGGAAACCACCGGAAATACCCTGCATCGCATCGATCCTGCGATCGTAAAGGGACTTGCCGCAGACGCCGGCTTTGTCCTCGTTGAAGAAAGCGACATACTTCGCAATCCCGACGACAAATATGATATGGGCGTGTTTGATCCGGAGGTTCGGCGTAAAACGGATCGGTTCCTCCTTAAATTCCAAAAACCGGAATAGAAACACGTGACCGGCGCCAACATATTGATCGTTGGCGCTGGCCCCGTTGGTTTGACCGCCGCGCTTGAGTTAGCGCGGCGGGATTTTTCCGTTCGCATCATTGATAAAGGAAAGGGCTTCACCCCGGTTGAACAATCGCGCGCGCTCGGCGTCAATGCACGAACGATGCAGCTTTTGGCTCCGTCAGGCGTTTCTGAATATCTCGATACCGCTGGCAATTCCCTGGACGGGTTTGAAGTCTTTAACGAAAAAAACCGGCCTGTTATTTCGCTAGACTTTTTAGAAAACGAAACAAAAGAGCGGCCTATGCGCGTGGTTCCGCAAGGAACAACTGAACGGCTGCTTGGCATGGCGCTATCCGATCACAAAATTGAAATTGAATGGAACCGGGAAGTCATTGATACAAACGGCGACCAGGCCCGGCCGGCGGTGGACATCAATACGGGCGACGACGTCGAAACAATTCGATGCGACTTTCTGATTGGCGCGGATGGAGTGAGTTCGAACATTCGTAAAGGTTTCGGATTTACATTTGGCGGTGACGCCTACCCGACCGAGTTTGGTCTTGTTGATCTGGAATTCAACGAACCAGTCGAAAATAACAAAGCGTCGCTGCATTTTAAAAACGACCGCATGTATGCGCGGTTCCCGATCAGCGATCACATTGTGCGGTTTGTTTCGCCGCGTCCGGACATATCCGAAATCCTACCAGCAGATTTCGATATCAAGCATGTAGTCTGGCAGTCGACTTTTCACACAAGTTTTCGCCATGTCGAGAAACTTCAGCGCGGCAATGTATTGCTTATCGGCGATGCGGCTCATGTTCACTCGCCGGTCGGCGGGCGCGGCATGAATCTCGGCATCGAAGATGCGTGCTGGCTCGCTTGGGCAATAGACGAACAGCGCATGGATGAGTTCACGGAATTTCGTATGCCGGCGATTGAAATGGTGCTGGCGCAGACCCGGCGGCAAACCGATGGGCTTGTGAAAATGAATGCCGGCATACGTTTCATACGCGATCATGTTGCGGGACACTTGCTGAAGTTTGGGCCCATAAAAAAATCGGTCCTGGCCAGAATATCCGGCATGGATACGGTCGATCCGCCTTGGCTCAAAAATTAGTCTCGCGGCGCGGCAGCGCGGCGCAAGCGATCATTGATGGCTTCGCCTAGTCCGTCATGCGGAATTGGTGCGACTGAGATTCCATCAAGATCATTGTCGGTGCAAATCTGATCGAGTGAGCGAAGGCTGGCGAACAGATTTGCAGCGGCTTCAAGAAGAATGCCGTCCGGGCTTAAATCCAGGCGATGGCGATGGTCCAAATTTGATTTTGCGAAATCCAGAAACGCATGATCAGATGGCGGCGATAAAACGTCCAAATAAACGGAAACGTTTGGTGCGTAGTGGCTCTTCATCATTCCCGGCGCCTGAATTTTTTTATCACTCAGTTTTTGAAGCGGCGCATCGATCACAAGTTCAATATCTTCGCGGGGGACGCCGCCGGGCCGCAGCAATAACACTTCACCTTCTTCAATTTTTACGATTGTGGATTCCAGCCCAATCTCGCACGGTCCGCCGTCAATTATAAAATCAATATTGCCCCCCAATGACTGCGCAACGTCAGCCGCAGACGTTGGGCTGATCGCGCCGGACCGATTTGCGCTCGGCGCTGCGAGCGGGCGATCAAGGGCGTCAATTAGTCGTCGCGCGATTGGGTGGGCAGGCGCGCGAATAGCAATCGTATCAAGGCCAGCGCTCACGAGATGCGAAAGCCCGCTGTCTGCACGGCGCGGCAGAACCAAGGTCAAGGCGCCCGGCCAGAAAGCGTCAGCGAGCGCATCAGCGACCGAAGAAAATTCGGCATAACGCGCAGCCATTTCCTTACCGGATACGTGGATGATGAGTGGATTGAATTGCGGGCGGCCTTTGGCCTCAAAAATTTTCGCTGTTGCAACGTCGTTCGTAGCATCCGCCGCCAACCCATAGACAGTCTCTGTTGGCATCGCCACTAGGCCGCCCGATAAGATTATCGCAGCGGCTTCCTCGAGACGCGCCGCGTCAGCAGTTTTAGAAATGTTTGGCACCATTTTGCCTTGGGATAGAACTGCGCGCCATACTGGCCCTTAATCCGTTCCTATTGCATAAGGTGGTTTCATACAGCAACCGCGCCGTAAAAACTGGAGCTTTCCCATGTCTTTTTCCACGCCCGTTCGCGACATGTTATTCACACTTTACCACAGCGCCGGTTTCTCGACGGTCGAGCGTACGGGCGCGTATGAAGATCTGTCAGAAGAACTAGTCACGGCGATTTACGAAGAACTTGGCAAATTCTGCGACAATGCCGTTGCTCCCCATAATCGCGAAAGCGACCAGAACGGCGCGCGGCTTGAAAACGGCGTTGTGCGCACGCCGGAGGGCTTCAAGGATGCTTACAAGCAATATGTCGAAGGCGGCTGGAACGCGCTTGCATTTCCGCCGGAGTATGGCGGGCAGGGGTTGCCGCAAACCATGGCCGTTTCAGTGCTCGACGCGCTCAATGCGTCGTGCATGTCATTTGCAATTGGCACCGGCCTGACGACGGGCGCGGTAAAAGCAATCCTTGCCTCTGGAACGGACGAGCAAAAAAAGCTTTACCTCGAAAAGATGGTATCCGGCGAATGGACCGGATCCATGAACTTAACCGAGCCACAGGCGGGATCTGATTTGTCAGCGATCCGTACAAAAGCGGAGCCGGTCGGCGACGGACGCTACAAAATCAGCGGCCAGAAAATTTTCATCACCTATGGCGATCACGATCTTGCCGACAACGTAATCCATCTCGTCCTGGCGCGATTGCCGGATGCGCCCGAAGGAACCGCCGGCATATCCATGTTCATCGTGCCGAAAAATCATGTTGCCGATGACGGCTCGCTCGGCGCGCGCAACGATGTTCAGTGCATAAAACTTGAAGAGAAAATGGGACTTCACGGGTCGCCAACTTGCGTTATGGCGTTCGGCGAAAATGGCGGGTGTTACGGAACGCTTCTCGGTGAAGAAAATAAAGGTCTTAAAAATATGTTTGTGATGATGAACGCCGCGCGGCTTGACGTCGGCGTTCAGGGGGTCGGCATAGCTGAACGCGCCTATCAACGTGCGCTCGCTTATGCGCAAGATCGCAAGCAAGGTCGCGAGCCGGGCGTCAAATCGGGCGACATGATTTCGATTATCGAACATGCTGACGTTCGCCGGATGCTTTTCCAAATGAAAGCGCTGGTCGAAGCGGGCCGCGCGATCTGTTATGCGAACGGTGTTGCCTATGACCTCGCTCGTAGAGCGCCTGATGACGACGATCGCCGAAAAGCGAAGGCGCTAGAGGAACTGCTGACGCCGATTTCCAAAGGCTGGTGCACGGACCGTGCAAACGAAGTTGCGTCGATTGGCGTCCAGATCCATGGCGGCATGGGCTACATTGAGGAGACCGGCGCTGCGCAGCATATGCGCGATGCGCGGATCGCCGCAATTTATGAGGGCACCAACGGCATTCAGGCGATGGATCTGGTGGGCCGTAAACTGCAAGGCGATGGCGGCGCTGCGGCGCGTGATTTTGTCGAGAATGTAAAAGAACAAGCGATTATCGCGAAGGCTGCCAAGCGCGATGATTTGCACATGATTGGGGAACGATTGGAAGACGCTGCGTTTGCTCTTGAGAAATCCACCATTTGGCTTCTGGAGGCGGCGCCAAAAAATCAGGAAGACGTTCTCGCGGGGTCGAGCGCATATTTGAGACAATTTGGAAACGTCGCAGGCGGCTATTATCTTTCCCGGGGCGCTCTTGTTGCGGCCCTCATGGCCGCAGCAGGCGAGAACGTCGCTTATAGCGAATCGAAAATCGCGGTTACATCTTTCTATGCCGAGGTATTTCTGACAGAAGCCGCAGGATTGTGTAGTGCGGTTTGCGCTGGTGCGGCGCGTATTCCTGCGATCGATCCCGAACTGATGACGGCGTAACGATACTGTCGGCCCCATAGCTTTCGCGCGCGACTGACGATATAGGTGCGCTTCGCAATCCACGCGCTGTTTGGTCGGCGCACATCCGGGGACCATTTCATGAAATATCTTCTGACCGCCGTTGCCCTATTTTCGTTTCCCGCGCTAGCGCAGCCGTCTGAGCGCGCACAAGAATTGGCGCAGTCACTGATCATTGTAGACGGGCATATTGATGCGCCGACGACCATTGCAAACGATGGCGGGGACATTGCGACCGGTAATAAAACCATAGAATTTGACCATGCGCGCGCAAAAATCGGCGGGCTCGACGCGCCGTTTATGTCGATATACGTGGCGGCGGATTACGAACAAAAGGGCGGCGCCAAGGCGCGCGCGGACATTTTGATTGGTCTTATGGAGGGCGTCGCTGCGCAGCACCCCGAAAAATTTACCATAGCAAAATCAGTAAAGGACGTGCGCGACGCGTTTGAGGACGGGTTGGTGTCCCTGCCGCTTGGCATGGAAAACGGATCGCCGATCGAAGGCGACCTCGCCAACCTCAAACACTTCTACGATCGTGGCATTCGATACATTACTCTCGCTCACTCAAAAGCAAACCACATCTCAGACTCATCCTACGATGAAAATGAAATGTGGGATGGCTTGTCGCCATTTGGTTTCGAGCTTGTTCGCGCCATGAATGATCTGGGCGTAATCATCGACGTCAGCCACATTACCGACGCTGCGCTTGAAGACGTATTGCGAACATCGCGTTCGCCGGTTATGGCGTCACACTCTTCGCTGCGCCATTTTACGCCGGGCTGGCATCGCAATATGTCCGATGAACTGGTCAAGAAAGTCGGCGAGAATGGCGGCGTCATCATGATCAATTTCGGGTCGGCGTTTCTAACGCCTGAAGCGAATGGATACAGCGCTCCTCGCAATGAAGCCCGCGCCGCAAGAGAGGTTGAAATGGGGCGCGAAATGACGCCGGAGGAATCTTCTGCTTTCAACGCTGCTTGGCGCGAGAGCCATCCTTATCCTTATGCAGACTTGGCGGACGTGCTCGATCACATTGACCGGGTCGTCGAATTGGCCGGCGTCGACAACGTTGGCATTGGATCGGATTATGACGGCGTCGGCGATTCATTACCGACAGGGCTAAAAGATGTTTCGACTTTTCCGACCCTTATCGATGGCCTCATCGAGCGTGGTTATGATGATGATGAGATCGCGAAAATCCTCGGCGAAAATGCGCTGCGGGTCTGGAAGGAAGTCGAAGACAATAAAAAGCGCCGGAAATGGCGGAATTAGAGCCTTGACGCGTTATAACACACGTTATATATAACATTTGTTATAACGGAGTGAGAAATGTCTGACCGGCTTAAAATACGGCCTATTGGCAATTCAGCTTGCGTCGTTTTGAGCAAAGAAATGTTGGCTGAACTCGGCGTGGAGATTGGCGATGAGCTTCAGGCCGTTCGTACGGCAAAGGGTTTTGAGATTTCAGCGTTTGATGCTGACCTCGACGACGCATTGAGGTGGATCGAAAAAGGCGCAAAACGCTACCGCAACACACTTCGAGCACTTTCCAAATAGATACGTCTGCGATGACGATAAAATGGATGACGCGAGACATCGTGTTCGCCGCGCATGCACGCTCGTTGAAGGATCATAACGGCGCCGCCGGCTTACGCGATGAAGGCAAGTTGCAAAGTGCGCTTGAGCGGCCAAAAAGCCTTCATGCCGATAGAGAGCCATCGCTCTTTGAGTTGGCCGCATGTTTACTTTACGGGCTCGCGAAGAATCATGCCTTCGTTGATGGAAACAAACGAACGGCGTTTTTAGCCGCCTATATTTTCCTTGGCGTTAATGGCCAAGAACTTGACTCCGATGAAGCGGAAGCCGCCGCCATAGTTATGGACATTGCCGCGGGTAATGTAACTGAAAGCGATTTGGCGCGATGGTTAAAAGCAAAATCGACGAGTCTTTGAGATGACAGGAATCGGGCCGCTCGAAATTATCAAGCTCGCGATTTACTACGCGAGCTATCTCTATTTCTTCGCAGTACCTGTTATTATTTGGCTGGCCCTGAACCGGCAAGGCCTGACACGGCAATTGTCAATTACCGCAATGATTTTATTGATTCTGTTTGCATATGCACGATTTATTGAACCACGCCGTCTTTTGACAGCGGAGCATAAGATTGAGTTTGATAAATGCTTCGAGCGTGACGGCGCAGCAAGGATAGCTATCGTCTCAGATATTCACACAGGCATTTTCGGCAACGCGATTGACGCGGATCGAATTGCGGCGAAGATAAATGAGGCCGAGCCGGATCTTGCGCTTTTCGCCGGCGACTTTATTTACTTTCTTCACCCGGATGAATTTATCAGCAAATTCGGGGCGCTGGCGCAAATTACAGCGCCGTCATTCGCTGTATTGGGAAACCATGATCTCGGTTTGCCAGGTCCTGATCTGAGTGGCGAGTTGAACGATAAATTGAGCGTTGTCGGTTTGCGCATGATCGACGATACGGCGTGGACGCTCTGGAATTCGAAGTTGAATATTGAGCTGGTGGGTTTATCCGATCGATGGGCGCGAAACCAGAAATTGAGTTTGCTAACAAAAGTATCGCGCCGACCGAGAATTGTTTTAACTCACAACACGGCGTCAGTTCAAGATTTTGATGATACGATGAGCGCCGATCTCGTGGTAGGCGGGCACACCCATGGCGGGCAAATCAATATCCCGTTCGTGTCATGCGCTTATACAGGGTATTGCGGCAATGAGGCGTATGGATTGCGCGAGGAGGGCGGCATACAGATTTTTACAACCTCCGGCACAGGCATGGTGGGATTGCCTTTGCGTTTTAGGATGCCGCCGCGCATAGATATTTTGAACATTCAGTATAGGCGGTGCAGCGCCGCTAATCGCAGACGGCAAAATAGGTAGAATTCATGACAAACTTAAAAGGCAAAACGCTTTTCATAACCGGCGCCTCGCGCGGTATTGGACTTGCAATCGGCATGCGCGCCGCGAAAGACGGCGCCAATGTCGCCATCGCCGCGAAATCAGCTGAGCCGCACAAACATCTCCCAGGCACAATTTATACAGCAGCAAAAGAAATCGAGGCTGCTGGCGGCACGGCGTTGCCATTGATTGTCGATGTGCGCGACGAGCATGGCGTACAAGCGGCAGTCGAGCAAACAGCGGAAAAATTCGGCGGCA
This sequence comes from Hyphococcus sp., assembly GCA_013002535.1. Classification (GTDB taxonomy): domain Bacteria; phylum Pseudomonadota; class Alphaproteobacteria; order Caulobacterales; family Parvularculaceae; genus Hyphococcus. The sequence goes on from JABDJK010000095.1 coordinate 14,748, forward strand.
TCGATATTTGTGTGAACAACGCGTCAGCTATTTCGCTGACCGGCACTGAAGCGACTGAAATGAAACGTTATGATTTGATGAACCAGGTCAACGCCCGCGGATCATTCTTGACGTCAAAATGTTGCGTTCCATATCTGAAAAAATCAAACAACCCTCATGTCCTGATGTTGTCACCGCCATTAGACATGAGCGCGAAGTGGTTCTCCGGACATGTGGCATACACTATGGCGAAGTTCGGAATGTCCATGTGTGTTCTTGGAATGGCCCAGGAATTTAAGCTCGACGCGATTGCGTTCAATGCTCTTTGGCCGCGCACAGCCGTTGCAACTGCAGCCGTAAAATTCGCCCTTGGCGGCGACGCAATGATGGCGGCGTCACGAACGCCGGAAATTCTGGCTGATGCGGCCTATGAAATATTTACAACGCCATCGCGCGAATTGACCGGGCAATTTTTGATTGACGACACATTCCTTGCCAGCCGCGGCGTCAAAGATTTTGAAAAGTATCGCGTCGATCCAGCGAAAAAACTCGTCGTCGATTTCTTTGTGCCCGATGATATTCCGCCGCCGCCCGGCGTTGCTGAAACATTGGCGTCGTCGATCGGGTAGCGCGTTTTGAAGGTCGCCGGATTATATACATATCCAATTAAAGGCGTGCGTGCGGTTTCGCATCAATCGTTGACCGCTAGAACTCGCGGATTTGCCGGCGACCGGCGCTTTTTGATCACAGATGAGAACGGGCGGTTCTACACGCAGAGGGATTGTCCGGCGCTGGCGCAAATAACAGCTCACTTCGACGGTGAAACAATCTCGCTTGCAACAGACGGTACGGATAGTGTTGCGATAAGCACCGCTGTCGGAGATCAACGCCGCGAAGTGACGGTCTGGCTTAATTCCGTCGATGCACTGGATATGGGCGAAAAGGCTGCAGAATGGTTATCGCGCGCCTTAGATCGTTCGGCCCGCTTAAATTTTATGGATGATGTCGCGTCGCGGGAAAGAACCGATGTCTGGAACGGAAATACCATAGTCAGTTTCGCCGACGCCTATCCCGTTCTTGTTGCGACATTTGCGTCACTTGACGATCTGAACAACAAAATCGTCGCCAATGGCGGAGGCGCCGTTGGTATGGAGCGGTTTCGCCCCAACATCGTTATCGACGGGGCCGAGCCCTGGGCCGAAGACAAATGGCGTCGCCTGAAAATTGGCGACGTTGTCATCGAACTCGTCAATCCTTGCGATCGCTGCGTTGTTACAACCAAAGACCAAGCAAAGGGCGCGTCGATGGGCAAAGAACCATTGATGACATTGGCGACATTCCGCAAGTCAGCACATCCAGACGTTGACGGCGTAATATTCGGGTGGCGTGGATATTTTTCGCAAATGGGAGAAATTGAAAACGGCGTTACGGTGGAGGTGCTTGAAACACGCGACGGCGGATTCCCGTTCGCCTAATGCGATACTCGGGCAAGTCGCTTTTGATCGTTGCGCCGTTTATCATTGCGGCCTCTTGGTTCTTGTGGAAGGCGTACACCCGCTATTCGCCGGATCATTACGATATAACAGAGCCGCTGGACTTAACCGCGCCGCCAACATTCGTGACGGAATTGAAATTACGCATCGGCGGCGAGGAAGTGTGTTTTGCAGCTCTCGCAGACGCTGGCGTCAGGCTCGAACGATTGCCTGATGAAGAAAAAGGCGAGGGCTGCGAATTCAAAAATGTCGCGCAACTCGAACAATCGACAATCTCGTGGGGCGGCGGTGTGACTTTGCGTTGTCCTATGCTGGCCGGTCTTTATATGTGGGAGCGACACCATTTGCAGCCCGCCGCGGAAGAGATGCTCGGCGTGCGTATCATTCGCGTCGAACACTACGGCTCATACTCTTGCCGCAATATCAACAATGCAAAGCGCGGCGCCCGTTCACAACACGCCTTTGCAAACGCCGTCGATCTCGCGGGCTTCGTTCTGGAGAATGGCGATGAAGTGAGTGTCGCCAATGACTGGGGCAATGCTGGCGATAAAGGAAAATTTCTGAAACGCATTCGCGACAACGCTTGCAAACGGTTTAACACAGTCCTTGGGCCCGACTATAACGCGCTTCACAATGACCACTTCCATTTTGACAATGGTCCCTCTAGCGTATGCCGATGACAACACTTCTTTACACGCACCGATCTTTTGGCGCTCATGAAGTGCCGCCGGGCCATGTCGAGCATGGTGGGCGCTATGATGCTGTCGCCGCCGCGTTGAATGCGGAAGAATTTAGCGACGCCGAAAGACGCGAACCGCCGCGAGCGTCGCGCGAGCAGATCGAGCTTGTTCATCCGGCCGCATTTCGCCAAGCGGTCGAAGAGAATGCGCCCGCGCAAGGCTTGGCGCAATTTGATATGGATACATTCATGGGGCCGTCGTCGCTCGATGCGACCTTGCGGGCCGCCGGCGGCGGATGCGCGGCGGTTGATGCAATTTTTAACGGCGAGGCAAAAAATGCATTCATCGCGTCCCGCCCGCCGGGACACCATGCCGAGCCAAATCGCGCTATGGGTTTTTGTCTGTTTAACGGCGCCGCCGTTTCAGCGATTTATGCGCGCGAGCATGGCGCCAAAAAAGTCGCTGTGCTTGATTTTGATGTTCATCATGGCAACGGAACCGAAGCTGCGTTTTGGCATGATGAAAACGCTTTTTACGCGTCGTCGCATGAATGGCCGCAATATCCGGGCACGGGCCGAGCCAGTGACCGCGGCGCCTATAACAATATCGCAAACGCGCCGTTAGCAACCGGCGAAGGCTCAGACGAATTCCGCCGCGCCTGGGGCGACTCGCTTTTGCCGATGCTGTCAGAATTTGATCCCGACTTTATCGTGATTTCGGCCGGCTTCGACGCTCATGGCGCCGATCCGCTCGGCGGCTTGCGCTTAACCGAAGATGACTTTGCCTGGGCTACCGACGAGATCGCAGCAATTGCAAAGGACAAGGCGAACGGCCGGATGATCTCCCTCCTTGAGGGCGGTTATGATCTTCCGGCGCTCGCATCCAGCGCGGCGGCGCATATGCGCCGTATGATGAACGCCTGAGATAATTCAAGCGGGTGCGCTCGCTGCATTTTTATTCAGTGATGATGGCGCTCGTGTTTATGCCGGTGACAATGCCCGCGATGACAATGGCGATGATTATCAGAATGATTATGTTTTACGCCATGGGCGTATGGGTGCGGCGCTACGACAGTTTTCGTTGTGCATCCGGCAATCAACAATACCGCGAATGCGGCAGCTGCAATTTTGAACATTTACGCTCTCCCTTTTTCAGGTCTGCCCCCGTTTTGCAGCCCGAACAGAATACGTGTGGGATACCCAAAAACTGTCGCAAGGATGCGCAGAAAATGTTGCAGAGCTTCAATTCTGCAGGTTGGCGATCACGAAAAATAAGAAAAATCAGCGGACTAAAATCTTAACGATTAACCGGAAAAAACCGCAAAGAATCGGTTTCGTAAGAGTAATTCTCCTTGATGCGGCTGGCGAAAACACGCGATAAGACGAGCGGCAAAGGGCAGAGGGTTTCAGGCGAGATGACTGGTCGCATCATCACCGTCCGGCATGGACAACCAGATCTTGATCGCGACGTGAATATATCTTCGCGCGATTATGGCGACTGGTGGGCGCGCTATGATGAGAGCGGCCTGCATCCTGATGAACGCCCCCCGGAAAGTCTGATCAAACTCGCCAAAGGGGCCAAGACCGTCTTGTCATCGACACTGCCGCGGGCCATTGAAACAGCGCGGCAGGCGACAGGCGGCCTACGCGAAGTTGCCGCCGACAAAATCTTTGTGGAGGCGCCGCTGCCGCCGCCGCCAGTCCCATTCTTGCGCTTGCGCCCCGGCTTGTGGGGCGTCATTTCGCGGTCATTCTGGTTTTGGGGGTATACGCCAAGCGGTGTTGAGTCACATCGCGAGACTTGGCGGCGTGTGCGTAAAATAACTGAAAAACTGTCAGACTATGCGCGCGATGGCGACGTTATGTTGTGCGCACACGGTTATCTAAACTGGATGATCGACCAGCGCTTGCGAAAGGAAGCATGGGTTCGCACCGAAAGGGATGGCGGCAATCACTATTGGTCCTGGCGCATCTATGAACCCTCAGGGTTGACCGACGGCGTAAAAACGGCGGCCGCCGCGGAGTAAAAATGAATCTTCAAAATGAGGGTTTGGGAATGAATCGTATTGCTTTTGTTTTGGCAGGCGCGTGGCTGATCGCTGCCTGCAGTCAGCCGGAAAATAATTCTGGTGATGACGTTGCGCTGAACAATAATCGAGCGGCCTCAACAAAAAACGCTGCGACCCATCCTTCGGCGACCAAAGAAACTGAGCAACAAGATCCCAAATCGTTTGAGGCAAAAGGGTGGTTGGCAAAACCGCTGCCGGAGATTGAAGACGGTCTTCGAGCCGGATTGATTTCCTCGGAATCGCTGGTTCAGGAATATCTAAACCGTATTGAGGCAATTGACCGGAATGGGCCGCGTTTGCAAAGCGTTATTGCGTTGAACCCCGATGCTCTCGCCCAAGCCCGCGCCCACGATGAATTGCGTGATCGCGGCGAGACGTTGGGTCCATTGCATGGCATCCCAATATTGCTGAAAGACAACATTGAATCCGCCGATGATATGGCGACCACAGCCGGTGCGTTGGCCCTCAAAGACAATGTAACCGGACGGGACTCGCCGCATGTGGCGGGCTTGCGTGAAGCGGGCGCAATCATTCTCGGCAAAACCAATTTAAGCCAATGGGCGAATTTTCGTTCCAATGATTCCATGAGCGGCTGGTCCGCGCTTGGCGGTCAGGTTCGTAACCCGCACATGCTTGACCGCAATCCATGTGGTTCTAGTTCGGGTTCGGGCGCCGCCGTCGCAGCGTCGTTAGCCGCTGGCGCCGTCGGAACGGAAACCAACGGATCGATCATCTGTCCGTCCAACGTGAACGGCATTGTCGGGTTTAAACCGACGGTTAGGTTAGTTTCGCAGCAATACATTGTGCCAATATCTTTTTCGCAGGACACCGCTGGTCCGATGACGAAAACTGTCAAGGGCGCTGCGATGATGTTGAACGCTATGGCGACAGGCGCGAACGATGTTGATTACGTTGCAGCATTGTACGCGAATTCGCTGGAGGGAGCCCGCATCGGCGTTGCGCGTTTCGCACAAGGGTCAAATTCGGACATTATTGAACGGTTCGATGCAGCATTGACAGCGCTGGAAAATGCTGGCGCAGACCTCATCGAAATTGAAGAATTCGACACCGGCGTTGAAAATTTTCGGGACCATGCCGGCAAGGCTCTGCGTTATGAATTCAAGGCGAAGATCAACGAATACTTAGCGAGCACGCCGGACGCCGTCATGACGCGCACACTCGCCGATTTAATCGAGTTCAACAAAATTCGTGCAGATGTGGAACTTGCGTTATTCGATCAGAGCATTTTCGAAGAAGCCGAAGCCCTCGGCGGTCTCGCAGAAGAGGAATACAAATCTGCTATTGCGGCCGTACAAAGCGGAACACGCGAAAACGGAATTGATAAACTTCTTGCGGAAAATGATGTCGTCGCGCTTGTTTCGCCGTCAGGTCCTCTGGCGTCGCGGATTGATCCGGTGAATGGCGACGTTTGGCCGAACTGGGCGGGCGCTGGCTGGATGGCGGCGATTGCGGGATATCCCCATCTGACGGTTCCTATGGGCGACGTTCACGGCGTGCCCATTGGCATTTCTTTTATTGGCAGTGAGAATGACGACGCGGTAATTCTGTCGCTTGGCTATGCCTACGAGCAGGCAACGAAGCAAAGGCGCGACCCGAAATACTTACCGAGCGCGGAGGCTAGACCAGAGGTCGAAAAGGCGATGGCGCGCCCGCGGTGAATCCCGGCCTTGCAATGTCTTGGGTTCACGCGGTAAACCCGCGCCATGGCCAAGAAACCTGATGATATCAAGACATTGACATTCGAAAAAGCGCTCGAAGAGCTGGAGCAAATCGTCCAGAAACTCGAAAGCGGCAAAGCGTCGTTGGAAGACTCAATCACCCTTTATGAGCGCGGCGCAAGACTGAAAGCCCATTGCGAGGAGCGGCTGAAATCCGCGCAGGAGCGGGTAGAGCAGATCGTCGTCGGCGCAGACGGCAAGCCGAAGGCAGAGCCGGCCAGCTACGATTGAGGCGTTGTTCAGACGGTCGGAAACGCTAATCTCTCAATTTGAAAGCGGTTTTGGCGCGGCCATTTAGCAACAATTGACCTCAAAATGCCGCGACATGGCCGTGTTTTCACTTTGAAAAGACTGGAGTATTCTGCTGACGGCGCTAAAACGGGCGGCTCCGGCGCGAGAGAGGCCGGCAGCGCGCTGCCGCGCGAGAGTAACTTGTAAGCATAAGAAGGGGATGTCCCATGGCTGTTGAAACGCCGCTTCTCGACACCGTCAATTATCCGGCCGATTTGCGCAAGCTAGAGAAAAGCCAATTGCGCCAGCTCGCCGATGAGTTACGTGCGGAGATGATTGACGCCGTCTCTGTGACTGGCGGCCATCTGGGCTCGGGTCTTGGCGTTGTTGAGCTGACAACAGCCATCCACTACGTCTTCAACACACCGGATGATCGGCTCGTCTTTGACGTTGGTCACCAGTGTTATCCGCATAAAATTCTGACCGGCCGGCGCGATCGAATTCGCACCCTGCGTCAGGGCGGCGGGCTCTCCGGTTTCACCAAGCGTTCCGAAAGTGAATATGATCCGTTTGGCGCCGCGCACGCGGCGACGTCGGTTTCTGCAGCAACAGGTTTCGCAGAAGCGGCGCGGCACCTCAAAAAAGATACGACCGCCATTGCGGTCATCGGCGACGGCTCGATGTCGGGCGGCATGGCCTATGAAGGCTTGAACAACGCTGGGCATCTTGGCTCGAAAATGGTTGTCATCCTCAATGACAACGATATGTCAATTGCGCCGCCGGTGGGGGCCATGAGCGCGTATCTGGCGCGGGCGTCCTCGTCCGGATCCTATCAGGGCTTCCGTTCTTTCGGAAAGCAACTCGCAAAACGTTTGCCGAACGCGATCTACAAGCAACTTGCAAAGGCCGAAGAATATGGCCGCGGCATGGTGACCGGCGGAACGCTGTTTGAAGAGCTTGGTTTCTACTATGTCGGCCCGATCGACGGCCACAATCTTGATCAATTGATCCCGGTTCTTGAAAATGTGCGTGACATGAAAGGCGGGCCGGTTCTCGTTCACGTCGTTACGCGCAAAGGCGCGGGATACTCGTACGCCGAAGAAGCGGCGGACAAATATCACGGCGTTGCGAAGTTCGATGTCGTTTCCGGCAAGCAAAAGAAAGGCACGCCAAACGCGCCGGCCTATCAGAAGGTTTTTGCGAAAACGCTGATCAAGGAAGCCGAAACCGATGACAAAATCATCGGTATTACGGCTGCAATGCCTTCGGGCACGTCGCTTGATATGTTCGCGGAAGTCTATCCCGACCGCTGTTACGATGTCGGTATCGCGGAACAACACGCGGTTACCTTTGCCGGCGGTCTCGCGGCAGACGGGTTAAAGCCGTTCGCGGCCATTTATTCCACCTTCCTGCAGCGCGCTTATGACAGCGTTGTCCATGATATTGCGATCCAGAATTTGCCGGTCCGTATTCCAATGGACCGCGCCGGGCTTGTGGGCGCCGATGGCCAAACCCATGCCGGCGCCTTTGACATCGCCTATCTCGGCTGCTTGCCGAATATGGTATTGATGGCGGCCGGTGACGAAGCTGAGCTTGTCCACATGACGTCAACGGCGGTCGCCTATGACGAAGGCCCGATTGCTTTCCGCTATCCGCGCGGCGAGGGCGTGGGACTTGATCTTCCAGAGAAGGGTTCGATCCTTGAGATCGGCAAGGGCCGCATCGTCCGTGAGGGAACAAAGGTTGCGCTCCTCGCTTATGGCGGCAGACTGCAGGAGGCGCTGAAAGCGGCGGACATTTTGGAGACGCATGGGCTCTCAACGACCGTTGCTGATGCGCGCTTTGCTAAGCCGCTGGACCATGAACTGATCATGCAGCTTGTCCGCAATCATGAAGTCCTGGTTACAATCGAAGAAGGATCAGTTGGCGGATTTGGCGCCTTTGTTCTTCATTACCTTTCTGATCAGGGCGTCCTCGACAACGGCATCAAAATTCGCACGATGACGCTGCCGGATATCTTTCAGGACCAGGACTCTCCTGAGAAAATGTATGATTTTGCGCGCCTCAATGCGTCGCATATTGTCGAGCGCGTTCGCGAGTCCCTCGGCATGACGGCAGATATTGTCAATCTGCATCGCTAACGGACCGCTCGTGTTTTTCCAACTTAGAATGATCGGCTTTGTGCTGATCATTTTATTGTTGTACGCGACCAACGCCTCGGCAAATTATGTTTTGTTCGAGCGAGCCGAAGAACTGACCGCCAGCGATGACATCATTGGCCTTGCAATCGCGGTTGTGCGAGACGGTAAAGTCGAAGCGGTGCGGACTTATGGCAAGCGCGATCTCAAATCCGAGGCGCCGGTCGAGCCTACAACTGTTTTCCGGATCGCGTCCTTGTCGAAAGGGTTCACCGCCAGTCTCATAGCTATGCTTACTGAAGAGGGCGCACTCTCTTTTGATGATCCCATCACAAGTTTTGTTTCGGATTTCCGCCTAAAGCACGGCCGTCAGTCCCGCGCAACGCTCGGCGCGATATTAAGCCATCGTGTCGGATTGCCGCCTTACGCCTATGACAATTTGCTGGAAGCAGGAACATCGCCCGCAACAATACGTACGCGCCTGGGCGGCGTTGATCCGATCTGCAATGTCGGCGCTTGTTACGCTTATCAAAATGTCGCGTTCGATGCGGCCAGGTTCGCAATTGAGACGAAACAAGAGGCATCATTTGCTGAAGCTCTGGCTGAACGTTTGTTTATCCCGTTACAAATGAATTCGGCGTCGGTCGGCATGGCGCCATTCATCGCGGCGCCGACGCGCGCGATATCTTACACTCGCCACAGCGGCAAAGGCGCCTGGCGCGAAAAACCGGTTCGCTCAGCCTATTACAATGTTCCGGCTGCAGGCGGCATCAACGCCTCAATTGCCGACATGGCGATGTGGCTGTTGACGCAGATGGGCGGCGCGCAAGAAATCTTGAGCGAAGATGTTCGCGCGATGATGCATTCGCCGCAAGTTGAAACTCGCGCCGAACGACGCATGCGATCATTGCGGGCGCAACTGAACAATGCCTGGTATGGTTATGGATGGCGCATTTATGACTATGGCGGGTCAACGGTAATAAACCATTCTGGCTCCGTGGAAGGATACTCCGCGCAAATCGCGTTTCTTCCGGAGCATGATGTCGGTGTCGTTCTGCTAACAAATTCGCGATCACGCGAATTCTTTGAGCTTCTGCCGACATTTCTGAATGATGAGCTCGATTTGCCAGCGTTTGGGTCGAGCGATTGATAAGCGGGCGCAAGTAAATTGAATAACCATGCGCCTTGATCAGTATCTTGTGGAGCAAAAGAATTTTCCGTCACGTGCGCGCGCGCAGACGGCGATCAAGGCTGGGCTGGTGCGAGTGAGTGGTGCGGTCGCGACGAAAGCATCCATTAGAATCGCAGCTGACGTACGGGTCGATGTAGACGGCGATATTCACGAATATGTTTCGCGCGGCGGTGTGAAGCTCGAAGCGATCCTTCGCCAATTCGAAATTAATGTGGCGGGGAAAATTTGCGTTGACCTGGGCGCATCAACCGGGGGCTTTACTGAAGTTTTACTGAATGCGGGTGCGGCGAAAATCTACGCCGTAGATGTTGGGACTGGTCAATTGCATCCGAAAATTGCCGGCGATAAGCGCGTTATCAACCTGGAAAAAACACACGCAAAAGATCTAAATCGCGATTTGATCGTCGATCCACTCGACATCATCGTTTGTGACGTCAGTTTTATCTCGCTCAAAAAGGCGCTGCCGCCCGCACTTGCGTTTGCCGCGCCGGGCGCTCAACTGGCGGCGCTCATTAAACCGCAATTCGAAGTGGGACGTCAGGGCATCGGCAAAGGCGGGATAGTTAAGGACGGTATGGCGGAGCCGGTCGCCATAGACATCGAAAATTGGATAAACCAACTATCTGGTTGGAAATCGACAGGATACTTCGAAAGCCCCATAAAGGGCGGCGACGGTAATCGGGAGTTTCTCGTTGGCGCAATCAAGACGGCTTAGGCCTCGGGCAAAGCCTTCGCAAACCGTAACAGCATCCATCGACGCGATTGGCGTGCGCGGCGACGGGGTCGCGCGCGTCGGCGGCAGAACGATTTACGTCCCATTCACCGCGCCAGGCGACGTGGCGGAAATTGAGGCCGCCGGCGAACGCGGCATTTTGAAGTCGCTAAGCAAAAAGAGTGATTTCCGGCGTGAGCCGCCTTGTAAACATTGCGGCCAATGTGGCGCGTGCGCGCTCCAGCATGTATCGGAGGATTTTTACAAGAACTGGAAAGCAGAGCGAGTAGCCGAAGCAATCATTCGCGAAGGGTTTTCAGCGGACATTGTTCGGCCTGTAATATTCTGCGCCGCAGCGTCGCGGCGCAGGGCGTTGTTTGCGGTCCGCAAAAAACAAGGCAACGTCATATTGGGGTTTCATGAGCGAGCCTCGCGCCGAATTGTCGATATTGAAGAATGCCACGTGATGACTCCGGCCCTTGCCGCTGCGTTGCCGGCGCTCAAAGATTTTGCCCGCGCAGTTTGCGAGTATAGCGATGCCTTTAACTTGTTGGCTACGGCATGCGAGAACGGGATCGATATCAATTTACGCGGTACAGTTGATCTCGATGGACCTGGTGCATTTGCAGATGTGAGCGACGCTGCGAGAGAGGCGGATTTCCTGCGCCTCGCCATCAACAATGAAACGCTGGTTGAGTTCAAAACGCCAGTCGTTTCATTCGGCGAAATATCCGCCGTGATACCGCCAGGCGCCTTTTTACAAGCAAGCCGGCGCGGCGAAGAAGCAATTCTTAACGCCATTACAAATGAATTAAACGGCGAAAGCCGTATTGCTGATTTGTTCTGCGGATGCGGTTCCTTCTCGCTTCCGCTATCGAAGCAAACTCAAGTGAAAGCTTATGATAGCGAGCGCAGAGCTATTCACTCGCTACAAAAGACAGCGAAAGCGGGAGGTCTCAATGTCGTTCCACAGCGACGCGATCTCTTTCGGAATTCGTTGACGCCACTAGAGTTGAATGAGTTCGACGCTATTGTCATCGACCCGCCGCGGGCGGGCGCCGCCGCGCAAGCGAGCGAGATCGCGAAAAGCGCTGTGCCGCTAGTTATCAGCGTATCGTGTAATCCATCGACATTTGCGCGCGACGCATCGATTTTGCGCGATGGCGGATATGAATTGACGAAAGTGACGCCTGTAGATCAGTTTGTGTACTCGCCGCACATCGAAATCGCCGGTGTGTTTCGTCGTCAATAACAAGTAACTCTAAGAGTTCGGCTGCGACGGCGATTTTGTATCTGCGTCAGCAACGGAAAAACGAATTGGCAAACTCTCGCCCTTCACTTGGGTCCAATAGATCGCAATTGTAATCATCATCAACACCATAATGCCGATCAATGCGGTGACCATTCTGCCGAACATTATTGCGCCGTAACGCATATTTTGTGTGTGATGTTGCGCGCCGCCGCCGCGATTGCGTCTCGCCATGAAACTCATCCTCTTCGCCGAATTGTCCACGATCAATATCATTTAAGAAATTGCCACGACGAGGCTGCGAGGTCTAGCTTACATTGCTCTGGCGCGATCAGATTTTACTGTGCGCTCTAGAAAGGCGTCGAGATCGAGTGCAGTGCGCTGCGGCGCCTCTTCCATGGGCAAGTGGCCAACTCCTTTATAGATAACGACATCCGCGTTCGGCATGCGTTCATCAAATGTCTGCGCGGCGCTTGCGTATATCAATTGATCTTCAGCGCCCCAGATGATCAGTGTTGGCGCATCGATTTCGCTGACCAGCGCGCTCGCGGCTAATGTCCTGTCGGTGATTGCAGCTATGGCGCGGGCGCGGCGATTCCCAGGCAGGCGCAGCAATTCCCAATAGCGATCCACTGCGTCGTCATCAATTACGTCTTTGACGGCGACGGTTTGCAGGGCAGATTTTTTGACAAGGGGTCGCGGCGTAAACTGCTCCAATAAGAAGCGCCCTATGGGGTTTTGCAGCAATCGAAATCCCAAATTTTGCGGCGGCGCTTCTTCACCTTCGCGCAAGGGCATGCCCCAGGCATCGAGCAACACCAGCGCGTCAACGCGTTCAGGATATTTAAGCGCATAACGCCAGGTCACCCATCCTCCCATAGAATTGCCGCCAAGGACGAAATTAGGCAAGCGTAATTTTTCGACGACAAGATCCACCGCCTGCGCCATTCCTTCGAAGGTATAATCATCATCCGGATGCGGACCGGTCAGGCCATGACCGGGAAGTGTCAGCGAAATAATGCGGTATTCATCGCCGAGAAGTGCGACAAGCGGTTCCCATGTGTGAAGGCTTGATGCGGTGCCATGAAGCAATACGATCGGGATCCCGCTGCGGACCCCTTGGTCGCGATAGTGAACTACGAGTTTGCCGTCATCGCTGGCGGCGAACTGTGAGGCGTTATTCGTGTATTTCGCGCGCATTTCCTCAGGGTCGGTGTCCGGCGTGCGCAGCAAAAATAAAGCGGCGGCGATCACGATAAACGCAAGCAGGACAAGAAGAATTTTTTTCATGGCTCTTTGATTAACATTTTATGGGATTGGGGGGTAGCGACTTTTGCATAAGTGCGGTGGGTCTTGTTATGCTCACGCGAAGACAGGAGCAAATTATGGGCATAGCCGGTCTCACCATCACCATTATTATTTACGCTGTCACGATGGCATCGGTCGGCTATCTCGTAGTTTTCGTGAGCGGTGATGCGATTGGCCTGAACGCCGGTCTCAAGACCTTGAATTCCGGCGCCTCAATGTTTGGCGATCTTGCCGGGGTTGCACTGAACATTGCACTGTTGCTTTTCTTTGGCGCGCAACATTCCATTATGGCGCGGCCCGGGTTCAAACGGGCATGGACCAAGATCGTTCCTGCATATTTGGAGCGCTCTTTATATCTTGTAGGCACAGTTATCGCGCTGGTTTTATTGTTTGCCGGGTGGCAGCCGATGAACGATGTTGTCTGGGCCGTGGAAAACCAGATTGTCGCTACGATACTGGCGTGGTTGTCGATAGCCGGGTTTGGGCTTGTGGTCCTGTCGACTTTTCAGTTCGATCATTTTGAAATGTTCGGGCTGCAGCAAGGCTGGCGGCGGTTCAAGAATATTGCGGCTTCTGCGTCCAGCTTCAAAATTCCGTTCCTCTACGGATTTATCCGCCATCCGCTTTATCTCGGGTTTTTGATTGCGTTCTGGTCGGCGCCATTGATGACTGCCGGTCATCTCCTATTTGCGGCAATCTGGACAGCTTATATTTTTGTCGCCGTTGGTTACGAGGAGCGTGACCTCATCGATTATTTTGGCGACAATTATCGCGATTATATGCAAAAGACGCCGATGATATTGCCGTTTGGCAAGCGTAAATAACTTACCCGCATTGCGCGCGGTGCATCAGCGCGTGATCGGCGAGGACAAGCGCCATCATCGCTTCAGCGACGGGAACCCCGCGAATGCCAACACACGGGTCGTGGCGGCCTTTTGTCTGAATATCGGTTTCGGTCCCGTCGCGGGTGATGGTTTTGCGCGGCGTCAAAATGGACGACGTTGGTTTGATCGCCACGCGCACGACGATATCTTGTCCCGACGAAATGCCGCCGAGGATTCCACCGGCCTTGTTCGAAAGGAAATGCGGGGCGCCGTCGCGCACGCGTATTTCATCTGCGTTCTGTTCGCCGGAAAGCGCCGCCGCCTCAAAGCCTGCGCCGATCTCAACGCCCTTCGCCGCGTTGATCGACATCATGGCGCTGGCAAGATCTGAATCGAGTTTTGCATAGACCGGCGCTCCAAGCCCGGCCGGAACACCTGACGCGACAATTTCTATTACAGCGCCCATGGATGAGCCAGACTTGCGCGCTTCGTCGAGTTTTTCCGCCCATAATTTTGCGGCGTCGGCGTCGGGGCAGAAGAACGGATTTTCATTGACTTCGTCCCAATTGAATTTTTGGCGGTCAATTTCGTGTCGGCCCATTTGGACAAGACAGGCGCGGATTGTCGGCGTCGCGCCTATCACATGCGCTAAGGCCTTTTCGGCGACAACACCTGCAGCGACCCGGACCGCGGTTTCGCGCGCAGAAGACCGCCCGCCGCCGCGATAATCGCGAAATCCGTATTTCGCGTCGTAGGTAAAGTCGGCGTGGCCAGGGCGGTATTTGTCGCGGATGTCGGAATAATCTTTTGAGCGCTGATCGACGTTTTCGATCACCAACGAAATTGGCGCGCCGGTTGTTCGTAACCCTTCGGTGCGATCATCTTCAAATACGCCGGAGAGTATTTTTACAGTATCCGGCTCTTTGCGCTGCGTCACAAACTTCGATGTGCCGGGTTTGCGTTTGTCGAGCGCGATCTGGATTTCCGCCGCCGTCAGACCGATGCCGGGCGGGCAGCCGTCAACGACAACGCCTAAGGCGGGCCCGTGAGACTCCCCCCAGGTCGTGAAGCGAAAAATTCTGCCAAACGTACTATAAGACATTTATCGGCCCGTTGCGGTCTGTCGCATTGCGCGAGAGCGTATCATGCCGCAACATCGCGGCGTAAGGGTTAACGCTGCAGAAATTCACCCGGAAGAGAAGTCCGCCATGTCTAATGATCTGATCCCGCCGACGCCCAGTGACGAAACTTATGCTGTGGATGAAGATCAGGGCGACGTTTTTACTCACGCCGACCCTTTTGACCTTTTCTCTGACTGGTTGGCGCTGGCGCGATTGACTGAACCGAATGACGCGAACGCCATGGCGATCGCTACCGTCGACGAGGCGGGCCTACCCGACGTTCGCATGGTGCTTTTAAAAGACATCAGCGAGAACGGCCTGACGTTTCATACAAGCCGGTTGAGCGCCAAAGGTCGGCAATTACTGACGAGCGGCAAAGCGGCGCTTTGTTTCCACTGGAAGACTATTCGGCGTCAGGTGCGGTTTCGCGGCGCGGCGGTAGAGGTGTCCCAAGAGGAATCGGCAAATTATTTTGCAACGCGCGCACGCGGCGCGCGCATCGGCGCCTGGGCGTCAAAGCAATCGCAGGAAATGAGCGATCCGGACGAAATGAAACGCGCCTTCGCGGAACTGGAAAAGAAATTCGCCAACGAAGACGATGTGCCGAAACCGGAGTACTGGTCAGGGTTTCGAATTATTCCGACGGAAATGGAATTTTGGGTGAACCGGCCATACCGTATGCATGACCGGCTGTTATTCAAGCGCGGTGACGCAAACGCGAATTGGAATGCGACGAGGCTCTATCCCTAGACCATTGCGCGATATCTTCGGAATATTTGGGGTCCGAAGCGAGGAAGTTTATTGTGGCTAGCAAAGTCAAAACGATAACGCCAAGCGATGTCATGTCGCCAATCGGGCCATACAGTCATATTGCGAAGTCAGGAAATTTCATTTCGATCAGCGCAACAGCAGGTGTCGATCCCACAACTCAAAAACTCGCAGGCTTGGACATAAAGAGCCAGACCCGGCAAATTATTCATTCATTCGAGAAAATGCTGAATTCTGTCAATTCAGACTTCGCGCATATTTTACATGTGAACATTTTTCTAAAAGACATGAAAGATTATGCGGCGATGAATGATGCATACGGTGCGGCGATGGGTGCGTATAGGCCCGCGCGAACCGTCGTCGGCGTTGCGTCGCTCCCAAAAACAGGCGCTCTTGTTACGATGAATTTGACCGCTGTCGAAAAGGATTAATTCGCCTGCGATCGGTGATCGTAAATATATGGCAGCGTAAGCAGCATCGCGATCAAAAACACCAACGCGCCGGCGTAGAACACAAATTCCCGCCCGAAGCCGTCGAACACATACCCGCCGATGAGCGGCCCCAAAGTTGCGCCAAGGCCCGCAGCAAACGCCGCCAACCCAAAATTGCGCCCCGATGTTTCATCGCCGCCGATATCGCCAATCCATGCGTTTTTTGTGAGATCATATAAAACCGAACCAATTGCGGCGGCGGTAAACGCGGCGATTAATACGAAAAATCCATCAATGAACGGGACCGCAAGATACAGCATTGCTGCAATAAGCAATCCTGCGGTGATCACAGCGGGGCGATTGAAACGCCCGGTCATTTTGCCAAGGATGCCTGGCAACACGGCGTAGGCGATGCCGACCGGGATAAAGACCGCGGCGAGCGCGTTAACTTCGAGGCCCAGTTTTCCGCGCAAATAGATCAGGTAATATGGTTGGATGATGGCGCTGGCGAGCGCGCCCAGAAAGATCACAAAGAGCAATCGATAATAACGCGATGGAAAATTGAACTTCTGTCGCTTAGCACTTTTTTCGCGCGGCGCTCTCGTCTCCGGAATATTCCGTATAGAAAAAATAAGAGCCGCAAAAGCTGCCGCGGCGAAGACTGCGAAGGAATATTGCCAGGCGATTCCGGGCATGGCCCCAACAAGCGAAAACCCGACAAAAGCCCCGATCATGCCGCCGCGCGACTGACTGGCGATATTGCCGCCCATGGCTTCGCTGCGGTTTTCGCGCGCGGTGACGTCTGCGGTGATTGTGTCCGCGGTGATTAACAAAAACGAAAACCCGAGCCCATGAAACGCGCGCGCAAAAAACAGTCCCGGCAATGTATCGGCAAAAGCGTAGAGCGCGTTCGCGGCGAGATAAGCGGCCATCGCTGCAATGAAAAATATGCGCCGGCCGATGAGATCAAGACCAATCCCGACAAGCGGGCGAATGACGAGGAGCGACGCCGTAAAAATCGCAAATAACGCGCCGATCTCGATACCGCTGGCGCCAAGGTCTTCGGCGCGCAAGGGCAGGCCGAACATGATGAACACCATGGGCATGGAAATTAGAAACAGCGACTGGCGCAGACTTTTGAGAGTTGGGTTCATTTTGCGACCAATATTACAATGATAACGCTACATCTAACTCAATATATCCAATAACTTTAAAAATTAAAGTAAATTTACGTTTTGGCAACGGGAAAATCGCTTATATTTGTTATTACGGTTTCCGGGCGCACCGAAAGGGGGACGCACCATGGGTATTCTATTGGCGGTTCTTGGCGCAATCGCAGCGGCATTCTGGGCCTTCACCCATTTCGTGAATGCCGCGAATGAAGGCCGCGAAGCGATCCGTGACGCCAAGGGCGTCATCCGTTCGAGCAAATGGAAACGCCGGATCGATCAGCGCCTCATCGAAAACCTCTCTGACCCGCGCGAGGCGGCGGCGATCATGATTTATCAGATCGCCGCCTATGACGGCGATGTCACTGATCGTCAGCACCAGAAAATCGTCGAAGATATGCGCAATGCTTTCGGCGCCGATGAAGAAACCGGCGAAGGGCTCTTCGCATTCGCGCGTATGGCGGTCGGCGAAATCAACGACGCTGGCAATTCGGCGCGAAAAATTCTGCGCCCCGTCAATGAAGTCTGCACGCCTGACGAAAAAGCCGGCCTCATCGAAATGATGGAACGCGCCGCCGAAATCGAAAGCCCGCCAACAGATGCGCAGCGGCGCCTGATCGCTGAAGTCAGGCGGATTTTATCGGACGCCTAAATGCGTTTTTTCATCGCGAAGAATATCCGCTGGCCCAATTCCGGTCCCTGCAACGGATACAAAAACGGCTCAATCAATTCTGCTTCCATAAGCGCGAGTTTGCCGTCGTCAAGACGCACCATATCAATGCGGGCATAGAGCGGCGCATCGTTGAGTGCGTCCATTACTGACTGCGCAACAGCGACGTCCTCGCGGCTCGGCGCGGCGACATTTTCCCTGCCGCCATATTCGGACTGTATACGATAGTCGCCGTACGCTGCGTGCTTTTGAACGGTGTGCGAAAGCGCGCCATCGACAAAAATGAAACTGTATTCTCCATCATCGAGAATTGCGCTTAAAAAAGGTTGCGCCATCATCGGATGCGGCATCTCCGGGATGGCCTCACCGCGCCGTATCCGATGTTGGCCATGGGCGCTGGCGCCGATCTGACGTTTGAAAA
Organism: Hyphococcus sp.; assembly: GCA_013002535.1. Lineage (GTDB taxonomy): Bacteria > Pseudomonadota > Alphaproteobacteria > Caulobacterales > Parvularculaceae > Hyphococcus. The sequence continues at coordinate 32,941 of JABDJK010000095.1, forward strand.
CAACGTCGTCGCATTTGAGCGAATCAAAGGCTTCCGCCATCGAATTTTCGTTGGCGTCTTCTATCCAGATCGTCGGAACCGCGCGTACGCCGTTGGCGTCAAGCTCACGAAGATACGTCTTGCGGCTGTTCCAGCGCACTGTGCCGGGCGAATTAAAAACTTGAGTTTGTTGCGAGATCGCATCAAGCGTTGCCAGAAATTCCGCTTGCCGGTTCGCGTAATCCCATGTGGTGCCGATCATCGCGGCGTCATATCCGGACCAGTCAACGGTTTTGTCGTCCCAGGCGATGTCGTCGATGCTTGCGCCGTTTGGTTCAAAACCCTCACGCAAATTTTCCATCATCTGATCATGTTCAAACGCGTCGGGCCGGCGCGTTGGCGAATCCGGCAGCGTGACAGTGGATGAAAGGTAAACCGCCTTCATCAATCCGCTGCTTTCTCCTTGAGCGAATATGAGCTGTCGAGGGCCGGCTTACCGTCGCAGGAAACCGTCCCAATCCGCACGAGACGAATGAGATGCGCGTAAACATTCAGCGCTGCCGCCTTGTGCAAACGCGGGTCGACATCGGCATACATTACTGGCGTTATTTTTCGGATTGTGTCGCGGCCTTGACGCAATTGATCCAAAATTTGCGCGTCCCGCATCAGGCGATGGGTTTTAACCGCGCGCACAAAACGGCGTGGTTTTTTTATCGGCGCCCCGTGGGTCGGAAAGTAAATCTCATCATCGCGCGCCAGCAATTTGTCCAGGCTTTCCAAATAATCGCCCATATCGCCGTCCGGCGGCGCCACCACCGTCGTCGCCCAGCCCATCATGTGATCGCCGGTGAAAAGCGCTTTATGCTCCGGCATTGCGAAGCACAAATGGTTGGAGAGATGCCCCGGCGTATGGACCGCCTCTACGCGCCAATTTCCATGCTCAACCACGTCGCTGTCGCTGATTATAATGTCCGGCGAAAATTTATAGTCGGCGCCTTCGTCGAGTGCTGGCGCATCATCAATCTTGTCGGCTACCGGATGGGGGCCGAAGCCGTAAACTTTTGCGCCGGTGCGGTTCGCAAGATCGCGCGCATTGCCGCAATGATCGCAATGGGTGTGCGTGATCAGAATGTGGGTGATCTTTTCGCCATGTGTGGCGGCGATCAATGCGTCGGTATGGTTTTCGCGATTGGGGCCTGGATCAATGATCGCGACTTCGCCGGCGCCAAGGATGTAGGTTCCTGACCCCGTGAAGGTGTATGGTCCCGGATTATTGGCGATCACGCGCCGCACACCCGGCAATATTTCATCGGGTTCGCCATAGGCGAAATCGATGTCTCTTACGAATGGAATTGACGCCAAGAATTTTCCTCTCGGGGCGTTAAGCGACGCGATCATCTACCATCGCGGCGAAAGCGCTCGCAAGACCGCGCATGGCGCGCAATTTATCTTGACCGGACATGGCCGCAGGCGGCCCCATATCCGTCTTGTTCGCATCGACGATATAAATGCGTCCATCGCTGCGGTCGCGCAACACATCAAGACCGCCAAAATCGAGGCCCATGTTTTTGGCAAACTCCAGAATTTTTGATTGTTCGTCAGCTGACAAAACCACATCCGCATTTGCGAGATCGACGCGATCATTGTCATTGGAAAAACGCCGCTCTGCGCCGCGCCTTTTTAAATAGACGAACGGAATTGTTCCGCCAACAATCGGCGTTCGAATATCCACGTGCTCTGAGCCGTCAAAGGTGTTGTCGATAACGCGCTGATAAACATGGCCGCGCTTTGGCGCCTCAACGGGGCATCGGACGATGCGCCCGTCATGTTTGCCGTTCGCTTCGGATTTTTCAACGGCTTTACCAATGTATATCGTCGGATCAAGCGCCAGTGAATAACCGAATGTCTCTTCAAAGACGCGTGAGACGACGCTCTTGCGAATGTCAAAGCAGCCTACATTGAACGCAGGCTGGGTTGTTGGCGCCACAGGCGGCGCGGTCAGAAAATCGCGGTCTTCAAAATAAAAATGCAAGTCAGCGTCGGCGGGATCATCGACAATCTTGACATCGGCCAACTGACAGACTGGCCAGATAGCGTAATAGGAGCGCGGCTTGCGCGGGAAAAATGAAATTCGCGCCCGCGGCTCGCGGCCTTTGACGGCTCGGGCAGCCCGCAAAGCGTTGATGAGCCAGACGAAGGAGAGGATGCGCCAGGCCTCTTTGAAGAAGCCGCCCGTTAACGGAATTTGTGCGCCAGTTTCGCGCGCGACAAGCTGATTGCCGTCAATTTTGTAGTCACCAAAGACTGACATTCGGAACTCTCTCTACCCCGTTCCCAAACAATAAGCGCCCGAAAACAAAGGACTTACCAACGTCTGAGCGCAAAATAAAGGTTAATCGGCGGGGTTCGGCGCCGGTTTTGCGACGACGGCCGCATGTGTTCCATTCGTAAACAAGGTCTTAACGCGCTTTTGCCGATTTTATCGATCGGATTGATGATTGCTGCGCCGGCGAAAGCGGAATCAGATTCCGCCAACGCAAAGCTTGGGGGAACGGCGGGGGGTGTGACAATGGGTGAGGGGTTTGGGGGAATCACTGACCGCGCGTATGTCACCGCCCCGCCGAACTATTTCTACGTTGTCGAAAAAGAACCCGGCAGCTTCCTAGACTGCGGCGCCGGCCAGGAAGGCCGCGCGACCGATCAGGACGGTCGCGATCAAGCGCTGATGCGCTGCGGCGTAACGCTAACAGAAACAATTGTGATCCCGGCGGCGGCGCAAAGCGCCCGCATAATCGTTCACTATTAATCTGTGGACAATGTCGGCGCAGCCGCTTGCGCCACTCGCTTCATCAAGCATGCATTCGTTTCAAATTCGCCCGCTTGATTGCGCGTGACGGCAACCAAATATTTCTTCCCATAATCAAACGTCACGCCGCATTTCGCTTCGTTAGTGATGTGCCAAATGCGAATGCGCCCGTCCACGATGGAACCATCGGCCAATTCTGACTTTGGTGTGTCGAAAATTGTCGCCTGGCGTTCATTCATTGACATGCCGTTGGCGCGGAGCGTTACCTCCGCATCGATCACAAGACCGCGCAATTCAAAATAGGAACTGAAATCAACTTCACTGCAATCGCATGGTTTTGGCGACGGGCCGACTTTCGGCGGCGGCGCGGATAAATCGCCCGCTGACTGCAAAACCATTGCCGCGATGGCCGATACAAATAGATTGGGTGTAAACAACATTCTTTAATCTCCAAACGCAAGCATCTAGATTGGCGAGTCGCGATGCGGCGCCTTGTGGGCGTCGTGCAAAAGCGTCAGCGCCGGTTCATGACCCGATATGTCATAGCCAGCTGCGCGCGCTTCTTCGATGATCTGATCAACCGGTTTGCCGAAACGCGCTTCACCATAGGCAAACACAAGAACCGATCGCGTGCCGGATTTGCAATAAGCTAGGATTTTTCCGTCGGGAAAATCGTCCATGGCATTTTCTAAGGCGTTGGTGTGGTTCGGCGTGATGCCTTTGATGTCCACCGGTATATACGCGTAGCCCATCCCTGCGGATTTTGCCGCAGCCTCTATTTCAGCACCCGTTGGCTGGCCGCGTTCCTCGCCGTCAGGGCGATTGTTAACAATCAATTTGACGCCCATTTCCTTAGCGGCGTCGATATCGCTCATATCGATCTGCGGTGAGACGAAGAAACTATCAGTTACCTGTTTGAATTTATCTAACATAATCGCTCATGATCTTTGTTCTTTTGACGTCACCACATATAGTGCCTCCAACTCCAATTGAACAGGCGCATCCATCATGACACTACGCCCATTTCATCTTGCGATCGCGGTTGATGATCTGAAACGCGCCGAAGCTTTCTACGGCGGCCTCATTGGCTGCCCGCAAGGGCGTCGGTCAGAACACTGGATTGATTTTAATTTTTTCGGACACCAGCTGGTGACGCATTTATCGCCGGAAGACTGCGCGCAGGCCGCGACTAATGACGTTGACGGCAAAAATGTCCCGGTGCGCCATTTCGGCGTAGTGCTTGAAAAAAACGATTGGCAGGCGTTGGCGAAAAAACTGACGGAAGCGGGCGTTGAATTCATCATTGAACCAGGGGTGCGGTTCGAAGGAAAACCGGGCGAACAGGGAACTTTTTTCTTGAAGGACCCGGCGGGCAATGCGCTCGAATTTAAATATTTTCACGATGATGCGCAGATTTTTGCGACATAAGGGTTCCAAGCAGTAACGATTTGTCGATCCGGGGAAGTGGCGTGCGTCTTTGAATGAGCGCGCTGGCGCAGCAAAAAACGGAGAAACCTGAAATGCCAAAATTCCTTTATGTTTATCACGGCGGGTCAAAACCCTCGACGCCTGAAGAAGGCGAAAAAGTCATGGCGAAATGGATGGAGTGGATCGGCGGGAACCAGAGTTCTTTCACTGATCCGGGCAATCCAGTCGGTATGTCAAAGACCGTGTCATCCGGTAAAATTGACGACAATGGCGGATCGAACCCGGCGTCCGGCTACGGCATCGTTGATGTTGCCGATATGAATGCAGCCGTAGAATTGGCGAAAGGCTGTCCCATCCATGATAGTGGCGGATCGGTTGAAGTCGCCGAGATTATGGAAATGTAAAACATTTTGCCGCTTCGAGCGGAAACTCTCGGAGCGGCGAATTCAGGAGCGCGCTAATGTATATTCCAGACGGCATGGCGCAGGTCGCGCCTTATATTTTCGCCAAGAACGCCGACGCATATATGGATCATATTATTGCGGCGCTTGGCGGCGTCGAGGCTGGCCGATCCAAAATGCCGAATGGCAAACTCGCGAACGGGCAAGTGCGTTTTGGCGATGCGTCGATCATGATCTCCGAATGCGATGGACGTTTCACGGCCTCGCAATGCGCTATGTATCTCTACGTTGAAGATGCCGACGCTGCGATGGCGCAAGCCATCGAACACGGCATGGAAAAAATCATGGACGTCGCCGACCAAGACTATGGCGACAGGCAAGGCGGCGTTAAAGACAAGGTCGGCAATATCTGGTGGATTTCACAAAGGCTGGTCGATGCGCCCTATGATGATTAGGGCGCTCACGCAATTCGATGCGTCCTTATACTGATTAGTCTTTGTCTCCGATATCGCCAAGCTCGCGTATCGCCATCCACATGTTCCAGAGCACAAAGACCGCCAGCAGAAAGAATATGAGAAACTGCCAAAAGGTCATAATTGTTATATGAAGCGCTCGCATTGCGGCGACAATGTGCCCGGGCATTTGGTTTTTGCTCTTATTGGCGTAAAATGGCGATCAGATGATCACAAAACGGGGAGAAATCTATGTCCAAACTAATCTTCTCGGCCGTCGCGGCGACGGCTTTGGCGCTTGGCGGATGCGGCGGAAGCTCAGAGAAATCCGAAGACGTCAAAATCACTGAAAAGAGTTCGGCGAAAGATGTCGTAAAACTTTACCTCGCCGAAATGGGAGCGATTGTTGAAACGTTGGAGGGTGTCGATTCAGAAGAAACCGCCAAGGATGCGGCGAAAGAGTTGGCGGAAGCAGCGCAGAAACTTGAATATGCAATTGAAACACTCGACCGGAAAAATGCGAAAATCGGTCCCATGCTGATCGCGTCGAATGTTAGAGAGCTGACCGAAGTGCAAATTCGCTTGTCGACGCAGATACAGCGTATCGCGACAGAAAACCCGGAATTGTTTGAAATCATCTCCGAGGAAATTGAAAAGATGCCAAAGATCGGCGAGGGGGAGTAGCCCGCCTGCGACAAGTCTTAATAATCAACGTCTCCCCGACGAAAGTCGGGGGTCCAAACTAAATGCGCCGCTTTGCTTTGGGTGGATACCGGCTCTTGCCGGTAAGACGCGGACCTTGGTATTGTTTTGACTCATTGCCGAAAACTTACTCAGCCCGAAAAACAATCTCGCCATCGACCACCGTCATCATCGGCTTGGCGGTCAAAATTTCTTCTTCCGCGACGGTCATGATGTCTTTTGAAAAGACGGTGAAGTCGGCGCGTTTGCCTGGCTCAATTGTTCCAAGAAGGTTTTCCTGAAACGAGGCGTATGCCGGCCATGCGGTGAACATCTTTAAGGCTTCTTCGCGTGTCACCGCTTCGCCGGGGCGCCAGTCTTCGGTTTGCGTCCCGTCAAGGCCGCGCCGTACAACAGCGGCGTAAAATTCGATCAATGGATCGCCGCGTTCGACCGGCGCATCCGAACCAGCTGCAATAATGCCGCCTGCATCAATAATAGATCGCCAGGCATAGGCCCCGTCGAGACGATTGGGTCCAAGACGGTCTGGTGCGAAAAATAAGTCACCGATTGCATGGCTTGGCTGCATGGAGGCGATAACGCCCAGCTGCGCAAATCGGACGATGTCTTCGGGATGCAAGATCTGCGCATGCTCAATTCGCCAACGTAAATCGCCTGCATCCTGGTTGGCGGCAAAAACCTCTTCATACCAATCAAGAAGCCGTTTGTTGGCTTCGTCGCCAATGGCGTGGGTATTGATCTGAACACCCGCCTCAATGGCGCGATTGAACAGGTCCATCGCGTCGTCTTTTTCCATGAGCGACAAGCCGGATGTTTCGGGTTGATCGCTGTAGGGTTCCGTCAAAAGCGCCCCGCGCGAACCGAGCGCGCCATCCAAATAAAGTTTGACGGCGCGCGTAATGATGCGGCCGTTGTTTGAGGCGCGCCCGCCATTGCCGGCCATGCTTTCGAGCCCGCTTGCTTCAATGGAATTATAAACGCGAATATCAACGTCGCCTGACGCGGACATTTCTTCCATCATTGCAACATTTGCTGGATCAACCGACATATTGTGCATGCCTGTCCATCCGTATGCGGCGTAAACGTCGGAGCCTTTGGCGTAAGCTTCACGCTTCTTTTCCGCGTCGGGCGCGTCGAGCAGCGCCCCCGCGAGGCCTTGCGCACGGTCAATCAGTATCCCGGTCGCACGGCCGTCAGCGTCGCGTTCAATACGCCCGCCGTCGGGGTCCGCCGTATCAGCGTCGATACCCGCCGCCTTCAGCGCGGCTGAATTCACGACCATGGCGTGACCGTCGGCGCGGGTGAGGATTACCGGGTTTTCCGGCGCTACAGCGTCAAGATCTTCCCGGTTGGGCATTCGGTCTTCCGGCCAGCCGGTTTCAATCCATCCGCGGCCATAGATGACGGCGCCGGGTTCTGCTTCGCTGACAACTTTTTCAATTCGCTCAATAAGAGCCGCGACAGAATCTGTTCCTTCAAGATTAAGCGTCAATTCCCGCATGCCAATGCCAAGAAAGTGGGCGTGAGAATCGGTAAAGCCAGGATACATCGCGGCGCCCGCCAGATCGATTTCAGTGACCGGCCCGTTAGCCGCTTCTATCACTATCTCGCGGGTGCCGGTCGCGGAGACAACGCCTTCAGAGACAGCGACCGCTTCGACAGTCGGCATATCTTTAAGGCCCGTATAGATGACGCCGCCGGAATAAATTGTGACAGGCGCGCCGGGATCGATGGATTCTTCAACCGCTTCATCCGGCTGTTCAGAACCGCAGGCGGCGAGCACAAACGCGCAAAGTGAAATGCTAATCGCCGATATTCGAAAGCCGATCATGTTTGAAAGCCCTTTTTGCCTGCCCGTTATCGGGTCTAATTGCCTAGTACCGACGCTGCAAGGCGTGAGGGGGAAAGGCAGTCGCTTTGTGGAAAAATGGTCGGAGTGGCGAGATTTGAACTCACGACCCCTGCCTCCCGAAGACAGTGCTCTACCAGGCTGAGCTACACTCCGACGTTTCCACCGGCGCGGGGCCGGCAAAGGGCGCTCCCTATAACGGCGCTAATGGCGTTGTGCAATGGGCTCAAAACCGGATCCGGCGGTGGCGGGTGCGCGCCGTGTAATTTTCGGCAAAAGCCCATTGCAAGCCGCGGTGTAAAGCGCTATCTCGCCGGTCCCGGCCCGCGAGGCTGTTGGGGCGTCGCCAAGTGGTAAGGCATCGGTTTTTGGTATCGACATTCCCAGGTTCGAATCCTGGCGCCCCAGCCATCGCATAATCATCAAATTATAGGGCGTTATATTGATAGTTGCGCGCCCGTTCGCCAAATGCGGGAACCATCACATTCAATTTATCGTCACCGGCAAATTCAATAATTCGCTTGACTTTTCTAATTAACCAAAATTTTGCACGAAATTTTCTGGCGCGGCGCACGACAAATTTCATGCGTTGCGTTTATCGCTGTGAATTGTTACAAACTAACTCAGGTGGTCAGGGGTGATCAAGGTAACGGAAGCGGCGGTTTTAGGGGATTCGGTCAGATATTCGCGTGTTTGACATCTTTTTCAAACGTCGTTTCAATGAATTGAAATGAGTATCGCGTGATCGGACTTGGGGGGATCAGCGAACAGGGGACAAAAGGGTTCGGGGTGAAGAAAGATTCACACAAAAGTTTGGGGACAGACAATGTTTCCATTTTCGGCGCGGCGACGCGCATTCGTTTTGTCGGCGCAGGTAATTAGGCCAATGTCGAAGTCAATCAGCCGTAAAATTCCGGTAGGTGAGGCAACTATGAAAAGAGCAGGGTTATTGGGTTCAGCGGCGTTAGCGCTTGCTGTTATGAGCGCTCCCGCCCAGGCGCAGTTTAAGAGCGCGCTGGACACCAGTGAGCAAACCGCGCGCGAGACTGCAGCGTCGCAACAACGCATTGATCAGCTTGATGATCAAACTGCCGCGTTGTTGAACGACTATCGCGCCAACCTGAAACAGCTTGAAGCGGCGCGCCGTTACAACGCCTCGTTAGAGCGAAACGTTGAAGCGCAAACGCGTGAGATTGAGCGCCTGACCGTCGACATTGAAAATGTCGAAGGCTTGCAGCGCGCCATGCAGCCGCTGATGGAAGATATGGTCGAAACATTTGGTCAGCTCGTAAATGCTGATGCGCCATTTCTTGTTGAGGAACGGGCGGCCCGGGCAGCACGCCTGCAAGGGTTGATGTCGGATACATCACAATCTGCGGCGCAAAAATACCGCTTGATTGTCGAGGCCTATCAAATCGAAAACGAGTATGGCCGGACCATAGGATTCTATGAAGGCACAATTGGCGACGGTGAGAGCGAGCTTACGGGTGAATTCCTCCGTGTCGGTCGTATCGCGCTCATCTTCAAGACGCCGGACGATTCGGTGTTGCGAATTTGGGACAAGGACGCTCGCGACTTTGTCGATTTGAACCGCAGCTATCTTCAGGATGTGAAGTTCGGCTTGCGGATGGCGAAAGAACAAACCGCGCCGGACATCTTCTTTGTGCCGGTTAAACCGCCAGCGGCGGCGGCTCAGTAACGGCAAGATGGCGAAGGGAATACAAGTCATGAAGGCATTTAAACTTGCAGGTCTTTCTCTGGTTGCCGGCGTTGCCGCACTCGGAATGGACATTTCAAATAACGCGCTGATGTCGGGCGCCAACGCGCAAGAAACAGCGATTACGCTTGATCAGGTTCTTCAGGCCGTGCGCCGGGACCGGACAGCAACAAGCGCGGAAAACCGTGAGCGTGAGCAGCGGTTCCTGTCGCAACGCAATCAGCAGCAGGCGGAACTTAGCCGCGTGCGCGCACAGGTTGCTGCGGCGGCCGCTGAATCAACACGGCTTGAAGCTGCGGTTGAGGAAAATCAGAACCAAATCGATACGCTCGATGCTGAACTTGCTTCCAAGCAAGGTGAGTTTCAGGAGCTTTTCGGCGCGGCGCGTTCTGCAGCGGCTGATCTGAATGCTCAAGTTGAGCGTTCACTGATCTCAACTGAATTCCCGGGTCGCAGCGAAGACCTTCAAGAGCTCGCGCAAACAAAGCAGCTCCCGTCGGAGGAGCAGCTTCGTTATCTCTGGGAAACTATGATCCAGCAGATTGCTGAGCAGGGCAAAACATCGACCTATAACGCCGGTGTTATCCTCGCTAATGGCGAGCGCGGCACTGAAGAAGTGACGCGTATTGGTCCATTCGTTGCATTTTCAGACGGCAAATACCTGACCCTCGAAGACGGGCGTTTGAAATTCCTCGCCCGCCAGCCAGCCGGCGACATTACTGCGGCGGCAAGCCGTGTTGCGAACGCCTCCGGTGACGGATTTGTTCGCGGCGCCATTGACCCGTCGCTCGGCACGTTGCTTGGCCTAATCGTTGAAACGCCAGGTTTGCGTGAGCGGATCGACCAGGGTCGTTTCATTGGTAAAGTCATTCTCGTCGCTGCGGCTCTTGGCGTACTCCTTGGCATTTACAAGTGGGTGACGCTGACGATGACGGCCGGCGCCGTTCGCGGTCAAGTTCGCAAGAAGAAAGCGTCGAAAGCGAACCCGCTGGGCCGCGTCATGCTGGCTTATGAAAACACCAAGTCGGACGACGTTGAAACTGTTGCTCTGAAACTTGACGAAGCAATCCTAAAAGAGGTGCCGAAACTTGAGGGCGGTTTGAACCTTGTGAAGGTTTTGGCGGCGACCGCGCCGCTCCTCGGCCTGCTCGGCACGGTCATCGGCATGATAAACACCTTCCAGGCGATTACGCTCTTCGGTACTGGCGATCCGCAAATCATGGCCGGCGGCATCTCCGAAGCGCTGGTTACGACGGTGCTTGGTCTTGTGGCTGCGATCCCGCTGCTTCTCCTCCACGCTTTTGCGTCTGGCGCATCCAAGCGCGTCAGCCAAATTCTGGAAGAGCAGTCCGCTGGCATCATTGCCGAACATGCAGAAGGCGGCCGGGCGTAACGCGCCCGGTCCCTCCGTTTAAGGAAAGGACCCTCGAGACATGCTCGAGCTTCTGAATCCAACAATCGCTTTTGACGCCATCCGTGATTTTCTGGCCGCCGGCGGTCAGGTCCTGGTTGTGATCATGTTCACAACGGCGTTCATGTGGGCCTTGATCATTGAGCGATTGCTTTACTGGTCGGGCGCTCATGCGAGCGTATCCAAGCGCGCCGCGCGCGCCTGGGCTGCACGCGATGATCACCAGACATGGTATGCGCACGCGGTTCGCGAGCGTCTCATTTCCGAAGCCATGCAGGAAGCGTCACGCAACAATAACGTCATCCGCGCCCTTGTCGCCGTGACGCCTTTGCTGGGCCTACTTGGCACAGTGACTGGCATGGTCCAGGTCTTTGACGTCATGGCCGTGACCGGTTCGTCGAATGCGCGCCTTATGGCGGCCGGCATCTCGAAAGCGACGATCCCGACAATGGCGGGCCTTGTGGCTTCGCTCTCCGGGCTCATTTTCATCAACGCATTTGACCGGAATGTTCAAAAGGCTCAGCACAAAATCGGCGACAGCCTGTTGATCAAGTCCGATCATTCATTCGTGGATCACATCTGATGAGAAGACGCGCGACACACCAGGATGGCGGCGCCGAAGTAAATATTACGCCGTTGCTCGACATCGTCTTTATTTTGCTAATCTTCTTTATCGTGACGGCGACGTTCTTGCGCGAAAAAGGCATTGATGTCCGCACGCCGGAAAGCGACGAACAGGATGAGCAAACAACGCCGCCGCCGGCGCTTGTTCTGGCGGTGCAAGATGATGGTTTTGTCCGTATCAACAATGTCCGCATTATTGATCCGGGGTCTGTGAAGCCTGTGGTCCAGGAATTTGTCGCCCGGGAGCCCAATGGCGTGGTTCTCGTCAGCGCCGCGCCGGAATCAGAATCCGGTATTGCGGTTCAGGTGATGGACCAGGCACAGGATGGCGGCGCCCGTGCGGTGTCGCTGGCGCTGCAGCAAGAGCAGCAATAACGACTTTCTCGTGTGGGGAATGTTCCGCACACGAATTAACAATTTGAGTATCGCGTCAGTTAGCTAGGCAGTTCGCATTATGGCCAAACGCAATTCATTCGCCCAGGAAGCCGAAGAAGAAGACGTAAACGTTACGCCGCTTCTCGACATCGTCTTCATCATGCTGATCTTTTTCATCGTGACGTCTACATTTGTCAAAGAGCCGGGTGTCGAGGTTGAGCGGCCGGAGGCCGTTTCGGCGACCGAGCGCAAACTCGCTTCGATTATCGTTGCGATTTCCGACGAAGATGAAATCTGGATTAACAAAGAACAAGTTGATCTGAACGAGGTTCGTATCGCGGTGGAGGAACTTCGCCGTGAAAATCCAAAAGGCACGGCGGTGGTGCAAGCTGACGCAAAAGCGAAAAGCCGCCTTCTGGTTGAGGTCGTCACGCAAATTCGCGCAACAGGCATTTCTGACGTCGCTGTGTCGACTAAGGACGTTTAAGGAGAACTAAAATGGGTTCTTTGTTCCGATTGATTATTGGCGTACCCGGCGCGATTGTCGTCACCGGTCTTTTGTTCCTGTTTATGGCGTCGATGATCCGGCAAAATGTTCGTCTTGAGGATGAGCAGCAGGCCGTTAACATCAATATCACGGCGCAACTTCAGGATACGGACATTTCGTCCGCCAACCGCAATATCAAGCGGCCGGTTCTTGATGCGCCGCCGCCGCCGCCGCCGGCTGTGAATGACCCGTCAAACCGACCGTCATTGGATGGTGTTCGCGCCGCGATTCCCAATATCGATGTTAATCTCGACATCGGTTCTGGCTTCAACCCGGACCGTGACGCTCAACCGCTGGTGCGGATTCCGCCGCAATTCCCTGATCGATGTCAGGGCCGCGCGGGCGCTAAAGAAATTGTGGTTCTTCAATTCGACGTGACGCCGGAAGGGCAGACAACAAATATTCAAGTGGTCGATTCTTCAAACAGCTGTTTCAACCGATCCGCATCGCGGTCGGTTGAGCGCTGGAAGTATCAGCCGAAAATTGTCGACAACGAGGCGCAATGGCGTCGCGGCGTTGTCACGCAAATTTCCTTCGTGCTTGAGGGCTAAAAGCTAGTGCGCGCTTTTTGGTGCGGTATTCAGGGTTAAGGCGACGACATGAGTGAAAAGAAAAGATCATCGGTGAAATCGGTTTTGACGGCGTCCGTTGCAGCAATTGCTGCATTATCGATTGTCGCCGGTCCGACGACCGCCATGGCGCAACAATGTGCGGCTGAAGAAGGCGGCGCCTCAAAAACGTTGAACCCGAATGTCGCCAGAGTCTTGCAGGTCGTTTACGAACAAATGCAGGCTGAGCAATTTCAGGGTGCGCTCGCGGGACTGAATGGTCTTATCAGCAGCCGCGGCGACAGCATGGCTCCGTTCGACAAGGCGACGACGTATGAGCTTCGTGGATCGGTAAAGGCGAGCCTTGATGATTATCGCGGGGCGCAATCGGATTTCCGCACGGCATTGAACACGAATGCGCTGCCGGCAAACCGTAATAATCAGCTTCGTTACTTCATTGCCCAAATTGACGCGCAACTGGAAAATTATGACGCCGCAATTACTGGTCTGAACCAATGGATCAGCAATGCGCGCGCGTGTGGTGAAACCGTTGATTCGAACGCCTACTATCTGCTTGCTGCGATGTATATGCAAAAACAGCCGCCCAATCCGCGCGCAGCGGTCGGGCCGGCGGAAAATGCGCTTGCGGGATCGACAGAACCGAAGAAGGGGTATTACGACCTCTTGAACCTGATTTACTCAGAGCTAAACGACAACGCCAAGCGCGGCCCTTTACTGGAAACGATGGTCGGTTATTGGCCTGGAAATAAAGACTACTGGAAACAGCTTTCCGGCGCCTACAGCCAGGCCGGTCGTGACCGAGACGCATTTTCTGTTTTCGAGGTTGCCTACCGCGCGGGCCTGCTCGAGACGGAAAGCGAAATTGTCACGCTGGTGAACTATTATTCGTTCTTCGAAAATCCATATCGCGGAGCCAAGCTTCTCGAACAGGAAATGAACGCGGGCAACGTCGCGCGGACTCAAAAAAATCTGGTTCTGCTTTCACAGCTCTGGAGCCAGTCGCGCGAGCATAAAAAATCAATTCCGATTTTGCGCGAAGCGGCGCGCGGATCTGCCAACGGTGAATTGTCTTACCGGCTGGGACAGGTTCTTTTGGCGGATGAGCAATACTCCGCAGCGCAAACAGCGCTTGAATCCGCGCTCAACAAAGGCGGCATGGATCGCAAAGACACCGGCGACGCGTGGTTGCTCCTCGGCACCGCGCGTTTCAGCCAGGCCGGTCCCGAAGACGTAGCAATCTGGCAGAGCTCGAGAGCGGCGTTCCGCAATGCCCAGCGCTACGAAGGCGCTCGGACCCGGGCGACCGACTGGATCACGTATATCAACGCTGTTGAACAGACCTATATTCAAGGTAAAGAAATCGAACGCGCGCAAATTCAAGAACGTTGCGAAGCGGATCTCGCCCGTATCGAACAACAAGAGCGCATTGAAGAATTGCAAGGGTCTCCTGTTTCTGCTCAGACGCAGCAAGAGCGGGCGGCAAAACGCGCCGAATGTGCGGAGTTGTTGGGCACAGGCGATGACGATGCGGCGGCGGATGACTCCGGTGGGGGCGACGGCGAATAAGCCTCCCATAGTCCGATGAAAAAAAAGGCCCGCTTTTCGCGGGCCTTTTTTTTTTAGAAAATCAAATCTCAACGCGCTCTATCAGCCGAAAATTAGAAGCTCTCGTCACGTTCACCCAAAATACGCCCGCCATCATGAACCTCCGGCAGCTGGCTCGCGCATTCCATATAGCCCTGCCGCCAGCCGGCGCGGTAGGCGTCATCATTGTCAAAGGCGCGGGCGTCGCGCGATTTTTTGGTAGAAAAGCTTTTGTCTTCTTCGGTTGAGGTGACGCAGCCATCGCCATAACCGGCCTGAAAACTAGGATATTCCCTCAGCGCCAGATCATCCGCGGTTGCGCAACCGGCAAGCAAAACCGCGGCCCCGCCGCAAAACATCAAGGATCGGATCATGGTCGCAAGGGTCCTTCTTTTCACTTTGAAAACCCAGCTTAGCAGAGAGTAAACGCCGGAGTCGCGAAAAACCGGCCCTAAAAGTGAAATCCATCGTTAACGGTGTTGCGGTTACAACAGGAGCCGAGAAATTACCGGAATTGTGACCGAATGAACGAATTTGACACCGCCACTGGCGCTGAGCCGGTCATGGACGCAGAGACGATGTTGACGCCGATCAAACAGATCGGGCCAACGCCGCGTGCGCAAATGGTTCGCAAACTCGTTGACATTGTCGTTCTCCCATCAGGCCAGGTTTCCGCGAATGAGCGCTCGTTAATAGCCGACATCTTGTTGCAGGTGCTCGATAAGGTTGAGATCGAGCTCCGCATCGAAGTCGCCAAACGTATCGCCCGGGTCCCGGAAAGTCCGCCTTCCTTGATCCGGATGCTTATTCTGGATGAGCCGGAAGTTGCTTCTGAACTCATCAGCAAAGCGGAAAGCGTGCCAGAAGCGTTGTTGATTGAGGCGGCGCGCGAGGGCAAGACATCGCACCGGGTGCAAATCGCAAAACGCATTGACCTGACAACGTCTGTTGCCGACGCAGTTCTTGAACAACGCGAATTTGAAGTCTGTATGCAGGTGTTGCGGCGCGACGATATTACGTTGTCGCCAAATGCGATTAACGTCCTCGTCGCCTTGAGCGCGACAAAGGACGAACTTCAACTGCCGCTACTGCGCCGTCACGAACTCGAACCGGCGCACGGTTTTATGATGTTCTGGTGGGTGGAAAAAGAGCGCCGCAAGCGCATCCTGACTAGATTTTCGCTGAACCGCGCCGTGATTCAGGACGCCCTTGCGGATCTCTATCCAAAAGTCTTTCGCGGCAATGGCGAACCGGATCCTTTCGTTAAAGAAATTCTTATCCTTGCCGAACGCCGGCACCGCCCAAGGGGCGCTAATGGCGAGCCGGTTTCCATGGAAGTCGTATTGCGAACCATGGCGGCGGCGCGGAAATATCCGACCCAGGAAATTATCGACGCCGTGGGCCTCATTGCCGGCATAACCCGTGAACTGGCAGCGCGCATCTTGCGCGATACCGGCGGCGAATCTTTCGCTGTTATGTGTAAAAGTCTTGGCATCCCGCGCGATGATTTTTTTGAATTTGTCAGCGTCAAACGCGATGGCGATGAAACGCCGCCAGAGCTGCACGAGAAACATGCTGAATACTTACTCGAAATATTTGACACGATTGCACGTGATTACTCGCGCGCTGTTTTGCGTTATTGGGACTGGGACGGCAATCCGCGCATCGCGTTTATCACACGGCTTCTTGGTTTGTCCGACGACGATGTCGAATAATTTTTTCGAGACGATCGATCTTTAATCACGCTTTAATTGCTTTATGCAATAACCTGCAACGCGCGCTGGCGGCGGCCTTGCGTATCTAGGTTGCTGCCGGCGTCGCTTTTATAAAATTTAATGATTTCGCGATAATTTGAATAAAAATTTTGCTGCGTCTCAACCGAGGCGTTAACGCGCATTGGCGCATAATAATAACGGGTTTTCGAATCCGTATGGAAATTTTCGGGAGGGCGCATGTTTTCCTCAATGCGTGTGATAGTATTCGCTTCGCAAAAGGGCGGTTCCGGCAAAACGACATTGTCCGGCCATATCGCTGTTGAGGCTGAACGGCAGGGATGTGGTCCTGTCGCCTTGATTGATACAGACCCGCAGGGCTCCTTGGCGAAATGGTGGAACGTTCGAAAAGATCCGTCGCCGGCCTTTATCCAGTCCGTATTTTCAAATTTGTTTTATGACCTCGACAGCGCCCGCGACGAAGGGTTTCGCTTGGTCGTCATTGATACGCCGCCGGCGGTAACGCGCGCGATCTCTGAAGTTGTCAGCTTTGCCGACATCGTTGTTGCGCCGACGCGGCCGAGCCCGCATGATTTGCGCGCCGTTGGGCCGACCGTCGATATAGCGGAGGCCCGCGGCAAGCCGTTAATCTTTGTTGTGAACGGCGCGACGCAGCGCGCCCGCATCACGTCCGAAGCGGCAATTGCGCTTTCGCAGCATGGTACCGTGGCGCCGACCACAATCCACCACCGCGTTGATTTTGCGGCGTCCATGATTGACGGACGCACCGTCATGGAAATCGATCCGTTCTGCCAATCGAGCCAGGAAATCACGACGCTGTGGAACTATCTCCATGAACGCCTGCAGCGCGCTGACGGCGGTTATCGCGCGGGCGAGGACGGCATCAGCGGCGCTGCGGCGCAAAACCGGGTCTTCGGGAAACGGGCGGGCTAATGTCTGGATATGCTCCGAACCCGACATACCAATCACCAAGCGAACCGGCGCAATTATCCGCAGGGCTATTAGCGCGCAAAGGCGAAGCATTGCCTGCCGTCGATGCGCAGGTTTTTGCCGGCGTTGATATCGAAACGCAGATCCGTCCGGTCCGTCCCGGTGATAAGCGTGCGAAGGAAGTGAACGATCGCGCCGTTGGTTCGCTTTATCAGCTTGCCGAACCGGTAGCGCCTGGGACGCCTCGTAACGTCGATTTCAAAAGCAAGGTTGTGTCTTCACAACAAAATGTAACCATCAAGCCTCCGGCCGCGCGCGATGCGTGGTTCTCCAAGCGTAAAAAACGCGCGCCGCTTGCTGCGACCGAAGGACCAAAAGCGGTTGTCACTTATCGCATGCCGGCGAACGAATTCCTGCGCCTGCGCCGAGCGTCGAAAGAGCTGGAGATGACGTGTCAGGCGATCATTCTTGACGCGCTTGATTGTTATCTCGATGCGTATGAAATTCCGGCTGTTTCAATGGCTGAAGCGAAACACGAAGCGGCGTTGATGGCGCGCAAACGCAAATAGCGCCGCTCGACTAACCTCAGCGAATTTGCCATCATGCCGCCCGCGAGGGGACCAATCGCTCAACTCGGGAATTGGTCATGAAGTATATTTCTACGTTTTTTGCGGCGCTTTCGATTGCAGTTTCTGGTTGCTATGCCAACGATGTTGGTGAGCCTGAAGATAGAAATTTGCAAGGTCTCGCGGCATCGCTGGATTTTATAATCACTCCGCTAGAGGCCGAGGGCGCCAGCGGCGTAGTGTTTGTAACGAACGGTGACCAAGAAGCTTACGCCCGCGCTTTTGGATTCGCCGATTGCGCGAACAAAATTCCAATGACATTGAACCATGTCATTTCAATTGGCTCCATCACAAAAGAGTTGGTCAATGTCGCTGCCTTTGATCTCGTCGATGAGAGCGTCATTTCCTGGGATGACGCAGTATCAAAATGGATCGCGGACTGGCCCGCCGAAAAAGCAATCACCATTCGTCAGCTTAGCACCCATACATCAGGATTGCCGGACATCGTTGATGAAAATGGCGCGCCAATACCGTTCACGCCTGAATATGATTTCGCGCCGGTGACGCGGGAAGAAATGATCGATCGTGCGCGCGCGTCGAAACTCCTGTTCGAGCCGGGAACGCAAGAGCGCTATTCCAATTTGGGGTTCGCGCTTTATGCAGCAATTCTGGAGAACGCCGTGGGTCAGCCAATTGAGGAAATCCTCCGTAAGCGAATATTCGAGCCAGCGGGCATGATGCAAACGGGTTACGTTGTCCCAGACTGGACGATGTCGAATTTTGCCGAGGGGTGCCGCGCCGACAGGTCCCGCTGGGGGTCGCCCTTGCCGGACGGTCGCTGGATGGAAGACGGACCGGGCTGGAATTTGCGCGGAAATGGCGGGCTTTACTCTACGGCGCGTGACATGGCGCGTTATATGGGTGGGCTTGGCGCCAAGAAATTTCTATCAGATGCAGCTGATCAGAGCTGGCGCGATAAACGTCTGGTATTTGTTAAATCGGCGAATGCCCGCGGTTTTGGACCAGCGGGCGGCAACGGCATTACCAATACCGTCATATTCTGGCTCGAAGAAGACGCCGACGGCAATGATTTGCGCGTCGTCATAATGACGACCGACGCCAGCCATCAGGCCGAGAGTTTTGCCAGCGACATCATCCGGTCGGCGTTTAATGTGTTTCGGCCTATTGAGGAACCTGCGCCGTAGCTTTGGGGAAAACTCACCGCCTCCAATGGCGGCGCGCCGTGTCGGTTTTTCCAACCAAACCGTTGATTTCCGCATGGAATCTGCGACATTCCCGGCTGGTCGTTGGTACTGACGCCGCCCGTCCGGGCCGGCAACTTTAATTTCGGGATTTATGGGGCGATTTCTCATCCTCGTCGTCGTGCTTGGCGCAATCTGGCTGCTTCTGTCCGGATATTTCGACAAGACGCTTTTGCTGATTTTCGGCGCGGCGTCGTCGATCTTCACGGCGTGGCTGGCGAAACGCTCCGGCATTCTCGATGATGAGGGCGTCCCAGGCGGCATTTTCCCCGGCATCATTGGCTATACGTTCTGGCTGGTTTTCGAGATCGGAAAGGCCAACATCATGGTGGCGCGACAGGCGCTGGCGGTTGAGCCCAAGCTTTCGCCGAAACTTTTTTATGCGCCGAACCCGCCAAGATCGCGCCTCGGCAAAGTGATTTTCGGCAACTCCATCACCATGACGCCGGGAACGGTCACTGTTGATCTGCGCGAAGAACAAATTCTCGTCCATGGATTGACGGAAGAACTCGCTGACGTAGACGGCATCCACGACATGGGCGAGCGGGTCGCGAGAATCGAAAGGGCGCGGGCATGAGCATGTTTGCTGTTGCGACCGTTGCGATTGTCATCGCCATGGCTCTGGCGTTGGTTCGCGCCTTTGCGGGGCCTTCGCTCTATGACCGGGTGCTTGCTGGCAACTCTTTCGGCACCAAGACGGTAATTCTTATCGGCGTTATGGGCTTTTTAACGGGCCGACCGGATTTTCTTGACATCGCGCTTTTGTATGCGCTCATCAATTTTGCAGCGACGATTGCGATTTTGCGGTTCTTCTCTTATCGCCAACCAAAACGAACGCCGGCTGAGCCAAGCTCTGCGGCGACGGGTGGCAGCGATGATTGAGGCAATGAATTGGGAACTCATTCGCGACGTTTTGTCGTGGGTATTGTTCATCGTCGGCGGTCTTGGCGTTGTCGTCGGCGCGCTCGGCATCGTCCGGTTCCCTGACTTTTTTACTCGGCTGCACGCCGCCGGCATTACCGATACGGCGGGCGCGGAACTGATCGTTTTTGCAATGATGCTCCAGGCGCCGAACTGGCTTGTGGTTGTGAAGCTCGGTTTCATTGCTGCGTTTCTGGCGCTGACGTCGCCGGTCGCCACCCACGCCATTGCCCACGCCGCCTGGATGACTGGCTTCCGCCCCATGGAAGGGCCTGACCTTCGCTATGAGGGGGACGGTAAATGACCGAAGGGCATTCCACCTTGAGCGCAATGGTCTTTGTCGACCTCTCATTGTTGACGATGTTGTTTCTCGTCGCCATCGCCATGCTTCGTTCACGGCATTTGTTCGCGGTCGTCATGCTGTCCGGCATTTATTCGCTGTTATCAGCGGCGTTTTTCGTCTCGCTCGATGCTGTTGATGTCGCCTTTACTGAGGCTGCGGTGGGCGCCGGGATATCCACAGTTTTGATGTTGGCGGGCATGCTCCTGACGTCTCGTCGGGAAAAACCGGTGATGCCGGGCCGGGCGCCAATTGCGATGGCTGTGGTCTTTATCACCGGGGCCGCGCTCATCTACGCGACCATTGATATGCCGGCCTTCGGCGACGCTAATGCGCCAGCCAATGCGTATGTCGGCAAGCAATATGTTGAGCGCACGCCAAACGAAATCGCGGTCCCGAATATCGTCACGGCGGTTCTGGCGAGCTATCGCGGCTTTGATACGCTGGGCGAGGTGTTGGTTGTTTTTACCGCCGGTCTCGCGGTCATTTTGTTGCTCGGCTTTGGCTCGGCGCGCGGCGGACGCGAAGTTTCCGATCAGGAGGATGAATGATGGAACACGCCATCCTCAAGATCACGACCAAGATTTTGTTCGCGCCGATTATTTTATTCGCGCTTTATGTTCAGTTCCATGGCGACTATGGGCCCGGCGGCGGATTTCAGGCCGGCGTAATATTTGCGGTCGCGTTTATATTGCACGCCTTTTGTTTCGGTCTTGAAGAAACCAAAAAGGCGATGCCGCAAAAAGCCCTCATCATCGCTATGGTCATCGGCTTTCTGTTTTATGCCGGCACGGGCGTTGCGACCATGCTGCTTGGCGCAAACTTCCTTGGTTACGATGTGATTGATCCGGATTCGACGCATCATGCGGGCCAGCATTACGGCATTCTGCTCGTTGAATGGGGCGTCGGCGTCACTGTCGCATCGACCATGCTGACGATTTTTTATCACTTCACAGGCCGCGAGCCTGACATCGATCAAGAGGACTGGTAGGCGCCTTGATGGACGGTTGGGTCGAATTCGCGCTGGGGCGCTACAACTACTGGATTGTCATCGTTTTGATGATGACTGGGCTCTATATTGTTTTCGCCCGCGGCAATCTGGTGAAGAAAGTTGTCGGTCTAAATATTTTTCAGACTTCCGTATTCATTTTTTATATCACCATTGGCAAAATCACTGGCGGCACCGCGCCAATCTATTGGAAAAAGGACGTCTATTACGGCGGTGATCATGGAGATGGTCACGGGGACGGGCATAGCAGTGAAGATGCGCACGACGCCAACGCGACGCATGAAGTCGCCGACCATGGCGAAGCCTCAACGAGCCTTCACGATAAGATCGATAATGATCTGGCGACAAACGACCTAAAGGCGGCGCTTGAGAACGTTGAGGCCGATCATGCGAACGAAACAACCACGCTGCACGAGGCGCCCGAAGGCGCCGAAAAAATCGCCAATGACGCATTAGCGGCGAGCGGCGACAAAATCGAATCGAGTTTCAAAGTCGACAAGGACGCGCTTGAGGCGATGAAAGATACTCATGCCGAGGCCGGCGCAGACGCCGCTGCGCACGGCGCCGCTTATGCTGAAAGCGGCCTTCAATATGTTTATTCAAACCCGCTGCCCCACGTTCTTATCCTGACGGCGATTGTCGTCGGCGTCGCGACAACGGCGGTAGGACTGGCGCTCGCGGTGCGTATTCGCGAAGCCTATGGCACCATCGAGGAAGATGAACTTGTAGCGATGGACAATGTCGCGGAGTTTGGCGGCGAAGCGGAAGCGGCGGCCTCATGAATATGATCGCGCAACTGCCAGTTTTGCCGGTTATCGTCCCGCTTGTCCTGGCGCCGATTACGCTGCTGTTGCCGAAGGGCCGTGCGCCACATCTCTATGCAACTTTCGTAAGCTGGGCGACGTTTGCGGCCTGTATCTTTCTATTGCGTGAAGTCGCAGAAGCCGGCGTCCTTTCCTATCATCTCGGCGATTGGGCGCCGCCGCTCGGGATTGAATATCGCGTCGATTTGGCGAATGCGCTGGTGCTCGTTCTCGTTTCGGGCATCGCCGCCGTTGTCTTCCCGTTTGCTTATCGTTCGGTGCAGCTGGAAATAGACAAACATCAGTCGCCGTTTTTCTATGGCGCCTTATTAATTTGCATGACCGGTCTTCTCGGCGTCACCATCACCGGCGACGCCTTTAACGTCTTCGTCTTTTTGGAGATTTCGTCGCTCTCAACTTATGCGCTGATTGCCATGGGCGCGCGGCGCGACCGGCGCGCGCTTACGGCGTCGTTCAATTATCTGGTCATGGGCACCATTGGCGCGACGTTCTTCGTCATCGGCATCGGGCTCCTCTATCAGGCGACGGGCACGCTCAACATGGCGGATCTGCATGATCGTCTTGCCGGGCAAAATAGCCGCGTCATTGACGCAGGCTTTGCGTTCATTCTGGTCGGCATCGGCTTGAAGCTCGCCATGTTCCCGATGCATCTGTGGTTGCCAAACGCTTATACATATGCCCCGTCGGCGGTGTCGGCATTCCTTGCAGCGACGGCGACCAAGGTCGCGGTCTATGTCTTGATCCGCTTCCTCTTCACGGTCTTCGGGTTTGATTTCGCGTTTCTGGGCGCTGCCTTCACCTGGGTTCTGTTGCCGCTGGGGCTCGCGGGCATGTTCGTTGCGTCCCTCGTCGCGGTCTTTCAGGAAGACGTCAAACGCATGCTTGCCTATTCGTCGGTTGGACAGATTGGTTACATGTTGCTCGGTCTTTCGTTCGCAACCGTTGAGGGCGTTTCTGCCTCGCTCGTTCACGTCGTGAACCACGCGCTCATGAAGGGCGCGCTCTTTATGGCGGTCGCTTGCGTCGTTTTGCGGGCCGGCTCGCATTCAATTCATGCGTTTGCCGGATTATCGAAACGTATGCCCTATACGACCTGGGCGTTTTTGATCAGCGGGCTCTCGCTGATTGGCGTGCCGCTTACGGTCGGCTTTGTTTCCAAATGGTATCTGTTGACTGCAGCTTTCGCCGCAGGGCACTGGTATGCAGGTTTCCTAATCGTCGCTTCGTCGCTCATCGCGCTACTCTATATAGGCCGCGTCGCAGAAGTCATGCTGCTGCGGGAACCGGCGACGGAAGGAAAATACGTTATCGCGAAACAAGATGCGCCGCTTTCCATGTTGATACCGATGTGGATCCTTGTTGCTGCGAATATCTATTTTGGCGTCAATACTGATTTAACCGGCGACCTTGCGAGACGCGCCGCTGAGGCGCTGATGCTAACGGCGGGGGCTGGTTAATGATTACTCCCGGCAACGCCATCGCCTTCACGATTGCGCTTCCGCTCGTCGGTTGCCTCATCATCTGGCTGCTCGACAAGAAGCCGAACTTGCGTGAGGCGGCAACGCTGGCCACCGGTTGGTTGTTGCTGATCCTCTCCGTGATCGTCTTTATGGCGGTGGGCGAGGGGCATCGCCCCGGCTATCAATTCTTCGAAGTTATCGATGGCTTGCCATTGGCCTTTCGAGCCGAACCGCTCGGCGCCATGTTTGGCGTCATCGCCAGCGGTCTCTGGCTCGTCAATTCGGTATATTCCATCGGCTATATGCGCGGCGGCAATGAAAAGCACCAGACGCGCTTTTACATGTCCTTCGCTGTGGCGATATCCGCCGCCATGGGCGTCGCTTATTCGGCGAACCTTTTCACGCTGTTTATTTTCTACGAAGTTCTGACGCTCTCGACTTTCCCGCTGGTGACGCACAAGGGCGACGCAAACGCGGCGCGCGGCGGCCGGGTTTATCTTGGCGTCCTGATGGCGACGTCCATCGGGTTACTCCTGCCTGCAATTGTCTGGACCTATGCGATCACTGAGACGACGGATTTCACGGTCGGCGGCATTCTCGCCATGCATGTGGATGCGGCGGGGCCGATCGTCGGTGTCCTGCTGGGGCTATATGCTTTCGGGATAGGCAAGGCGGCGTTAATGCCGATGCATCCGTGGCTGCCAAACGCCATGGTGGCGCCGACGCCGGTCTCAGCATTTCTTCACGCAGTTGCGGTGGTGAAGGCGGGCGTCTTTTCAATCTTAAAAATCGTTGTCTATATTTTCGGCATCGACCTGTTGAAAGATACGGGCGCGAGCATTCCGTTCATGTGGATCGCCGCGATATCGATTTTGCTGGCCTCGGCCATCGCGATGCACAAGGACAATCTGAAAGCGCGGCTCGCCTATTCGACGGTGTCGCAGCTTTCCTATGTGACGTTGGGCGCTATGCTCGCGACCTCCATGGGTGTCATGGGCGGGGCAACACAAATTGCCGCCCACGCCCTCGGCAAGATGACGCTCTTCATGTGCGCCGGGGCAATCTATGTCGCTCACCACAAGACGCTGATATCCGAAATGCGCGGGCTTGGGCGAAAAATGCCGTGGACATTCGGGGCGTTTTTTATCGGCGCCATGTCAATTATTGGCTTGCCGCCGCTAGCGGGTTCCTGGCCGAAGTTCTTTTTGATGTTGGGCGCCGCAGACGCCGGGCAACTCGCGATCATCATCATTTTGATGATCTCGTCGATCATGAACGTAGTCTATCTTCTCTCGATCCCGGTGCAGGCGTTTTACATGAACCCGGCCGAAGAAGGCGAGAAGGCCCAAGGCGCCGGCGGCAAGGGCATCGACTGGGGCAATCTATCCGAGGCGCCGATTTTATGTCTCGCGCCGCCGCTCTTTACGGCTGCGGGCGCTTTCGTCCTCTTCTTCCTTGCCGATGATTTGCATACCTATCTGTTGCCGCTGATTGGAGGCGGGTGATGAGCGACCACAAACCAAACCCCGATGAAAAGCCCGGCTGGGCGGATACGCCCGGTTTTCGAAAAGTCTTTCTCGGGGTTTTGATTGTCTCGGCAATTGCCGCCGCGCTTGCCGGTCTCAATCCGGCATGGAAAAATCCGAAAGCGCATTTTGAGGTTGAGGCGTTTTTCGCCTTCTTCGCTTTTTGGGGCTTCGCCTGCTTCATGTTCATCGTGCTTGTTGGCCAGCATTTGCGCAAGCTCGTTGGCCGCAAGGAAGATTACTACGAGGAGCGCGAATAAATGGCGGCGCTCCTTGATCTTCTGATCAACAATCCGGCGATCATTTTGACGATCGGCGCCGCGGTGACGCTGGTTGCGCCGCGCCATTTGGCCTCGCCGATTTTGCTCGTCTTCACCGCAGCATCCGCCGTCAAACTCTATTCATTAGGTCTTGGCGAATATGGCGCGATCACACTTTTCGGCGAACAACTGACAACCGTGCGCCTCGATATGACGTCGCGGCTTTTTGCGGTCGTCTTTCACATCGCCGCTGCGCTAAACATCATTTACGGCTGGGGGACACGCGATCGCGGGCAGAATTTTGCAACGCTTGCTTATCCGGCTGCTGCACTTGGCGGCGTCATGGCGGGTGACCTCATCACGCTCTTCATCTGGTGGGAAATCGCAGCAATCACATCGGTTCTCCTGGTATGGGCGCCGGGAACCCGCGCCACATATATTTCCGGCATGCGCTATCTTTCGATCCAGATCTTGTCCGGCGTCCTGCTCCTCGCCGGGATCGTGCTTTTATACCGCGAGACCAACAGCTTCGTCTTTGCCGAGATCGGCCTTCGCGACGCAGATGGCGCGATCAAGCTCTCTGCGCTCTTCATGTTCATCGCCTTCGGCATTAAGGCGGCGTTTCCGCTGCTCCACAACTGGGTGCAGGACGCCTATCCGAAATCGACCATTAATGGGACGATCATCCTTTCGATCTTTACGACCAAGCTTGCGGTTTATTCCCTGGTGCGCGGCTTTCCGGGCCAGACGGAGCTTGTCTATATCGGCGCCGTGATGACGATCTTCCCGATCTTCTTCGCCCTCATTGAAAATGATCTGCGCAAGGTTTTGACCTACTCCATCAACAACCAGGTCGGTTTCATGGTCTGCGCTATCGGCCTTGGCGCGATAAACGGCGCCGTTGGCTATGCTTTCGGCAACATCATTTTTGAGGGACTTTTATTCATGGCGCTCGGCGCCGCGATGTACCGGACGGGCACCTCAAAAGCGACGGAGCTTGGCGGGCTCTACAAGACGATGCCCATGACAATGGTTCTTTGCATAATCGGCGCGCTCTCGATTTCGGCGTTCCCGGGAACGCTTGGGTTCGTGGTCAAAGGCATGATTATCGAAGGCGCCGCCGGCTTTAATCTGTGGATTTGGTTGACGCTGCTATTTGCATCCGCTGGCGTTCTGGAACATGCCGGCATCAAGATCCCGTATTTCACCTTCTTCGCCCATGACAGCGGCAAGCGACCGAAAGACGCGCCCCTTGGCATGCTCGTCGCCATGGTGCTCGGCGCCGCCATGTGCCTCGGGTTTGGCGTTTATCCGGACCCGCTCTATGCGCTGTTGCCTGATCAGGAGGCGGTTGCGAAGTATCACGCCTATTCCGCCTACCATATCGTCGAGCAATTGCAGTTGCTTCTCTGGGCTGTCCTCGCCTTCGCTGTATTGGTCTTGTGCAAATGGTATCCGGCCGAAGTTCCCTCGACAAATCTCGACACCGATTGGCTTTACCGGGTGCCTGGACGCTCATTTATAACTTGGGCAAGCGGTGCGTCGCGCGCAACATGGATTTCCTTATGGGGGATTTTTACCGGGCGTTTACAAGCTGTGATGGCGAGGATTTATTCCGTGCACGGGCCCGAAGGGCAGATGTCGCGATCCTGGCCGATCGGGTTTATGGCGCTTTGGACCGCAATATTACTGGCGTTTGTTCTGGTCCTGTCGCTGCGCGCTTAGGCCGTTTACTGAATAATCTTTAAGGTTTGGGGTTAACCGGACATCAATTATGTCCGGAAACTTGTCCTCAACTCAAATGTCCAATCAAGATTATCCGGCGCACGCTTATTAAACGCTTCGGCAATTTGCTCGCCCGATGGCCGGGTCGGCCCGCCGCCCGAATGTCAAAGGAAATCGTATGTGAGGCCGGGTGTATACCGCACGGCGACTTGCACAAGATGCAACGCAGGCGGATCGCGGCTGACGGTCGCGCGCTAAATGGCCATGTATCTTGCCCGCGTCGTCGGCCAGTTGGCGTTGAGTGAAGTTGCGGAAATCTTCGGGCGTGACCGCTCAACAGTTTCTCATGGCTGCGCCAACATTGCGGATCGCCGCGACAGCCCGCTATTCGACATGCAGATGGAATATAAGGAAAAGCGGCTGCGCAAGAGAACTCGCCAATATCGGCTGCAAAATCCTGATGCGAAAGAAAACTCGCTCAAAAGAAAGAAAATTGTACGCAAATTTTAACAACCGGCTTGTTCAGCTTCGGCGATGGCGCGAATGCGATTAACCATAGAGTGAAGGCCGTTGGACCGCTGCGGCGTCAGATGATCTTTAAGATCAAATGGCGCCAATGCAGCTTCCGGATCGACCGCTAAAATCTCTTCTGGCGTCTTGCCGGAATAAAGTGCGATCAGCAACGCGATCAGGCCTTTGACGATATGGGCGTCTGAATCGCCATATATCTTTAAAGCGTTGTCGTCGCTGCGTTCGGTATGAACCCATACCTGGCTGGCGCAGCCGCGCACCTTGTGGGCGGCGTCGCGTTGGTTTTCAGGGTAGGGCGCCAGATCGCGGCCGAGATCAATCAGATATTTATAGCGCTCATCCCAGTCATCGATGAATTCAAAATCGGCGCGGATGTCGTGAAAATTTGCCATAGGCCGGAAATAGGGCGGCTGGCGCTCCAAGGCAATGGAGAGATTTGCCTCTAATATTCTCGGGGCGCCGCCGCCCTTTTCTTTGTCAATCGGGGGAACGATCTCACGACCTTCCGAAGGGGGACATCGGAAGCGCGAGACCGCCCGCGCCGGCGCCTACGTGGGATGCACGCGCCGGCACGCGAAAAATTAAATCAAATTTGAATTAAATACCTGCCAATAAAAGTGGTTAGGATTGCGTAAATATCTTACGACTTTCGTTATTTTAGCCCGCAAAAAAAGGCCGCCCGAAAAGGCGGCCAAATTTTTTTCAAAATGTTGGGTGACGGTTTAGCTGCCCATTTATCAGCTACCTGTGCCGCCAACCCATCCCGTGCAAGTGGAAATGTCATTGAGCCCGTGTTCACCGAGGCAGAACGCTTCTTCATAGGGTGTGCGCGTTGCGGCGATACATTGGTTCAGGGTCAGTTTCGCCATGCCGAGGCATTGCTCGGATTTTCTGTCGGTGGCGTAAACTTTCACGATTTTCGGGTTCAGCGTGTCCGTTGAATATCGCGCAGCAAGATTGAGGATGCGATCCATTACTGCTTTCGCATTGGCTTGGCGCATTCGGCCCGCGGGCGCCTGTTCGCCCCAGTCAGAACCCCATGTTGCCGCGCTTGCCAGTGACGGCGCAATCACGCCGCCATCGCTTGAACGCGTTAAGTCCGGCGCGCCCGGTGTCGCGCGTTTCTTACTGTAGGCGTCAGCCTCGCTGATGCGTTTCTGGCTCGCCGCAATCCGTTGCTTACCCCATTTGGTTTTCTGCATGGCGTACGCTTGCGCTTTAAAAGTCTCGCCAAGTGCGGTGATGCGGGCGCCGTCGCTTGCGGTCATGGCGAGGACTGCGGCAACCGCTTCATCGGCGCCGTCCATAGACCGGATAAATCCGGGATCTTGCGCTATATTCGAAAGCAACTGATCTTTGCCCGTCATGCCGCGCTTTTTGCGCTTCTTCATTGCGTCTTTGATCGCTTCTTTGAATTCTGGGGTGTCGGCGGCGACGAGCGCGGCGTAGGCGACCCAGCCGTTGGACAAGGCTTTGGGGTTATGTGCGCCCAACCGGCGGTGGGCTTCGCGGGTCACATTCGCATTGTTGAACGGCATTGCCTCGATCGCAGCGACATCCTCGCGGTATTGGACATAGCTGGCGGCGGTTCGCTCCAGCGAATCATCTTTCGGCTGCGCCAGTGTATCAGCTGAAACGCCTGTTGCCGCAAATCCAGCAATTACGGCGGTGAAAACAACGATTCGCGGGCTAAATCGCGAGCGCCTCCGCATTACGATGCGCGACATAAACAACAACTCCCAAGACATAACCAAACGTTACCGTTTAGCCACTTTACCGCCCCACGGTTTAAGGCCCGCTTCATCACCCTAACCCAATTAGAAACAAATTCGACAGAATTCCGGGCTTTATAGCTGATTTTCTGCGAGTTTCGAGCCATTCAACATTTATTAACGACAATTCGGCATTGGTGAAGGGACATTAACGAATCTCTCGAAACGGTTAAGCCGGGCGCCGGCGGACGCCGTAAACTGGTGAAAAATGGCGAAAGCCCCGCTTTCCTTCCTGAATTCTGTTTTATCCGGATTGGCCGGCAATTTCGGCGGCGGTCCGACTTGGCGCGGCGGGCCGAATGATATCGTGGCGACGCTCCACGAGGACGGCATTCTGGTTGAGGTTTCGCCTTCTGCGCGTTTAGTGATTGGGGCGGCTGGCTCTCTGGTAGGGCGCTCGATCTTTGATTTTGTCGCCCGCGATCACCGGTCCGATGTACACAACGCCTTGAGGGCAGCGGCGCGCGGCAAATACGCTGATCCAGCGGCGCTGGTTTGCGAATTTCAGCTCCTTCGGGTGCGCCGGGCGCCGGCCTGGACGCATTTATCGCTAAAGCCGGTGTCAGGCGGGCGGATCAAGGCGCTGTTGTCAACCGAAGCGCGCCTACAACATGAGCAGATCGCAGTCGATCAAACCGCCGTAGCGGCAAGTGAACGCGATACGGTCGCCGCACAAGAAATCGCCGACCTTAGCCATGAAATGAAGACGCCGCTGAATGCGATTATGGGCTTTGCCGACGCCATGCGAATGGAGGCATATGGGCCGCTTGGGTCGGACAAATATCGCGAATACGCAAACGATATTCACAATTCCGGCGCGCACCTTCTCGAACTCGTGCAAACAACCCTCGATCGCGCAAAGCTGGCTGAGGGCGTTGATGATTTCGAACCGACCTTGTCGCCGCCGGCGGAAGTCGCGAGCGAGTGCGTTTCCATGGTGCGCGGTCAGGCGAAAGCCGCCGGATTGAACATGCGTTTTATTGCTGCGCCGGACTTGCCGGAAACGATGATCGACGCCCGCATCGTCAAGCAGATTTTGATCAATCTATTGACCAATGCATTGAAATTTACGGAGCGCGGCGAAATCAGTCTGAGTGTTGAAGAAAATTGCGGCGCCATTGACTACACCGTGCGCGATACCGGCGTCGGTATGAATAACGTGATGCTGGCGAAGCTTGGCGGGCGATTCTCCGACACCCACCAAACCGGCGTGCGCGGCAATCGCGGATCCGGTCTCGGGCTGTCCCTCTCGTTTGAATTGGCGCGAAGACATGGCGGGCTTTTGAAATTCCGGTCAACGCCTGGTGAGGGAACAACGGCGCAATTCACTTTGCCGGTGAGGCGATCGATGAATGAAATATCCCCCGCGCCTCGCATTGCCGAAACTGCTGATCTCGATATTCAAAGCCAGCTTGACCGGGTCGCTGGTTACAGGCGCCAGCATCCCGCATCAGCCGCTTAACCGGAACTGTTTCGAAATGACACGCTTGGAACCGCTGCTTGCCGGCGCATTTATACATAGCATTAAACAAGAGTTGATAAATTATCGCCCACCCGAGGCAGGGTAACTGGTTTCGTTTTAAAGGCGTTCAACACTGTGGCGAGATGGTCAGGCAAAATTCGGCTTGCCTTGCGAGTATTGCTTGCGCCAATAGTATTGGGCGCGAGCGCCCAGGCGCAAACGACGATTTGCCAAAATCGCCTCATCACAACTTTCGATTTCCGCAATCCTGTGTTGGAGTCCGGAACGGCGCTTTCCGTCGGCGCTGTATACCGGTTTTCAAACGTCGCCACCGGCGCTGATGCGTTGGTCAGCATCGATGCGTTAAACAGCGGAACACTGAATATTATTGATCGCGACACGGGACTATTGGAAAACTTTCAACCGGAGTTAAACAATATCGGCGCGGCGAGCGCCGATTTTACGATCACGTTCGTTATCGCGGGCACATCGACCCCGGCATCGTTCGACTTCGCCGCGTCTGGCATCGATATCGACGGAAACAACAACAATCTGCGCGAATACGCGGAGTTCTCAATTCCTTTTCAGGAATATGTCCTCGACAGTCCGACGGAACTCGACGTCAATGCATCCGGTCCGTCAGCGGCCAATCGCATCCGCTTTGAATCGCGCACGCCGATGGTGGCGCCGGGCATCGACCCGACCGCAACCGGCAACATCGTTTCGACTTTTTACGCCGGCGTCAGTTCCTTTGAGTATCGGATCGGCACCCTTGGCACGGGCAATATGACCCGGCTGAATTCGCTGGATTTCAATTGCCCGACGCTGAACTTCCCGACGCCGGCGCCGCAGGATGACCAGGACTTCAGCGATGCGCCGGTAGCGCCCTATGGCGATCCTCGCCACGATATTGTCGCCGGTATTCAAATCGGGGCGTCCAATACCGTCGAAACGACGGCTTATAATCACCCGTCCGCCAATGCCGACACGGGCGATGACGGCGTAACCATTCCGGCGCTCGAGCCGAGTTCGATATCGTTTATCCAGGTTGACGTCTCTGGCGCCGGCGGACTTTTACAGGCCTGGATCGACTGGGACGATAATGGCGATTTTACAACATCGGGCGATCAGATCGCTGCTGACGTTTCCGACGGCGGCGCTGGCGATAATGACGGCATGGTCAATGGTCAAATTCAGCTCGCGGTGACCCCGCCGGCGATGGCTTCAATTGGCAACACATTCGCGCGGTTCCGCTGGTCAACCCAGGCCGGCGTCAATTCTTCGATCACTGCGCCAGACGGCGAGGTGGAGGACTATCAAGTCAGCATCAGCGCGACCTCGCCGCCATTTTGTCCGCCGGGCGAAATCATCATTTCCAATACCGGCAACGCCGATGCTGTTGTCGTCACGGCGATAAATTCGAACGCTGCGCTTGGCGGGCTTGCGCCCGCTGGCGCGCCGACGTCGAATGCAAATTCCGCCCGTATAAACAACGGCAATCCCACACTTGTACTCGATCTCACGGACACAGTGCCGGAAAATTCGGTGATCGAGATTTCGCTTGCAAAAAATAACAATGCGGGCGCCGCAGATATATCTTTTTCACCGGACAATTCGACCTGGTATTTTGTCACCAATTTTAGTTCGGGCGCGCTGGATACGTTGCAGCGCATCAGCCATCCGGCGACGACTGACGGCGTTCGCTATGTCAGGTTTCAGCGAACGTCAGGCAGCACGCATATCGACGGCGTGGAATACACACAAAGCTGCGTGTCGACAGCAACGCTCGCGAGCACGAAGACTGTAGCTGCGCAAGACCCGGTTAACGCGCCATTCGCGATCCCGGGCAGTGATGTCATATACACAATCAGAACCAGCAATACCGGCGGCGCGAATGTTGACGCCGATACTGTGTTTTTGGTCGATTTCCTTCCATCCGAAGTCGAATTCTACAATGGCGATTTCGACGATGGCGGCGCAGGCACAACGGTTGTTGAGTTTACCGAAAACGCGTCCGGGCTGACCTATACAGAGGCGAATGATCTCGGATTTTCCAATGCCGGGTCAGCGCCGGCGAATTTCGCCGCGTGCAGTTACTCACCAACGCCAGGATACGATTCTAACGTGACGTATGTTTGCTTTAACCCAAAGGGCGCGTTCGCCGATGGCGATCCTGATCCGTGGTTCCAATTCAGGTTTCGGGCGCGCATAAAATAGCGCGTGACTAAGCTTTCATATCCGGCGCCAGTTCGACTAACGCTGTCAGAATTTCCTTCAAAACACTACGCAATGCTTTTGCCTTGGCCTCATCCCAATCCGGCTCAGTACATTCGCGCAAGTAAGTTTTCTGCGCGAGCTCCATCTGGATTGCGTGCACGCCGTCGATCGGCTTGCCATAATGGCGGGTCGTCCAACCGCCTTTGAAGCGTCCATTGACGACACTGGAGTAGTTGTCGGCGCCGGCGCATATCTCCGCGACTGCGTCCTCTATGCGTCGGTCGCAACTTTGTCCGTTAAAAGTTCCGATATTGAAATCGGGCAGAGCGCCGTCAAAGAGATACGGAATTTCCGAGCGGATGGAATGACAATCATAGACAATAGCGGCGCTATGTTTTGCGCGAATGCGTTCGATCTCGGCGGTGAGCGCTTCATGATAGGGGGCGTGAAAAGCGAGGCGCCGCGCTTTGATCTCGCTGGCCGCTGGCGCGCATCCGTTTTTGTAAATATCCTCGCCATGAAAATCTGTAAGCGGGCACAAGCCAGTTGTATTCTGGCCGGGATAAAGGCTGGCGCCAGACGGATCGCGATTGGCGTCTATGACATAGCGATGAAAATTCGCGCGAACCGTCGTTACATTATCAACAAGACCGTCATAGAGCCGGTCAACATACCAGTCGGCGTCGCCAAGTTGACAGCCAGTTTCATTCAACTGCGCCGCGATACGGTCGGGCACAAACAATCCGGCATGGGGAACTGCAAGAATAAGCGGCGCATCGCCTCGAGATATGTCGACAGGTTCCATAAGAAGTCATTCCGGCGTTAGTGCAATTTGTGCTATTAAAACCAATCATAAGGCTGGCGGGCGAGAATAAAAGCGATGACAATATTAAAGGCTAAAAACGCGCTGCTCGAAACGGGTTGGGCCAAAAATGTCGAGATTGAAATTGGCAGTGACGGGCGCATTGCTGCGATAACGACAAACGCGACGCCCGCGGCGGCGTCTTCGCAAAATTTGCTGCCGTCGCCCGCAAATTTGCACTCCCACGCTTTTCAGCGCGCCATGGCGGGGTTGACTGAAGCGCGCGGCCCAACTGGTCAAGACAGTTTCTGGACCTGGCGTAAGTTGATGTATCAATTTCTTGATCAACTCGGCCCCGATGACATTCAGTCGATCACCGCATTTGCCCAAATGGAAATGCTGGAGGCTGGGTATGCGTCAGTCGTTGAGTTTCACTATCTCCATCATGGGGCCGGCGGCGCGCCTTATGACGACAAAGCCGAATTGGCGAAACGCGTTATCGCGGCTTCCAGTGAAACGGGCATCGGGCTGACGCTCGCCCCGGTTCTTTATGAGCGCGGCGGGTGCGATAATCGCGCACTTGATGGGGGACAAAAACGCTTTGCTCATGATCTGGAAACATTTGGCGAACTGATCACAGCGACGCGCGCTAATTTGCCCGTACTTGGCGATGATGCGCTTGTGGGCGTTGCTGCGCATTCCCTTCGCGCTGTGCGCCCGGAGAGTCTCGGCGGTCTGATTGAGATAGCTGACGGCGCTCCGGTGCATATTCACATCGCGGAGCAGATGGCTGAGGTCGAAGAAGTAAAAAGGGCGTACGGCAAGCGCCCGGTCGAATGGCTTATCGATAATCAAAAGATCGACAAACAATGGTGCCTGGTTCACGCGACGCAAATGGAACCGCATGAAACGAATGCCCTGGCAAAATCCGGCGCCGTTGCGGGCATTTGCCCGGTCACCGAAGCCAATCTTGGCGACGGCATTTTCGACGGTGCAAATTTTTTCGGCGACGGAGGGCGCTTCGGCGTCGGCACAGACTCAAACGTCAACATTTCCCTCACGGAGGAATTGCGCTTGTTCGAATATTCGCAGCGCCTGCGCGGGCGCGCGCGCGCAATTCTGGCGACAGAGGAGAAATCAACCGGTCGCACGTTGTTTGAAGGCGCGGCCAAGGGCGGCGCGCAAGCAGCCGGGCGCGATTCCGGCGCCATCGCCGTCGGAAAAATCGCTGACCTAATCGCGCTGGACGGCGCGTCAGTTCATCTCGATGGCCGTGCAGGCGATGCAATCCTCGATAGCTTTATCTTCGCCGGCGACGACGCTCTTGTTACCGATGTCTGGTCGGCAGGCCGACATGTTGTGAAAACCGGACGCCACATCGCGCACGACGCGATAGAAGCGCGCTATCGCGAATGCGTAAAAGCGCTCCGCGATCGTATATAATTATTTATTTTGACACCCCCACGGCTGTGGAAAAACAAGAAGTATAACCCGATTTTCGGCGCCGCGCGGCCCCTTTTGGGCCACAACTTCAGTTGACACGTCATAGTGGTTGGTTTCATGATTTAAAAAGGGCGAGTGATGTTGAAAAAATGGTTACAGAAATTTTTGGGAACAAAATAATGATGGCGATTGGCGGGCTAGCGCTTGCCGCCGTTGCAGGGACAACGGCGGTCTTCACAATGAACGATGGCGGGGAAGTGCGCTCAGAGACCGCCAGCGAAAGCGCGTCTCTGACTATTGAAGCTGTGCAGGAGCCGCCTGTGCGCATTGCAATGCGTCAGGATAATGACGCGCCGAACACTGATGTGTCGGAAGTCGATGAACCAGCGCCGCGGAAGGCGCCGGAGAGCATAGAATTTTCGCTCGGGAGTATTGATGACTTGCGTGCTATTCAGCTCACGGATTTACTTGAGAAAATAGCAGCGGCGCCCGATGTTGCCGAAAAGACGAAAGTCTGGGTGGCGGAAGCCGATATTGCCAGCCCGTCGGGCGACGAAACGATCTATCACGTTAAGGGGCCGCTGACATGCGGGCGCATTGGTTGCGATATAATTGTGATTGATGGATCGTCATCAGTATTGCTGGAAACTGTCGGTGAGGGGATATCTTCGCCGGAAATGGACACGCTCATTATCAATGAGGGCTCGCCTACGGAAGTAACGTGGGTTTTTGACGGCTCAGAATTTGTTGAGAAATAAGATGGCGCCCACCGTAATGCGACGGTCAATTTGTTGACTCTAGCCGGGCGTTGATTTCTCATAACCGCTAAACTGCTGCTATTTAGGGATTGGTATTATGCCCGCTGCAACTGCGTTTAAGAAAATCAGTGCTATTGTTTCACCGCTTTTTGCCGCCATTTTTTCTGCCGGACTTTCTTCTGCGGCCGCGCAAACTGCGGAGGTTCAATCTTCGGAGATCAGTGCGCAAGCGCAGTTTACGGCGCAGCGCCCGGTTGGCGGTCGTGGACGTCTGCAACGCGTATATTGGTCGGATGCTTCGACAAAAGAGCTATTCGATATGCGGCTTGAAAAGACCGCAAGGCAGATCTTACGGTTGCCTGACGCAATGCGAACCACCAAAATCTTAACGGCGCGCGCCGACATTTGCTCAACGCCCGGCGAAGAAACCATCATGCAGATACGCAGCCCCTTAACCTGCGGCACGCTCGGTTGCCAAATGGTGGTATTGAGCGAGGCGAGCGGGTCTCCGCGCGTAATCATGCGAACCATCGGCGATACGCTTGATGCGCCGGCGATCGATCAGATCGTCATTAACCGCGGATCCAAGCGCCAGCGGAGCTGGAATTACAGCAACCAACGCCGCGAGTTTCGGCAAATGCGTCAACGATAAATATCGTATACGGAGAATATTGTGGCTTACGGGATCTTGAAAATTTCTGCAATCGTGATCGGCGCAGCATGGCTTGCTGGATGCGGCACCACAACTCCGCCGCCCCCGCCGCCTCCTCCACCCACAGGGTTCGTTGGCGATATCGATGATTTTTATGACGCTCTGGCGCAGCGCGAATCCGGCGGCAACGCTGCGGTTGAAAATACTTTCGGTTATCTCGGTCTTTATCAGATGGGCGAGCCGGCGATGATGGACGCGGCCTGGTATGATGAATCACCGCCGGCTGAGACCTCACGCAATGACTGGATCGGCGATTGGCTGACCCGTGCGCAAAACAACGGCGTAACGTCAAAGGCGACATATTTGTCGAAACCGTCGGCGCAGGATGTTGCGGTTCGTCAGTTCCATGATCGCGTTGCCGCTTATATCAATGCGCTCGACTTGCTTGACTATGAAGGGCAAGTCATCAACGGCATTGAGATCACAAAGTCTGGTTTGCTCGCCGCGTGCCATTTACTGGGCTGCGGTACGGTTCGCGATTACCTCGAAGCGCCGGGCTCCGGCACGCCGGCGGATGCTTACGGTACGACGATTGAGGAATATCTCAGCCTGTTCGCAAATTACGAGACTGTTTTTTAGATTTATCGCTGCGAATTCTGCGCTTAGCGCTTAAAACTTAGAGAGCCCGCCGTGTGAGATGCCAATTGCTGGGATTTTGACGCCAAATAATCTGCCAATCCTCTAATTCCCATTAGCACAATCGGCTCACCGGTAAGCCCGCGCGAGAACCCTCTGGCATTTTTCCCGAGTCCCATTTTCGGGCATTGCCTCGGGGGCCTTGTGCAGCCTAGGTATTGGCTCGCATCCGACGAACTTCGTCAGAAGATTTCGCGAAAACAACCACTTCGCGACGCTCGGTCAATTGCGCCGAGACCGCCAGCCGGAGAAACAAATGAGCGAAACCGAGCCCTTATCCCTTTACGTGCCGGAACCAGAATTCCGCCCAGGCGACACGCCGGATTATTCAGATGTCAAAATCGCCGCTGCGGGAGAAGTCGATCGCCCTGCGCTTAACGCCAAAGCCGACGATATTCGCGAGCTCGCCTACCCTATCATTCGCGTATTAAACCGCGACGGCAAGGCGGTTGGTCCGTGGGCCGACATGTTATCGGCTGAGGAGTTGCGCGAGGGCCTGCGCGATATGCTAAAGGTTCGCGCCTTCGACGCCCGCATGCAGATGGCGCAGCGCCAGGGCAAGACAAGTTTTTATATGCAGTGCCTTGGTGAAGAAGCGATCGCGACGGCGTTTCGCAAGGCGCTGAAACCGGGTGATATGAACTTCCCGACCTATCGCCAACAGGGATTATTGATCGCCGACGATTACCCGATCGTCGAAATGATGAACCAGATTTATTCAAATGGCGCCGATCCGCTTAAAGGCCGTCAGCTGCCGATCATGTATTCCTCAAAGAAGCATGGTTTTTTCACGATCTCCGGCAATCTTGCGACGCAATTCATTCAGGCTGTCGGATGGGCTATGGGGTCCGCGATTGCCGGCGATACCAAAATTGCCGCCGGGTGGATTGGCGATGGCTCAACAGCGGAGAGCGATTTCCATTCCGCGCTTGTCTTCGCATCTTGTTATCGTGCGCCGGTTGTTCTGAACATCGTCAACAATCAATGGGCGATCTCAACGTTCCAGGGGATTGCTCGCGGCAAGGCGGCGACGTTTGCGTCGCGCGGCCTCGGCTTCGGCATTCCCTCGCTGCGTGTTGACGGCAATGATTATCTCGCAGTCTACGCGGTTTCAAAATGGGCGATTGACCGTGCGCGGCAAGGGTTGGGTCCAACACTGATTGAGCATGTCACCTACCGCGCCGGCGCCCATTCAACGTCTGATGACCCCTCTGCCTATCGTCCGAAAGAGGAAAGCGACGCCTGGCCGCTGGGCGATCCGGTAGAACGACTTAAAACGCACCTCATTGGTCTTGGCGAATGGTCGGAAGAGCGCCATACGCAAACCAAGGCCGAGATCGAAAGCAAAATCGTCCAGGCGCAAAAAGAAGCCGAAAGCCACGGCACGCTCCATGATGGCGACAAGCCGCTGGTGCGCGATATGTTTGAGGATGTCTTTGAAGTAACGCCGCCGCATCTTTTGGCGCAGCGTCAGGAAGCGGGGTATTAAACGATGGCCCGCATGACAATGATCAAGGCGGTGAACTCCGCCCTCGACAACATGATGGCGCGCGACGAAAAAGTCGTGATCTTCGGCGAGGATGTAGGGTATTTCGGCGGTGTCTTTCGTTGCACCGAAGGCCTGCAGGAAAAATATGGCGCTCAACGCTGTTTCGATTCTCCGATCAACGAGAGCGGCATTATCGGCGCCGCCATTGGTATGGCGGCCTATGGCATGCGGCCATGCGTAGAAATTCAGTTCGCGGACTATATGTATCCCGGCTACGATCAGCTGACGCAAGAGGCTGCACGCATTCGCTATCGCTCGGACCATGACTTTACCGCGCCGATGACAGTGCGCATGCCCACCGGCGGCGGCATCTTTGGCGGCCAGACCCACTCACAAAGCCCGGAAGCGCTCTTTGCTCATGTTTCCGGATTGAAGACGGTCATTCCGTCAAATCCATACGACGCGAAAGGTCTATTGATCGCGTCTATCGAAGACAATGATCCCGTGATCTTTCTCGAACCTAAGCGGCTCTATAACGGGCCGTTCGACGGCCATCATGATCGTCCGATCACGCCATGGTCAAAACACGAACTGGGCGACGTGCCGGAGGATTATTACTCGATCCCGCTCGGCAAGGCGGCGATCCGGCGCGAGGGCGCTGATGTGACAGTCCTCGCATACGGCACCATGGTCTACGTCGCTGAAACCGCGGCGGAGGAGACCGGCATCGATGCAGAAGTCATCGATCTGCGCACGATCTTGCCGTACGACCTTGAAACGATCCAGACGTCGGTCGAGAAGACCGGTCGCTGCGTCATTGTTCACGAAGCAACGAAAACTTGCGGGTTTGGGTCGGAACTGATGTCGCTGGTTCAGGAAAACTGTTTCTATCATCTCGAAGCGCCGATCATTCGCGTGACCGGTTATGACACGCCCTATCCCCACGCCCACGAATGGGAGTATTTTCCGGGGCCGGCGCGGGTCGGCGAGGCGCTGAAAAAAGTTATGGAGGCGGCGTGATGGGTGAACATGTCATCAAATTGCCGGATGTCGGCGAAGGTGTTGCGGAAGCCGAACTCGTTGAATGGCTTGTCGATATCGGCGCGAACGTCACCGAAGACCAACCGCTCGCTGCGGTGATGACCGACAAGGCGACAGTCGAAATACCGTCGCCGGTGGAAGGCAAGATCATCTGGCACGGCGCTGAGATTGGCGAGATTGTCGCCGTCGGCTCGCCGATCATTCGTCTTGAGGTTGACGGACCGGGCAATGTGAAGCCGGGCGCTGATCCCGAAACCGCGAAAGGCGACGGCGGCGCTGAACCAAAATCAAATGGCGCGGCGGAACCTAAAGAAAAGAAAGAACCTGCTGCGAAACTCGAAGCTGATCTGGTTGAAAAGCCGCCAGCGAAAAAACCTGCGGCAAAAATCGAAAAACCAAAAGCTGCAAGCGCGCCAAAAGGCTCCGTGCGCAAAGAAGGCGAAGCGCCGCTAGCGTCGCCTGCAGTCCGCAAACGCGCCCTAGATAATGGCGTTGATCTGCGCCGTGTGCCTGGCTCGGGACCCGCGGGGCGTATCATCCACGAAGATCTCGACGCGTTTTTTGAGAGCGGCGGCGCCAATGCGCGCAGCGGCGGCTCTGGGTTTGTCACCGATAATTCGGTCACGGAGGTTCCCGTTCGCGGTCTTCGCCGCAAGATCGCAGAGAAAATGTCGGCGGCGAACGAACGTATCGTGCCGATCACTTATGTCGATGAAATAGACGTGACGGCGCTCGAAGATTTGCGCAATGAGTTGAACGCGTCGCGCAAGGAAGGCCGGCCGAAGCTGACCATCCTGCCGTTCCTGATGCGCGCAATGGTCAAAGCGATTGCCGACCAGCCGCAATTGAACGCGATCTTTGACGATGACAGGGGCGTCATCCACCAATATGGCGGCGTACACATCGGCATTGCGGCGCAGACCGATAACGGCCTCATGGTGCCGGTCGCCCGCCATTGCGAAGCGCGCGACATTTGGGATTGCGCCGAGGAAGTTGGGCGGTTATCCGATGCAGCGAAAACCGGTTCTGCCTCGCGCGACGAGCTTTCCGGTTCGACCATTACGATAACCTCGCTCGGCGCCATGGGCGGGATCGTCACGACGCCCGTCATCAACCATCCCGAAGTCGCGATTGTAGGCGTCAACAAGATGCAAGTGTTGCCGCGCTGGGACGGACAGGCGTTTCAACCGCGCAAAGTGATGAATCTCTCCTCCAGCTTTGACCACCGTGTCATCGACGGCTGGGACGCGGCGGTGTTTGTACAGCGGATCAAACAGCTCCTCGAAAACCCCGCAATGATTTTTGTTGAGGATTAACAATTATATTTGGTTGGCGGATAATGCCGAGAGAGATCATTTATCTAAAAAGTGATTTTGTCGAATTATTTGAAAAAACGATTGGCGGTCAAGAATTCGGCGTCGACTTGGACGATTTGATGATGGCTGCGAGGCGAGGTGACGACTTCACAATGACGTGGGCGCGCAAGATTGCAAAACGTCGAATTATTGATTCTTTCGACACGACCGACTGGATTATTCGCTTCCGAGAGCATGGAATATCTTGAAAAAGTTTTAATCAAGCTAAAGCGGATTGATTTTGGTAAAGACTAAATCAGTGGAACCCAATTAAAATGACTAAACACACCTGTAAAGTTCTTGTCATCGGCGCCGGACCCGGCGGTTACGTAGCGGCGATCCGCGCCGGACAATTGGGACTCGACACGATCATCGTTGAAGCAAAGGCGAATGGCGGCACATGCCTCAATGTCGGTTGCATTCCGTCAAAAGCATTGATCCATGTCGCCGATGAATTCGAAAATGCGTCCCATGCGGCGAATGGATCAGTCACTGGCATATCGGTTTCCAAACCCGCAATTAACCTTGGCAAGACCGTCGAATGGAAAGACGGCATCGTAAAAC
>JABDJK010000105.1 GCA_013002535.1 Hyphococcus sp.
CGAGCGCTCAGCAGCTAGAGCAGGCGGGCATCAAGGATGTTGGCGACCTCGCGAAAATCACGCCTGGCCTGACACTCGGCCAAAACAACCTTGGCGTTACGACGCTTACGCTTCGTGGGGTCGGATCCAACGACGTTGGGATTGCCCTGCGTCCTTCCGTGACCGTCTATCTCGACGAAGCGCCGATGACCTTTGGCATTGAAGCCAATGGCGTTGGCCTGGACGTTGAGCGCGTCGAGGTTCTGAAGGGTCCGCAAGGCACTCTTTTCGGCGCCAACTCAACGGGCGGCGCAGTCAACTACATCGCCAACAAGCCAACCGACTCATTCGAGGCTGGAGGCAGCTTCACCTATGGTCGCTTCGACCAGGCGGACTTCAGCGGCTACATCAGCGGCCCGTTGAGCGATACGGTCGGCATTCGCATCGCTGCCGAACATCGTGGCATGGGGGACTGGCAGCGCAGCATTACCCGCAACGACACTCGCGGCAATCGCAGCTTCAATAATGGTCGTGTCAGCCTGTTGTTCAATCCGTCTGAGAAGTTTCGAGCCGCGGTGACGGTCAGCGGGTGGATCGACAAAGGTGATATTCAGGCGACACAGCTCTCTTATCTCGCTCCGTCTTCTCCGCCATCCACTGCTGCGTCTCCATTCCCGCCAGCCAATGCTCGTGATGCAGACTGGACCCCTGGAGATGAGTACGAAAGGGACAACAATTATTTTCAGACGACCCTGCGGATGGACTACGACCTCACCGACGCGGTAACTCTTACTTCGTTGACTACCTTCCTCAAGGTTAATGTGGATTCATTGATTGACCCTGATGGAACTGCCGTACTCAACGTCAACAATAGTCAGAAGGGTGACTCCAAGACATTTTCGCAGGAATTGCGGGCCGCAGCGCAGCTTGATCGGCTTAATCTGCTTGGCGGCCTCTATTTCGCGAATGATGTGACCCATGATCGCATCGGCTCAATCGTCACCGACTCCAGCGCGGGGCTAGGCCTCGGATTCAACCAGCTGGACGCAAAGACAAATCAGGATGTCAACAACTACGCTGTGTTTGGCAATGCGGAGTTCAAGCTTACCGATCAGCTTACAGTACAGGGTGGCGCACGCTACACAAAGTCGAACAACGATGGCTCTTCCTGCCTTGGACTTGATCCGGGCGACGGTTCTACTTCTCAGGGATTGGCCAACATTCTCAACTTCGGCTTCCGTATACCCTCGATGCTTCCCGCTTTGCCGGCGACCGGTCCGGGTCAATGCTCGGCGATCGATTTGGTGACGCTTACACAACAAAGCGCTTTCCTGCCAATCACGGTTGATGAACACAATGTGTCCTGGCGCGCCGGGCTGCAGTTTCAACCAAGTAGCGAAACGCTGCTGTATGCCAATGCCTCAAAGGGCTTCAAACAGGGGACCCTGCCGATTTTCGGGTCTCCATTCGCCGACGCAACATTGCCGGTTACCCAGGAATCGGTGCTTTCCTACGAAGCTGGGTTCAAACAATCTCTTGCGGATCGCAAGCTTCAACTGAACGGCGCCGTGTTCCTGTCGAACTACAAGGACAAGCAGGTTCTTGGTCAGACCAATGTCCCGCTCATTGGAACGCTTGCTGCTCTGGTTAATGTTCCAAAATCCCAGATCAAGGGCGTTGAGCTTGAGGCGATCCTGAACCCGACGCCTGCATTTACCTTCCGTGCGGCTGGCACATATATCGATGCAAAAATTAACGGGGACTACATCGATCCTGATGCATTGGGCGCAATCCGAAATTTCAATGGCACGGTGCTGCCATCCTCTCCGAAGTTCCAGTTGTCCGCCTCGGCGCGCTACGAATGGCCTTTGCACGACAATCTGAATGGCTTCGTCGGCGCCAACGTCAGCCATCAAAGCAAATCCTACGGAAACCTCGGAGAGCTCACAATTCTCGAGATCAAACCTTATACGCTTGCTGATCTTCAACTCGGCGTGGAAGGCAATGATGGCCGGTGG
Source organism: Hyphococcus sp. (assembly GCA_013002535.1). Lineage (GTDB taxonomy): Bacteria > Pseudomonadota > Alphaproteobacteria > Caulobacterales > Parvularculaceae > Hyphococcus. Next base: position 1,998 of record JABDJK010000105.1, read on the forward strand.
AGTGCCTATCTGTGGGGTCGCAACATCTTCAACGAATATTATTGGACCAATGTTCAGAAGCTGCTCGACACTGGCAATCGTTGGACAGGGATGCCTGCGACCTATGGCGTGACGATCTCCTACAATTTCAATTAGCCACGAAAGCTAATTATCGACTGTCCCAAGCTGGTTGAATTGGCAGGAACAAAACGGCGCCGTGCGTTTGAACGGCGATCCAGCCGGCGAAGAGCGGGTGCCTGACCCCTCCCTGTCAGGCGTCACGCTCGTCGCGCCTTTCTCGCCATTGCATGCGGCGATATAAGAAGACGCCCGCTCGCGCAGAGTCGGCGCCAACGGAGGAAAGCGATGGCCGCCGGGAAAGTACAGCGCATGATCGTCGACATCGGCGTCAGGACGCCGATGCGGGACGGCGTCGAACTCGTCGGCGATTTGTATACACCGTCCGAACAAGGACGATGGCCGGTTCTCTTACAACGCAATCCCTACGACCGGAAAGATCCGGGCCGCGGCCAGATGGTGATCGTCGATCCGGCGTGGCTGGCGAGGCAGGGTTTTGCGGTGCTTGTGCAGGATACGCGCGGGCGCGGCGAATCCGAGGGCGAATTCGACGTCATTCTTCAGGAAGTCGACGACGGCTATGACACCGTCGAATGGGCGGCCGCTCAGCCTTGGAGCACCGGTGCGGTCGGTATCTATGGGTCTTCCTATATGGGGCTCACGACCTATCAGGCGATTGCATCGCATCCGCCGCATCTGAAGGCCGGCGTCGCTTTCATGGGGCCGCTTGATGCGCTCAGCAAACGCCTCGACGGTGGCATGTTCGCCGCTTGTTTCTATACTTGGTGGGCCTATCTGACCGCGCTGATGACCGTCGAGCGGGCTGAATTGCGCGCGGCGACCAAAGCGGAAATGCTTGGCCGCATTGTCGCTGCGCTGATGGATCCGGTCGGCACAGCAAACAACTTGCCGCTATCCGAGCTCGATATTCTCTCCGATGAGAAACTCTCTCCATTCTGGCGCGACATGTTGTGGACGCCGAAGCCGGTTGTAAAAAACGGCCGGCCGCTTCTTGGCGATCATCTGCAGATTGGCGATGCGGCGCTACTGCATATCAGCGGCTATCGCGACTTCTCCCATGCCGCTTTCGATCTCGCCGCCGCTCAAGCCGGAAATGACCGCCATCGGTTCATCGCCGGCCCATGGACCCATCGCGGCGCCTATTCAGGGTTCACAGGCGCGCGCGAATACCCCGGCACGTCATCGCCCGCCGGCGCCTTGGGATGGGGGCCCCTCATCGCCGCCTGGTTCGACATTCACCTGCGCGGGGGAACCGGCGCGGACTATCCGTCGGGCATGGCCTGGCTGCAAGGCGACCCGATCCGTTATTATGTCGAAGGCGAAAACCAGTGGGCGTCCGCAAAAAGCTGGCCGCCTGCGACGAAAGAACTGGCCCTGCACCTTTCATCTGACGGCGACGCGCGTTCCGCGTCCGGAAACGGCCGGCTGTTATCTCCGGGCGCGCCAGCACCGGCGGACGGCGCCAATCGCTTCACCGCCGATCCGCATGATCCGTTTCCAACACATGGCGGCTCAACCGGCATGCCGGAAGAAGGGCCGGAAGGCGTTCAGGATCAACGCGCGGTCGATCACCGCAAAGACGTCCTCGTCTACACTTCCGACGTTCTGGAAAAGCCCGTTCGAATCGCCGGGCGCCAAAAAGTGTCCTTGCATTTTTCAAGCTCGGCGCCGGACGCAGACATTTGCGTCAAGCTCGTCGATGTCGATCCCCATGGTTTCGCTGGAAATGTCACCGACGGACGGATGCGCGTTCGTTATCGCAAGGGCGGCGACGTCGACTGGCTGACGCCGGGCGAAGCTGAAGAGATCGCAATCACGCTTCATAACACCGCGCATGTTTTCAAACCGGGACACCGCATTCGCGTCATGATCACCGGCGCTGACTATCCGCACTTCAGTCGCAATCTGCACACGAAGACGGTCCCCGAGCTTGGGACAATGGCGGAAGCAATTCCCGCTGAACACAAAGTTCATCATGGACCAACGGGCCGGTCGCGGCTCATCCTTAGTGAAATGTCGGAATAGCGCACGACCGGCAACGAAGCCGATAATGCAACGGACGCGCCTGGTTTTGCGGAAGCTCTATCGCTGGAGAGGTCATTCATGCTCGATTTTAATGGAAGGGTCGCCATCGTCACCGGAGCCGGTCGCGGCATCGGGCGGGCGTATGCGCTGTCGCTCGCTTCAAGGGGCGCGCGTGTTGTCGTAAACGATATTCCGGAAACCAGCGGGAGACCGGGGCCTGCGCACGATGTCGCCAGAGAAATCAATGCGGTCGGCGGCGCGGCTATCGCCAATGAAGACAGCGTTACGACAAATGCGCGCGGGATCGTTGAAGCAGCGGTCGGGCGTTTCGGGCGATTGGACATCATCGTCAACAACGCTGGCAACACCGATCACGCGCCATTCGAACAATTGACCGAAGCGCGTTTTCGCCAGCAGATCGACCTTCATTTGATGGGTTCAATTGATGTCTGCCGTGCGGCGTGGCCACATTTGAAAAAATCGGGAACCGGCCGCATCGTCAACATCACTTCTGGCGGCATGTACGGAAACGCCGGCATTTCAAATTATGCGGCGGCGAAAGCGGGACTTCTTGCGTTCTCAAGGTGCCTCGCATTCGAGGCGGAACCATTCGGGATAACCGTCAATTGCATAGGCCCAAACGGCAAAAGCCGACTGACGGACGTGATGCCTGACTCGTACCAATCAGTGCTGGAGAAAAAGTTCCAGCCAGACCGAATCGCCGCATTCGTTACCTGGCTTGTTCATCAGGACACGAAAATCAACAACAATGTTTTTGAAGTCAGCGGCGGCACAGCGACTCGCGTCGTGTTTGCGCGTTTTCCGACAGTAAAGGTCGATGCGGACACGCCCGAGGCATGGTCCCTAAAACAGGACGACTTGGTTTCGGGCGACGGCGCCTTGACGCAGATAAAAGATACGATGGACTTTTTCTTTCACATCATGCGTGAGGCCGCGCCCGAGCACGACCTCGACGGCATTACAGACATACTTCAGGAAAACAATTAGGCGGCATTCATGAGTTTCCGGAATGGTCAGCAGGTTTAGAAAATCGGATAATGCGCCGTTGTTGTCTTGATTTTTCGACTGCGCCTGACAAGACCGTTACGACGGACCATGATGGACCGAATGATCGCCTTTGTTCGCCATCACGCCACAAACCCGCCGTCGACCGGAATTTCTGCGGCGGTCACATAACTGGAATCATCAGATACGAGGAATAATGCGACCGACGCGATTTCGTCCGCCTCCCCCATCCGCCGCAAATGAATGAGCGGCACCATGAATTCATTGACCGTTTTCATTTGCACCTCGTCCACCATCGGCGTTTTGATTGCGCCCGGAAAGATCGTGTTCACACGAATGCCGAACGGCCCGAGTTCAACCGCACCATTTCTTGACAGCGAGCGGATGGCAGACTTTGCGGCCGCATAGGCGCTATAGCCGGTCGCCCCTTTTAGGGCGGCTGCAGACGATATGTTGACAATCGCGCCGCCGCCCGCCGCCTTCATGGATGGAATGACGCTTTTCATGCCCAGGAAAACGCCGAATTGGTTAACCTTATAAAGCCTTTCAAAGACCTCTACTGAAATGTCTTCGATGAGGACTGGATCGGGAGGCAATCCCGCTGTGTTGGAAAGAACTGTTGGTGCACCGAACGTCTTTGTAGTGAATTCGACAATATGCTTCCAGCTTTCCTCACTCGTTACATCGTGTTTTAAGAAAGCCGCGGCGCCGCCGATATTTTGCGCAACCTCTGCGCCGGCGCCTTCAGAGATATCGCCTCCGACCACCTTAGCGCCTTCGCGCGCAAACAGCTCCATCTGCGCTTTGCCCATGCCCGAAGCTGAACCGGTAATAATTGCAACTTTTCCTTCCAAACGTCCCATTATTCGTCCTTTCAATACGCCGTTCAATCGACAATTGCAGCGATCACCAAATCGCTTAGCCGTTGCACGCGCTCCACGTGATCCGCCGCCTCCATGATGCCCACCGAGAGAAACGTAAAAGTAAGGTCGAGTTCTGGATCGACCCAGAAACAGGTCGACCCGGCGCCCCACCCGCCAAACGTATTCGGACTCGACAGATTGCTCATGGGTCCGGGTTGAATGCCGACACCGCGCATCCAGAACCCGATGCCCATTGACGCCGGCCACGGCTCCCACCCCTTCGTGTCGCGCGTATAGTCCCAAAGCGAGTTGTGTTTCTCGCCCGTGAAATTTTGCGTGCAGTATTCGACAAGGCGTGGCGAGAGAACCCGCGCACCGTCGAGTTCGCCCTTGTTTCGCAGCATATTGGTGAAGCGATAGAGATCGTCCAGCGTCGTCATGTAGCCGCCGGCGGCAAGTTCGCCTTTTGTCGCCAGTATCGCGTTCACGCCGACAATGTCTTCTGCGCGCGCCATGCCGTCCTTGAATTTCGCTTTTACCGGGCATAGCCTTTCAAGTAGATCGGGCTTTGGTCCAAGGCATGTTTCATTCATGCCGAGGGGAGCAAAGAGTTCTTCAGTGATGATCTGCGTAAAGCTGCGACGACCGCCGTCCGCTCGCCGAATCATTTCGGCAATCACGGAGTGCGCCACCATGGTCGAATAGGTGACTTGCTCACCGGGCTTTGCCTCTGGTCGCCGACCGGCTACGTAAGCCGTGAGTTTGGAAATATCGAGAAGCGTTTCAAGGTCGACCGACGGCCATTCTGACTCAAGCCCGCTCGTATGCGTCAGCAAGTGAAATAGTGACATTGTCCAGAGGCCGCGTTCGCGAAACTCAGGAATAAGATCGCCAACTCGCATGTGAAGATGGAGAAGACCACGATCGATAAAAGTCAGCGCAAGAACGGATGTAAATTGCTTGCCAATGGACATGGTAGCGAACACATCCCGGTCTGTAAGCGGCCGGCCGGTCTCTCTTTCCGCAAAGCCAAGGACAGCGCGTAAAGCCACCTCGCCGCGCCTTCCAACAATGAGCGCGCATCCGTCAGTAATGTCAGCCTTGATATCAGATTCCATTCGGGCGCCGACTCGAGCAAGGCGCTTCTCGTCGAACCCAAGTTCCGCGGCCGCACTCATATGTTTCTCCAATCCCATTGTAGAATTATATAACAAGCATGTTAGTATATTTTTTTGTGAATTCAACGCGTTTTCTCGTTTTTAATCGTTGCTTATAACAATCTTTCTGTGCTATTATTTTGGCGTAATAACAGTTGCGCCCCACTTACTATTGCTGCTGCTCTAGCAGCCAACCGCGCGGAACTGCGGATTTGTATTTAACAAAAACGGGAGGACAACGTGACTTTCAGCTCAAATCCAGAACTTAAAAAACGCGGCGATGAAATCTTTAAAGAGCTTTACGGCGGCAGCATTGCCGACAAAATGCACGAAGAATACGCAAAAAAATCTCCAGACTTCCACCAGATGTCGGTTGAATGGTGCCAAGGCGGACTGATCGGTCGCCCCGGCCTGGATTTGAAGTCGAGGGAATTAGTGATTTTAGCAGCTTGCGTCATCGATGGGCGCGTTCAAGACGCCGTAGTGGCGCATGCTTATGCTTGTATCAGAGCGGGCGCCAATAAAAGAGAAGTCTACGAAACGATATTGATGCTGATTTGGTATGCCGGCGCGGCGCCCGTTTCCATTGCCTTATCGACGCTTCAAGAATTTTTTGATGATGACGATGGAAGCATGAAGGGTGCTTAGTCGAATAAACACTCAAAATTTTTGCACAGCAAATATAGCCTCTGAAGAGGAGGCTTACTAAGCTTAACCAATTATCGGTGGCGTTGGAACTTCGACAATTTTATGAGTGACGGTTCAAAGATTGGGATGGCTGAGTATCAACGGGAGGATATTTTCATGAAAAGATTGAACGGTCGTTCAGCGATTGTTACCGGCGCCGCACGCGGCATCGGGCGCGGGATTGTCGAGCGATTCCTTGCGGAAGGCGCATCTGTATTGATGGTGGACATTCTTTCAGATGAACTTGAGAAAACCGCCCGAGAACTCGGCGCTTCCGACAGCAACCTGCAATCGCTAGCCGTTGATCTGACTGCCGTTGATGCCCCAACGAAAATTCGCGAAACTGCCGAAAAGGCGTTTGGTCGTATCGACATCCTTGTCAACAATGCCGGCATCGGCATCACCGGCAAGATCGGCGATTTTACTGATGCACAATGGGACAAGGTACTCGGCGTTAATGTCACGGCGCCATTCCGGATTGCGCGCGAGATTGTCCCAAAAATGGCGGATCAGGGATTCGGCAGAGTGGTGAACATAACATCGTTCGCTGCTACAGCCGGCCAGCGCGAAGACACTGCGTATGCAGTAAGCAAAGCGGGGCTTGAAGCGCTGACGCGATCTATAGCGGTTGATTACGGGCGCGCCGGGATCACATGTAATGCAATTGCGCCTGGCGTCATCGTCACGCCTTTAAGCGAGGCGGTCCTTGGCGACTTGGATCCGCGGCTGCCTATCGTTCAAGTGGTCATCGGCAACAGGCCTGCCCCCTTCAATGGAGCGCCCTCTGACATTGCTGCTGCGGCGGCGTTTCTTGCATCCGATGACGCCCGCTATGTGACCGGACATGTCATCCCAGTTGATGGCGGGGCGGGCACCGTCCGCTATGTTCCCGACCCCGACGGCGTGTCGATGAAACGCTTTGTCGAAGAGGACCTTAGATCTATTGGATCGAGAGGCTAGATGACGGATAGACTAAAAGGAAAAGTCGCACTCGTTACTGGCGCCGGCACGAAAGGAGACGGCATCGGCAATGGCAAGGCTTGCGCCATTCTTTACGCCCGCGAAGGCGCAAAAGTCGTCGCGACTGACATTGACATCGATGCAGCGCAATCCACGGCGGAAGCGATCCGGCATGAGGGCGGAGAATGCATCGCGGCAAAGGCCGATGTTTCGCTCGCCGCTGACTGCAGCGCTATGATCGAAGAATGCGTTGCAAACTTCGGTCGGATCGACGTCCTGCACAATAATGTTGGCATCACCGACTCCGGCGGTCCCGTCGAGTATTCGGAAGCGCAGTGGGACCGCATGATAAACGTGAACGCAAAAAGCGTTTTCCTGACCGCCAAATTCGCCTTGCCCCATATGGAGCGTCAAAAAAGCGGATCGGTGATCAATATCAGTTCTATAAACGCTGTTCGCAATATTCCGTTTCCTAAATTTGCTTATTCCGCTTCAAAAGCGGCGATGATTGCAATGTCCCGCGAAATCGCAATCCAGTACGCGCCAGTCGGAATAAGGAGCAATGTCATCCTTGTAGGTCTCATCAAATCACCGATCGTCGAACAAAATAACGTTCGTCTTTATGGTGGCGACCTTGAAGAGATGTGGAAGAAACGCGACGCCATGTGTCCCTCGGGACATCAGGGCGAAGTCTGGGACATTGCAAATACCAGTCTATTTCTGGCTTCTGATGAGTCGCGCTACGTCAACGGCGTAGTACTCCCCGTGGACGGAGGACTCATTAACCTCGTGAAGCTTTGAACGATTGTAGCCAGTCGTAGGAGCGTTGCTCTATTGGTGCGCTCGCTCAACAATTTTTCACCCTTCTAAACAACCCTTCTGATTGCTCTTTGGCAATTTACCAATGAGACATTTTAGTCTGACTGTGAATTCCCTTCGTTAAGGATACCTGCCAAGATCGCTTCTTCCTCATCACCGATATCAACGAGGCTCTGAAGCGCGGCTTCTTGCAAAATTATTTTTTGCATCGGATCGATCTTTTTAGAATGCCGCGATTCCACTTTTTGATTGCGTCGCTCATCGCCACTATCTTGTTTTTCCGCCATCCGAACCATCCTCATTTTCACCAAATACGTCATCGAATGCCCCTATGATACCATAATTTTCAATTTCTCCCTAGCCTAATCACTCAAACGCGCTGGAAACGTCATGCCCACTCCAAATCGAATTGTTTGCCTAACGGAAGAGACCGTCGAGACGCTGTACCTGCTTAGCGAACAGGATCGAATTGTAGGAGTCTCCGGGTTCGTCGTGCGCCCGCCAGAAGCGCGTAGAAAGCCTAAGGTTTCAACATTCATTGATGCGAAGACAGACGAAATTGTGGCGTTGCGTCCTGATCTGGTTTTCACATTCTCCGACATACAGGCCGAGATTTCGGCAAATTTGATCCGTGAAGGGCTTGAGGTTCATGCTTTCAACCATCGCACGGTCGACGGCATTTTTTCGATGATCAGCACTGTCGGCGCGCTCATCGCCGAGCCGGCAAAGGCAGAACTCCTGTGTACGGAGCTTCAGGGAAATATCGACGCAGCAAGGGAGAATGGCAAAGCCCTTCCCCGTCGGCCCCGGGTCTATTTCGAGGAATGGGACGACCCGATGATCTCGGCCATCGGTTGGGTTTCCGAACTGATCGAGATCGCTGGCGGAGAGAACATCTTTGCAGACCGCGCATTTGAGCAAGCCGCAAAGGGGCGTTTCGTGACGTCGGAGGAAGTCATCACCGCCGCTCCTGACATCATCATTGGTTCATGGTGCGGCAAAGGCTTCAAGAAGAACGACGTCGCTGCCCGGCCGGGTTGGGACGCTATCCCCGCAGTGACGAACGGGCAATTGTATGAGATTAAATCCGCCGTTATTTTACAACCGGGACCCGCAGCCTTAAGCGATGGAATTGAAATGTTGCAGCGTGTCATCACCGAATGGACGGACTTGGGCGTACGCCACGCTACGTAAAACCAGGGAGTATTCAACATCACATGACCAATTATGACTCACTGATATTCGAGAAGAACGGAGCACTCGCCTCAATTCGCTTGAACCGGCCGAAGGCTGCGAACGGCCTGAACGCCTCAATGGCGAGAGACTTGCGACGGGCGGCGGCCCAGTGCGATGCAGACACGGACATCAAGGCGGTTCTACTGAGTGCGGAAGGCAAATTTTTCTGCGTTGGGGGGGACCTTAAGGAACTCGCCTCGCATAATAACGATAGCGCGGATATGTTGAAACGCCTGGCTGATGATCTGCACGCGGCTCTTTCGACCTTCGCCAGGATGCGGGCGCCGTTAGTCGTAGCAGTGAATGGAATGGCTGCGGGCGCAGGATTCAGTATTGTCGCGGCTGGCGATATTGTCGTCGCGGCCTCGGGTTCGGTTTTTACAATGGCGTACACGAAAGCTGGCCTCAGCCCGGATGGTGGCTCGACCCACTATTTTCCCCGGCTGATCGGGCTGAGGCGAACGCAGGACCTTATGCTGACGAATCGTCAGTTGTCCGCCGAGGAAGCACTTGAGTGGGGAATCGTCACGCGGATTGCGCCTGATGAGACCGTTGACGAAGAAGCGCGCGCCATCGCCGAACGCCTTTCCGAAGGCCCGTCAGAGGCGCAAGGGTTCGTCAAGGCGCTCTTGCTCAACAGCCATGATACTTCGCTGGAATCCCAAATGGAACTGGAAGCGCGCTCGATCAGTCAGTGCCTAAGGTCCGAAAACGGTCAGGAAGGCGTCGCAGCATTTCTGGAAAAGCGCGCCCCGAAATTCCGTTAGCGGCGCTTTTTTGTCGAAAGAAATTGGCGACGGCTCACTGCCCCCAAAAAGCCCGCATGTGAAACGCTGCCTGTTCTTGCGTATACTGATGACCTTGCCCGACCGGGCATGCGCGCCGCGCAAGGCACCCCCCGTCCATGCACGCCCCACCGGCGGGCGAACGTATGTGAGCGCCGCAAGCCGGAACATCATAAACGCCATCGCCTTTCATGGCGCCGGCCGGACAAGCCGAAAGGCAGGGCTTATCCGCACACGTGTCACAAGGCCGGGCTCGTGCATCCTTTGCCGGTATGTCGATTTTCTCTTGAAAGCCGAGGGCGCCGCGCCAGGCGCGCCACAGGCCGAATTCCGGATGGATCAGCATCCCGATCTCTGACGGATAAACGGGCTCGGCTTTTTGCGCCCAGCGAATGAAGGGCATAAGCGGGGCGGTAAATGGAAAATACGGCGTCGCGTCCAGCTCATGCGCGAGAGCACTGACGACCCGCATCGACCAGCGGTCGAGCCGATGGGGCCTGCCGTCCTGGTATTCCGGTGAGGCGGCAAAGGCGGGCCACTCGCGCGCGCCGAAGGCAAGCATTACAATGGTTGATGCCGTCTCGCCTGCCGGCAAATCATCCGTTCCAAGATGAAACGCGCCACCCGGAGAGAGGCCGGCGCCTTTTATAGCGGTCTGAACGGTTTCGAACCTCACCCGTCCTGCTTCCCCGCGCGCTGTCGAGGAAAAGCGGCGTCGATAGCCACTCTTACATATTCCTTCTGTAGCGCCCGCCGACTTTGAACAGCGTGTCCGTAATCTGACCGAGGGAACAATAACGCACCGCCTCCATTAACACGGCAAAAACGTTTTCGTCATTGACGACAGCATCGCGCAGGCGCTGGCGGGCCGTCTTCGATTTTTCCGGCTCGCGGTTCTGAAACTCGCGAAGGCGTTTGATCTGATTGTCTTTTTCATCTGACGAGGAGCGTTGCAGCGGCGGCGTTGGCGGCGGCGGCGCATCCGGATCGATGAAGTTGTTGACGCCGACTATCGGCAGCGAGCCATCGTGTTTCTTGTGCTCGTAATAGAGGCTTTCTTCCTGAATCTTGCCGCGCTGATAGCCGGTTTCCATAGCGCCAAGAACGCCGCCGCGTTCCGCGATCCGTTCAAATTCTTTCAGCACGGCCTCCTCAACAAGGTCCGTCAGCTCGTCAATGATAAATGCGCCCTGATTGGGGTTTTCATTCTGCGCAAGGCCCCATTCCTTATTGATGATCATCTGGATCGCCATGGCGCGACGGACCGAATGCTCCGTTGGTGTCGTATAAGCCTCGTCATAGGCGTTGGTGTGCAAGCTGTTGCAGTTGTCATAAATGGCGATCAGGGCCTGCAGCGTCGTGCGGATATCATTAAAATCCATTTCC
>JABDJK010000007.1 GCA_013002535.1 Hyphococcus sp.
ATGGTACCGCCTCCTGGTTTCGAACCAGGGACCTCTAGATCCACAATCTAGCGCTCTAACCTACTGAGCTAAGGCGGCCCAACATGTGCCATCCGCATTTTTTGCGACGCTCCCCATAAACCGGGGATGCCGACTTGTAAATCACCGGTTTTCGTCCCGCGCGCGTTCAAGCTCGGCAAGGCGCGCCTTGAGGCGCCGGGACCTGCGCCAAATTGCAGCGGCTAGCGCTGAAATCACCAAAAACGAGACAATATAAGCGGGCCAGACATATTGGCCGTAGCCGCCCATGTTCAAAAATTCTGACATGGCGCTATCATAATCGGCGCTTCGTGATAATTCGAGCCCCTGGCTGGGCAAACCTAGAAGCCTCTCACCCGCCGACTGGAAAGTGATGGCCGCAGAACTCGGACAAATTTCGCTGATCGCTGCGTTTTTGATTGCGCTCATCCAGAGCGCCGCACCGTTTGCGGGCCTTCGCGAATCAAACGCCGCGCTTTACGGCGTAGCGCGTACATCGGCGCTGACCCAGGGCGCGCTCATTCTGTTGGCATTTTTGGCGCTCACCTACGCCCATGGGACGTCGGATTTTTCCGTCGTCAATGTTGTGGAAAATTCGCACTCGGCAAAGCCTGCGATTTATAAATTCACCGGCGTCTGGGGCAATCACGAAGGATCAATGCTGTTATGGGTGTTGATCCTCGCGGGCTTTGGCGCGGTGCTAGCGACAAGTCGAGACCAAGCTCGAACTGAATTTAACGCGCTGGCCCTCGGCGCCCAAGGGATGGTCGCCGCAGCATTTCTCGCCTTCATTTTGTTTACATCAAATCCGTTTGCGAGAATCCTGCCGGCGCCGGCGGACGGCATGGATCTCAATCCGCTTCTGCAGGATCCCGGCCTCGCCATCCATCCGCCGTTTTTGTATCTCGGTTATGTCGGTCTCTCGATCACCTTCGCTTTTGCAGTTGCCGGGCTATTGCAGGGAAAGATCGATGAAGACTGGGCCCGCGCTGTGCGGCCCTGGACGCTCGCCGCCTGGGTATTTTTGACCATCGGCATCGCCCTCGGGTCATGGTGGGCGTATTATGAGCTTGGTTGGGGCGGGTTCTGGGCATGGGACCCGGTAGAGAACGCATCATTCATGCCGTGGCTCGCCGCCACCGCTTTTATTCATTCGGTGCGCGTTGTTGAAAAGCGCGGCGCATTGAAAGTCTGGACAGTATTGCTCGCGATACTAGGATTTTCGCTGAGTCTCGTCGGCACGTTTCTGGTGCGTTCGGGCCTGCTGACATCTGTTCATGCATTCGCCGTCGATCCGGCACGGGGCGTTTTCATTCTTGCGATACTGGCGGCGGCGATCGGCGGCTCACTTTTTTTGTTCGCGGTGCGTGCGCCCTTGTTGAAAGACAGCGCCGCCTTCGATCCAGTGAGCCGTGAAAGTGCGATCTTGCTGAACAATGTTTTTCTTGCGACAGCCTGCGCCACAGTTTTCATCGGCACATTTTACCCGTTGTTCATCGATGTTTTGTCGGGCGAACGATTGTCGGTTGGAGCGCCGTTTTTTAACGCAACGTTCCTGCCGCTGATGGCGCTGATGCTGTTAATGATCGCACCAGGCGCGGCGATGGCCTGGAAGAAGGGCGACCTTAAAAAAACGCTTCAAGGTCTCTGGCCCGTTGCGCTTGCCAGCATAGTTGTGGTTGTCGTCGCCGCGAGCCTTGCCTGGCCGAAAACAATTGCCGCGGCGTTTGGTGCGGGGCTGGCGGCATGGGCGATGGGCGGCGCCGCAATGGACTTCGCGAAACGCACCAAGCTTTTTTCCAAGAGCGAGCGGGACTCGTGGTCGCGCTTTAAGAGGCTGCCGCGACCCTATCTCGGCATGACCATCGCCCATATCGGGCTTGGCGTTTTGATTGTTGGCGTCATGGGCGCCGGCGTCTGGCGCACCGAAGTCGTGAAACTGATGCAGCCGGCAGATGTTATTTCTGTCGGCGGTTACGATGCAACCCTGCGCGAGGTTGTTCGCGATGAAGGACCGAACTTCCTCGCCGAACGGGCCGTTTTTGATGTTGCGCGAAATGGAAAACCGTTGCGCTCGCTGTCAACGGAACGGCGGTTTTATCCAGTGCGGCAAATGCAAACGACGGAAGCCGGTATTTGGACGACGCTAAAAGGCGATCTTTATCTTACCCTCGGCGAGCGCCCTGCCGACGGCGGCTGGGCCGTGCGAGCCTATTTCAACCCGTTTGCGGTCTGGCTCTGGATCGGGTCAGGCTTGATTGCGCTCGGCGGCGCAGTGGCGGCGATGAAGAAACGAATTGCGACCGCGACGCTCACCGACGAAGAAAATCTTGTTGAGACACCGGCGGGAGCGGCGCAAGTATTATGAAACGCCTCGCATTCCTCCTGCCCCTGATCATTTTCGCATTGATCAGCATTTATTTTGCTGCAGGCTTGAAACGCGACCCATCGCGCATTCCGTCTGCGCTGATCGATAGACCGGTTCCGGAATTTTCAATGCCAGCGATCAGCGAAGATATCCCGCCGTTTTCAACCAACGATATCGCCGACAAGATTACGCTCATCAATGTCTTCGCGTCCTGGTGCATCAGTTGCCATGTCGAACATCCATTTCTAATGGAGCTTTCAAAACGCGATGATCTTTATATCGCCGGGTTGAACTGGAAAGAACGCGCCGGCGACGGCGAAGCGTGGCTGAAACAATATGGCAACCCTTATGACTTTGTTGGCGACGACCCTGACGGGCGCGTTGCCATTGATTTTGGCGTTACGGGCGCGCCGGAGACTTTCATCGTTGATGCCAAAGGCCGCATACGATTTCGCTTCGCCGGGCCCATCACCGAACCCGTTTGGGAACGCGATATCAAACCGGTGATCGATGCGATAAAAAATGAGGGAGCAGGCGTTGGCGCGTAGTCTGCGAATTTTTCTGGCCACGCTCATTCTATCGATGGGCGCAGCGCCGATTGTTGGCGCCGTTGAGCCCGATGAAGTGCTGGAGGACGAAGCGTTGGAGGAACGCGCCCGCGCGCTCAGCCGTCAGTTGCGCTGCGTCGTCTGCCAAAGTCAAAATATCGACGATTCCAATGCGCCGCTGGCGAAAGACATGCGCATTTTGTTGCGCGAGCGGCTCATGGCCGGCGACAGCGACGAGGAAATTATTGAATTTCTAGTTGATCGTTATGGAGACTATATATTGTTGAAACCGCCGGTTCAACAAAACACGATATTGTTGTGGGCGGCGCCGTTTATCATTTTTCTCATCGCCGGCGCCGGCGCCGGCGCATATCTGATCGCCATGAAAAAGCGCAATCGTGACGAACCCGACGACAAAGCCGGCAACGAGGCGACTTAGATGACAGCCCTCTTTATCGCTATTGCCGGAATTGTTGTCCTCGCCGCTGCAGGCGCGACTGCAATACCGCTGCTTGGCGGAAATACAAGCGGGCCCGCACGCAGGATTTTTATTGCAATAATAGGCGTGGTTCCGATTGTCACGGGGTTCATTTATCTGGAGATTGGCGCACCGAACGCGCTCTCGCCAACAATCGCGCCACAGAATTATACGAGCGCACCGCCCCTCAACGCCGAAGCCATCGCCGCGATGCCGGAAGAAGACCGCAACGCCATGATCCAGTCCATGGTCGCTGGCCTCGCCGCACGACTTACCGAGAGCGGCGGCAATATCGACGAATGGCGCATGCTGGCGCGATCTTACGAGGCGCTTGACCGTCCCGGCGATGCCCTCGCCGCCTGGCGCGAAATTATTGATCGGCCGGACGCTGCGATCGATGACCACAAGGGGTTCGCGTTTGCTTCGGTGAATGCGCGGCGAAGCGAAGATGAACCAGTCAGCGCCGACTTGCGCGAAAGCCTTCAAAAAATTTTAGAGGCCGACGCCGCTGACCCACTTGCTTTATATTTTTTGGGCGTCGCGGGAGCACAGAGCGATGATAAAGATCGCGCCGTTCAATATTGGCGGACGTTGTTGGATGACGTCCCGCCGGAATCGCCGCTGCATGATAAATTGCAGGAGATGATCGCGGGAGCGGTGAGCGACTAGCGGCAACGACGTCATCGCGTGCGCGGCGCGGCATAAAATTACCCACTGAAGACACGCGATCTTGTGCGAATTTGGGAGATCGAGGATCAGCATCCCATCATGTCATGCTGCATAGCATCCGCGATGACGGCGACTTAGTTGAAAATCCTAGTCAGAACCATCCTGCCAGCGGCCTTGCTCTTTCAATGCGTCGGCAAGTTCTTTCGGCATGTAATTTTCATCGTGTTTCGCAAGCACTGTATCGGCGACAAGCAAGCCGTCGGCATCCAGCGATCCTTGCACAACGACGCCCTGCCCCTCGCGAAACAGATCCGGCAAAATGCCTTCATAGGAAACGATGGTTGACGCGCCGCCATCGGTCACGGTGAAGGAAACGCTTGCGCTATTGGCTTCGCTATAATTAACGCTGCCGTCTTCGACCAGTCCGCCAAGCCGAATGGTTGACGCAGGCGGCGCAGCAAGCGCCTGGAGTTCCGAAGGCGTGTAGAAATACGCAACTGACTGGCTTAGCGCTGTTAGCGTTAGGGCAACGGCGAGCCCGGCGATCGCCAGCACCGTTACAATCATGCCCATGCGTTTTTGTTTTTTATTCATGACTGACTTGCCGCCGACGGTGTTTCAACCAACGTGGACGTCGCCGCATCCGCAGCCATATCAAGACGCGCGACGCGGCGCGCCACCAGTTCATTGCGCATGGATTGGAGCAGCATCGCGGTGAACAACGCCATATAGGCCGCAATCATTAGGAACAATGGTGTCAACATTGACCCGTCTATTGTCGGGCCATCGGCGCGCAAGATGCTCGCCGGTTGATGCAGGCTGTTCCACCAGTCGACAGAAAATTTGATGATCGGAACATTTACAAATCCAACAATTGCGAGAATTGCGGCAAGACGCGCGGCGCGAATTTTATCGGGAATCGCCTGCCACAACGCCATGTAACCGAGATATAAAAACAATAAAATCAAAACCGATGTCAGGCGCGCATCCCATACCCACCATGCGCCCCACATGGGCTTGCCCCAAAAGGCGCCGGTGAAAAGCGCAAGAAATGTGAACCCTGCGCCGATCGGCGCCGTTTCTTTTGCAGCGACATCGGCGAGGGGATGTTTCCAGATGAAACCGACGGCGGACGCAATCGCCATTGACGAATAACAAAACATCGCCATCCACGCCGCTGGAACATGGACATACATAATCCGAACGGACTCGCCTTGCTGATAGTCCGCAGGCGAATTGAAGAGCGCATAATAAAGCCCGGCAACCAACGTTATGAAAGCAACCCCGACGGCATAGGGCGACACAGCCTGCGCCAGACCTTCAAACCGTTGTGGGTTCGCCAACTCTGAAATAGACGCCATAGTCGATCCTCAATCGAGGTTTGAGCGCAACGCCGCAGCGCTGGCAATGGGCGAAAAGAGCGCAGCAAATAACGTCGCCGCGCCTAGCAACATGAGGTTCGGCGCGTATTGCGCCGCACCCGCGGCCCCGGCAATCGAAGCGCCCGCGCCGAAGATCAGGATCGGCGCATAAAGCGGCGCAACAATGATCGAAATCAAAAGATTGGCCCGAGGCAGCGACACCGCGAGAGCGCTGGCGAAGGCGCCGATCAGCGAAAGCCCCGGCGTGCCGATGGCAAGCGACATCAATACTGGAACATAAGCGCTCGCCGGTAAATTCAGGATGACCCCGAGAATTGGCGTTGCGATAATCAACGGCAATCCGGTGGAAAACCAGTGGGCGGCGGCTTTTGCCGCAGCGGTCAGGGGCAAAGCGTCGCTCGTCTCAACGATGATATCAAGGGAACCGTCCTCACGGTCGGCGCGCCAGATCTGATCGAGCGAAATTAATGTCGCGAGGAGCGCCGCGGTCCACAACACTGGTCCGGCGATCTTGCGCATCAGTGCAATGTCCGGCCCCACCGCAAGTGAAAACAAAACTACAACAAGAGCGAAGAACGCAACCGCCTGCAAAGCGCCGCCGCCTGCGCGAAAAGCGAGGCGGACATCGCGCCAGATGATGGCGGCAAGAGCGCTCATGGGGCGGCTGCCTTCGCCGACATTGTCATCGTCCGTGCGCCCGGAATGTCGAGGGCGTCGTGGCTGGCGATGATCGCAGACCCGCCGCAGCCTAAATGATCAACGACAAGTTGGATAAATCGCGCAACGCCGTCGCGATCCATCGCGGCGACAGGTTCATCAACCAGCCACACCGGACATTGCGCAATTACCAATCTGGCAAGACCGGCCCGTCGCGCCTGTCCTGTTGATAATGCGCCAGCTCGCCGATCTATAAACCCGCGAAGTTCAAAACGGTTGATTGCGTCGTTAGCGGCCTTTTTTTCCGCGCCATAAAGCGACACCCAAAAATCCAGATTTTCGCGTACTGACAACGCGGCCTTTAATCCGTTCTGTACGCCGCAATAGATGGCTGCATTCTCTGTTGGCTCTTCAGTGTCACGGCAAAATTCAACCGCGCCGCCAGCTGGCCGGAGCAGCCCAGCGACAGCGCGCAAAAGCGTTGTCTTTCCGGCGCCATTGGCCCCGCGCAATAAAATGGCTTCGCCCGGCGCCAACACGAAGCTGACGCCTTCGAAAATATCGCGCCCGCCGCGCGAGGCGCGCAAGTCGCGTGCGCTCAAGGAAAAAGGCGGCTCAACCATGGGACTGGCTTAGACGCCTTTGCGTGGGATTGGCAATTCGAGAGAACGCCGCAGGCGTCTTTACGAGCCGCCGCGCAGCAATTCAATTTCCTGGCGCAGCTGCGCCGTGCGGGTTGCGTCGCTCGGGTGCGTTGACATGAACTCTGGCGGAGCGCCACCGGATTTCTTGGCCGACATGTTTTCCCAGAAACGGATCGCTTCATCCATATCGTAGCCGGCCATGTTCATATAACGCAGACCGTATTTATCGGCCTCAAGTTCATGTGTGCGCGAGAATGGCAGAAGAACGCCAACTTGTGCGCCGAGGCCAAGCGCCTGCAGCGCCACCTGCGAAGTCTGTCCGCCGCCGCCAAGCACCGCGCCTGCGGCGCCAAGCCCGGCTTGCGTCGCAGCCGTACGGCCGTAACGCTGACCCGCATGATTAAAATAAACATGGGCGACTTCGTGCCCCATGACGGCGGCGATCTGGTCGTCGTTTTCCATGATGTCGAGAATGCCGGTGTAGAAACCGATTTTGCCGCCGGGCAATGCGAAGGCGTTTAAATCGTCCGAAGCAAAGACGGCAACTTCCCATTCAGCAGGGTTGCCGCCGGCGGCGCGAATGATCCGGTCTGCGACGCGGTTCACGCGGGTCGTATATCGAGGGTTATTCGTTGTCGGCTGTTGTTGTTTTAACTCGTCCCAAGCGCCGTCCGCCAATTGCGCCATTTGCGCGGCGTTTGGCGTAAAGGCCTGGCTGACGGATTCGCATCCATAGCCGGTAAGCAGCAGCGCACCCGCAGCGCCAAATCCGATAACTCTTTTTCGTAATTTAGTGAATTTCTTCATTGCCCTTGCTCCTACTCCACA
>JABDJK010000032.1 GCA_013002535.1 Hyphococcus sp.
ACCATGTTAAGTGCGCTAACCGGGCGCCCAATGCCGAAAACGAAAATGCCATACGCTGTAGCGCTTGCGGCGGGCGCCATCGATACGAGACTTGTCGCGGCGCTTACCGGGAAGCCGCCAAAGGCGCCGCTAACCGGCGTGAGGCTAGCAGGCAGGCAAGTATCGTTTTCGTCTGCAAAAGCAGCGCACGAACTCGGCTGGCGTGCTGGTGAATTGAAGCCAGCGCTCCGGCAACTGCTGGACTGGGCGCTCGATAACGGGCTGCTGAAATAAGTTTAATCGCATGCGGGCTTGTGCGAATATTCTCTCCATGAATACCGACAGTCGTACAAAACTGAAAATCGAAAACTGGCTTGGCGACCGTCCATTTGAAGACTGGATGGAACAGTATGAGCGTGACGGGTTTATCATATTCGAGCGTGTTCTGGGCGTTGAAACCATAGCTGAGATCCGCGATGCATTGGCGCCGTATATCGACGCTAACATTTCCGGCCGGAATGAATTTGAAGGCGTCGCCACCAATCGCGTATATGCATTGCTCGCGAAATCGCCGGTGTTTGCCGATCTCGCGACGCACCCGCTGGCGATGGCGTTCGTTGACGCCGCGCTCGGTTGCGATTGTTTGTTGTCCGCGTGTCTTGCAATCAATCTTCACCCCGGGGAGACGCCGCAGCCCTGGCATTATGACGACAGTCATTATGAATGGCCGCGCCCGCGCAGATCGCTCGGCGTTTCTGCGTTTTGGGCAATTGACCCGATGACGGCGATAAACGGCGCGACGGAAATTCTGCCAGGCAGTCACCATTGGCCGGATGAAACCATCGACGGCGCCGCCGACGAGGAGAGTTTTTCGCGCGTCACTGCCCGCGATTATGATCCGGGCGCTCGCGACGACGCCATGAAGGTTGTGATGCCTGCAGGTTCATTGATGCTCGCGCAAGGAACGCTGTGGCATCGCGGCGGCGCCAATAACTCAGATAATCCGCGTCTCATCATCACGCCGCAATATTGTCCTGGCTGGACGCGGCAACTCGAGAACATGGCGATTGCTGTGCCGCCGGAGATTGTCAAAGATTTGCCGGAACGCGCGCGCGAGTTGATTGGCTATTCGATCCATCCGCCCTTTATGGGGTACGTGGATGGCCGCCACCCCCAGCGCCGCCTTGATTGATTTTCTGCATAGGATCAGCGCGGCCTTTCCATTCCCCGCCGCGCCCGGAATTATACCTTAGCGCCGAAGAAACCGTCATCGCCATGAAAAGCGCCGCGGCGCCGGGCAGGGCGGCGGCCTCCCAGGGCGGGCGATCATAAAGCTTCAATGTCGGCAGATAGATGAACGCCATCATCGCCCAGGCGCACAGCGCAAAGAATTCTGCCGTCGTATTCCAATGATGGAAAAAGGTCAGCGCAATAAGCGGCGGCGCAAGATATGCGACGGCCATGCCTAAAGCGGCGCCTACGAGGATTAGATTTGAATAGTTGAGCTGCGCAAAGGCTGTTCGCGCGACCATGTTCCAGATTGATGAGAGCGATCGGTTATCGCGCAGGCTGACGGCCTCTTCTTGCGCAAGGCCGAGCCAGATTTTGGTTGATGGGGTTCGATCCTTGATTTCTTGCGCCAGAGTGCAGTCGTCGATCATCGCTCCACAAATTTTTTCAAAGCCGCCAATGGCGTCAAGGTCTTCGCGACGAACCAGCACGCAACCGCCAGCGGCCGCGGCCCGCGAGTCGTTCGGGTCATTCGACGCAGCGAAAGGATAAATCTTTTGGAAGAAGTAGATGAAGGCCGGGACAAGGAACGCGCCCCAGCCGCGCGCGTCGAGTTTCGCCATGAGCGATGTCAGAGCGAGATTTTCATGCTCGGCTTTTGCGACGAGGCGCCGGAGCGCCGACCGGGCAAGCACAATATCGGCGTCCGCGAACAGAAAATAGTTCGGTGAACCGGCCGCGCTGACACCTTGTTGCAGCGCCCAGAGTTTTCCCGACCAACCAGCCGGCGGCGCTGCGCCGGCAATAATCTCGGCCTTCTGTTCTTTCGGGCCGGTGATCCGGTCAGCAATGCCGCCGGTTCCGTCCGTTGATTGATCGTCAATGATGCGCACTGCAAAATCACCCGGATAGTCGCAATGGAGATGCGCTTCCAGGGACTTGGCGATGTTTTCGGCTTCGTTTCGGGCCGGGACAATGATTGTGACGCTTGGCCATTTTTCCGGGGATGGCGCATTTCCTAGAAATATGTTGGCGCGCCAGAACCCGTCGCGGATTGCGAAAAGATATCCCCAGGCCAGAAATGACAATATCGCAATAAAGGTGAGCATCATGCACATTGGAATAGGTGAGACGCGATCAATTTGCAAAGCTGGCGCGCCGCCAATAAACCTGCTTTTATAGGGAATTAGCGTCTGTCATTGGGGCGGTTAGGGGAATATCTTAAGCGTATGTCTTCGGTTGTTGAACCTGTAATTTCGGATGCGCCAATTGACGATCGGCATGAGGCGACGATGAATGACGCCGCAGCGTCAGCATCGTCGCCCGATCCGGCCGCCGCGCGTCCCGTTAAGAAAAAAACCAGGCGCAGTCACATCAACGACGCAACCTCAGGCAAGAATTCAAAGAACGAAAACTTTCCCGTCGGATCATTTCTGTTGCCGAAGCGTTTGCGGCCCCATGTGGCGAAGTTTTATCGCTATGCGCGCGCAATTGACGATGTTGCTGACGATCCAAATTTAAGCCCGGAAGAAAAAGTCGTGAAGCTCCATGCGTTTCGCGCTGTGCTGGAAGGCGAGAAAGGGTTTGGATCAGATTATGATTCAGCGAGGGCGTTACGGCTCTCGCTGGCGGAAACTGGCGTTACGACCCGCCATGGCGCCGATCTTGTTGCGGCGTTCGTCCAAGATGCGAACAAGAACCGGTACCAGACGTGGGGCGAATTGCTCGGCTATTGCGAATTGTCCGCAAATCCGGTCGGGCGTTATCTCCTGGACCTGCACGGTGAAGATGAAGCGGGTTACCGATATTCCGACGCGCTATGCACCGCGCTTCAGATCATCAATCATCTTCAGGATTGTCGCGACGACTATCTTTTGCTTAACCGGGTTTATATCATCGGCGACTGGATGGCTGAGGAAGGCGCAAAAGTCAGCGACGTTTCCTTGCGTGTCCTGAACCCCGCAATGCGGCGCGTGACCATGCGAATGCTTGACGGGTGTGAGGATCTGATGGCGGAAGCAAAACAATTGCCGTCCGCGCTAAAATCCAAACATCTCGCCATGGAATCGGCGGTGATTATTCGCCTGGCCATTCGCTTAATAAAATTGCTCCGCAATGGCGATCCATTGGCCGAACGCATCGACCTCACCAAGTTCGATTTTGCATCGGCTGGCATGCGCGGCGCCATCGCCGGATATTTCTCGGCGGGGAGCGGCGCCAAGCCGTGACTACCGCTTCGCCTGCAATATCAACGAACGCTGCGAAGCGTCACGCAGAAAGTGTCGTTCGCGAGTCCGGAACGTCATTTGGCGCTGGCATGCGCATTCTTTCCAAAGCGCGGCGCGAGGCGATGTACGCTGTCTATGCGTTTTGCCGCGAGGTCGATGATATTGCTGACGGCGAGCTTCCGGGCCCGGACAAAAAACACGCGCTGCAGCAATGGCGCCTAGAGGTTGAGCGCATTTTTAGAGGCGCGCCGCAAACGCCCACAGGCGTCGCGCTTATCGATCCGGTCAACGAATTCAATTTGCCGAAATCGGAATTCTTTCTTGTCATTGAAGGCATGGAGATGGACGCTATGGGCCCGATTGTGGCGCCGACTAAGGACGGTCTATTCGCATATACGCGCCGCGCGGCCGGCGCCGTCGGTATGTTATCGATGCCAATCTTCGGTGCAGCACAAGGAGCGCGCGAGCAAGAGTTTGCCCTTTCCCTTGGCGACGCCCTGCAACTGACCAACATACTACGCGATGTCGAAGAGGACGCCGCGATAGGTCGGTTATACCTGCCGTATGAGCTTTTGAAAAAGCATGGGTGCCCGCTGACGCCAGACGCAATCGCGACTGCCGAGGGATTGCCCGCCGTTCGGGGCGAGCTCGCGGGGATTGCTCGCCAGAAATTTGCCGATGCGCGTGCAGCGCTCGCCAATCTCGATTGGAAAACGTTGCGCCCGGCGCTTTTGATGATGGGCGTCTATGAGCGCTATCTCGACAAGATGGAAAAACGCGGCTGGGTAAACGGCCAGGCGCCAGTAAAAATATCAAAACTCGAGAAATCAGCGATCGCATTGCGTTGGTTTTTTGCGCCGAAGCGCGCATAAGGTTTTCTTATGAGTGGTTTTGACGATAACGGATTAATTGCTGGCGCGCCGATAGCGCCGGAGAGCTGGCACAACGTGGTAAAAGGCGTGCCGCCGGGGCGCATCATTTCAAATTACACTGCCCCGCCTGGTATTTTTGTTATCCAGAATTTTTGCGAGCCGGGCTGGTGCGATCAACTGGTGCGCGAATGCGAAGGACAGGCTGGCGCGCGCCACAGGGTTGGCGCCGGCGGGGGCGGAGATCTTGATGCGAGCGTCAATGACCGACGCACCTCGGACGCGATCGATTCACATGACTTGCAAACAGATATTGTGAGCGCCATTCGCATGCTCTTTACCGGGCCAATCTCACAGCATTTTCAAGTGCAGATTGACTGGTTTGAGCGCCCGGAAATCTTGCGTTACCGCGACGGCGGCGAATACAAAGCCCACGCGGACTCGCAGATCTTTGATCCAAACGAAAAAAAGTATAACCGCGTTATCGATCGCGACCTTTCTATTCTGGTCTATCTGAATGGCGACTTCGACGGCGGCGAACTTTATTTTCCAAGCTTTGATTTCGGACTGAAACCGCAGCGCGGTATGGTCGCGGCGTTTCCGTCGGATGGGCGTTTTGTGCACCTTGCCCGGCCCGTCACGAATGGTACGAAATATACGATTGTTTCCTGGGCGGCGGCGAAGGGCGGCCCGAGGGTCATGGCCGGTCCGCCGAATACCGCAATGATGGTGTAAGAGGCAGCGCGATGGGGCGGGTCCATATCATCGGCGCAGGTCTTTCGGGGTTATCGGCTGCGGCGCGGCTTGCGGATCGCGGTGAAGAGGTTGTCGTTTACGAAAGCGCGCAGCAAGCGGGTGGTCGGTGCCGATCGTTTTATGACAAACATCTCGGCTGTGAAATCGACAATGGCAATCATCTCATCATGTCGGGTAATCACGCTGCGAAAAAGTTTCTCGACCTGATCGGATCGAAAGATGCGCTTATTGGACCGCCATTTGCGATTTATCCCTTTGTTGACATCAGAACTGGCGAGCGCTGGACCGTGCGCATCAATGAAGGGTTCATCCCGTTCTGGGTGCTCGACAAGAAATGGCGCGTGCCGGATACGAAAATCTCAGACTATATGCGCGCCGGCGCCATAGCGTTTGCAGGCGATGAAAAGACTGTCGCGGATATCGTCGATAAAGATTCCAAACTCTATGAATGTTTCTGGGAGCCGTTGACGCTGGCGGTGTTGAACACGACGCCGGAAATCGGTCAGGCGAAACTTTTGTGGAGCGTCATTCGCGAAACGTTTTTGTTGGGCGGGCAGGCGTCTACGCCGCTTGTCGCAAAAGACGGGCTTGGCCCGGCGTTTATCGATCCGGCTTTAAAGTTTATCGAATCGAATGGCGGCATTGTCCGGTTTGGCGCGCGGCTGAAGGCGTTTTGGCCGGAGGGCGGACGCGTCGCGAGCCTCAACTTTACCGACGAGACCGTAACGCTCGACGAAGAGGACAGCGTAATTTTCGCCATTCCGCCATCACGGTTGAAACAATTGATGCCGGAGCTTGATCCGCCAGCGGATGACGCCTCAATCCTAAATGTGCATTTTCGCATGGCGGCGCCGGTCGATACAAAAGCGCTGGGCGCGGGGCCGTTTATTGCGCTCATTTCCTCGCTAGCCCAATGGGTTTTTGTGCGCGGCGACGTCATCAGTGTGACGACTAGCGCGGCTCACGCGATAGGAGCCGACGATCAGCCGAATAAAGAAGTCGTTGACCACATTTGGCGCGAAGTTTCTGTTGCGTTGGATTTGGACGGTAAGCCTTACGAAAAATCGCGCGTCATCCGTGAAAAACGCGCAACGCCGGACCAGTCGCCGGCCGGAGCCGCAAAGCGGCTAAAACTCGAAACGCAATATAGCAATCTGTTTCTCGCTGGCGATCACACTGATACTGGCGTGCCAGCGACAATCGAGGGGTCGATCAGGTCTGGGGAGCGGGCGGCGGAATTGGTTTTAGGAATGACGGCCTGATTGTGATTTGAAAACCCGAGGTGCTGTTAGGATGAAAATATCATTCGTGATTATAGTCATCCTAGTTAGCGTCGTTATCAGCCTTGGAATTTGGCGATTGCTCGATTTGATAAGGAATAATGCTGCCGCGGGCAAACTGAAAGCAAGCGTTGGCGGAGCCAGAAACGATTTTGAACCCGCGCTTATTTTAGATTTACCTGAACCGGCGCAGCGATATTTTAAATTTACAATCAAGCCAGGGACGCCGATTTATATAATTGTCGAATTGTCGATGACAGGCAAGCTTGGTTTCGGCGATAAACACACGCCGAATTATCGAGCTATGAAAGCGAAACAAATACTTGCGCCGCCGCATGGGCTGGTTTGGCGCGTCAATGCGGGGCCAATTAGTGGTTCTGACGGTTTTGCCGATGGTCGTTCTTGGACCCGTTTTTGGTTGTTTAATCTTCTCCCTGTCGTGCGCGTTGAAAATAATGCGGATCACTATCGATCTGCATTTGGGCGCGTCGCAGCGGAAGGTGCGTTTTGGGTTCCGGCAAGTTTGTTGCCAAGCGACCACGTCGAATGGACAGCCATCGATGCGAATACCGCGCGCGCTACATTAAGTTACGGCGACCTTCGTCAGGACGTCGAAATAACAGTTGATGAAGAGGGGCGACCATCACAAATCTCAATCCAACGATGGAGTAACGAAAACGCGCAAAAAATATTCAAAGAACAACCGTTTGGAGGGCGCCTTTCAAATTTTCAAGAAATTGACGGTTATTGTCTTCCCGCCCATGTCGAGGGTGGCAATCTGTTCGGAACAGACGAATATTTTCCCTTTTTTGTGGCCGATATAAATCAGGTTCATTTTCCGCAAAAAGGTGCGCAATGATTTTCAATACCGCAATTTTTCGTTTGTATTCGAAAGCCGTAAACCGCCGGATTCAATTGTCGTCGGACGCGACCTTCTCCGTTCCGACGTCATTCCAGGTGCGCCATTGGATGCGCCATTCGCTGTCGCGTTTGCGATAGACCGTCACGAAGTTTGCGCCGAGATTGCGATAGCGATCATCACCGAATGAAAAGTCGAGTTCTTTTTGCCGCCCGCGCACGACGGCGATGTCATCGCAGCCTTCGACGCCGGAAATTTCATGCGAAAACGCGGTGATCTCAAACGTGGGCCCGTCTTTCGGAAACCAGAACGCGCGGATTGCCTCCGGCGTGTCGAGCGGCGTCGCGCCGCGCGCAGGCATCAGCACCGCATCTTCATGGAGCAGATCCATCACACGGGCCTCGTCATTGGCGAGCCACGCATCGACATATTCAACGGCGGCGGCGCGAACCGCCGCTTCGTCACCTTCGGTGAGCGTGCACGCGGCATTGGCGGCGGTGAGCGATATTGCCATTGCGCCGATGACGGCAGTTATGGAATTCAGCATGGGACGGCGCTCCTTTATTCGGGAAAGAAAACCGTATAGCACGTCGGCTCCATGACCGAAAATTTCAGTGCAATCATCTGTGGGTTGAAGTCCGAGGCCGATGCAGTGCGCAGCGCCGTCAGCGGCGACGATATCCGCATATATGTTTCCGGCGCCAACGCGGTCCGCGCCGAGGAACTCGCGCAATCCGCATGCGCCGACGGCGCCAAGGCGATCATCAGCATTGGCGTTTCCGGCGGGCTGGATCCGTCGCTGAAGCCCGGACAACTAATCATTGGCGACGAAATTTTAAGCGATGGCAAAGGCGCGATATTTGCGTCCGATCCATTTTTGCTGGGCGCTTTGCGAAAGACGCAGAGTTTTGAAGATGCGCGTGTCGGTCGACTTTTTGGCGCGGACACCATCATCGTCGATGCCAAAGAAAAGGCGGCGCTCTTTGCTCGCACGCGCGCGATTGCTGTCGATATGGAAAGTCACGGCGCAGCGCGCGCCGCCGCAGAGGCTAAAATTCCGTTTGTCGCCATTCGTGCGGTTGCGGATCCAGCGGACCGTGCTTTGCCGAAAGCGGCGCTTGGCGCAGTCGCGCCAGACGGTTCGACACTGGTTGCAAAGACCCTGGGCGCCGCAATGCGCGATCCAAAACAGTTTCCGGGCCTGATCCGACTTGGGAGCGATTCTTCAAAAGCGATTGCGACCTTGAAACGAGACTTGCCGGCATTGTTGCGGGTGCTGTTCAGTGTGGTTGAGGGCTAGGTTGGCCGCAAGCGCCAAACTTTCGTCGATAAAATCCATTTTATCCCCGCTCATTCAGAAAACGGCGGTTCGCGACACTCCTGAATTGGCCGTTTTAGGCTGCCGCTTCCTTGTTCTTGTCGATGAGAGTCGCTGCTTTCTTGCGTTCTGCGGCTTCTTCTTTTTCGCGGCGGATTTTCTCCATCTCGTCTTCGACGAGCTTTTCGTGAACGTCTTCTGC
This sequence comes from Hyphococcus sp., assembly GCA_013002535.1. Taxonomy (GTDB): domain Bacteria; phylum Pseudomonadota; class Alphaproteobacteria; order Caulobacterales; family Parvularculaceae; genus Hyphococcus. Next base: position 8,722 of record JABDJK010000032.1, read on the forward strand.
CGGTCGCGCCTTCGTTAAGTCAATTTCCGGCGCCATCGGCCCTTCGGTGTCGATTTTGAGCATGTTCGGAATTTTGAACATTTTGAACGGGTTCTTCACCGCGTCCATGGCCGCTGTCGGCTCGTAGCCGCAATGGGCCATGCAGTTTGAGCACTTTTCATATTTGCCGGTGCCGTAGGAATCCCAGTCGGTAGTTTCCATCAATTCATTGAAGGAGGAAACGTATCCTTCGCCAAGAAGGTAGCATGGTTTCTGCCAGCCGAAGACATTGCGGGTCGGTGAGCCCCAGGGCGTGCACAGATATTCTTCATTACCGGCGAGGAAATTGAGGAACAGCGATGAATGCGACAGGTTCCATTCGCGCCCGCGCTCTTTGCCGATCCGGAAAATGTCACGGAACAGGTTCTTCGTTTTTTCACGGCTGAGGAAGTGATCCTTGTCTTCCGCGCGCTCATAGGCATAGCCCGGCGAGATCGAAATGTTGACGCCAAGGTCTGTGGCAAAGTCGAGATAGTCGGCAACCTGCTCGGCTGTCATATTGTCAAAGATCGTCGCGTTAACGTTGACCTGGAAACCTTTTTCCTGCGCCGCCTTAATCGCTTTAACGGCTATCTGGAATGTGCCTTTTTGATCGACCGCGTGGTCGTGCTCTTCTTCAAGGCCGTCGAGGTGAACCGAGAAGAACAAGAAGGGCGATGGCTTGAAGAGATGTAGTTTCTTTTCAAGGAGAAGCGCATTGGTGCATAGCGAAACGAATTTCTTGCGCGCGACAATGCCTTCGACAATCTCGCCGATTTCCTTGTGAATCAAAGGTTCGCCGCCGGGAACAGCGACAACCGGCGCGCCGCATTCATCCACGGCGTCGAGACATTCCTTGACGGAGAGACGCTTGTTCAAAATTGGCGCCGGGTAATCAATCTTGCCGCAGCCGGGGCAGGCGAGATTGCAGCGAAACAAGGGCTCAAGGAATAGCACCAGCGGATATTTTTTACGGCCCATAATGGTTTGCTTGGCGACATAGGCGCCGACGCGGGCTTGCTGGTGAAGGGATACTGACATTGAACGTCTCCGAAGAAAAAAGGTTGCCTTGGTTGAGGCTTTATGCGGCGCCGACCGCCCAGGATTTGGCCGAGGCTTCCGATTTTGGCACATCAGCCAATTCACGCGGCAATTTAAAGTGAATGTTCTCTTCCACCCCGTCGATGGTTGTAACCTCGACGTCGCGATAGTTTTTCAGTCTTGCGATGGTTTCCTGCACAAGCTTTTCCGGCGCCGATGCGCCTGCGGTCAGTCCGACGGTTTTGACTTTGTCGGTCAACCAGGCCGGATCAAACATTGTCGCGTCTTCGATGAGATAGCTCGGAATGCCGGAATTCTCGCCGATTTCGCGCAGGCGATTTGAATTCGATGAATTGTGCGCGCCGACCACCAGAAGAAGATCGACTTTCTCGACCATGGCGTTGACCGCAGTTTGGCGGTTTTGCGTCGCGTAACAAATGTCTCGCGTGTCGGGGCCAATGATATTGGGAAAGCGCTCTTTCAATGCGGCGATGACGTCTTTGGTGTCGTTTACAGAAAGTGTCGTTTGCGTGACGAACGCAACGCGGTCCGGGTCCGCGACTTCCAGCTTTTCGACCTCTTCAACTTCGCAGAGGACATGCACCGTACCCGGAATCTGTCCGAGCGTGCCTTCGACTTCCGGGTGGCCGATGTGACCAATCAGGACAATATCGTAGCCTTTTGCGGCGTAGCGGCGCCCCTCTTTATGGACTTTCGTTACCAACGGGCAGGTCGCGTCTATGACGTCAAGCTCGCGAACGAGGGCGCCGTCTTCAACTTTCTTTGCAACGCCATGCGCGGAAAACACCGTAACGGCGCCCGTCGGCACTTCGTCGATTTCTTCAACGAAGATCGCGCCACGCTCGCGCAGAGTTTCGACAACGTATTTATTGTGGACGATCTCGTGGCGCACATAGACTGGGGCGCCAAATTTTTCGAGGGCGCGCTCTACGATATCGATGGCGCGCTCAACGCCAGCGCAAAACCCGCGCGGCTGAGCCAGAAGTACTTTTACGCTTTGGGAATTCGCCGTCATGGGCGCGCCCCTCCAACCAGATTGTTATTTTCACGACCCCGGCGTTATTTCACGGCGCGCCGACAGCGGCAAGCGGCGTAAAGCCCGGATTTTTGAAGTGTTATAGCGATAAATTTGCTGCAGTGCAAAAAATTCTCGCTCCGATTGCCGAAACTTAACCGCGGAGCCAAACTTGGCCCAAATTCTAGCTTGGGCTCAGGGGTGGAAACTAGCCGCTTGGCGGCGGCGAACCACTCGTGTAGCGTCCGGCCGCAGGGGAATTATGTTAGTTGGGTAGTTCAAGAGGGGTTTTTCATGTTCAAGAAGTTTTCCAGCCGCGGCGCTGGGGGCGAGCCATATTGGCCGCTGGCGAAGATCGAAACGGCGCTGAAGGGCCAATATGACAATGTCGAGCCTGCGCCGAATTCCGGCCGCGACGGCGCGTTGTTGTGGTTCATTTGCGACTACAACAATTTGAAATTTCTCGTCGGCGCGCTGCAATCTTCGCCCGGTTCCGGCAAGATTATTGAGCTTGGCTTCTTCGCTATCTTTAAAGGTTTTGATCTCAGCCAGTCACAGATCGATGCGGTCAACGGCGCGCTTAATATGTCATTTCTGACGCGCGAGGCGGACCAGAACCTTTACCTCATGGCCGGGTTGACGATTACCGGGTCGTATGATGACGGCGTCTTTAGACTGCGCCTAGACACCTGGAACCGCGATATACTGATGACGGTGCACCAGATTTCCGAACAACAGACATCGCTCGCGAGCGCGTTTTTGATTGCAGATGCGGGCGAGACCGCGTCATTAGCCGTCAACGAAGCGCCGCCAATGCCGGAAGGCGGCCCGGCGCCGGATATTTTGCGCGGGTTCCTCGATGCAAAATTTGCACAGGACAAAATTTGCCATGATTGCGGCGGGCGCGGAAAACGCGGGCTGCTCGCGCGTGAATGCGACATCTGCGATGGAACCGGATTCGCAAAACGCCGGCGCTAAAATTTTTGCGCAGCGGACCTCTCGCCATAGGGAAGAGGTCGGAATTTGCGAAGCGAATTCCGGGTGAGGGGATATTCGTTCAAGTAACTTGAATTTCCTACCCCCTCACCCTAACCCTCTCCCCAATGGGGAGAGGGGATTGGGTCTGAAAGATTGGATACGCCCCGCAAAACTGTTGAGGGCACGAAGACAAATGACCGACTTTAAAAAGACCATTACCGAGACCGCTGGCCTGATTGAGGACGCCCTCGACGAATTCCTGCCGACCCAAGACGGCCCGCTAGGCCGCGTCGTTAACGCTATGCGCTGGGGCGCGCTTGACGGCGGAAAGCGCCTGCGCCCGTTTCTGGTGATTGCGGCGGCGGACATGTTTGATGCTCCGCGCGCGCGTTCCGTGCGCGTCGGCTCTGCGGTGGAGATGATCCACTGTTATTCGCTAATCCATGATGATTTGCCGGCAATGGATGATTCTGATCTGCGCCGTGGTCGTGCGTCGGTGCACAAGAAGTTCGATGACGCGACGGCGATCCTCGCCGGTGACGCGTTGTTGACGCAGGCTTTTGAAATTTTGGCTGAGGAAGATACTCATCCTGACGGCAATGTTCGCTGTGCGCTGGCGTTGGAGCTCGCGCGGGCCTCCGGCAAGGCGGGTATGGTCGGCGGCCAGATGATTGATATCTATGCGGAGCAAAAAGAATTTGATCTAGCCGGCGTCACGCAATTGCAACGCCTCAAAACCGGCGCGCTTATCCGTTTCGGCGCCGTCGGCGGCGGCATCGTCGGCGAAGGAACCGACGATGAAGTTGCAGCGCTAAGTGCTTACGCCGAAGATCTGGGCCTCGCCTTCCAGATTGTTGACGACATACTCGACGAAACACAGGACGCGGAAACCCTCGGCAAACCGGCGGGCCAGGACGCCGAAATGGACAAGGCGACTTTCATCAAACTTCTCGGCATGGACGGCGCAAAGTCAAAAGCGGCGGAACTTGTTGAGTCTTGCAAGGCTCATCTCGACCGCTTCGGCGACAAGGCAGAGCCCCTAAAGGGAGCGGCGGATTTTGTGTTTGAGCGCAAAAATTAGCGCACACCGATTACCCAAGCACCCGCGCAACTCAACAACTTCGACGAGTATTATCCCAGATGTGATGCAACATGAAATGTTGCCTCGCTGCTCCGGTATCGCTTGAGGTTAATGAAATGGATCCAGTGTCTGCGGCAGCAGCAATAAATTGCTGCTGCGCGCACGCGATGACGGTAAACCCTAAACCGCGGCTTCAGACTCCAGACGGTCGATCAGCGCATCAACGCCATTGGACGCGACGAAGGATGAAAATTCTTCGCGCTTCACCAGCATGATCGAGACGCCCTGGACGATAATGTCGATCGCCTTGTGTTCGCCAGAGCGCAGCTTGCGGATGCGCCAATCAACGAGCACCGGCGATTCGCCGTCGCGCTCGAACTGCGTGCGGACAATCACGTCGCGCGATCCGATTTCTTTTGAGTCGATCACTTCCAGCGGCTTGCCGATAATCTCTTCAAACTGTTCGGCGTAGAGTTTTGTGATGTAAACGGGGAATACCGCGTTATAGCGTTCCGACTGTTCATCGGTGAGATTTTTGCGCGCATCGCCGAGCATGAACTTGCCGATGGTTTCGAGCGCTAACCCGTCGGACAATACTCCGCGGAACGCATCAAGTTTTTCCGCCTCGCTGGCGCCGTCCTGGGTGAGGGCGTCATTGGCTTGCGTGGTCAATTCCTGCGCGAAGGCGATGGCCGTGTCGGTGCGGCTTTCTTGTGCAGTTTGCGTTTCGGCTTCATCGTCTTGCGCTGTTGCAGCAACAGGCGCGGCGACGGAAGCGGCGGCGACAAGTGCAGCGAAAATTCGGACCCGGGACATAAACATTGGCGAAACCCCTGCTTTTCAAATTCTGACGAACGCTTGTTGAAAGTAAACGCGCTCGTTTCTCAGTTCGGACCAATATGGACCGAATGGGGCGGTTTTCCAGACGCTGCCGGCCACATTTTTGGCCAAATGTCTAAACGGTAACGCTGCGCCGGCCCACACGGCCATCGGGCCGATCCGCATAGCCCCTTGTTTTGAAACGCTATTTTTTGAAAAAGGACTCTGTTGCGGGTCGAATGCCAAGCCGCCGGTCAGTGTAATTAAAGACCGCCGGCAACACGACCAAAGTACAAATTAGCGTGAACGCGATGGCGATCGAGAGAAGCTCGCCCATGGACGCCGTGCCGCGATGGGGGGAGAGCATAAGGCTGCCGAAAGATGCGACGGTGGTGAGCGCCGCGAACAGAACCGCACGCGGGGTTGAGGTGCCATAGACGCCTTCGCCCGCCGCCACCTGATCATGGCGGAGCACCAGATGAATGCCGCTGTCAACGCCGATACCGATGAGGAGAGGGAGGACGATTACGTTGGCGTAATTGAATGGCACATCAAGAAGAACGCCTGTTGCAGCCGTTAAGACCGCGGCAAGCGCAAGCGGGAACAGGACGAGCATCACGATGCGAACGCGCCGGACGAGAAGCCATAGAAATATTGCGACAACAGCGAAGGCGATGCCTGTTGCTTGCAACATCGCGCTTGAGATGACTTCCCCGGCCTTGCCTGATTGATAAGCGCCGCCGGTCAAGTCCGGGAACACAGCTTCGACTTCGTCTACGAAGCGGTCAAGGGCTTTGCGGTCACGAACATCTTCCTTGGGCAAAATATCAACGCGCCATTCGCCGCCTTTTGATAGATATCGACTGGCGAGCGTCGTCGGCAGCGTATCAAGTTCAATGTAGTCCGCGTTCATTTGCGCACGTAGTCGAGCGATAAGCTGCGGCCAATAGGCGAAAATGTTTTGTTCAATGCGATTATAGATGTTGGTGTCGCCGGACTCCCGCGCGCGCTCAAGTGCGGCAGTCAATTGTGCTGCGTCGCCCTCGTTGTAAGCTTCACGCAGCCTTGTTTCGAGGGCGCTCGCGCCAGCTGCGGCGCCGGGGCCCTCGACGGAATTCGGTTCGGCGTCGAGGGCAAAGACTAAAGAACCTGCAGCGAAATCGATGACTTCCAGTTTCGCATCTTGATCCTCGGGCACGAAATCCGGCAGGGATCGCGTCGACGCAACACCCGGCAGGGCTTTTGCTTTTTCCGCTGTCTCGCGCGCGTTCTCTTCGCTCTTGGCCAGCCGCGTCAGGCGATAAGGCGCGGTGTCATCATTTTCAAAGAGCAGGTTAAACCCAACAACCGATTGCGCCTTTTCATTGCGGAGCGACATCTGGTCCGCGTCGAATCGCACTTGCGGCATTAACAAAAGCGCGAAGATACCGACAGTGACTGTTACGAATGCAACGGGTCCGGAATATTTCGAAAGCGCGTTAAAGAATTTTCTGATTTGCCCTGTTCGTTCACGTTTCTTGGAAACAGGCAAGCGCGCAAGCGCCGCTGGCAGGAACGTTACCGAAACAAGAAAGGCGATGATGACGCCGACGCCAGCGATAACGCCAAGCTGGGCGATGCCGTCAAAGCGTGTCGGAACAAACGACAAAAATGCGAGCGCTGTCGTTGGCGCCGCGAGCGCCAGCGCCGGGCCGACTTCGTGCAGCGCGCCTTTCAACGCGTCTTCATTGGACTGTCCGTCAACGCGCCGTTCTTGAATGTGAAGGAGCAAGTGAATGGCGAAGTCTAAACCGAGCCCGATGAGCAGCACGGTAAAGGCGACGGAAACGAGATTTAGCTCGCCCATAAACGCCGCGGCGAACGCGGATGTAAAAACAAGCGTCAAAATCAAACCGATGACCGTGAGCGCCGCCATAGCAACGGAGCGATAGCAAATCAGAAGAAGGAAACTGACCAGCACCAGTGACAACAGCATCGACATGCCGATGCCGGTTGTGACCGCTTCAAGTTCCTCTATCCGAAGGGCCGGATCGCCAGTGATATAGGTCTCAACGCGGCCGTTAAATTTCGCGTCGAGTTTTGCGATTTCCTCGCGCAATTTGTTGACGCCCGCCTTCGCCGGCTGCAGTCGCGTAAAATCAAGTTCCGGCGTTGTGTATAAAAGCCGCGTGTGAACCGGTGTCGCCGCGGTCTCCGCGTCAAGCGCACCCATCCATGAAAATGGCCGCGTTTCATTGGCAAGGCTTGCCTCGACAACATTGGTAAGCTCGCCGTATATTTTTTGTAGCGTATCCTGACCAAGCTCGGATCGTTCGGCGAGTTCGTCATTGTCGGCGAGGGTTTCGAAAAATTTTCCTGCCGTCGGCGTTTTGATGAGCGTCTCAATTAATCCGGCCGCCTTGGACATTTGCGTCATGCGGCTTTCAAGCTCGCGCTCCGATAAATATAAAAGCCCGTTTTCCGCAAAGAACGGCTCCTGGCTTGGCGCGAAGACGGCGGAGAAATTCTCTTTGTCCGCGAGAAGGATCGCGCGCATATCAGCGATATAGGCGTCGGCTTCGTCCAGCGTCGGCGCGCGCGCCATCAAAATGATGTCGTTTTTCGTTTGTGGAAACGCTTCGCGCAACGCCGCCGAACGCACCTGAAAATCGAGCGTCGGGTCGAGCATTGAACTGGTGTCGGTATTGACCTTCAAATGCCCCGCCGCGTACCAGCCGGCGCCGCCAGCGGCGATGAGGATCACAAGCGCAAGCAAAATACCGCCGCGCCGCGCCATATCGGACCAGGCGATCAGCGTTTTTTCTATCAACTGCAACATGAATGCGCGCGTCCGGCCTTTGCTTAACGCGAGCCGGAGGCCCGCCAGAGGAAGCCATATCTAATAAGCTGTTTAGGGAGACTTGAAAACATCAGTTAGACTTGGGCGACTTAAGTTCTGACCGCCGGCAAATTTTGGTTTCAATACCCTGAAACACCGCTAATTCCCGCGAAAGCGGGAATTCAGTAATGAAAAATGTCGGGCTGCGCCCGCCGTATACTCTATGCTGGATCCCCATTTTCATGGGGATGTGCGGCTGATGTGATTGACCGGAAGTTTCTGATTTTGGACTGGCGGCAGTCGCGGTCGTCAAGTCCCTTGCGGGCCTGCGCGCCCTTCGCTAGTCCTTTGCACCATGGCTATTTCTTCCAATCTTTCCAGCGACCTCGGCTTCCTTGACGATAAACGCTCTGAGATGACGGCGACCTTGCGTGACTGGTGCGCGATTAATTCCGGCAGTGGCAATCTCGACGGCCTTGCAAAAATGCATGGCGCCCTCGGCGAGGCGTTCGCTGATCTTGACGCAGAAGTTGAAACCGTTCCGTCCCACCCACGCGCCAGCGTGACGCAAGACGGTGAACAAGTTGAAAAGCCCGTTGGCGATATGCTGCGTCTTGTGAAGCGCCCGCAGGCGCCGGTGAGGGTCCTTCTCTCAGGGCACATGGACACAGTTTTCGCCGCTGATCACCCGTTTCAGGGCGAGAAATTCCTCGACGACGATACGCTGAACGCGCCGGGCGCCGCCGACATGAAGGGCGGGCTGCTCGTCATGCTCTATGCGCTCAAAACAATTGAACAATCAAACCATGCCGACAAGATTGGGTACGAAGTCCTGATCAACGCGGACGAAGAGATCGGGTCTCACGGTTCAGCGCATATGCTGACGGAAGCCGCGAAACGCGCGCAATTTGCTTGTGTTTATGAACCGGCGCTGGCGGATGGGACGCTTGCCGGCGCGCGCAAAGGTTCCGGCAATTTCGATGTGATTTTTCGCGGCAAGCCAGCCCATGCCGGGCGCGAACATCATCTTGGCCGCAACGCCATTGTCGCCGCTGCAGATTTTGCAAGCATTGTCGATAAATTGACCGGCGGACGCGAAAACCTCACCGTCAATGTGGCGCGCATTGATGGCGGCGGACCGAACAATGTCGTGCCAGATCTTGCCGTCGTTCGTTTTAACGTGCGTGTTGAACAACCCGAAGACGCGGGCTGGATGATGACGGCGGTGCAAACCGCAGTTGCGGAAATCGGCTCGCGCGATGGCATTACGGCGGAGCTGACCGGCGGGTTTACGCGGCCGCCAAAGCCGATGACATCTTCTCTTTTAGCGTTCTTTGAGGCGCTCAAAAAAGCCGGCGCGGAACTCGACATCAATATCGACTGGCAACCGACCGGCGGTTGCTGCGACGGAAACAATATCGCCGCCGCCGGCATTCCGGTGATCGATACGCTCGGCGTTCGCGGCGCCAACATTCATTCAGCGCAGGAATTTGCAAAACTCGACAGTCTGGTTGAGCGGGCGAAATTATCCGCGCTCTTATTGCTTAAGATAGCGGCGGGCGAGTTGCCGGTTCCGGGTGCGGAAAAAACGGAGGCTGCATAATGGGGGACGCATTTATGCGGCCGGTGCGCCGCGAAGATTTTGACGACATTCTGGCGCTGGCCAAGCAATCAGGCGGCGGCATGACAAACCTGCCGCCGGAGCCGGACGCTCTGCGCCCGCGCATCGACTTTGCGGCAGCAAGCTTCGAGGGCAATCCAACGGAGCCCGGCGGCGAAGTCTACATGATGGTCCTGGAACAGGACGGCAAAGTCATCGGCACGTCGGCAGTATTCTCTGCAGTTGGGCTGGAGCATGGCTTTGTCAATTATCGCATCAACAAGACTGTCCACGCGTCAAAGCAATTGAAAAAACGCATTGAGCGCCGCTTGCTGGTGCCGACCCATGATTTCACGGGATGCGGCGAGGTTGGCTCACTCTTTCTTTCGCCGGACGCGCGCGGCGGCGGTTTCGGCAAGTTTCTCGGCAAGGCGCGATATCTGTTCATCGCCGAGCATCGCGATCTGGTCGCCAGTCCGATTTGCGCCGAGTTGCGCGGCTGGCGCGGGCCCAATGGCGAGCAGCCGTTCTGGGACGCTATTGGCAAACCGTTTTTCGACATGGAATTTGATGCGGCGGATGTCGCCAATTCCGCAATGGGCAATCAGTTTATTTCCGATTTGATGCCGCGCCATCCCATTTATGTTGCGTTGTTGCCTCAGGAAGCGCGCGACATTCTGGGTAAGCCCCATGATAACGCTGCGCCGGCGTTCAACATGTTATTGCGCGAAGGCTTCGCCTATCGCGGTTACATCGATGTGTTTGACGGCGGCCCGCTGGTCGACGCCGCCATTGACGACATCGACTCCATCAAAAAATCAAAGCGCCTGAAAGCGAAAACAACCGAAGTTGGCGAAGCGCCGTTGATGCTGGTTTCCGCGGGAAGGTTGTCATCCTATCGCGTCGTCCGCGCACCAGCCCGCGAAGTCGGCAATGAATTACAGATTGGCGCCGATGCGCTTGAATTGCTTGGCGCCAAAGACGGCGACCGGTTGCGCGCGGTGGCGTGGTGATATTGAAACTTGTGCGGAAAATTCCCTCCCCTTGAAAAGGGGAAAGTTTGGGCGGGGATCGGCTGGCTCTGATCGCCACCCGAAATCATAGATTTCGACCTCCCTATTCAAGGAGAGGCGAACAGGCTTGAAAGTTTAAAGAGATGACCAACAAAATTCTCATCAATGGCGAATGGCGCGACGGCGCCGGCGCCGAATTCAAAAGTTTCGATCCGTCAACGGGCGAGGTGATATGGTCCGGCGCGGCGGCGACGAAGGCTGACGTCCATGACGCGGTATCCGCCGCGCGCGCGGCGTTTAAATCCTGGGCGCTGACGCCGCTTGAGACCCGCATTGCCATCGTTGAGAATTATCGCGATCTCATCAAACGCGACGCCGATGAATTGGCGACTCTCATCTCCCGCGAGACCGGCAAACCGTATTGGGAGACAAAGACCGAGGCCGCCGCAGTCGCCGGCAAAATCGATATCTCTGTCAAGGCCTATCACGAGCGTACGGGCGCCAAGGAAACGCCGGGGGCGACGACGGCAATGCTTCGCCACAAACCCCACGGCGTTATGGCGGTTCTTGGGCCTTACAATTTCCCGGCGCACCTCGCCAATGGTCACATGGTTCCCGCGCTCATCGCGGGAAACACCGTCGTCTTCAAACCATCGGAAATGACGCCGGGCCCCGGCGCCTTTATCGTTGAGCGCATGGTCGAAGCGGGCGTGCCCGCGGGCGTCGTCAACATGGTGCAGGGCGCGCGCGAGACCGGCGAGGCGCTGACCGCCGCCGGTCACGATGGACGTGTAAATGGCATCTTGTTCACTGGCGGCGCAAAAACCGGCCTCGCAATACACAAGATGTTCGCCGATCGTCTGGACGTTATCCTCGCGCTGGAGCTTGGCGGCAACAATCCGCTCATTTGGTGGGATACGGATGATCTGGACGCTGCGGCATTTGCGGTGGTGCAGTCGGCGTTTCTCACATCGGGCCAGCGTTGCACTTGCGCCCGGCGATTGATCGTGCCCGAAGGCGTAAAAGGCGACGTGGCGATTGATGCGCTCGTAAAACTCACCGACCGGCTGATCATCGATCGCCCTTTTGCCGATCCGCAGCCCTTTATGGGTCCCGTAATTTCGCCGAGGGTCGCCGAAGGGCTGGAGCGGGCCTTTGATCAACTTGTCGAAGGCGAAGGCGAGGCCATCAGAAATCTATCTGTGCGCGATGAAGGTTCAGCGTTTGTTTCGCCGGGCATCATCGACGTGACGCGCTCCGGCGCGGTTCCTGACGAGGAACATTTTGGGCCGTTATTAAAGGTTTGGCGCGTCGCCGCTTTCGACGAAGCGATCGAGCGTGCAAACGCTACAAAGTTCGGCCTTTCCGCCGGGCTTCTCTCCGACGACAAGGCGAAATGGGAGAAGTTTATCGCGCTTTCACGCGCCGGCATCGTCAACTGGAACCGCCAGACAACTGGCGCCGCGGGCTCGGCGCCCTTTGGAGGCATCGGCGCCTCCGGCAATCACCGCCCTGCGGCGTATTATGCGGCGGATTATTGCGCATACCCGGTGGCGTCCATGGAAGGCGAGGGACTTCTTCCGCTAGCGGAAGATCAAGTCGGGGTGAAGTGAGTCGCGATGACGGTGAGCAATTCGAAACGGTACAATCAACTTTTCGCGAAAGTGAGATGTGTCTTGGATAGTCAATGGAACCCAATAGGCGACAGTCCCGACGGCGAATCTGATAAATATGTGAAAGGCTTGTGCGGATTACTTCTCGATAGAGATATGAACGTTCAGCGGATTGAAAAATTCCGTTGGGATATCCGAAAAGATTGGGGCGGTGAGCCTGACGACACCTCTTCGGGCCGCCTCAGCACCAAATTGCGACCAATATTCGGTCAGCGTTTGAAAATATGAATTGAAGTAAAAATACAATTATGACCTACCACGAATACAATTTCGACGGGCTGATTGGGCCGACGCATAATTATGCGGGGTTGTCCTTCGGGAATCTTGCCTCCGCAAAAAATGCCGGCGCCACATCCAGCCCCAAGGAAGCCGCGCTACAGGGCTTGCAGAAGATGCGCGCCGCGATGGAATTGGGCCTGAAACAGGGTTTCCTTCCGCCGCAGGACCGACCGCATTTGAAAACACTTCGCGCCCTCGGCTTCTCCGGCAGCGATACGGAAATCATCGAAAAGGCCTACAAGGCTGAACCGCAACTACTCGCCAATTGTTACGCTGCATCACCCATGTGGACCGCGAATGCGGGAACTGTCGCGCCGTCACCGGATACGAATGACGGAAAGGCGCATTTTACGGCGGCGAACCTCGCGGCAAATTTCCATCGCGCAATAGAGGCCGACACAACGGCGCGGACACTGGCGCACATTTTTGCAGACGAGAAATATTTCGCACATCACACGCCGCTGCCTGGCGGCACCCATTTCGGCGACGAGGGCGCCGCGAACCACGGACGGCTGTGTGAATCGCACGGGCAGGCGGGCGTACATCTTTTCGTTTATGGTCAGGACGGCGACAAGTTCCCGGCGCGCCAGAAACTGTGCGCCTCGGAAGCGGTTGCCCGAAACCATATGCTTGATCCGGCGAAAACGGTCTTTGTTGAACAATCGAAAATGGCCCTCGACGCCGGCGCCTTCCACAATGATGTTGTCGGCGTCGCTAACGGAACGGTTTTGTTCCTGCACGAGCACAGTTTTGCAGACCCGAAAGCCGCATACGCTGCGATCCGTGAGGCGGCGCCGTTCGTAGAAATCGTTGAGGCGCCCGCAGACAAAGTTAGCCTGGGCGATTGCATTAAATCGTACATTTTTAATTCGCAATTGTTGACGTTGCCCGGCGGTGAAATGGCGCTGCTCCTGCCGACTGAGTCGGAAGACAACGAAGCAGTAAAAAACTTCGTTGACGATACGGTCTCTAAAAATAATCCGATCAATCGCGTCATTTATAAGAACGTCCGCGAGTCCATGCGCAATGGCGGCGGGCCGGCGTGTTTGCGCCTGCGCGTTGTCATATCCGAAGATGAAGCCGCTGCGGCCAATGGAAACTTCATCCTCGATAACGAAAAAATTACTGCGCTTGAAGGATGGGTTAACCAATATTATCGCGACCGGATTGCGCCGGATGACTTGCGCGATCCCGCATTAATGCGCGAGAGTTTTGCTGCGATGCAGGCGCTCACGGACCTTCTCGATATGGGCGCTTTTTACGATTTTCAACGGGGCTAAATGGCGCTTTATTGCTTTTTGGTAGGGCCGGCTTAACCCGTTAGCGATAAATTAATGGCGTAGATTTTTGCAAAGCAGAAATTAGCGCCATGGCAGCGAATATCGACCAACGCAAAAAGTCCGATTTTTCCCAAGCCGAATTGCCGTCCGCGCGACTCGCGATGACGGGGCTTGTGCGTTACAATCAACGTTACACCAGACTCGCAATCGGCGGCCTTGGCGCCTTGACGTTGTGGTTTGCGGTAGCGCCGAACCTTGCGCTCATCTGGCTATTCTTGATGGGCGTTTCGCAATATCTCGATGCAAAACTCTGGAGCGACTTTCGCGATCCCGCAAATCCGAAAACGCCCAACAAGAAAGAGCTGAATGAGCTCTGCGCTTCTGTATTTGTCGCGTCGGTAATATATGGCGGGTTCGCAGCGCTGTTGTGGATCAGTGACCATATTGGCACGAAGATTTTTTCAATTGTCTGGCTATGCGGGGCAATGTTGCATGTCACGCTTCACATGCATCACGAGCGAAAGACTTTTTTGTCCGGCATAACGCCGCATATCTTTTTCATTTTCGCCTTGCCGCTTTTTGAGCTTGTTTTCGCCGCCAGCATTGGGCGCTGGGAAGCGACGGCTATATTGTTTGGCGTTTCACTATATTCCGGGCACCTTGTGCTTGCGTTCAAGGAATTCGGGGCGCTCAGCCAAAAAATGCGCGACGCCCGGCGCCAGGCGCTCGAAGAGAAAGCCATCGCTGAAAAAGCGAACGCTGCGAAATCGACGTTTCTCGCCAATATGAGTCATGAAATCCGAACGCCCATGAACGGCGTCCTCGGCATGGCAGAAATTTTAGCAAACACAGATCTGACGCCCGATCAGTTGAACAAGGTCGGCGTAATTCGCGAGTCCGGCGATGATTTGATGCGAATTCTGAACGACCTTCTTGATTTCTCCAAAATCGAAGCGGAGAAACTGGCGCTTGAAGCCGCGCCGTTCAGCCTTCTGGATTTGACGAAGAAAGTCGCGCGGCTTCATCAAGAGCAGGCGGCGAAAAAAGGCCTGGAGCTTGTTGTAGACTGCCGCGGCGATTGCGGGTCGGAACGCATCGGCGATCAACACCGGGTTGGACAGATTCTCAACAATTTGTTGAGCAACGCAATTAAATTCACTGCCGATGGCGGCGTCACTGTAACAGTAGTGGCCCCGCCGCGTGGACAGGACGGCGCCGTCAAAATAACGGTTGAAGACACCGGCATCGGTGTGCCGCCAGAAGCGATGGAAACGCTATTCACCCCGTTCACACAAGCCGACGCTTCGACGACGCGCAAATATGGCGGCACCGGTCTGGGTTTGACAATTGTCCGTGACCTCGCTCGCGCCATGGGCGGCGACGTTATTCTGCAATCTTCCTCAAACGCTGGTTCTATATTTGCGGTGACGCTGGAATTGCCCCTCGCGCAGAAAAATAAAATAGCAGCAAAAGATGCAAGCCAAACAAGGGACTCAATCGACGGCGCCATGAAAATTCTTGTTGCCGACGACAATGAGGTCAATTGTGCAGTGGTTGCTGCATTTCTGGAAAATGCAGGACACAGTCTTTTGTTTGCGAAAGACGGCGCTGAAGCCGTGCGATCATATCAGGATAATGGGCCCTTTGACGTTATCTTGATGGATATCTCCATGCCGGTTATGGATGGGCCCCGCGCGGCGGCGAAAATTCGCGCTCTGGAAAAGGATGCAGGCGCCGCCACACCGATCCTTGCTTTTACAGCGCACGCGATGGATCAGGAAATCGACAAACATCTTGCCGAAGATTTTGACGGTTGTGTCGCGAAGCCGGTCAATTCGGATGCATTGCTTGCTGAAATCGCTCGCGTTGTTGATCCGCAGGCTAAAGACAAGTCAGCCGCGTAGACGCCTCAAAATAATAGCTTTGGGAAAGGGATCAGGGTACGCCTTGTCCCTGTGATTAGCTCCGCTCAATCCCGAAAATTCACGTCGCGGACTGCGACAGCGATTATCATCGCCAATATGGTCGGAACCGGCGTTTTCACGAGCCTTGGTTTCCAGATTGCCGAATTCCAGTCGGGATTCTTGCTCCTCTTGCTATGGGCTGTCGGCGGGCTCGCTGCGCTGTGCGGGGCAATGAGCTACGCTGAACTTGGCGCGGCCCTGCCGCGGTCCGGCGGTGAATATAATTTTCTCGGCCGCATCTATCATCCGGCGGCGGGCTTCGTCTCTGGCTGGGTCTCAGCGACGATCGGTTTCGCCGCGCCGACAGCGCTCGCGGCGATTACATTTGGCGCCTATTTGACCGCAACTATCGGCGTCGAGGCGGCGCTTGCAACCAAGGCATTGGCCAGCGGTCTCGTGATTGCCTTGGCGTTAGTCCACGCAACGACGCGCGAAAAGTCCGGCGGCATCCAGCTCATATTCACCGTTTTAAAGGTAGCGGTCATCATCATGTTTTGCGTCGCTGCAATAATCCTTAGCGGGCAAGCGCAGAACATTCGGTTTATTCCGGCGGTGAGTGATGGTCCGCTGCTGACGAGCGGCGCGTTCGCGATTGCGCTCATCTATGTGAGTTACGCCTATACAGGCTGGAACGTTGCGACCTACATTTCCGGTGAAATCGAAGATCCGAAACGAAACTTGCCGCGAATACTACTCACTGGCGCTGCGATCGTCACGGTGCTTTATCTCGCGCTGAATTATGTGTTCCTGCGCGCCGCGCCGATGGACGCCATGGAGGGACAGGTTGAAATCGGTTTCATCGCCGCACAATATTTGTTCGGGGAGGGGCCGGCCAGATTTACCGGCGCGGTGTTATCGCTCCTGCTAATCTCTACGGTGAGCGCTATGATTATTGCGGGGCCCCGGGTTTTGCACGCGATCGGCGAGGACTATCCGCTGTTCCGCGCCATGGGTCGCGCCAACAAATCGGGCGTTCCAGCGGTCGCAATTTTTGTGCAGGCCGGCGTTGCAGTCTTCTTCATCATCACGTCGAGCTTTCAGTCAATCTTGATCTTTTCCGGATTTTTGCTGGCGCTGAACAGCTTTCTCGCCGTCGCCGGGCTTTTCGTATTGCGCGCGCGCGAGCCGGATTTGACGCGACCGTATCGCGTGACTCTGTTCCCGGTAACACCCATCATCTATCTGGCGCTCACCGGATGGACGCTTGTCTATGTCGTTATTGATCGCCCGATTGAGGCGGCGCTGGCGTGCGGTTTGATCGCCGCTGGGGTAGGGGCTTATGTTTTGGTGCGGCGGAAAACTATCAATTTATAGTCCGCTCATTCAAACGGAAGCGGGAATGAGCGGTGTTAGGGTTCAGCAACTTTTTTTGAGTCGGCCGATTAACGTCCGGCGCTTTCCGGCAGAGGCATTACCACCTGCCGGACGACTTCGCGTAAGGTAAAGCTCGACTCAACCGTTGCAATGTTTGGCATACGGAGGATCGTTTCCGAGAGGAACGATTCATAAACCGCCAGTGTCGGCACCAGCACGCGAATGAAATAATCAAACTTGCCAGTGACGAGATAGCACTCCATCACTTCGCTGCGGGTTTTAATTTCCGCCTCGAACTCGCGCAGGGATTTGTCGTCCTCTCGCTCAAGCTTAACAAGAATGATCACCGTCACATTGACGCCGAGGGCTTCGCGATTGACTTCCGTGTGATAGCCTTTGATGACGCCGTCAGACTCGAGCCGGCGAAGGCGGCGCAGACACGGCGTCGGCGAAAGCCCGACCTTGTCAGCAAGCTCCGCATTGGTGATGCGCGCATTTTCCTGTAAATGGCGCAGGATTTTGTGATCGATCTGATCTAGCTTCATGTGCGGTTTCCCTAGGGATGGCTATCTATTTAGCATTATCTGCTAAGCGTCAAGCTTTGAATTTCCCATTTTGCATGAAACCGCTTTGTGAATTTCGCAAGCTTGCGCCAGCATCGGCTTCCGCGCTATGCGGCGCGCGGAGAAAGCGCGAAATTTCACGCGCATTCCCGCTAAAATTAAACCGCTGACAACAAAAAGGAACAGGCATGCAATCGCGCGAACTATCCGTTGAAGGCTGGGAAAAAATTGTCCATTTCACAGACGATGATGCGGGTCTAAATGCGCTTATTTCGATACATGACGGGACGCTCGGGCCGGGCTGCGGCGGTTGCCGGATTTTCCCTTATCCGGATTTTGAAGCGGGCCTTGAAGACGTAAAGCGCCTGTCGCGCGGCATGACTTTTAAAAATGCGGTTGGAAATATTCCATTTGGCGGCGGCAAGTCGGTTATTTTCGCCGATCCAAAAAAAGATAAAACGCCCGAAATGATTAAAGCGTTTGCGCGCGCTGTCGATAGCCTTGACGGCGCCTATTACACTGCGGAAGATTCAGGGGTTACCGAAGACGACATTGCCCTCATGCAAACGGTGACAAAATATGCCGCCGGCATTGGCAAAGACGGCATCGGCGGCAACCCGTCGCCATTTACGGCTCGTGGCGTCTGGCGCGGGATGCAAGCGGCGGCGCGGCATCATTACGGGGCGGCGTCGCTCGAGGGTTTGCGCGTTGCAATTTTGGGCGTTGGCGCTGTCGGCATGGAACTGGCGCGCCTTCTCCATGAAGAGGGCGCCAAGTTGATTGTCGCTGATGTTTTCCAGCCGTCCCTGGAAAAAGCCGAAAAGGAATTCGGCGCTGAAATCATGTCGCCGGAAGATATCATCGCTGCTGATGTTGATATCTTTTCGCCATGCGCCCTTGGCGGGTCGATCAATGAAAACACCATTGATCGCCTGCAGGCGAAAATCGTTGCGGGCGCTGCCAATAACCAGCTCCGCACGCCAAATATGGATCAGGCGCTGGCTGATCGCGGCGTTCTTTATGCGCCGGACTATGTGATTAATGGCATGGGCGTCATTTCTGTGGGCTTGGAAATTCTCGGGCAGTGGACTGAAGACGAAATCATCCGCCGCACCGATGGTATCGGAACCCAACTCACCGAAATATTCACCCGCGCCGAGAAAAACAACGTGCCGACCGGCGCCGTCGCCGACGAGTTGGCGCTGGAAATCATCGAGCGCGGTCGCAAGGCGGCTTGAGCCACAAAAAATTATGCGGTTTCGCGCGACTCTTTCGCGCGTGCGCTGTATAGACCAAAGCAAATGAACTTATTCCAAGGAGCAAACTTATGAGCAAGCAAGATCCAGTCGTCATCGCCGGTATGGCGCGCACGCCCATCGGTAATTTTCTCGGCGCCTTTAACGGCGTTCCGTCGCCGGACCTCGGCGCGACGGCAATCGACGCGGCTTTGGAGCGGGGCGGCGTCAAAAAAGAAGATGTTAGCGAAGTCCTGATGGGCTGCGTTTTGCCTGCTGGTCTCGGACAAGCGCCTGCACGTCAGGCGGCGCTGGGCGCCGGCCTCCCGAAAGAGGCAGCATGCGTAACGGTTAACAAGGTCTGTGGGTCCGGTATGAAGACAGTGATGATGGCGAGCGATGCCATCGCAGCCGGTTCGGCGGACATTGTTGTCGCAGGCGGCATGGAATCCATGACCAACGCGCCGCACCTTCTCCCAAGTGGCCGCGCAGGCGTGAAGTTCGGCAACGGGCAAATCTTTGATCACATGTCCTATGACGGCCTTGAAGATCCTTACAGCGGTCATACCGCGATGGGTGTCTTCGCGGAAAAATGCGCCCGCGAATGGCAGTTCTCGCGTGAAGATCAGGACGAGTATTCCATGCGCTCGGTGACCCGCGCCCAGGACGCCATCAAGAATGGCAAGTTCAAGGACGAAATCGTCTCCTACGAAGTCAAGACCCGCAAAGGCTCGGTCATGGTTGAGGACGATGAAAAGCCAGGACTTGTAGACGCATCAAAAATTCCAAACTTGCGTGCAGCCTTTGAAAAAGACGGAACCGTGACGGCCGGCAACGCCTCAGCGATTTCCGACGGCGCCGCGGCGCTTGTCGTCATGCGCGAGTCCACTGCCAACGAAAAAGGCGCAAACGCTATCGCGCGCATCGTCGGGCATACTTCGCACGCGCAAGAGCCGGAATGGTTTACGACTGCGCCGGTGGGCGGCATCTCTAGTCTTCTGGCGAAAACCGGTTGGTCGGTTAACGACGTCGATCTCTGGGAAATCAACGAAGCGTTTTCCGTGGTGCCTTTGGCGGCGATCCGCGAGCACAAACTCGACGTTGACAAGGTCAACATCCATGGCGGCGCCATCGCTCTCGGTCACCCTATCGGCGCTTCCGGCGCGCGCATAATCTGCACGCTCATCAACGGCTTGAAGCAAACCGGCGGCAAAAAAGGCGTTGGTTCGCTCTGCATTGGCGGCGGCGAGGCGGTCTCGATTGCAATTGAGATGATGTAATTATTCGCGCTATCGCGCGCTAACTTCCTGAAATGAAAAGGCCGCGCGCCGCGCGGCCTTTTTTATTCACCCCAGAGCCTCAATCTCAACTCCGGGGGTAATGAATTACTCTCCGCTAACCGCCGGAACATCCGTGAACGGTTCAATGCCGAATTCCGGATAGATTTCTGATGGAAAATATACTTTGCCGCCGCGCGAGACCATGGCGATGGTTTTGATCGCTTTAATGTCCGCAGTCGGGTCGCCGGGAACGAGAAAGAAATCGGCAAGTTTGCCGGGTTCAATGCTCCCTCGATCCTCAAAGCCGAGATAGGCCGCCATATCTGTGCTGGCGCGCTTCAAGGCCTGCGCCGGTGTGAAGCCGAATGTCGTGAAGAGTTCAACCTCGCGGTGAAGATTAAAGGCGCCGCCAAGATCCGTGCCCGGCACAATAACAATGCCGCGCTCATGCATCATGGTGAGAAGATCAATAATCTTGTCGAAGGCGGCGCGATAGGCGGCGTCTTCTTCTTCGTCAGCGACATTCAAGAGCGCGACTTTCGCGTTGCGCTGAAAGCCGACCGGCATGTTGTCGACATAATCCAGGGCGCCGGCGCGGGTTTCACCATTACGGCCGAGAAGTCCAAATTCATGGATGACGGTCGTCGGGTCAACGACAATGTTATTATCTTCCATGAGTTGCAGCGTCGTTTGCACTTTCTCGGAATTCAAATCGAGATCAGCAAACATCGCCATGCCGGTGATGCGTTTTAACGTCCGCGTGTCGTCTTCGGGACCAAGCACCCAGGACAGCATTACCTGATTGATATGAGTGATCTCATCATAACCGGCTTCAATCATTTCATCAGGCGTTGAGAATGCCGGGATGTGACCGGCGACGCGCATGCCGTGACCATGGGCGGCGTCCGCCATCGCCGGGACCCATTCGCCTTTGACGGACGAATAGATTTTGATCTGATGATAGCCGCCGCGTTCCGCATACATATTGACGAGATCGATGGCTTCTTGTTCTGTCGAGGCAAGTTCTCCAGTAGAGTTGTTGGTCTCGCTGACGCCCTCAATGAAACCGCTCATGGAGATGCGCGGGCCGGCCAATTGTCCGCTCTCGATCTTCTCCCGCAACGGTTCGAGCACATCCATCTCGTTGCCCATGTCGCGAACGGATGTGACGCCCGCCAGTAAATTCAGGATCGCGGCGTTGTCGCTCATATGGGCGTGCATGTCATAAATTCCGGGGACAAGCGATCCGCCGGCGCCGTCAATTTCAACTTCGCCCGGCGCAGTCGGCGTCGCAAGCGGATCGACGCTGGCGATAGTCTCGTCTTCGACGACCACCGAGACAGGATCGGTCAGCGACAGTGTTTCGGGATCAAAAACACGCACATTGCGAATGCGCACTGGCTCGGCGTATTGGCGCGCGAACCGCGATTGAATGTCTTCATAGCGATCGGCGTTATATTTCGCCGCCAGGTCGCGCAGGCGTTTTTCTTCGGCCTCAAACCCTTCGCGGATGACGATGAAGCGTGGCGAAATATATGCAAAGAAAAGATTATCATAGTCGAGAATGAAATAGTCAGGGTTCAAATCGGCGCCCGAAATCGCATAGGCCTTTGCGACGACAGAGGCGGTCTCTCCGGCAATGGTCAGCTCTTCCATTTCCGTAAGGCGCAAATTGCCAGCGGGGAAAGCCGGAACCGTCATGTCGTCATCGGCGAGCAGAACCCGCGCGGCGATGAACGGCGTGTAAGGGCTGCCAAATTGCGGGATATAGAGCGTCGGCTCGGTAACTTCCGCTTCGCCTTCGCCGGCTGCATCCCTCCAGCGTGCAACGCCGTCGGCGATTTCGAAGGTCTCTTCGATCTCGTTTCCGAAAGTCGTCTTGCCGGCGATGGTCCAGCCGATGGGCAAACCATTTTCATCGAAGGCGACGGTTTCGTTCATGGCCGGGCCGCGGCCATTGTTGGAAAACTGATAGTCGATCTTGGCGGCGTCACCGACAGTTGTTGCAATCACATGGCCGACGCGCGTGCCGCCTATGATAACCGCGAATTTTTCCTCAGCTGCGGCAACTGACGGAGATGTATCTTCAACTGGCTGATTGGCGTCATTGCCGCCGGAACAGGCGGCGAGGGCGAAGGCGGCGGCGCCCGCGATAAGGCGGAGGTCGAATTTGATCATGGAGTACCCCGAATTTTGCTGGCGCTTTTATGTCACAGGCCGCGAGCCCCGACCATACCGCTTTGCCGCAAGGGCGGCGCTTTACGAACCGGGGTCTGCGGCGTTACAAGCCGGGCAATATTTCACGAGAGATACCGATGACCGACAAACAGACCTTTGACTGGCAGGACCCGCTCAGTCTTGAAACCCAACTTTCCGACGAAGAAAAAATGATCCGCGACGCCGCGCGGGGCTATGCGCAGGACAAACTGGCGCCGCGCGTTCTTATGGCCAATCGCGAAGAGCGATTTGATCGTGAGATCATGACGGAACTTGGCGAGCAGGGGCTTCTCGGCGCGACGGTGGCGGAAGAATATGGCGGCGGCGGCGCCAGCCATGTGGCTTATGGGTTGATCGCCCGCGAGGTTGAACGCGTCGACTCTGGGTATCGTTCGGCGATGTCGGTGCAGTCGTCTCTGGTTATGTATCCGATTGAAAGTTTTGGGTCTGAAGATCAAAAGAAAAAGTATCTCCCGAAACTCGCGACCGGCGAATGGGTTGGCTGCTTCGGGCTCACTGAGCCTGACGGCGGCTCGGACCCCGGCGCCATGCGCACCAAAGCGGAGAAAGTCGACGGCGGCTACAAGCTGAACGGCGCGAAGATGTGGATCACCAATTCGCCGATCAGCGATCTCGCGGTGGTCTGGGCGAAATTAGACGGCGAGATTCGCGGTTTCATCGTTGATCGCGATACGGAGGGTTTCAAGACACCAAAGATTGAAGGCAAGCTTTCGCTTCGCGCCTCGATCACGGGTGAGATCGCGCTTGATGACGCGATCGTGCCGGAAGAAAATCTGATGCCGGGCGTCAAGGGTCTGCGCGGCCCGTTCTCGTGCCTCAACAAGGCGCGCTATGGAATTTCCTGGGGCGCTATGGGCGCGGCGGAATTCTGCTGGTTGGCGGCCCATCAATACGCCATGGACCGTATTGTTTTCGGCAAACCGATTGCGGGAACACAGTTGGTGCAAAAGAAACTCGCGGATATGCAAACCGAAATCGCACTTGGTTTGCAAGGCTCATTGCAACTCGGCCGTCTTCTCGACGCCGGCGCCTATGTCCCTGAAGCGATTTCCCTCATGAAACGGAACAATTGCGGCAAGTCGCTGGAGATTGCGCGCATCGCTCGCGACATACACGGCGGCAACGGCATCTCTGACGAATATCATGTCATGCGTCACGCCAATAACCTCGAGACCGTCAATACCTATGAAGGCACCCATGACGTCCATGCGTTGATTTTGGGCCGCGCTATGACGGGTATTCAGGCGTTTCAATAAGCGCGGTCAATCTTCTGGACGGGCTATTCCAACGCTTAATCTCGCGTCGGCGTCGAGGGCGTTTTGAGTTGAAAAGGATTTACAGGGTGCGACGGTCGTCGCGAGGCGAGCGGCGCCCGAGCGCCAAATGAATTACGTCGCAGGGCCGATGACACGCATCGATCCTTGCGGCGGTTTTCACTCCCTGGCGCCGCTTAACAGACTGCGCGCTCGTTACTGCTCGCTGCGTTGGCATCCAAGGGGTTTGGCGAAGTGCGGGGCCAGGACCCGGTTGCGTTGACGGGGCGTGTGTCAACGTTGCGGCATACAACCTATACGAGCATGCAATTTGCAAATGGTTGTGCCAATGAAAAACAACAATCGGTGGTGGCAACCGGTCATAAACCCTTAACCGGGCCCGGCGGGTCAATTGCGCTTCGTTTCAGCGCAGATCCAGTCGAGGAATGCGGTGGACGACCCGGCCGGGTCAACCGGCAACGCCGCAACGCAAGGCGTATCAAAGGGATGCGCGTTTATGATGGCGTCACGGGCGGCAGGCGCGGCGGCGGCCGTAGTTTTGACAATGAGCACGCATTCTTCAGCGCACTCGACCTTGCCGCCCCATTCATAGACCGAGCGCATGCCCGGCAGAATGTTCACGCAAGCCGCGCATTTGTCCGCAATGACGGTTTCAGCGATCTGATCCGCGACGTCCGCGTCAGGCGCAGTCACGTAAAGGAATACGACTTCGGTATTGGTTTTTGGCATGTTGCGGGCCTTCATGGACAGGCGTATGACGCCAAGGGAGAGAGCGCGGCAAAAATTTGTACGCGAAAATGAAAATGCGCAAGCTTTCAAAAAATAAAGCGGTTGTTCTATTTTCCGGCGGGCAGGATTCGTCCATCGCGCTCGCCTGGGCGCTTGATCGCTTCGAGCATATCGAAACGATTGGTTTTGACTATAGTCAGCGCCACGCGATTGAGCTTGGGGCGCGTAAAAAGGTGCGCTCAGTCCTGAAAGAGAATTTCGCCGAGTGGGATGCGCGTCTCGGCGATGATCTGGTGGTCAGCGCCGGTGGGCTCCATGATCTCGGCGCGACAGCGATGACTGATCATATCGCGATAGAAGTTGCTGAAGATGGCTTACCAAATACATTCGTTCCCGGACGAAATTTGTTATTTCTGGTGCTGGCCGCTGGCATGGCCTATCGCCGCGATCTCGGCGTCATCGTCGCCGGGATGTGCGAGGCGGATTATTCCGGTTACCCCGATTGCCGAGAAGGGGCGCTTGCAGCGCAAATGAAGGCGTTGCAGCTCGGGGTTGACGCAAACGTCTCTCTGGAAACGCCTTTGATGCACATCGATAAAGCCGAAAGCTGGCGGCTTGCCGAAAAACTCGGCGGTGAAAAACTCGTTACACTGATTAATGAGCATAGTCATTCGTGCTATCAGGGCGTGCGGGCGACGCGTTACGACTGGGGCTATGGCTGCGGCGAATGTCCGGCGTGCGAATTGCGCGCCAAAGGCTGGGCGGGCTATAAGGCTGCGTAGCCAAAGGCCCGAGTAAAGTTTTGACGACATATTCTGTTAAAGAGATGTTTTATACGCTCCAGGGCGAGGGCGCGCAGGCGGGCCGCCCGGCGGTGTTCTTGCGCTTTGCCGGCTGTAATCTGTGGTCGGGGCTGGAGCGCGATCGCGCCGCGGCGATCTGCACTTTCTGCGATACGGACTTTGTCGGCGTTGATGGTGAGGGCGGGGGTAAGTTTGCGGACGCCGCCTCGCTCGCAGACGCCGTCGCGAAGTGTTGGCCGCAGGGCGGCGCCATTCCATATGTCGTTTGCACCGGCGGTGAACCGCTCTTGCAGCTCGACACAGCGCTGATAGAGGCGCTCCACGCCGCCGGATTTGAGATCGCCGTCGAGACGAACGGCACGATCGAAGCGCCTGCTGGCATCGACTGGATCTGCGTCTCACCCAAAGCTGACGCGCCCTTAAAACAATACACAGGCAACGAGCTAAAGCTCGTCTACGCCCAAAAAAAAGCGCCGCCCGAACAATTTGAAAACCTCGCATTTGACTTTTTCTTTTTGCAGCCTATGGACGGCCCTTCGCTGGCGTCGGAAACGGCGGCGGCGGTTGATTATTGCAAGCGCCATCCCAAATGGCGCCTCAGTCTGCAGACCCATAAATTGATCGGGATTCCCTGATGGAATACCGGTGACGAAAGGAATGACGTTATGCGCATCGTCAAGTCGATCAGTTTCGACGCCGCGCATTTTCTCGACCACGACCCGCGCGAGCGGCCCTATGCGCGCATGCACGGGCATTCGTTTACGATGGATGTGGAAATTGCCGGTGAGCCCGACCCAGTCACCGGTTGGGTTGTCGATTTCGCCGAGGTTGAAGAGGCGCTGAACGAATTGCACGAGCAACTCGACCACCGGCTCTTGAACGATGTTGAGGGTCTTGAGCGCCCGACTTTGGAGAACATCTGCCGTTGGGCCGCAGGCAAATTGAAAGTAAAGTTCCCGCAATTGCGGCAGGTGCGGGTGTCGCGGCCATCGAATCGCGAAACTTGCATCTACGACGTTGAGGGTTGAACCGGGTCGGCCGTAGCTTCGCCTGCCGGTTTTGGGCTGACGACAACAGCGGCGCGTTTTACCGGCTCTACCATTGATCCAGTCAGCGTCTCAAACGCTTCATCTTTTTCGTCGAGGCCAAATTCAAGCTTCTGGTTTTTTTCCGGAATGAACAATGTTCCAAACGCCCAGTCCCAGACGGAGAGATAGAGACCAAGATTTTTGTCGTGATGTTTCGGGTCGGCTGAGTGATGGACTTGGTGATGCGCCGGCGATTGAATGAGTTTTCCTAGAAATCCGGTTGCCGCGAGTTTCACATGCGTATGACGCAAATGCAGCAGCGTATATCCAAAGAAAAGAAGTGCGATGTTGACATTCCACAATTTGATCATCGCGGCGCTGTCGCCGAATACCCAACCGGCAATGCCGTGTACGACGCCAGTGGCGAGACTAATAATCATCGGTACAAGAAATAACTCGACCGGGTGCTGTCGCCATTCTGTCAACGGCGTCAGGACTTCTGCGGAGTGATGGACTTTGTGAAATTCCCAGAGCCACGGCACACGATGCAAGAGGTAGTGACCGTACCAATATCCAAACTCAACGGCGAGCAGGTCAAATGTTACGATCAAAATACCAATAACAACAATCGGCGCCGCGATATTCGCCGGGTCGCCAAAAGTTGAGCTCATTGCAGCGCTGATGATATCGCGAACCTCCGGCGCGAGTGACAACAGTACTAGTGTCTGAATAATAAAGTAGATGCTGATGAATATAAAAATCTTCAGATCA
Organism: Hyphococcus sp.; assembly: GCA_013002535.1. Lineage (GTDB taxonomy): Bacteria > Pseudomonadota > Alphaproteobacteria > Caulobacterales > Parvularculaceae > Hyphococcus. The sequence continues at coordinate 35,557 of JABDJK010000032.1, forward strand.
ACAATTGTGGATGCGTGACGATAGAGTTTGCGTGGGACCATATATCGCCATAGGCCGCGCATGGTCGTTTTGCGATGACGTCGCGACCAGAAATAAAATCCGACGGCGATGAAGGCGCTGCCGACAAACGATAGAATGAAGAATTGGTCAGATGGCGTAATCAACCGCAACAGCGGATAGACCGCAGCAATGAGGATGTAGCTAATGAATTCCACGTTGGCTCGCCGCTAAACTGCAGACCTGATTGAGCGCAAACGCTATCAAGAAAGGCTTAAGCAATTCGTTAAGCGAGCATTCAGACTATTCGTCGAATTCGCCGTTCATGCGGGCGATCAAATATTGCGCATCCCGGCAATAACTTGCGGCGGCGCGGTCGGCGCGGCCGAGGGCGTTGTCCAGTTGTTCCAGCGTCTGGTCGATCTCTTCATAGGTCGAGAATGCGTCCCGAGGCGGCGAAAGGCTAAGGCCGCGCTCGCTTGCGTCCATGCGCGTGGCTGCTACCGAATATCGGGTCTTGCCGCCGAGATTGACGTCCAGATGACGGTGATTTTTGCCGATCAACATAGATGCGCGCGGGTCTGATTTTTCGACGGTTTCGTTAATCAATAACCGCAATTCATCAAATCGCTCGGCAAGAAGAGCGCGGCCGCCGACATCTTCGACTGATTTTGCAGACAACGAAATCTCGCAGGCCTGTTCAAGCGTGTCACGGATCTTGTCGATAGCAAACAAGGCAGCTTCGATGGAGCCGAGAGCCTCGCGGACAGCCTGTTCTTTTGCGTCGGTTTTGGTGCGTTTTTCATCGACCAGTTTCGCGCTGTTCAGTACCCGGTTGAGGCCGGCGACAACATTGATCTCCGGAAGCGGATCATCGTTCGTTGCTTCCTCTTTCTTGCCCAACCAGCCGGCAAGCGGGCTGCGTTTTTGCGATTTTTCTTCGGACTGAGATTTTTGTAATGCAAACGCCACAACGAAGGTTCCCTGAATTGATGACTTCGTGAGACATTACGTCGAGGATTTTTAAGCGCCGTTAATTAAATAACTAAATTTGACGTACGCGAAAGTATGAGCGCGACGGGCTCATGTTTTTGCTGCATTTCAAGCCTTGGAGCGGCGCAACTTTCCGCCCTCGATCAGCCACGCGATGAACATGCCGCCTGCCGCAATCGCAAGCCAGATCGCTGGGTGGAAGAGCGGTTTATCTTTAATTGAATCTATCCGAGTTGCTTTTCGTTCAACGATGCCTGCCCAGTCGGCGCCGGCGCGTGTATTATTGGAGTTCGCCACGCGGCGAATCTCCGGCAATGAAATCCGGCCTGTATCCCGTATGGCGAAGACGCCGCCGCCAGTGCCTTCAGCGAGCGGGCGGAGCAACTCGCCGGTTGCGACAACATCCTCAAATTCCGGCGTGTCATCCACTCCGACGATACCGAACGCGAAGAGTTCGCCCGCAGTTGCGCGATAGAGCCCGCTTGGCGCGTTTTCTATTCGTGTGGTGAATTGTCCGGGCGCGGTCTCTACGAGCGCTAGTGTTTCTACTGCGCCGTCGGGTCCAGTAACGACAACCGGGTCGGGACTTGTTGAAACCGATCGCCGACGAATGATGAGATCTTCGCCTTCGGTTGAAATCGAAAGCGCTTCTTCTTCGAGCTCCGGTTCTTTCATCAACCAATGAGCAATGCGGCGAAGCAGCTCCGCGTGCGGCCCGCCGCCGTCATAGCCTCTCGCCCAAAGCCAGACATGGTCTGAAAGGAGCATACCGACACGGCCTTCTTTTATGCGATTGAGGATAAGAAGCGGTCGCCCCCCTGGCCCCTCCATTAAGGTCTGTCCCTCCTCCTGCCGGACCGGAATAATGCGCATCCAGCGTCCCCAGAAATCCTGTTCCGGCAATCCAGCCGTTACCGGATGGCGCTCGCCCAAATCAGTGACTTCAGGCCGGAACACCTGCTCGATGGCGCCGCCTTCGGGCGAAGCGGGCAAAATGAATGATAAGTTTCGGCGGTAGGCTAAACTCATCGATCCGGAATATTCCGGGCCAGAGGCAATCAGCACTGCGCCGCCAAGCTCAACGTAGCGTGCAATATTGTCAAAATGAAACGAGTCTAAAACACCGCGATATGTGTATCGATCAAATATCAGAAGATCGAACTCAGAGAGCTTGTCGATGAACAACTCGTCTTGCGGAAACGGAATGAGTGCGAGTTCGCTGACTGGCGTTCCGTCATTCTTTTCGATTGGCCTGAGAATGGTAAAATGAACAAGGTCAACTGCCGGGTCGGATTTTAGAAGATTGCGCCATACGCGTTCACCCGGATGAGGCTCGCCGGAAATCAGCAGAACCCGCAAGCGATCCCGAATTGCGGTAATCGGCAGGATTTTGACGTTGTTCCGTGTTGTCAGTTCATCATCTCGTTCTTCGACTTCGAGTTCGATGATCATGCTGCCCGGCCGTTCAAGCGGCGCCCGAAACGAAGCCTCCGTACCGATTGGAACTGGCTCGACGACAACTTCCACACCGTCAATGCGAAGCGTCACGACGGCCTCGCGGGCTGCATCGGGCGCGGGCGCACCGCCGACAGTAATGTCATCAACACGAAATGAAATTGTAACGTCGTTTCCGACAATGCCGTATCGCGGGGCTTTGGTAAGCGTAATTTTGCGGTCGCGTTCGCTATTGGAGCCGGTAGTGAGTATGTGGACCGGGGCTTCAGTCGCGAACGTTGTTTCGGCGTCGATCGTTTGGCCGTCGGTAATAATGAATGCGCCCGCGAGGCGCGCGCGCGGCGTATCGGCCAATACCATATTCAACGTTTCAATGGTGCGGGTCTCATTGTTGCCGTCATAGCCGGAAGTGCGGATTTCAATATCGCCGGCGCGATCAATCAAATCGGCAACATCTTCAGCGGCGGAATTGGCAAACCGTGAACGCCCGTCCAACTCATGACTGGCTGTTTCATCAATGAGGATGAGAACGATATCTTTCAGACCGGCGCGTTCGGCCTGACGCAGTAAAGGATTTGCCAATAATAAAACAATTGCGGCTAACGCGATAATTCGGAAGAATGCGCTTTTCCAATTAAGCCAAATGGAAATAAGCCCAAATAGACCGGCGATCGCAACAATGCCGTAGAATACGACGTCGGCGAGGTATGAATCAAAGACCAGCGTCACTTGCCCATCCTCTGCAGTAGAATCGGCGTATGGACCTGATCGGATTTATAATTGCCGGTAAACGCCACCATCACCATGTTTACGCCCGCTCGATAAGTGTACTCGCGGGCGCGTTCGCCTCCGCGCGACATGGGACGTACGGGGCGCCCGAGCGAGTCCGTTGCCCAGGCGCTCGCCCAGTCCCGACCGCCGATAATCAGCGGCGTCACGCCGTCATTTGCGTCGGTCGCATCTGCCTGCACCCAGACCGGGTTTTGGTTGGCGCGGCCAGGCAAGTCGGGCAAAAGATAGAATGAACGCAACAGGACATGTTCGCCCTCGACTTCGCGCAGTGGCGGTACGTCAAACTGCGATAGAATTGCGCGAAGAGCGCGAGACTCCGGCGTCGCTTCTTGGCCGATAGCGCGTTCGTCATCACGCGTATCAAACAAAATCAGCCCGCCAAACGCCATAAAATTTTCAATACTCGCGACTGCCGCATCTGACGGCGGCAGCGCGGCTGGACCTATTGGCCAATACAAGAACGGATAAACCGAAAGATCATCGGTCTCGATATTAACGCCAACGGGCGGGCCGGGCTCTAACGCCGTGCGGCGATGCAGTTCCCGGCTAAGGCCGGCGAGCGCTTGATGCGACAAACGATCAAGGGCGGCATCCCCGGTTTTTACATAGGCAAGTCGCGTCAACAATGTTGCGTCGATGATCGCCTGTTCTACCGGTTCATCGACGGGTTGGGCAAACGCATCACCGGCGCTCGCGAATGGAACAATAAATACCAAGCATAATGAAGCGGCAGCGGTGCGCCGCAGTTTGCCGCTCAAAAGTAATGTCGCAATGATATCGATTAGTAAAAGCGCAAGCGCCGCTGCGAATAATGGAAACGCCAATACTACTGGCGGCTGCGGCCGGTAATCGCGCGCCCGCATTCCTGAAATCGATATCGGCGAATAGGGCGTGTCGGCATCAATCACATTCAGCGCTAGCGGCGCATCCGGCGCGCCGTAAAATCCTGGCGGTTGATTGGGGCTGGCGCCTTGCGTCAACTCCTGCGCCGTCACAGCAACAGCGTTTTCGCCAGGCCTGCGCAATTGGCCAAATCCATCAAGCAATCGCAGCGGCGCATAGCGGGCGGTTTCGCTTTCTTCAGCATATTCAGGACCAAGCGCTGAAAGGAAGGTGAGCTTGCGCAACATTTCGACAAATACGCCCGATACAGGCAGGTCCGACCAAACCGGCGTTGCCGTAACGTGAAAGAGAATAACGGCGCCGTTGCCAATTTGCCGACCTGTGACAAGCGGCGTTCCATCGGCGAGCCGGGCCCAGCTTCGCTCCGTTGTCTCACCGCCGGGTTCCGCCAGTACTTGTCGACGAACGTAAACGTCTTGCGGGATCGCCATGCCCGAAAATGGACTGTCCGCGGAAACCTCTTTCAAGAGTTGCGGCGTTTCCCAAGTTAAAGCGCCCCCAAATGCGCGCCCGCCGCCGCGCAACTGAACCGGCAATAGATCCGGCGATCCGTCCTGCGCCGCTTCCGCAAGAACAGGCCCTGCAAATCGCAACAGAACGCCTCCGCGCTCAACCCATTGCATCAGGTCGGTTGACGCAGAGCGGCGCAGCGCGCCTACATCATCAAGCACGATTACCGAGGCGTCGGACGCAACAAGGTTTTCAATTGAGTCTTCAACGAAACTCGCATAGGGCCGAAGGGCCTCGCGGATATAGTGACTGCCGGAGAGAAGATTACCGCTCTCAACAGCGCTTTGCGGCGGCAAACCGATGAGCGCGCGGCGGTTGCGCGCATCGACAAGGTGAACCGCCGCGGCAGAACGTTCTGTTTCGATCCGGATCGTATTTAGCTCATTTTGAAGCGCCAGTGGCAGCGAAAGATTGATTGATGTTGCGCGCTCGCCGTCGGGCAGCGTCACGTTAGTGCGAATAAGCTCGCGCCCATCGCGGGCGATGCCGACGATATCACCTTGCCATTCGCCCTTCGCACGCAACCGTTCGACAGCAAAACCGCTGTTAAGATCACTTTGATCAACAGGCCGAAGGATTGGTTTCACCGATGACAAGTCTTCGAACAAAAATACATTGCCGCGCGCGCGCAAAGTACTGGTGAATGTTGCATCGCCGTTGCTTGCAACGCCGTCCGACAACCAGCGAATATTGAGTTCTGGAAGGGCGTCGTCCTCGCCAACCGCGTCTGACCAGAATTCGTCCGTCGACAACGCTTCGGCCAAAGATGATCGATCGGCCAAGAATGGGGCTGGTGAAATGTTGTCAGCCAAATCGCGGGCGTCAACGGGTGCGTATTCTGTCAGCGATGTCGCATCGATTTTCTGTGCTGTCCGCAAAACAAAAAGCCGGCGTTCGTTTTGCTCTGCGTCAGCTGCCGCTTCGCGAATTGCATCTCGGCGCTGTCCCCAATTCGCCGCCGCCGCCCAAGTGTCGTCAATTACCAACAAAATAGGCTTATTGTCTTGCGTTCGCGGCGGGGCATTCAAAATTGGTCCCGCCAGTCCTATGATGACTAATGCTACAGCTAGAATGCGTAGCAATAATAATGGCCAGGGGGTTTTGTCCGGCGTTTGCTCAGTCGTAACGAGTTTTCGAAGGATAATGAAAGGCGGAAATTCTTGTCGCTTTGGTGCGGGCGGCGTCGCACGGAGCAATATCCAAATCAGAGGAAGTGTTGCAAGTGCGCCTAAAATCAATGGCGCGGTAAACGAAAGACCGCTCAGCATTTATATATTCCAGGAGCGCGCATCCGCCAGCGCATTGTAGAGCGCGAGAAGTGCTGTTTGCGGCGGCTTATCGGTGCGATGCGAAATGAATGTCCATCCGGCTTTCTCAGCGATATTGCGCAACGCATCGCGATGGGCGGCAAAGGCGCTGTGATAATTCTTCGCCAGTTTTACAGTTTCGCCAAATATTAGTTTGTCGCTGCCTTCAGGGTCGAGGAATTGCGTTCGGCCTTCAAACGGAAATTCTTCTTCCGCGAAATCGCACAACTGCAGCAAAACGCCATTGGCGCCTTGGCTGGCATAGTTGATTACAGCAGAAGTTATTTCGGATTCTTCGGTATAAAAGTCGCTCATCAAAACAACGCTGGCGCCGGCCTGGAGATGCACGGCGCCCGGCGGCGCATTTTCATTTTCGAAGTCACCAATATGCAGCGCTTCCAGCAACCGCATCGGTGCGTTGCGCCCGTGAAAGAGCCGTCGTTCTTCGCCGAGCAGTCCGATGCGTTCACCGGCTTCGGAAAGCAAGATTGAAAGCGCCGTCGCCAAGACGTCTGCGCGCCGGCGTTTGGTCGGAGTATCTTTCGAGGACGAAAAATCGAGCGACCTTGATGGGTCGCGCCATAAATATACGGCGGCGGCGATTTCCCATTCATTTTCACGAACATAAAGTCGATCGGCGATGCGCGCCGACTGGCGCCAGTCAATTATCGAGACGGGATCCCCGAATGCGTAGGGGCGGTGCTGCCAGAAAGTTTCGCCCGGCCCGGCGCGTTTGCGGCCGTGCAAGCCCGATGACACCGTTTGCGCAACGCGGCGCGCCTCAACCAAAAGTGCAGGGAAAGTCGCCGCGACGGATTCGGCGTCGTGTCTAACAACGTTTGTCGCAGCGGTGTTCTCGTTCATGACGTCAGCGGCGTTTCCGATTTCCCCATTACAACCCGCCCAATAATTCGTCGATGAACTGATCGATATCCAACCCTTCCGCGCGCGCCGAAAAATTCAGCGCCATGCGGTGTCGCAAAACCGGCTTCGCCAATCGCCGCACGTCATCGAGTGACGGCGCATGGCGTCCTTCGATCAGCGCCAGGGCGCGAGCCGCAAGTGAAAACGCCTGACTGGCTCGTGGGCCGGGGCCCCAGGCAACAAGGGAGCGGACGCGTTCACTTGCCTTCTCGTCGGGCCGTGCTGCGCGCACCAGTTCTAAAATCATTTCGACGACTTGTTCGCCGATCGGCATTTCACGGACCAGTGCTTGCGCATCCTGCAAATCGCCTGGCGCCATCACGGCGTCTGTAGATTGGATTTTGTTCGAGGTCGTTTCCGCGAGCATGCGCTTTTCAGCGTCGAGGTCCGGGTAATCGACATTGATCTGAAGCAGAAAACGGTCGAGTTGTGCTTCGGGCAGGGGATAAGTTCCTTCCTGCTCGATCGGGTTTTGTGTTGCGAGAACATGGAACGGCTCAGGCAAGTCGTGTCGTTCGCCGGCGACGGTGACATGGCGCTCTTGCATTGCTTGCAACAAGGCTGACTGGGTTCGCGGCGATGCGCGATTGATCTCGTCCGCCATCAACATCTGACAAAAAACTGGTCCTGGAATGAATCGAAAGGCGCGTTTCCCGTCTGGTGATTCTTCCAGCACCTCAGATCCCAGTATATCGCCTGGCATCAGGTCCGGCGTAAACTGCACACGCTTGGCCGAAAGCCCCATCACGTCTGCCACAGATGTAACAAGGAGGGTTTTTGCGAGACCAGGCGCGCCGACCAGCAAACCGTGACCGCCGGCGGCCAAGGTCGCGAATGTCAGATCAATAACCTCCTGTTGACCAAAAACGATACGTCCAATTGCAGATTTGGCTCGGGTCAGCCGTTCGGCAATGCCGTCAAATCGGGTCAAAATCTCAGTATCAGGTTCGGCTAGCGACATATTTGCAACGATCTCATTTTCGGCGTTTTTTCAACGCTATCATGGCTCAATGCCGGTTAATAAACCGCTTGGCAAGGAAACCGAACGGATTGTCGAAAATATGTTGCCCCTTGCGAAATAACCCCCAAATTCTTTACCATGTCGTCATGTGTACGCGGCAAATTGTGATGAATTCGCCGGTCATATGAGGGGTTTAATGGGAAAATCTATCCCGGTTTTCGATTCGTCCTCGACGGATCAGTTATAAAAAGAAGGGGCCGTTTGTGTCTGATAGGGAATCGAATTTGTCCGTTTGGGGATTCATAAAGGGCTTTGGCAAGCTGATGATCGGCCTGCTGCTGTTATTGCAGGGCCTGATCGGTCTATTTGTGATGCTGATGTTTGTCGGCATCATGGTTAGTGTTGCTAATGGCGTCGCCGGTAATAACGACAAAGTGTCCGTATCCATTCCAAATGGAGGCGCGCTTTTGCTGAACCCAAATGGCGTATTGGTAGAGCAGTCTGAAGACATTGATCCGTTTGAAATTTTTATCGAAGAAGCCTACGGCCGAAACCAGCCGACACAGATCGAGGTGCACGATCTGGTGCGTGTTGTGCGTAAGGCCAAGACTGACGATCGCATCAAGGGCATCGTCCTCGACCTGGGCGCATTGCAAGTGCCTGGAAGCAGCGCAAGCAAGATGCATTATCTCGTTGATGAACTTCGTCAGTTCAAGGAAAGCGGCAAAAAAATCATCGCAATTGGCGACTATTATAGCCAGGATCAGTATTTGCTTGCGGCAAATGCAGACGAAATCCATATGAATGACTACGGCAATGTCATTATCTATGGTTATGGCCGCTATTCTACATTCGTAAAAACGTTCCTTGAAAAACTGAAAATTACGAGCCACGTTTTTCGTGTTGGCACATTCAAGTCGGCGGTCGAGCCCTTTATGCGCGATGACATGTCGCCGGAAGCCAAGGAAGCCAACCAGGCCTATCTCGATGTTCTCTGGGAAAATTATGTGACGTCCGTTGAACAGTCGCGCGGTCTCGCCGCTGGATCAATAAGGGCCTACGCAGACAACTTCACTGACATCACGCGCGCGGCCGACGGCGACTTCGCCGAAGCTGCGAAACAGTCCGGCTTAATTGACAATTTAACATCACGTGCTGAACAAAACGCGAGATTAATAGAGTTGTTCGGGAAATCAAAAGACGGCGAGGGATTCAAACATGCAGGGTTCCGCCGCTATCTCAACGCGATTGATCAGAATAACGATGATAGCGATCCGAACATTGCGGTCGTCACAGCGGCTGGTACGATTGTGGACGGCGAAGCTCCGGCGGGACAAGCTGCTGGCGGCGACACGATCGCTTCGCTTCTCAAAAAGGCGCGTAAAGATGACAACGTAAAAGCAGTTGTTCTTCGCGTAGACAGCCCTGGTGGTTCGGCCTTCGCATCAGACATTATTCGCGACGAATTGCTGGCAATCAAAGCAGCCGGCAAACCGGTTGTTGCATCCATGGGTTCATTGGCGGCGTCAGGCGGATACTGGATTTCTGCTCCAGCCGATGAAATTTGGGCGGCGCCGACAACAATTACCGGATCGATTGGCATTTTTGGGTACTTCAATACGTTCGAAAATACAGCTGCTGAAATTGGCGTATTCGTCGATGGCGTGGGAACAACACAACTCTCACCGATCCTTGCAACAGGTATTGGGCCACTGCCGCAATCGGCTTCGGAAATCATTCAAGCCTCGATCGAACACGGCTATGATCGCTTTCTGACCATTGTCGGCGAGGGGCGCGATCTCGACAAAGACTACGTCGATTCAATTGGACAAGGCCGCGTCTGGATCGGCGCGCGCGCGCAAGAGCTGCGTCTCGTCGATAACATTGGCGATATCGATGATGCAATTGCAAGCGCAGCGAAATTGGCGCAACTTGAAAAATATGACGTTGTCGAAATGGTTGAGCGCAAGACGCCGTTTGAGTTGATCCTCGGCAATATGTCGATGGCGGGAATGAAGTTGCTTGGCATCGACGAGCGAATGAACATTCGCCGCAATTCTGCAATCCAGAATGCAATGTCACAGGCGGAGAAACAACTTGAGTTCTTCAACGAATTCAATGACCCGAATGCGACTTATGCGCGTTGTCTGAACTGCTGATATCGCATCAGCGCAAATTGCTTTAATTTGGAGCCGGCCGAGCAAAGTTCGGCCGGTTTCTTTTTGTCATGACTGAACTAATGAATTACCTGGTTGAACTTGAAGGCATGGCGAACGACCGTTTGCCGCCGGTACAGTCGTGGAATCCAGAACGTACTGGCGAGATCGATATAGTCATAAAGCGTGATGGAAGCTGGCTTCATGACGGTGCGCCGATAAAACGCGCACGCCTGGCAAGATTGTTTTCCAGAATTTTAAGAAAAGACGGTGATGCGCATTTTCTAGTGACGCCTTATGAAAAGCTGAAGATCGTCGTTGAAGACGCACCATTCGTAGCGGTTCTCTTGCGGGCCGAGGGGGCGGGTCACGAACAAAAGTTGGTTTTTACTACAAACCTCGGTGACGTCGTGCTCGCCGGCGCAGAGCACGCAATCATGATGCGTGAAGTTGATGGAAATCCACATACTATTCCTTATATCGATGTTCGTGATGGATTGCTGGCTCGCATCAACCGGACGGTTTACTATGAGCTCGTCGCGTTAAGCGAAAAAGAGGACACCGACGCCAGCGTCGTATACACCGTGCGATCAAACGGCGAAACTTTCGTGTTGGGCGCGGCCGAATAGAATACGTCTTTTAGTTTGCGAAATTAAATTAAACCGATGACAACAGCGATTGGCGGCAAGACGAACATGACGAGTTGGCGACATCGCATTACCGACAATTTGCAACGGTATTCAGCGCAACGCGTGCGCGCGTTGTTTAATGAAATTAATCCCCATCTCGTTGGCGACAAACTCTTCGAAAGCCGGTGGAGCGACATTCGCCGCGACGCAGCCGTGCTTGTGCCGGTCGTGGATCGCGGCGACGATGCGGGCGTGATATTGACAGTTCGTTCCAGTGAAATGCCGTCTCACGCCGGACAAATTAGTTTTCCGGGCGGTAAAGTTGAAAAGAACGATGAAAATCGCGTGGCTACGGCGCTGCGTGAAGCGAATGAGGAAATTGCGCTTGACCCAAATGAGGTAGAAATCGCCGGCGCTTTAGGCGTTCATCAGGGCGGTCTTGGATTTTCAGTAACGCCCATCGTTGGATTTGTTCATTCAAACGCAAAATTGTCGCCCTGTCCGCGGGAAGTAGACGAAATTTTTGAAGTGCCCCTGTCGCATGTCGCTAATTTGGATAATCACGTGACTGAAGAACGAATCCACGAAGGCATTCATTATAATATGTTCGCTATTCCTTATGGGCGCTTTCATATTTGGGGATTGACCGCTGGTATACTGAGAACATTTGCGGAAACGCTTCAGGGCGATGAGGACCGGTAATGGCTCCGGCGTTTGTCGATATCCCAATTGCTACGGTCGAAAGTTTCGGTTGGACCGAGAATGAGGCCGTGCGTGAAATCGTGACTGCGCTCACGGCAGCAGAAAAGGATTCGGTTCGTTTCGTTGGCGGGTGCGTCCGCGACAGCCTCCTGGGTTTTAAAGCAAAAGATATAGATATAGCGACCACTTTGGAGCCTGAAGCCGTTACTGCCGCGCTTGCAGCAGCCGGCCTTCGATCGGCGCCGACGGGCCTTGCTCACGGAACAATTACGGCGATTGCGGAAAGCGGAACGATCGAAGTCACGACGTTGCGCTCGGACGTTTCCACCGACGGACGGCGCGCGACAGTGGCGTACACAAAAGATTGGGCTACGGACGCTCGGCGCCGAGACTTCACGGTCAATGCAATTTATCTGACCCCGGAACGGAAACTGTACGATCCTGTAGGTGGGATAATCGACGCGAAAAACCGGCGTATTCGATTTATTGGCGATAGCCGGCAACGTATTCGTGAAGACTATCTGAGAATTTTGCGTTTCTTCAGGTTTTCTGCGCGGTTCGCGCCAGAAATTGATAGTGTTGGTCTGGCTGCCAGCAAGGATATGCGAGACGGAATTGATCATTTGTCCGCAGAGCGTGTCGGTTCAGAATTTCTTTCAATTCTTGCTTTGACCAATGCAGAAAAGGCGCTCCGCTGGATGGAAGCCGCAGGCGTTCTGGAAAAAATTTGGCCGCATCCAGCGAATGTTGATGCCGTGGCCGCATTAAAGCGCGATACGCATCGTGTTCATCCATGCGTCGTTTTAGCGGCATTATATGGTGATGCGGGAAATGGTATTGGCGCCAGACTTCGTTTGTCCAATGCTGAGAAATCAATTCGCACAAATGCATTAAAAGGAGCGCGAGAAATTGCCCCTGGTTTATCGAATCTGGAAGTGCGCCAGAGGATCTATTTTCTCGGCCGAACGATTTTTCGCGATGGCCTGAATGTGGCGGCGGCGACTTCAGAAGTCGACGTAGCGACAAAAGATCGATATGCGACCATACTGGCCGATTGGAATACGCCGGAATTCCCGCTTAGCGGCCGCGATATCGTTGAGCACGGCGTGAAGCCGGGGCCCCCTGTCGCCGCGATATTGAAAAAGATTGAGCGCCAGTGGGCCGCTGAAGACTTTCCGCAGAACCCACGCTTGGCCGAGATTTTGACGGCGGCGATCAATTCCGAAAGCCGATAGGTTCTCACGGCTATTTTCGCAGCGCAACGAAATGCTTTGCGCTGATAGAGTATTTGACCCGGCGCTTTGAACCGGATTTAATCACGCGAAAACATTTAAACAGGGAAAATACTCGATGCAGGGACTCATGATGGATCGGCCGTTGTTAACGACCGAGATTTTAAGACATGCCGTTCGAAATTTTCGCAATACGGAAATCGTAACGCGAACGGTTGAAGGGCCAATCCATCGCTACACAATTGGCGACAGCGCCAAGCGCATCGCAAAGCTGGCCAATGCGTTCAAAAATGCTGGTGTAAAACAGGGCGATCGGATCGGCGTTATCGGTTGGAACACTTATCGACAGTTTGAAATGTATTATGCTGTCGCTGGCATTGGCGCCATTCTTCACACCATCAATCCACGCCTTGGCCCAGAGAATGCTGCATTCGTAATCAATCATGCAGAAGACTCGTGGCTCTTTTACGACATGACATTTGAGCCGCTCGTTGGTGCGCTGAAGCCGCATTTGAAGAATGTGAAAAACTATATTGCCCTTACAGATTCCAAACATGCAAATGACGCAACGAATTACGAAGATTTTATTGCGAGCGAGAACGAAACTATTGAATGGCCGGAGTTCGATGAAAACACAGCAGTGACGATGTGTTATACCTCCGGTACGACGGGCGACCCGAAAGGCGTCTTGTATTCGCACCGTGCGCTCGTCTTGCAAACATTTGCCAGCCTCCTTCCTTCGGCGCTGAACGTTGCGGAGGGCGACGTCTTGTTGCCTGTTGTTCCAATGTTTCACGTTAACGCATGGAACACGCCTTATTCCTGTCCGATGTCTGGTGTGAAACAAGTTTTTCCTGGTCCGCGACTTGATGGAGAGGGGCTTTATGAACTGCTGGATTCAGAAAAAGTGAATTACTCCGCGGGCGTGCCGACGGTTTGGCTTGGCTTGCTGCAATATCTGGAGAAAACCGGGAAGGAACTACCGTACCTTAAGAAAGGGCTTTGCGGCGGCTCCGCTTTGCCGGAGGCGCTTGTTCGCGGATTTGATAAGTACGGCGTTGAGCTCCAGCAAGGTTGGGGCATGACTGAGATGTCGCCGATCGGAACGGTGAATACGCTTCCGCCGGATATCGCCGCGCTTCCGATCGATAAACGCATGCCTTATCAATTGAAAGCGGGCCGGCCTTTGCCATTCGTTGATATGCGGATTGTTGGCGAGGATGGAAAAGTGCTTCCGTGCGACGGCGAATGCGACGGCCAGCTTCAAGTCCGCGGGCCATGGATCATCAAAGACTACTATAAGTCATCATCTCAAACGCTAACCGATGATGGTTGGTTCGACACCGGCGACGTAGCGATCATCGACGAAGATGGGTTTCTTCAAATTACCGATCGATCCAAAGATGTCATCAAGACAGGCGGCGAATGGGTTTCGTCTATTGAAATTGAAAATGCCGCTTTGCTCCATGACGGCGTTGCGCAAGCCGGTGTGATTGGAGTTTATCATCCGAAATGGCAGGAGCGCCCGATACTTATTGTTGTAAAAGCCGAAGGCAAAGACCCGACGCCGGATGAAATTATTGAATTCCTGAAACCCAAACTCGACAAAATCGCGTGGCCTGACGCCGTGGAATTCGTCGATGAAATTCCTTTGGGCGCGACTGGTAAAGTTCTCAAGACAGAACTGCGTAAGATGTTCAAAGGGTATGAGCTACCAGGTTAAGCCCTTTTCGCCCCGGCTCGCCCGGCAAGTTTTAGGTCGCCGTTGAAATTCGTAAGCCGGATATAAATCTCGGCAAGAAATAGGTTCGGCACCCAGCACGGCCATGTATCTGGTGTGAAATCTGCAAACAAAGTTAGCAAATTCACTATTTGCAAAGTGGCCGCAGATTTGTCCGTGTAGGCTATCGGGACCCTCGCCACGCCAAATAAAGTGTATCCGTTCCCAGCATGCAATAGAACGGTATTTCCTGGCGACGAAGCCCGCGAGATCGCGCGAAATAGCCGCCAAATGAGAAAATTATCTTCGACTTTTGACGTGTTTTAAGAAGCCAACAAGTGACGATGCGAAATGAATAAACGGCGGGGCCTTTATTTTCGCTCCGCAGCTTTCTGTTGCGCTGACATGAGGTAGATCTCGGCGAGGGCGGTGGCGATCTCAGCGCGTTCCGATGCGCTCCTGCCGGGGTCGGCGATCGTTGCGCGCACAATGAGCTCCCTGGACTGGTCGCCCTGCGGCGCAAGCGCGCTCCACAAAACGACATGCGAACCGCTATCGTCATTGGCCATTATGTTGGCGACGCCGACGCTGCTTATGGCTTCATAGGCGCCTCCTGCGCCGTTGCCATAGGCGTCGGCGACCGCGGCGCTCCCCATGGCTGATGAAATAGCGGACCAGTCAGCAATGAGGGCGATACGCGCCCCGCCGCTGGAATAGGCGCAGGACCAGGGTGCGGATCCCGCGCCGGACTGCTTGTTCTCCGGCGCTGGCGTGACGTTGGCGAGATCGGCCACGCCGAGTTCGGACTGTGCCCGGTTTGCTGTCAGGACGACACAGGGGTCGGGCGGGCTGGCAATCTCGGTTTTGTGGATGCTGCGCATGGGCGCAGCGATCGTGTCAGACGATGGAGACGTTGTCGTCTCGCCGCCGCATGCTGCGAGAACAACGCCGGTCGTAAAAGTTAAAAACGTTTTGTGCATATTGCATTTCCTCTCTGCGTGAATGGCCAATTAGTTTGCGCCTATTAGCGACGTATTTTGCAACTGTTCTTCGAGCCATTTTTCATATTGTTGCAGAGAGCCGACGCGCGCATCGACGACGGTTTTTGTAATTTGCATCGTCATCTTATTTTCAAGCAGGCGGATTTGCCGTTCGGCTTGCTCCAGCGCGCCTTGCATCATGCGCGTAAACTGCTCTTGTTGTGCAGGCGGCAGCGATCGCAATTGATCGCGGTTTTCTTCGAAGTCCTTGCGCGCTTTGGCGAGATCTTTTCGCGCCTTGGCGAGCTCTTTCAAATCTTTCTCGTTCAGGTTCGGCAAGCCCAGCGTCATTTCGGTTTCATGCGGGATCAGCATTGTCGTGTCGGCGCCACTGAGCGTTTTCAAGAATCGATGTTTGCGGTCGACGCGCTGGATGAAGAACGGTTCTGTTCTTTTTTTCGATTTGGCGATGCCGTCGACTCGCATACCGAGCGGGATATCACGTTGTTTGTCGATCATCAGGGCGGCGGACTTTATTGTGTATTCGACGCCATCATCAACCTGGGTTTTGTTCAGTCCGTCGGCAAACAGGAGATGTGCGTCATGGCCTTCAGCGGAAATGACGCTTGCGATGGCGGCAGCGCCGCCAAGCTCGCGCAGGTCCCGGTCACCCTGACGAACCGCCTCTTTCTGTTCTTCGGGCAATTGGTGCAAGGCCCACCCGGCGCCGCGGGACATGTCAAAAAATCCCTGGCTAATATCGCCATAATCGGCGCCAAGCTCGCCGGTAGCTAAACCAAGCGCCGCCAGCATTCCGATACCGCCCATCGCATAGTAATCGCCGACTGGTCCAAGCGCGCGTTTCGTGGCCTCGCCTGGATTCACGTGTCGAAAGCCTATGGTTTTGCCGCCATCCTTCACGGCTTCCATATAAATGAATGCATCGGGCGTATTGGGAATGCCTGTTGTCTCACGAAGAAAAAAGCCGTCAATACCGTTCATGCGCGCAGCCTGCCGAGTCTGCATTGCATCCATGATATCCGCAGCGCTCTCTTGCGCGACGACCGCAGGCGCGACGGTGAAGCTCGCGGCTAATGAAAGGATTAGCTTACGCATTTTCGGTCTCCTTGAATTAGAGTTGTTACGATGGTTATTTCGATCGTTTCTCCGCGACATTAATAAGTTCGGAGTTGAAGGCGACACCAAGATTGCGCGCCTCGGTCAGGCGTTGCTCTTGTGTACGTGCTGGATCGGTGATGGCGACGACGAAAGCGGCTTCAGCCTGGACGGCGCCGGTGTCGCCGCCGGCGACGCCAAGGCCCGACATGATGAACATGGACGCGGCGTCATCAGCCTCGGCGACGAAACGCGCGGCGCCCGGACCGAAATCCGCCGGCGCATAGCGCGCGCCCGCCGGGAATTGCTGATCGATCATCGGGGTCAACGCATTGGCAGACAGCGACGAATTAAAAAACATATAGGGCAGGTTCGCCGCGTGAATCGAAACGCTCTTGCCCAATCCCTCGGTATCGCGATAAGCGCAGCGTGGGCTCTTGTCGCCGGGACTGTCATTGTCAGGGTCAGCGACAACCTCGCGCACATTGAGAATGTTCTGCGCCACCGCCGCGGTCAGAATGCGGCATGGCGAGGGCAGGTCTGCGACGACATATTCCGGACCCGTCGCTTTCGCTACTTTTTCCTCGATCGCGGCGCGCGTGTCGCCAGACGAACGGGGGGCGGCGCGTTCCGCCTTCCCGGTAGTTGTTTCATCGCCTGCGCCGCATGAGGCGAGTAAAAGCAGCGAGAGAGAGATGAATAGAAAAGAACGCGCTGATTTCACTGACATTTTTAATCGACCCCGATTGCGCGGCAAACGAGCTGTAAGCCCACGATTTCCCTAGAGTCCATGATCCCGGATTCGTTATAATGGACGATCATACCGGTCGCGAGCGTGTCTGAAGGACATAGGACGGGATTGTGCCACTCTTTGCAGTTGTTAAGCGCCTCCGTTTGCACATTTGGCCAATAGACTGTGCTGCCGTCCGCATTTATTCTGTCGCCTCTGATCCTGATACCTTTTAATCGGCGATTGGAATTGAATGACGAACATACTTCAATTGATCCGACGGCGGCCTGGTCTGGATAGGGATAGAGTCCGACGGATTTGCTTAAACTTTCCGGCTCGCCGCACCCCCAATTTGCTTCCCCATTTAACACAATTCGACACGGCCGGTCTCCCCGTTCCCACCACTCGATACGATGAAGGAAATCAGTTTTCAAATCGACCATCCCGGTGGTTGCACCCTCATATCCCGAAAGCCCGGAAAATTTTGGTTCGCCCACAGGACGCGGCTTACCGTTAGCTTCAAGCGCCTGCTGCTGATCGCGCGCGGTTGCTTCTTCGCGCTCCCGCGCCGCTTCCTCTCTTTGACGCGCGGCCGCTTCAGCGGCTTCCGGCGAGTCGTATTGCGGTTTCGGCGCACCGGTAGGCAGTTGCCCGATCTCAGGGTTGTTGATCTCATCAGGAACCTGTCCGACCGGACGCTCTGATCCTTCGTCAAGATCCGGCGCTATGCCCGGCGTCCGGAAGTCAGGATCTTCAATCTCATTTGGCATCGCGCCAACGCTGCGCGCTTCCGAAGTCTTCGCCTCAAATTTATAGCGATCGTCTGGCAATGGTTGTGAGTCATACTGATCCCCAGGCAATTCCTCAGATTCATATTGGTCGCCGGGCAGGCTTGCGATATCAACTTCTGAATTCTTTTCGGTTTCTCCAATCATCGCACCGCCGTCGCGGATGGCTGCGACCTGATCTTCGCTCAAGGCGCCAGCGTAAATGCGGACGTCATCAATCGCGAGTGGTCTACGCGTGGCGCCGAATACGTCATGGCTTTTGCCGCCAATAAAAAGATAGGCCTGTTTCTCCGCATCGGGATTGTCCGGATCGGGGTAGACCCGCGGTGATGTGGTGGTTGTGTCGAGTCCTGACATTGTCGAGACGCCCTCAGCGATATGGATCCGCGCCCACCCCTCGGCCATGTCGACGACGCCGGCGACGAAAACCCATTCGTCATGCGGCGGCCGAGGTCCACTGAAGGAGACGCCCCTAGGCCCGGCGCGCACTGCGAGCGATCCATTGAAGATGAGCCGATAACCGGCGTCCGCACCGGTGGAGACGATGTGACGTGTGCCCCGGGCGTCTTTTGGCTGCTTGATCCACGCCGTGACTGTCACCTGCGGATATTGCGCGTGATCGAGAGTGAAAGGCATGGCCAACAAGGCCTTGCCGTCGAACTGGATCGCCTTGCCATACTTGCCCGGAATACCTGTCGCCGTTCCGCCGTCCGTGGTGTGGAGCTTGGCGTCGCCGTTATCGGGGCTCTCCATCGGGAAATGCAGCAACAGCGTCTGCGCGTGAGCTGGCGTCAAGGAGATGGCCAATATCGCACCTGCGGCCGTAAAATGTTTTCGCAGTTTGCTCATTGGCTGAATTCCTTCTATTCGCCCGGTCGTTGCGCCAAGACGCAAGCGCGCCGTTTCGAATGCGCTTCGCGCTCCGGCGAGAACGGTAGTTCCCGCCGGAGCGCGATTTCGGCGTTCTCCCCCGAACGCAATCGTCTCAGGCCCGCGCCAAGCAATCGATATCTACTATACGGCGCTTGCTGTGCAGCCGCGTTACTCAAATTTCGGCGAAGCGCCCTCATTTTTTGTCAATCCTTGCGTCATCCTGTCGATATGGCGGGCAAGGACGGGCATAATGGCGCCTACGAACGCTATTTTGAGAAAGTCGGAAATCTTTTGCTCATCGAACGAAAAGACGAACTGGCGGCTCTGCTGTCGTGGCACCGGCATACCCGAGAAGGGCGCGGCGGGATCGTATTTGTTCGCGGCGAAGCAGGCCTCGGTAAGACCTCGTTGATAACCGCCTTGTGCGATCAAGTCCGCGAAATCAACGCCGTCTTCTGGGGCGGGTGCGAGGCGCTCTACACACCCAGACCCCTGGGTCCGCTGTTCGATATGATGGACAGTTTTTCAGACGATGTTCGCTTGCTGCTGAACGAAAGCGGGCGGCGCTCAATTGAACTTTATTCAAGGATCGTGAGCGATTTTGAGAAATCCTCGCCGGGCGATGTTCTTGTTATTGAGGACATTCATTGGGCGGACTTTGCGACGCTGGATTTCCTGAAGTATCTGGGACGACGTATTACAGCGGCGCCAATTCTCGTCATACTTAGTTTTCGAACAGATGAGATCACAGAAGAAAGCAAAGTTCAGGGCGTGTTGGACGGATTTCCCGCCGCCTTCGTCCATGACGTGGAATTAAAACCGTTGACGCGATCCGGCGTTGAAAAGCTTTGCGCCTCTTCGGGGCGTCGCCATCAGAGCGACGAATATTACGGAGTTTCAGGAGGCAATCCGTTTTTCGTCACTGAATTGTTGGCAAGCGGCGAGCGTCCGCATGCGGCGCTTCCGGCGTCCGTCAAGGATGCGGTTAATACGCGCCTATTGCGTCTGTCTCCGGAAGAACGCGATTTCCTCGAGACGCTGAGTATTCTTCCCGGCGCGATCCAGTTTTCCATAATTCCGCGTTTATTTGGCGATGACGGCGAGTTGCTCGCCATGGCCGCGCTCGGTCGGAAACTCCTTTTGGAGACGCCCGGGAAAGCTTTGCGCTTTCGACATGAGCTTGCTCGCCTCGCTACGCTCGCCCGGGTCCCGGCGACCCGGCAGCGCGAAATTCATGCTCGCGTATTGCGGGCGCTTCTTGACAGCAACGATCAGGACACCGCGCATGACCAGCTTGTCCACCATGCGGCTGGGGCTCTCGATGCGGAAATGGTGTTGAAATTCGCGCCGCGCGCCGCAGAAAACGCCGCCGCCGTCGGCGCTCATCAGGAGGCGGCCTCGCATTATGCGACAGCGATGCGATTCGTGGATGAGGCGGATGCGGATCAAGCTGCAGAAATATATGAAAAGTGGGCGTATGAGGCTGGGTTATCGCTGCGCATTGATGACGAAGTCATCAAAGCTTACCAACACGCGATTACCCTGTGGCGGGCACTCGGTCGGCAAGACAAGGTCGCGGAAAACCTCACGCGCCTTTCCCGCATGCATTGGTATCGCGCTGAATCGGCGGAGGCGGCGCGATATGCCGACGAAGCTGTGCGTCTTCTTGAGGAGGCGCCGCCCAGCGCTGCGCAAGCCATGGGCTATAGCCTAAAATCCCAGTTGTATATGCTCAACGATAAAATGGAGGATGCGATCACCTGGGGCGAGAAGGCGCTCGAACTGGCGGAGAGATTTGACGATGCAGAAAGCCGGGTGCACGCGTTGAACAATGTCGGCGTTGCGCGCGCATTCCGCGGCGATTCATCGGGGGTTGATCTGCTAGAAGTGAGTTTGTCGCTGGCGCTGGAGCATGGTTACCATGAACACGCTGCGCGCGTTTTTACAAACCTTTCTGAATATGGGGTCGAATTCAAAAATTTTGATCTCGCCGAGCGAACAATATCGGAAGGCGTTGCCTTTGATACAAAGAACGATCTTGATTCGTGGACGCACTACCTTATCGGGCGGCAAGCGCAACTGCGGTGCGAACAGGGGAGGCTGCACGACGCCCGGACTATAGCCGAAGGTGTCCTGCGCCTTGAGCGCCAGACACTGCTCATGAAGCTTCCCGCCCGACTCGTTCTGGCGAAAGTCAACATCATGCTCGGAGACGACGCGGCGCAGACGGTGCTTGCCGAAGCTGTCGATCACGCCGCGGCAACCGAAGAACCCCAACATATCGTGCCGGCCCACCTTTCACGTTTGTTGTTCGCCTGGTTGCATGACAAAGCACGCATTGCGGAAGAAAGCTTGCGCCAGCTTTTCGATATTGGCGCTGACGCCATGCATCTCTGGCACCGCGGCGAGACAGCGGTTTGGTGTAACCGGTTTGCTTACCCGATCCCCGAAGAGTTCCGGGATGGATTGCCGCCGCCGATCCATCAGGAGCTTGACGGAAAGTTGAAAGTCGCCGCGGCGACCTGGAAAAAGTTAGGTGCGATACCCGCTATCGCGACGACGCTTGCTCAATCCAGGGAGAGCGATCAGCTGGGCGCTGCGATACAAATTAGTCGCGATATTGGCGCCGCGGCGATTGAAGAAAAGGTGCTTCGTCTTGCCTCTCGATTCGGGATTGCCAGTGAGCTTCCGAAGAAAAAGCGCGGACCATACAAGGCGGCGCGCAACCATCCATTAGGATTAACAGAGAAAGAACAAAAGGTGCTGTCGTTGCTCGTTGAAGGACACTCAAATTCCGATATCGCAGAGATATTATCGCGATCCAGGCGAACGGTGGAAAACCACGTTTCGTCAATACTTCGAAAACTCAGTGTGGAGCACAGGGTAGACGCAGCAATTTTAGTGCAGAGCGAACCTTGGCTGTTACCAAAAATTAAA
>JABDJK010000071.1 GCA_013002535.1 Hyphococcus sp.
CGCCGATAAGGTCGACATCGTCGGCGCGGCGAGCATAAATGTTAGAGTGGATGGCGGCAGCCTAAGCCAAAGCTTCATGAGTAATTTGAAAAACTGGCGCGTTATCTTGATCCAGTGAATAGATCGAGATTCGAACGCGAATATGCAAAGCATTATTTGTCGACGACGGATATTCCCGGCTCTCCCATCTAATATCTCTAATGCGCCTAATTCGTCCAAGAGTCGCCGAATTACGGCCTTATTGGCGCCGTCATTAGGCACACAAGTCACCGCGTCCGAACCTGCGGGTTTCCAAAGCCCGGGAGGGGGATTTCGGGCGCCCGTCGCCGGCCATTTTTCTCTCTCCCCCCGGTTGGCGGCGGGCTCCATTTCTACGATTTGCCAAATGCTCAAACCTTAAAGCGTCGCAGATTCTCGAGGCCGGCGCCGCAGATTTTTCTGCGAATAGGCAGCTAATTGTGCAGTGCTGTTATTGGTGGGCTTCTAGAGGTCATACGTCCGCTTTTAGCGAATTTTGTTGAAAAACTATTTTTGGCCCTTCGGTAGAGATGGGCGTTGGCTAAATATCTTAACGAGAGCTGCAAAATCAGCAAAATGATTCAATATTCTTGAATATAGAGCCCGGAAATATCAGCCGTATAAAGAGAAAACTACTTAGTTTCGAGTTTTTCAACAGAATTAGCGAAATGCCGCCTGTCAAGACGTGTTCATCGACTGACCGGAAATCCTTAATCAAATCATTCATCGGATTTATTAAAACGCTGTATTTTCACGCTGCAAAAAGGCGAAACCTCACTTTCTCCGAGGGGCTATTTGGATTACGCCTTGGCGGAATCCTCACCAAGGCTACTCCCATACAAAATTGCGGTTAGCTTCACGTCTTCAAGGTCTACGTAGAAAGCGTCGAGCGGCAATTTAAGCGCTTCTGAGATCTTGTATAAGGTCATAGCGCTAATCCGATTTATTCCCTGTTCATATTTCAGGATTTGCAGTCTTCTCGATCCGACCATTTCAGCTAGCTCTGTTGCCGAGACATTTGCCGCCTTGCGTAATGAACGGAGGCGCGCTCCAAGCTGCGAATCGCTCGAAACACTCACTGTTTCAGCTCCGCAAACTGAGACGCTGGTGTTGCCGGCGTAGCTTAGGACTGGTTGTAATTTTCTGATCCAAAGCATTCTCCTCAATTCGGCGTTGACAATTCAGAGCAGAAGCAACGGTTTCCAGCAGGGGCTGGCTCATCACCATTCCTCGAAGTTCACCACGCATTACGCATACATGACCGAAAATATCCGCATGGACGATCTTGCGCTTTGACTCAGGTCAATTCTGGCGAAAATATGCCCGTCGAAACGGATCAAAGAAGGGCAAGTTTCGACAAACACGAGCCGTCCAGATTTTAATCTGAAAAAAACCAGTGTTCTGCCGGTTGAGAAGGAAGACAAAAACCTTAAGGTTCGAGTTCCGTGTCCCAATAAAGGAAGTCCTGCCAACTTTCATGCAGGTAATGGGGCGGAAAGGCGCGACCGCGCTCATTTAGTTCAAACATCGTCGGCCTGGCC